>DASSEW010000058.1:0-93361 GCA_035695065.1 Rhodanobacteraceae bacterium | reverse complement strand
GCCTTGAACTCGCCGCCAAAGCGCTCCGCACCCACCTTCGTCAACGCCGCCGTCAACGTCGTCTTGCCGTGGTCCACGTGACCGATCGTGCCCACGTTCACGTGCGGCTTCTTGCGCTCGAATTTCTCTTTGGACATGGCTATCGGACCTTTCGAAAAATAGTGCTCTTTTCAGTAGTGCAGCCACGGACGGCTGCTTTTTGATTCTTGCGATCAGGGATGATCGCGGTTCACCTTGGGCTTCCAAACCTCGGACATGGAAGTCCGCTTTTTGATTTTGGCAATCAGGGGTGATTGCGATTCACCCGGACTTCAATGGTGCTCACGACAGGAATCGAACCTGTGACCTCTTCCTTACCAAGGAAGTGCTCTACCGACTGAGCTACGTGAGCGAAGTTTCCGGAGCAACCCAATGGAGCGGGAGACGGGAATCGAACCCGCACCATCAGCTTGGAAGGCTGAGGTTCTACCATTGAACTACTCCCGCAAAAGCGGTGTTCTCTGGCGGAGCGCTCGCTCCGTTGCAATGCAATCTGGTGGAGGGAGGTGGATTACTCCGGGCATCCTGCCCTCCGCCCTTCGGACCGCGCCGCTTGCGCGTCGCGTTCATGTGTTCCAGACAATTTTGTCGAACCGGTGGTTCTCACCCACCTCCGCAAAACTGCCCTTCAACTTGTAAAGCTGGTGGAGGGAGGTGGATTCGAACCACCGAAGGCGTAAGCCAGCAGATTTACAGTCTGCCCCCGTTGGCCGCTTGGGTATCCCTCCGATTCCTCACAACGCGGAAACGGCCAAACCGGCGGCTCGCACCCGAGCGCCGAAGGAACCCTCCGCAAAGACCGAACATTCTCGCGAGGATCGGACCGCAAGTCAACAGAAAAGGTGTCGAATTCTCGCGGCGCGCTCCGATGGCGACGCCCGCTCGCGTCGCATTGTGACCGAGTCGGGCACGCTACGCCCGCGTACAGAACTGCGACGCCGTCCATGCGCGCCGTGCGCACCCTGTCACAATTCCTGAGGAGGTTTGAGCCAGATTGCCAATCTGTGATCCCGGCCTCGGAAAAATCCGCCAACATTTCTGGCACGCCGATTGCTAGAATCCAGCTCGGCCGAACCCGTGTGGATTCGGCATCCCGAGTCCACTCAACACCTTTGGGGAATTCACATGCAACTGAAGACCACTCTGCTGGCCGCCGCCGTTGTCGCCGCCGGACTTGCCGTCCAGCCGCTGGACACCGCACAAGCCGCAACCACCATCTCCAGCAACATGACCGTGAAGATCAAGATCCAGAACGCCTGCCAGATCACCACGGCACCGTCCACCTTGGATTTCCTCACGGCCGGCCCGTTGACGGCCAATGTGAACAGCACGGCCACCTTTGGGGTGACCTGCACGTCGCAGGCGCCGTACAACATCGGCATGGGTGCGGGCCTGAACGCCAGCGGCGGCGTCAACCGGATGACCGATGGCAGCGGCAACTACGTGAGCTACGCGTTGTACCAGGACAGTGCCCGTACAACTCCCTGGGGCAATACGGTGGGAACCAATACCGAGCCCGGAACAGGGAACGGTTCCGAGCAGACGATCACCGTATACGGCCAAGTGGCGCCACAGACCACGCCTCCCGCCGGCAACTACCAGGACACCGTTGCTGTTACCGTGACGTTCTGATCAGGCGACGGCAGGCGGGGCAGTCATGTTGAAGCAAAACGCGTTGCGCGGCGTTGCCGCTGCGCTGCTGATCGCGTGCGGCTCGACCGGTGCTTCCGGATTGCAGGTGGCGCCGGTCGGGCTGGAATTCGCTCCGGCCGGCACCGCCCAGGGAATATGGCTGACCAACACCGGTAATGACGTGCTGCGCGCCCAGGTGCGCGTGTTCCATTGGACGCAAGCCGACGGCAAGGATGTGCTGACGCCCACCCAGGGCCTGGTGGCCAGCCCGCCGATGCTGAACCTCCAGCCCGGCGGCAGGCAATTGGTGCGGGTGATCCGCACCGGCGCGCCGGCGGGCGAAACCAACGAAGACGCCTATCGGCTGCTGATAGACGAGTTGCCGCAACCGGAAAATGAAAGCAAGTCCAGCGTCCGCTACGTCCTGCGCTATTCGGTGCCGGCGTTCGTGGAAACGACGGCTTCCGCGGATGCGGCGCCCGCACTGACCTGGACCTTGTCACGCGACTCGAACGGATACGCGCTGGAAGCGCGCAATACAGGAACAAAGCACGCACAGCTCAGCGATGCGAGCCTGCAGCCGGCCGGCGGCAAGCCCATCACCCTTTCCTCCGGGTTGCTCGGTTACGTGCTGCCCGGATCCACCATGCGCTGGCCGCTAAAGGTGCCTGCGGCGCAGCTCGGCAACGGCACTCTCCTGAAGGTTACGGTCAATGGAAAGCCGGTCGAGCAAACGCTTCCGGGCAACGATCTGCCTCGCTAGCGCCCTGCTGGCGCCGGCGGTTGCCGCGGCGGCGACCGATGCCTCCCCCGATTCCGGTGCGGCGATGGACTCGCCGGGGATCTCGGTCATTCCCGATTCGGCCGCCACTTCGAGCGGAGACAGCGCAGGCGAGGATCTTTATCTGCAGGTCTTCCTGAACGGCAACGACAGCCGCCAGATCGCACATTTCGTGCATGAAGGCGAACACTTCCGCGCCAGCGCCGAAACGCTTCGCAAGCTGGGGTTCAAGCTGCCCGCCGACGCGCCGCAGACGCTGCAGCTCAGCTCCCTGCCCGGCGTTTCCGCGCACTACGACCAGGCCGCGCAGAAGCTGGACATCACCGCGCCGTTCGACCTGTTGAACGTGAGCGCGGCCGTGCTCAACACGCGGAGCAATCCGATTCCGCAACCGCAGGCTTCCCCCGGCCTGCTGATGAACTACGACCTCTACGGCACGCGCGGTACCGACGGCAACAGCGCGCTTTCCGCTTTCACCGAACTGCGCGCATTCAACCAGTGGGGCGTGCTCTCCAATACCGCACTGTCGCGCGTGAGCGAGCTGAGCGGCCTCGGCACGCACACCGACAGCGTGCGGCTGGACACCACCTTCAGCCACTCCTTCGTGGACTCGGCGCTAACCTTTCGTGCGGGCGACATCATCAGCGGCAGCCTGGACTGGAGCCGCGCAACGCGATTGGGCGGGATTCAGCTGCAACGCAATTTCGCGCTGCAGCCTGATCTGGTGACATTTCCGATCCCTGCGTTTTTCGGGCAAGCGGCGTTGCCGTCCACCGTCGAGCTCTACATCAACGGCATGAAGCAGTACAGCGGCCAGGTGCCGGCCGGGCCGTTCCAGTTGAACACCGTGCCGATCGTGAACGGCAACGGTCAGGCCCAGGTGGTGATCACCGACGCCATGGGCCGGCAGACCTCGCTCGCCTTTCCGTTCTACACCGCGAGCCAGTTGCTGCGCGCGGGCCTGAGTGATTATTCGATTGACCTCGGCTTCGTGCGCAAGGATTACGGCGTCAACTCGTTTTCCTACGGCAGCGATCCGGTGGCCAGCGGCGTCTATCGTTACGGCGTGCGCGACTGGCTGACGCTCGAAGGCCATGCCGAGACGACGTCCGGGCTCGCCGACGGAGGCGTGGGCGCGGTGGTGCAGATCGGCAAGGCCGGCATCGTCAACGCATCCTGGGCGGACAGCCATGACCGCGGCGCTAGCGGCTCGCAGGCGGAATTCGGCTACAACTGGCGCAACGAGCATTTCAACATCTCGCTCGACACGCTGCGCACGTTCGGCGATTACCGCGATGTCGCATCCCGCTACAGCCTGCCGCCCCCGCAGCGCTCCGACCGCGCGCTGGCCGGCTTCACCATGGGCCAGATGGGCAGCCTCGGGATCAGCTACATCGCGTTGCAGTACCCGAACCAGCCGCGCTCGCGTTATGGCAGCGCCTACTACTTCAAATCGCTGGGCCAGCGTGCGTCGCTGAACCTGAGCATCAACCAGAACCTGGACGACCATTCGGATCGCAACATCTTCCTCGGCGTGTCGCTCGCGCTGGATCACAACATCTCCGCGAGCGTGGCAGCGCAGCACGACCGCAACGGCACGCTGTTCACCGCGGATGCCAGCCAGCCGATCAACCCGGACGGCGGCTTCGGCTGGCGCGTGCGCGCGCAGACGGGCGAAAACGAGAGTGGCGGACAAGCCGAGATCGGCTACCGCGGCCAGAACGGCGAAATCATCGCGGGGGTGCAGAGCTTCGCTGGCGTCAATTACGGCTATGCCGACTGGAGCGGCGCACTGGTCTTCATGGACAGGCAGTTCTTCGCGGCCCGCCGCATAGACGACGCATTCGCGGTGGTTTCCACCAGCGGCGTGCCCGGGGTGCCGGTGATGCTCGAAAACCGCCCGATCGGCACCACCAATTCCGGCGGCGACCTGCTGGTCACCCCGCTGAATGCCTACCAGCGCAACAAGCTCGCCATTGATCCGATGCACCTGCCGGCCAACGTCAACATCGAGCGCGTGGACACCCAGGTGGTGCCTTCCGATCGTGCAGGCACGCTGGTGAGATTCGGCATAGAGCCGATCCGCGCAGCGTCCGTCATCCTGCACGACAGCGCCGGCAAACCGGTCGAGCTCGGCGCCGAAGTGAAGCTGCGGGGCGGGAAGGCCGCGCCGATGGTCGTCGGCTATGACGGCATCGTGTACCTGGATGGCCTGGGCGAATACAACGTGCTGGAGGTGCAGACCTCGCACGGGATTTGCACGGCCCGCTTCGATTACCAGCCCAAGAGCCAGACCATTCCCGTCATCGGGCCGCTGGTCTGCCGCGAGGAGCAGCCATGAACCACACACTGATTCGTCTTTGCGCGGCGTTGCTGCTGCTCGGCCTGGGATTGTTCTGGCATAAGCCGGCGGAAGCGCAATCTGTCTCGTGCTCAGCGTCAATGAGCGATGTGAATTTCGGCAGCGTCAATCCGCAATCCAGCCAGACCGACACGACCGGCACACTGAACTATTCGTGCACGAACACCACCGGCAACCCGCAGACTGTTGCTTTGTGCTTCAACCTCGTCGGGGAAGACACCGATCCGCGGCTGATGAATGACGGCGCCGGAGACACCTTGCAGTATCAGCTGTACACCGATTCGGCGCGCACACAACCTTGGGGTAATGCAGGCGGCTTCGGCACGGAAGCGCAAGCCTCAATCCCGAAAATCACATCGGGGCAAACGAGCACCGGCAGCATGACAATCTACGGACGCGTGAAAAGCGGTCAGACCAGCGCCGTGCCGGGTAACTACGCCGATTACTTTATCTTGGGATTCTTCACGTACACCACGCACACGGGCGGTGGCGCGCCACCTTCGTGCCTGAACACCGGTTTCGGCTCCGGCTGGGGGTTCTTCAACGGGTTCAAGGCAACGGCGCAGGTGACCGCCCAATGTACGGTGAGTGCGGTCACGCTCGACTTCGGCGCGCCGGCCGGTGTGCTCACCGCGGCAATTCCCGGCACATCCACCGTCAGCGTGCAATGCGCTTCGGGCATCACCTACAACGTGGGCCTCGATGGCGGCCTGAACAGCGGCAACAACATCAACACGCGCAAGATGGTGCTGGGCGCCAATTCCGTGGCGTACCAGCTTTACCGCGATTCCGGTCGAACACTCGTCTGGGGAAACACCGTCGGCACGGATACGGTTGCGGGAACCGGCAATGGCAGCATCCAGAACCTCACGGTTTACGGACAAGTGCCTGCACAACCGACTCCACCCGCCGGCACCTATCAGGACACCGTCGTCGTCAGCGTGACCTACTGAGAGCCGTCCCGCGGGTCCAAGGTCGCGAGCGCTGCGCCGCTCGCGTCGAGCAGGATCAACTGGCGGTGCTGCATCCGCGCATGCTCGGTCGCGCGCAGCGACTCGAACACGTCGCGTTCGGTTTGCATCGCGCCCGGAGGTGCGAGGCACGCCATCTTGGTCGAGATCATCCCGCCGAAGTGCAGCGCGCCGTTGCTTGCTTCCCATGGGCCGCCGTAACCGTTGCAGCCGGCACGGCCCGACACGTGGCCGTTGCGTTCGAAGTTCAAGGTCGCGTTGACGCCGTGAGGCACGCCATGCCCATTGAGCTTGACGAACTTCCATTGCGTGCCTGCCAGTTGCAACGCATCCGGCGAAGGCGCAGCCGGGTCTTGCTGGGCAGCCATCGCACAGGCGCTCAGCGCGACCGCCAGCACGACAATCAAGACACGGGTTCGCATGAAGCTCTCCTGCTCGATCTCTTCAGATGAGCGTAGGCGAGCGAGCCTGAATCCGCGCTTGGCGGGCCTTACACGTTGAAACGGAAGTGCAGCACGTCGCCTTCCCTGACGATGTAGTCCTTGCCTTCCAGCCGCAGCTTGCCCTGTTCCTTGGCTCCGGCTTCGCCGCGGTACTTGATGTAATCGTCGTAGCCGACGGTTTCCGCGCGGATGAACCCGCGTTCGAAATCGGTGTGGATCACGCCCGCGGCCTGCGGCGCGGTGGCGCCCTTCTTCACCGTCCATGCCCGCACTTCCTTTTCGCCGGCAGTGAAATAGGTTTGCAATCCGAGCAGCTTGTACGCCGCGCGGATCACGCGGTTGAGGCCCGGTTCTTCAAGGCCCATGTCGTGCAGGAACACGTCGCGGTCGGCATCGTCCAGTTGCGCGAGTTCTTCCTCGATCGCCGCGCACACCGGCACCACTTCCGCGCCTTCCGATTCCGCGCGCCGGCGCACCGCGTCGAGATGCGGATTGTTCTCGAAACCGTCCTCGCGCACGTTGGCGATGTACATCAGCGGTTTCATGGTGAGCAGGAACAGGTCGCGCACCAGCGCCCTTTCCTCCTCCGACAGGCCAAGCGAGCGCGCCGACCTGCCCTCGTTGAGGCCGGCCGCGAGTTTCTGCAGCACAGGCTTTTTCGCCAGCGCTTCCTTGTCGTTGGCCTTGGCCGCACGTTCGGCACGGTTGAGCGCCTTCTCCACCGATTCCAGGTCGGCGAGCGCAAGCTCGGTATCGATCGTTTCGATGTCGGCGATCGGATCCACCTTGCCGGCGACGTGCACGATGTCGCCGTGCTCGAAACAGCGCACCACGTGCGCGATCGCGTCCACCTCGCGGATGTGCGCCAGGAACTTGTTGCCCAGGCCTTCACCCTTCGATGCACCGGCAACCAGGCCCGCGATATCCACGAACTCCACCGCGGTCGGGATGATCTTCTGCGGATGCACGATGTCGGCGAGCGCCTGCAACCGCGGGTCGGGCACCGGCACCACGCCGACGTTGGGATCAATCGTGCAGAACGGGAAATTCGCCGCGGCTATTCCAGCCTTGGTCAGCGCATTGAAGAGCGTGGACTTGCCGACATTGGGCAGGCCGACGATGCCGCATTGGATTGCCATTCTGAATCCGTAAGTGGTGATGGAGTAAGGAGTGAGGTCGCTCGCTGTAAAAAGTGAGGTCGGCGGCTACGCCGCCTCGTCAGGTCGCACGCTTCGCGCGTTCGTAAGGAGCAAGCACCAACGCCGCGTTTTACTGACACCTTACGAGCGAGCGCAGCGAGCGACTTACTCACCTTGCGTGTGCAACCGCTTCATCGCCTCGTTGAAATCGCCGGCAATGATGCGCGGCAGTTCGTCCAACCCGCGCGCGATCGCACCGAGCATCGCATCCTCGTCGGCCTGCGACGGTTTGCCGAGCACCCAGGGCGTGACGCGATCCTTGTGACCGGGATGGCCGATGCCGATGCGCAGGCGATGGAAATGGCCGTGGCCCAGGTGTTCGAACACATCGCGCAAGCCGTTCTGGCCGCCATGGCCGCCATCGAATTTCAATCGGATGGCACCGACGGGCAAGTCCAGATCGTCGTGCACGACCAGCGTCTCCTCGGGCTCGATCTTCCAGTAGCGCAGCGCGGAAGCCACCGAGATGCCGCTCTTGTTCATGTACGTGGTCGGTTTCAGCAACCACACCTGCTCACCGCCGATGCGTACGCGCGTGCTTTCGCCGTGCAGCTTGCTCTCGATGCCGAAGCGCGCGCCCTCGCCCGCCGCGAGCGCGTCCGCGAACCAGAACCCGGCGTTGTGCCGGGTGCGCAGGTGTTCGGTTCCGGGGTTACCCAGCCCGACGATGAGGCGAATCGAAGACATGAGAGGCGGGAGGAGTGAAGCGGGAGGTGGAAAGAGCGAAAAGGCCGCTTCGCCTTCCTCCTCCCACCTTCCGCCTCCCGACGATTACTTCTTTTCCGCTGGTGCAGCCGGCGCAGCCGCCGGAGCCGCAGCCGCTTCCGCCGGCGCCGCGCCTTCCGCGGCACCCTCGACGGGTTCCACTTCCTCGCGGATTTCCTGCGCGGTCACGACCGGGTGATCGTGCTCCTTGCCGAGCTTCAGCTCGGGGATTTCCACGCCCGCGGGCAGCTTGATGTCGGACATGTGCACGATGTCGCCGAGCTTCAGGTCGATCAGGTCCACTTCCAGGAACTCCGGAAGATCCTTCGGCAGGCACGACACTTCCATGTCGGTCATCGCGTGCGAAACCACCACGCCCGAAGCCTTGCCGGCCGGCGACTTCTCCTGGTTGACGAAGTGCAGCGGCACGCGCACGCGGATCGCCTCGTTCTCGTTGATGCGCAGGAAATCCAGGTGCAGCAGTTGCGGCTTGAACGGATGCTTCTGCACGTCGCGCAGCAGCACCTTCTGGCGATTGCCGTCAATCATCAGATCGAGGATCGAGGAGGTGAACCACTCGTTGCGCGCGGCCAGGGCGAGCGTGTTGTGCTCGAACTGGATGTTCTGCGGCGGCTGTCCCGCCCCGTAGATGATGGCGGGCACGCTGCCGGCACGACGCAGGCGGCGGCTCGCACCTTTCCCCTGCAACGTGCGGCCTTGGGCCGCGATTTCATGGATGGTTGCCATTGCTTGTTACCTCGGTTGCATGATGTCACCTCGCGGTGACGAAGAAACTTCCCCGCGACCAGGGAAGTTGAACTGTGAGCGGTGAGGAAGAGCCGTGAGCGGATGCGCTCACCGCTGACCGCTGACCGCTCACCTAATCCACGTACAAACTGCTCACCGACTCCCCGCCCGCCATGCGGCGTACGGTTTCGGCCAGCAACTGCGCGACCGAAAGCTGGCGGATCTTCCCGCAGGCTTCCGCGGCATCGCTGAGCGGGATGGTGTCGGTGACTACCAGCTCGTCCATGTGCGACTTGGTGATGTTCGAAACCGCCGGCCCCGACAGCACCGGGTGGGTGCAGTAGGCGACCACCTTCTTCGCGCCGCGATCCTTCAGCGCGGCCGCGGCCGCGCACAAGGTCCCGGCGGTGTCCACGATGTCGTCCACCAGCACGCAGATCTTGCCGTCGACGTCACCGATGATGTTCATCACCGTGGCTTCGTTGGCGCGCGGACGACGCTTGTCGATGATCGCCAGGTCCGCATCGTCCAGCCGCTTCGCCACTGCGCGTGCGCGCACCACGCCACCGACGTCGGGCGATACCACAATCAGGTCGTCGCTCGCGTAATTGCGCCAGATGTCGGCCAGCAGCACCGGCGAGGCGTACACGTTGTCGTGCGGGATGTCGAAGAAGCCCTGGATCTGGTCGGCGTGGATGTCCACCGTCAACACCCGGTCCGTGCCCACCGCGCCGATCATCTTCGCGGCCACCTTGGCGGTGATCGGCACGCGCGCCGCGCGCAAACGGCGATCCTGCCGCGCGTAACCGAAGTACGGAATCACCGCCGTCACGCTGGCCGCCGAGGCGCGCTTCAGCGCGTCCACCAGCACCAGCAGTTCCATCAGGTTTTCCGCCGAGGGCGCGCAGGTGGACTGCATCACGAACACGTCCTGCTTGCGCACGTTCTCCTCGATCTCGACCTGCACTTCGCCGTCGGAGAACTTGCCGACCAGCGCCTTGCCCATCGGTTCGCCGAGGCAATGCGCCACGTCGCCCGCCAGCTTGCGGGAAGCGTTGCCGCTGAACAGCATCAGGCCGGAAGCTGTGTTCATGATCGAGAGTCGAATCTGTTTCAGGGAGTGCTGTATTCAGGAGTGTGGCCATGGATGGCCACTTGTAATCTCATTCAAAGTGAAAGCATCTGATCTTGCCGCTTTCCACCAACAGCAGCGATCACGGACGATCGCAAAATAACTGGGGCGGCAGGATTCGAACCTGCGAATGCCGGGATCAAAACCCGGTGCCTTACCACTTGGCGACGCCCCAATACGACCAGGGCGGACTCCTGTCGCGCCCTGTATGCAAACGGTCGCAGCAAAGCTGCGCCACGTTTGCGCGCTTCGGCGCTTCGCGCCTGCGCGTCGGTACGTCCATGTACCGAGTTTCGCATTAACCAGCTTGTCCGGCAGCCGCATTTTGCCGGGCCAACGCCACTTCCAGCGGCGACATATTCGTTCCACGCGCAACGATCGCGGTGAATTCCTTTGGACACCGCGCCGCGACTCCGCGCGCACTCGCTTCGTCCTCGCACTCCAGGAACACCGCGCCTCCGCTGCCGGACAATCGAGCCGCCCCGAATTGCCCCAGCCAGTCCAGCGCCGAAGCAACCTCGCGGTGACGCGCCCGCGCCACCGGCTCGAAGCCGTTGTCGCGTATCACCCCGGAAGTGAAGCCCGCCATTGTCGCGGGCGCCGCATTGCGTGTCAATTCAGGCGCTTGGAACAGTTCGGCGGTGGAGACGTGCACGCGCGGATCGAGGATTACATACCAGCGCGGTGGCAGTTCCAGCGGAGCCAGTTTCTCGCCGATTCCTTCCGCCCAGGCGCTGCGGCCATGAACGAACACCGGCACGTCGGCGCCGAGCTCCAGGCCGATGTCCGCCAATTGCGCGCGCGACAGGCCGGCTTCCCACAAAGCGTTCAACGCGACCAGCACCGTGGCGGCATCCGAACTGCCGCCGCCCAGGCCCGCGCCCACCGGGATGCGCTTGAGTACCGCGATGTCGGCGCCGAGCCGCGTTCCGGTTGCAGCCTGCAGCGCACGCGCGGCGCGCACCACCAGATCGTCTTCGGCGCGAATCGAATCGGAGCCTTCGATGCGGACGACCGCTCCGTCATCACGCAGGCGCAGGCGGATCTCGTCGCCCCAGTCGAGCAGGCGGAACACCGTTTGCAACAGGTGATATCCGTCCGCACGCCGGCCGACGATGCGCAGAAACAGGTTCAACTTGGCCGGCGCCGGCCAGGTGCTCCACTCACCCGCACTCATGGCATCTGCCACTGCTCGATCAACACCCGCACCGAATAAGGCGGTTTGCTCGCATACACCTTGCGCGGCAGCGGCGGATTGCGATCGGCATACCAGTCGCGGTATTCGATTTTCCAGCCATCCTGCAGCAGCAACGCAGGCAAGCCGTTCTCGCCATAACTCAATTCAGAGGGCGAATCCGGCGCGCGCAAACCGCGCACCCAGTACGTCAATTCCGCCACCGGCATGTGCCAGCCGAATTGCTCCGCAAGCAAGGTTTGCGCGTCATCGCCACGGACCGGGCCGTCGCGCAAGCCGGTCAGCACCGCGCCTTTCGGACCGCCCTGCAGTTGCGCGGTCTTGCCGGTGATCGGCGCGCGCAGGTCCAGAGAATATTGATCGCCCTGCTGTTGCCACGTCAGCGTGCCGCTGCCGCCGTCGCGCCCGTCGGACACGGCGAAGTGCGCCTGCAAACCCCATCGAGTCTGCGCGCCCAACCGCTGCTCGCGCGCGGCCTGTGCGGAAATCTGCGCGGCCGTGCCGCGCGTGCGCACCGGTGCGCACGCGGCGAGCGCAAGCAGCACGGCGGCGACGGCGGCAACCCGCCAGGTATTTGCAAGGCGAATCACGGCTGCAACCGCTGCATCGCCGCGCGCAGTGCCTTGTTGTCCGGATCGAGCTTGCGCACCTTCGCGAACACCGCTTTCGCACCGGCCGTGTCACCGCGCTTCCAGAGCACCTCGCCCAGGTGCACGCCGATGTCGGCATCCTTGCTCTTGTCCCATGCGCGGCGCAACGTCTTCTCGGCTTCGTCGAGATGACCGAGCCGGTATTGCAGCCAGCCCCACGAATCGATGATCGCCGGCTCTTCGGGTTTCGCAGCCAGCGCTTTCTTCAGCAGTTGCGTGGCTTCATCGAGATGCTGATTGGAATCGGCCAGCGTGTAACCGAGCGCGTTCATCGCTTCCACGTCGTCCGGCTTCAACTCGAGCACGCGGCGCAGGTCGGCGACCGCCGCATCGGTGTCGTTGATGTCCGCTTCGCTCAACGCGCGGCCGTACAACAATTCTGCGTCGTGCGGCAACGCATGCAGGCCGCGGCTGTAAGCGGCGATGGCCTGGCGCTCATCGCCATCCTTCGCGTGCAACTCGGCTTCGAGCTGGTACGCCGCGCGCAGGTGATCGCGATCGTCGGCGTAATCCTGCTGCAATTGCTGCGCAAGCTGCAGCGCCTGTGCGCGCTGGCCGGCCTTGTCCAGCAGCACCGCGCTGCGCGCCTGTGCCTCGAAGACATGCTCGTCGTCGGCCGGCACCTGGCTGTACCAGTCCAGCGCTTCCTTGTCCTTGCCCAGCAGTTCGGCCAGCTGGCCGAGCAGGAACGTGCTCTGGCTGCGCACGTCATCAGGCGCATTTTTCAATTGCGCATACAGCCGGCCGAGCAGCCTGGTGTCGTTGGCGTGCGCGGCATAGGCGACCCGCGCCGTCCAGGTTTGCGCATCCTGCTTGCCCTGCGCCAGCACGCGCTCGGCCCCGGCCATGTCCTTGTCCTGCGCCAGCAGCGCCGCATAAGCCAGTCGCAGGTCGACGTCATCGCGATGATGCTCCAGCGCGCGTGCGAACAGGGCCTTGGCGCCGGCGCGATTCCCCGCCGTGATCTTCAGCTGCGCCGCCCACAACAGGCTGGCCTCGCCGCCGAACCGCTGGACCGCCGCATCCGCGAGTTGCTGCGCGTAGGCATGACGGCCGAGCTTCTCGCCGAGCTGGCTGAAGGCCACCCACAGCTTTTCGTCGGCGGGCAATTTGGAAGGCGGCGCGAGGGTCTGCAGCAGCACGCCCGCGAGCGCGGGATCGCGCGCCTGCATCAGTGCATGGCCGAAGGCGCGCCAGTCATCAGGATTGTTGGAGGACAGCAGGATCGCGAACTGCTTTTCCGCTTCCTCGCGATCGCCCTGCAGCATCGCCAGTTGCGCTCGCGCGCTGGCGAGTTCGCGCGGCTTGGCGCCCAGTGCCTGCCAGCGTTCGATCAGCGCCGGCACGGCCTGCTCGTTCTGCTCGGCGAGGTTCAATTCCAGCGCGCGCTGCGCGACTTTCGGATCACCGGAAAGCGCCGCCGCATTCGCGTAATCGGCCGCCGCCGTCTTGATATCATTGTGTTGCAATGCGAACTCGGCGGCGAGCGTCAGCGCGGCCGCGTCCTGTCCCGGCTGCTGCGGCAGTTGCATCCTGGCCAGCGGCTGTTTCGACCGCGCGGCCGCCCCGTTGCGAGAGGGCGCCGCGGCACAACCGGCCAGCAGCAACACTCCCGCGAGGGCGATCGAAATGGCTCCCGGCCGGCGTTTCAGCTTGAACTTGGCTCCCTCCATCCTCAAACTATCTCCGATCTCGCGCCCTTTCGCCGCGACAGCTTAGCGCGTCGCCCCTCCTGATGCCCCTGATCGCTCTCGGACTCAATCACCTCACGGCGCCGGTCGCCCTGCGCGAGCAGGTGGCATTCGATGCCGGCAACACCGCGCCGGCGTTGGCCGAGCTCGCGGCGCAGCGCGGCGTGGACGAGGCCCTGATCCTTTCCACCTGCAACCGCACCGAGTTGTATTGCAACGTCAGTGAAGGCGCCGAGGATGCGCCGCTCGCCTGGTTGCACCGCCATCACAGGTTGACGCCCGGCCGGCTGGACGAATTCCTTTATCGCCACCAGGAAGACGCCGCGGTGCGGCACATGTTCCGCGTGGCCACCGGGCTGGATTCGATGGTGCTGGGCGAGCCACAAATCCTGGGTCAGGTGAAGGATGCCTGGCGCGTGGCGCACGAGGCCGGCACGCTGCATGCGCCGATGGACCGCCTGCTGCAGAACGCGTTCGCCGTCGCCAAGCGCGTGCGCACCGACACCCGCATCGGCGCGGCGCCGGTCTCGGTGGCCTACACCGCGGTGCGGCTGGTGGAGCGCGCCTTCACCGATTTGCAGCAGGCCTGCGTGCTGCTGATCGGCGCCGGCGAGACCATCGAGCTGGCCGCGCGGCATCTGGTCGAGCGGCAGGTGCGGCGGCTGATCGTCGCCAACCGCACCACCGAGAACGCGCAGGCGTTGGCCGGGCGCTTCGCAGGCTACGCGATCGCACTCTCCGACCTGCCGCAGCATCTTGCCGAAGCCGACATCGTATTGACCGCCACCGCCGCGCGCGAACCGATCCTTACCCGCGCCATGCTGGACACCGCGCTGCGCGAGCGCCGCCGCCGCCCGATGTTCCTGCTGGACCTCGCGGTGCCGCGCGACATCGAGGCGGGTGCGGCGGAATTGCCGGACGTGTTCCTCTACACCATCGACGACCTGAGGCAGGTGATCGACAGCTCGCAGCGCTCGCGCGAAAACGCGGCGCACGATGCCGAGGCGATCATCGAATTGCAGGTCGAGCGTTACCTCGCCTGGCGCCGCGCGACGGTGCTGGACCAGCCGCTGCGGATCATGCGCGCCGATGCCGAGGCGCAGCGCGACGCGGTGCTGGCGCGTGCACGCGAGATGCTGGCCAACGGCCGCGATCCGACCGAGGCCCTGGAGTACCTGGCCAACACGCTCACCGGCAAGCTGCTGCACACGCCGAGCGTGCGCCTGCGCGAAGCCGCGCAGAGCGGCGACAGCGCGCTGCTGGAAGCCGCCGCGCGTTTGTTCGACAACGGTTCCGGTCAGCGATGAATCCGGCGCTGCGCCGCCGGCTGGAGCGGCTGGCCGAACGTCACCAGGAAGTCGGTGCGCTGCTGAACCAGCCCGACGTCGCCAACGATCCCGCGCGCTTCCGCGAGCTCTCGCGCGAATACGCGCAGCTGCAACCGCTGGCGGAAGCCCTGTCGCGCAATGAGCGCAATGCGCGCGAGCTGGAGCACGCGCGTGCGATGTTGAACGATCCCGACATGCGCGAACTGGCGCGCGAGGAAATCGCCGGCCTCGAATCCGCAGCCGAGGCACTGGACGCAGAACTGCAACGGCTGCTGGTCCCCGCCGATCCGCGCGACGAGGCGAACCTCTATCTCGAAGTGCGCGCCGGCACCGGCGGCGACGAGGCCGCACTGTTCGCGGGCGACCTGCTGCGCATGTACCTGCGCTACGCCGAGCGCCAGGGCTGGCGCACGGAAATCCTGTCGGAACACGAAGGCGAACATGGCGGCTACAAGGAAGCCGTCGCCCGCATCGAGGGCCGCGGCGCGTACTCGCAATTGAAGTTCGAATCCGGCACCCATCGCGTGCAGCGCGTGCCGGTGACGGAGGCCTCCGGCCGCATCCATACTTCGGCGGCGACCGTGGCGATCCTGCCGGAACTGGACGAAATCGAGGACGTGGACATCAATCCGGCCGACCTCAAGGTGGACACCTACCGCGCCTCCGGCGCCGGCGGCCAGCACGTCAACAAGACCGATTCGGCGATCCGCATCACGCACCTGCCGAGCGGGATCGTGGTCGAATGCCAGGACGAGCGCAGCCAGCACAAGAACCGCGCCCGCGCGATGAGCCTGCTGAAGGCGCGGCTGCTGGACGAGCAGCGCAGCGAACAGGTGCGCGCGCAGGCCGAATCGCGCAAACTGCAGGTCGGTACGGGGGACCGCAGCCAGCGCATCCGCACGTACAATTTCCCGCAGGGGCGGGTCACCGACCATCGCATCAACCTGACGCTGCACCAATTGCCGCAAATCCTGGACGGCGACCTGAAAGAATTGATCGCCGCATTGCAACGCGAAGCGCAGGCCGAGGCATTGCTTGCGCTGGCAGGTTCCGAATGAACGTGGCGGTCAACGACATCGAGGAGATCGCAGGAAGGATCGAACGCGGCGATGCCGCGGGCGCCGAAGCACGCGCACGCGCCGCGCGCGAGGCCGAACCGAACGATCCCGAGATCACCCGCATGCACGGCGTCGCATTGCTGATGCTGGGCCGCGCCAAGGACGCGCGCAGCGCATTCGAACATGCGATCGAGCTGGCGCCGCGCGCGTTCCCCGCCTACTGCAATCTCTCGAGTGCGCTGCTGAACTTGAACGAGGCAGCCGAAGCGGTGCGCACGGTCGAGCGCGCGCTCGGCATGATGCCGGCGAACCCGATGCTGTGGAACGCCTTGGCCAACGCCTGCCGGGCCGCGGGCGACCACCAGCGCGCGCGCAACGTCTACCGCGCAGCCTTGAACGACGCGCCCGGCGACGTCGGGCTGCTGCTGAACCTCGCCGCCACCGAAATGACGCTCGGCGAGTTGAGCGAGGCCGAGCACCTGGTGCGGCTGGTGCTGAGCCGCGTGCAGGCGCCGCAGGGATGGCTGCTGCTCGGCCACATCCACAAGACCCGGCGCGAATTCGCCAGGGCACGCGAAGCCTATGCGCAAGGCGCGCGGATCGCGCCCGCCGACCCGATGTTCCCGCACCACTGCGGGTTGGTGGACGAAGACCTGCACCGTTACGAATCCGCCATCGCGGAATACACGCGCGCGCTGAAACTCGCGCCGAACCTGGTTCCGGCAATCGCGCAATTGAGCTTCGTCAAGCGCCGCATCTACGACTGGCAGGGCCTGGATGCGCTCACGGCGCGGCAGCGCGAGGAAGTCGCGCGCGGCAATCCGGACGTCGCGCCGTTTTCGTTCCTCGCCGAAAACGTCAGCGCCGCCGAGCAACTGGCTTGCGGGCGCGCGCAGGCACAACGCACGCTCAACCGCCTCGGCGGCGCGCGCATGCCGATGCCGCCGGCCAAGCCCGCGGGCGCGCCGCTGCGGGTGGGTTTCGTCTCGGCCGGCTTCCACGCGCACGCCACCGCGTTGCTGGTCGTGGCGATGTTCGAGGAGCTCGCGAAGCTCGACCTGCAGATGCACCTGTACGCCACCAGTCCCGAGGACAACAGTCCGGTGCGGCGGCGGCTGCGCGCGCTGGCGAGCGAATTCCACGACGTCTCCACGCAAACGCCGGCAGAAATCGCGCGGCAGATACGCGCCGCGGGCGTGGACGTGCTGCTCGACCTCGATGTGTGGTGCGGCGGCGGCATGCCGACGCTGTTTGCGTTGCGCCCGGCGCCGATCCAGGTCAACTGGCTGGGTTATCCCGGCTCGTCCGGCGCCGAGTTCTACGACTACATCATCGCCGACCGCTTCGTGCTGCCGGACGCGCTGCGCCCGCATTTCTCGGAGAAGGTCGCCTGGTTGCCGCGCTGCTACCAGCCGACCGATCCGACGCGGGAATTGCACGAGCCCGCGCCGCGCAGCGCCTACCACCTGCCGGAACACGGCGTGGTGTTCGCCAGCTTCAACAACAGCTGGAAGTTGAATGCGACCAGCCTGGCGCGCATGTGCGCGGTGCTGCGCGAAGTGCCAGACAGCGTGCTGTGGCTGCTCGATGCCGGGCGCGAAGCCGACGCCCGTGTGCGCCATGCCGCGCATACCTACGGCGTGGATCCGCAGCGGCTGGTGTTCTCGCCCAAGCTGCCACACGTGCAGCACCTGGCCCGGCACCGCCACGCCGACCTGTTCCTCGACACACATCCGTACAACGCGCACACCACCGCATCGGACGCGCTGTGGGCCGGCTGCCCGGTGCTGACCGCGCCCGGCGACACCTTCGCCTCGCGCGTCGCCGGCAGCCTCAATCATTTCCTGAGCATGGACGTGATGAACGCGCGCGACGATGCGGCCTTCATCAGGCAGGCTATCGAACTGGGCCGCGACCCCGGCGCGCTGGCCGCGTTGCGCCTGCGCCTGCAACGCCGCCGCCGCGAAACCGACCTGTTCGACATGCGCCGCTACGCGCGCGATTTCGCCGCACTGCTGCACGCGATGGCGCAGCGCCGCCGTGCGGGGCTTGGTCCGGACGATCTGGACGGCGCGAACTTGCGGCCGACCGAAGTGACTGAATAGCGATGAGTGCCGGCGGCGAATTCGTGCCATTGAACCTGTGCGTGCTGACCGTATCGGACACGCGCACGCGCGAGAACGACACGTCCGGCGACTTCCTGGTTTCCGCGCTGACGGAAGCCGGGCATCGTCTGCATGAGCGGCGGATCGTACGCGACGATCGCTACCTGATCCGGGCCATCGTCGCGGCGTGGATCGCGGATGCGGACGTGCATGGCGTGCTGGTGACCGGCGGCACCGGCTTCACCGGCCGCGATTCCACGCCGGAAGCGATCATGCTTCTGCTGGACAAGGAGATGCCCGGATTCGGCGAGATGTTCCGGGTCTTGAGCTTCGACGAGATCGGCACTTCGACCTTGCAGTCGCGCGCGTTCGCCGGGCTGTCGAATCACACTTTCGTGTTCTGCCTGCCAGGCTCCACCTCGGCCTGCCGCACCGCCTGGGAAAAGCTGCTGCGCGCGCAACTGGACGCGCGCACGCGGCCGTGCAATCTGGTCGGTTTGTTGCCGCGGCTTGGCGAAGCCTAGCCGCCCTGCTCCGCCTCGATCTCCGGCTCGCACGCCACCGGGAAATTCACCGAGCGTGCGATGAAGCACAGCGCGTGCGCGCGGTGGTGCAGCGCCCTCGCAACCGAGGCGTCGCCGCCACGGATCGTGACGCGCGGATGCAACGTGACCCTCGCGAACGCGCCGCCGCCATCGGCTTGTTCCACCATCACGCCTTCGGCGCGATCCTCGTATGCAACCACGATCACTCCGGCTTCGGCGCACAAGTGCAGGTACCAGAGCTGATGGCAGGCCGAGAGCGAGGCGACCAGCAGTTCTTCCGGATTCCAGCGCGCGGCATCGCCTCGGAAATGCGGGTCGCTGGACCCGGCGATCGGCGGCTTGCCTTCCGCTTCGATCACATGATCGCGCGCGTAAGCGCGATAACCGGCGGTGCCTTCGCCGCGATTGCCGGTCCAGCGCACGGTTGCGAAGTAGTTACGTTCGCGCATGAATTTTAGCGCTCCTGTTTGAAAGTGCAGCCACGGATGGCTGCTTTCACGCGCAGGGATAGCGCACTATGTGTTCGCGCGTGCTCATCTGGTGGTGAATCCCTGCATCGCCTGATCCGGCATCGCTTCGCGGGTGACGTTTTCCACCCGTGCCGACGGTGGTCCCATGTGCAGCCACTTCTGCAATGAATCGAGCGCTTCAGGGGAACCGCTGGCCAGCACTTCGACGTTGCCGTCGGCAAGATTCTTCGCGTAACCGGAAACGCCAAGCTTCAGCGCCTGCTCGCGCGTGGAGGCGCGGAAGAACACGCCCTGCACGCGGCCACGGACGATGAAACGCGCACAGGCCATCAGCTTTCTCCGGCGAACAATTTCTTCAGCGGCACGTCGAGATCGCGGCGCAAGGCGTCACTGGCATCCACGATCGCCGCGCGTGCCGCATTGGGCAATCCGACCAGCGCATGCTGCATCGCCGTCTCGTTCAACGGCAAGCGGTAGTGTCCCGCCCGGTAGAGGTCGGCGAGATCCACCGTGGCGAGATCGCGCGAGAGCACCCATTCGCCGGCTTCGGCGCGGGTCAGCAGGCCGGCCGCGTGCAGGTCGCCGAGGTAGCGCTGCAGCAATTCGTCGTGCAGGAAACGTTCGCGCCTGCACAGCTCCTCGCTGTGCAGGCCGATGCCTTCGCGCTGGGCGACGGCGAAATGCTGCAACACGCGCAGCAGCCCGATGAACTCGCAACCCGGCGGCAGGCGCTCGTGCAACGGACGGTAATCGAACGCCGCCATCGCCGCGGCCAGCGACGCGCCCAGCAGCACGATCACCCAGGAGAAATAAATCCAGATCAGGAACAGCGGCGCGGCGGCCAGCGCGCCGTAGATCTGCTGGTACGACGGCACGTGCGTGACGTACAGCGCGAACAACGCGCGCGCGATCTCGAACAGGATCGCCGCGATCACCGCCGCGATGCCTGCGTGGCGGAACGCCACCCTGCGGTTCGGGATCAACATGTACATCGCGAGCAGGATCACCCAGGTCAGCACGAAGGTCAGGCTCGTCAACCACAACCCGCCCTGGCTCGTGTCCTGCGTGTTGGGGCCGCCGGTGGCGATGAAGTGCGATACCAGCAACAGCACGCCCACCACCAGCAGCGGACCGATCGTCAGCGCCGCCCAGTACAGCAGCAGGCGCGAGCCGTGGCTGCGTCGGGTCGCCACGCGCCAGATGCGATTGAAGCGATCCTCGATGCTGGCCATCATCATCAGCGCACTGACCAGCAGGAACAGGATGCCGACCGCGGTGAGCTTGCTGGCGTTGTCGGCGAATTGCAGCAGCAGGCCCTGCACCGCGCTGCCGGCAGACGGCACGAAATTGCGGAAGACGAAATCCGAAAAGCGGTCGCGCCATTCGGCGAATACCGGGAACGCGGAGATGATCGCCAGCACCGCGGCCAGCAACGGCACGATCGCGAACAGCGTGGTATAGGACAAGGCGCCCGCGGTCTCGAAGCACTTGTCGTCCACGAACCGCTGCCACAGGAACCGCGCGAAGGCGCGCAGGCGCTCGCGATCGATGCGCTGATGGGGAAGGGTCAGTCGCGGCACGCGTCGAGAGTAGCCCAAGCCCCGGCGCGACTGAAGTGAAGGCGCATCAGCCCCGTTCGTCCTGAGCGTCGGCCCGCAGGGCCGGAGTCGACGGACATATGCGCTTCGACTTCCTCGCTCCTCAAAGCGCGGCCGTCCATGGCCGCTCCCCGCGTGCGCTCGCAAGCTTTGCGAGCTACGCTCAGCGCGAACGGTTACAGGCTCCTCGGATGGCTCTTGAAATTCTTGTGCTCTATTACAGCCGCGGCGGCCACACCGCCCAGCTCGCGCGGCTGCTTGCGCGCGGCGTGGAAGAAGCGGACGGCGTGCGCGCGCGGCTGCGGCAGGTGCCGCCGGTGGCGCCGGTCACGCAGACCGCGCAGCCTCCCGTGCCGGACGAAGGCGCGCCTTACGTGGAATTGCAGGATCTCGCCGAATGCGCGGGCCTGATCCTCGGCAGCCCGACGCGGTTCGGCAACATGGCCGCTCCGCTGAAACACTTCCTCGATTCCACCATCGCCGAATGGGCATCCGGCGCGCTGGTCGGCAAGCCGTGCGCGGTGTTCACATCCACCGCCACGATGCACGGCGGGCAGGAGACCACGCTCATTTCGATGCTGCTGCCGCTGTTGCACCACGGCATGATCGCACTCGGCATTCCCTACACCGAGCCCGCCTTGAACAACACGCGCACGGGCGGCACGCCGTATGGCTTGAGCCACGTCGCAGGGTTGAATGGTGAGAACCCGATCAGCGAGCACGAACGCGAACTGGCGCGCGTGTTGGGCCGGCGGGTGGCGGAGCTGGCAATCCGGTTGGCGAAGTCGCCATGAATATCCGATTGATGCAACGCATCGGTTTTGTCGCGTGGGGCGCGCAGGCCATCCTGCAGGTCATCTGGCACGCCTGGCTGCTGCCGCCCGAGCGCATGCCGGTCGCCGTGGCGCTGGCGATTGCGCTGCTGCCGCTCGCGCTGCCGTTGCTGTACTGGCGCACGCCGGCGCGCGCGCTGATCGCCGCGGGCATGATTTCGCTGTTCTACTTCTGCCATGGCGTGGCGGAAGCGTGGAGTTCACCAGCCGAGCGCGTGCTCGCGTCCGTCGAGATCGTGCTGGCGCTGATGCTGATCGGGTCGCTGTTGCGCAAGCCACGGAAGAAGGGCGCGGCATCTGCTTGACGGAGGGGCGCATGTCTTTCATCCAATCCGCACCGCAACTCGGCAACCAGTACCGCGAAGATCGCGTCCTGCGTTCGTACCTGCGCCGCGTGCTGCCGCCGCAGCAGTTGCACGCCGCGGAAGGACCGCTGGACACGCTGGGCGAACACGCCGCGCACGCGTGGCAGCGCCGCACTTCCAGTTCGCGCGAGGAACCCGTGCTGACGCGCTGGGATGCGTGGGGACGGCGCGTCGATCGCGTCGAGCTGACCCGCGCCTGGCTGGAAGGTCCCGGCATCGCCGCGCGGCACGGCCTGATCGCCACCGGCCACGACGCGAGCCTCGGCGCGCAAGCGCGCGTGCAGCAGTTCGCGCTCGTCTACCTCTATCACGTCGCCAGCGAGTTCTACACCTGCCCGCTGGCGATGACCGACGGCGTGGCCACCGCCTTGAAAGCCGCCGACGAACGCATACTCACTGAACGCGCATTGCCACGATTCCTTTCCCGCGACCCGGCGAAATTCTGGATCGCCGGGCAATGGATGACCGAGAACGTGGGCGGCTCGGATGTCGGCAACAGCGAAACCGTCGCGCACCGCGACGAGCAGGGCAATTGGCGATTGTCGGGGCGCAAGTGGTTCACTTCCGCGATCAATGCGGATGCGGCGCTCGCACTGGCGCGGCCGGAAGGCAACGCGACCGGCGCGGACGGGCTGGCGCTGTTCTACCTGGAAACGCGTGATGCGGAAGGCCGCTGGAACGGCATCCACGTCGACCGCCTGAAGGACAAGCTCGGCACGCGCGAATTGCCGACCGCGGAAATCCATCTGCACGACGCGGCGGCGATGCTGGTCGGCGAACCCGCGCACGGGGTGCGTGCGGTGGTGCCGGTCTTGCAGGTGACGCGGCTGTGGAATTCGATCGGAGCGCTGGCGACCATGCGGCGATGCATCGCGCTGGTCCGCGATTACGCGCAGCGCCGCACCGCATTCGGCAAGCCGCTGATCGAACAGCCGCTGTATGCCGACATGCTGGCGTCGCTGCAGGCGGAGTTCGAGGCGGCGTTCCACTTCACCTTCCATGTCGCCGAGCTGCTCGGGCGCATCCAGGCGCGGCAGGCCGACGAATACCAGCAGCAGTTGTTCCGCCTGCTGACCCCGCTGGCGAAACTGTGGACCGGCAAGCTCGCGGTGCGGGTCGCGTCGGAAACGGTGGAAGCCTTCGGCGGCATGGGCTACCTGGAAGACAGCGGCATCCCGCAGCTGCTGCGCGATGCGCAGGTGTTCCCGATCTGGGAAGGCGCCAGCAACGTGCAGGCGCTGGATGCGCTGGGCGCCTTCGCGAAACGCGGCAGCACGCCGCTGCGCAATGCGCAGCGCGCGTTGTTTGCGCAAGCGGAAGGCGAGGATTTCGCGGCGATCGGAAGGCTCGCACAGGAAGCGCTGGCCGCGGCGGATGCGCGCCTGCAATCCAACGACGCGGAAGCCGGCGCGCGCGGGCTGGTGCTTACCTATGCGCGTGCGTTCGCCGCTGCGTTACTCGCGCGGCATGCCGCGTGGTCGTTGCGCGCGCAGGCCGATCCGCGCCCGCTTTCGGCCTTGCGCCGCTTCTGCGCGCACGGGCTGAACCGCTTGCAGAATCACTCGCAGAAGGAAGCGCGCTCGCTGGCGACGGATTTGTACGCGTAGGTCGAACATGCGGCGCTTGCGATCTGCCTTCAACGGCAGTACGCGTGGGGCGGACATCGTCCGCCGCACGCAAGCAGGCGGGCAGTGCCCGCCCTACGCCAACCGCGCGTAGAACTCCGCCACGTAATCCTCCAGCTTCCCCGCCGCGATCGCCTCGCGCAGTTCGCGCATCAGTCGCAGGTAGAAATGCAGGTTGTGCATCGTCGCGAGCTGCGCGCCGAGGATCTCGTTGCAGCGATCCAGGTGCCGCAGGTACGCGCGCGAGAATCCGTTCGAGCACGCGTAGCACTCGCAACCCTCCTCGATCACGTTCGTGTCCTGCGCATACTTCGCATTGCGGATGCGAAGCGTGCCCGAGCGCGTGAACAGGAAACCATTGCGCGCGTTGCGGGTCGGCATCACGCAGTCGAACATGTCCACGCCGCGGCGCACCGCTTCCACGATGTCCTGCGGCCGGCCCACGCCCATCAGGTAACGCGGCCTGTCCATCGGCAGCAACGGCACGGTGGAATCCAGCGTCGCATTGCGATCGTTTTCCGACTCACCGATGGCAAGGCCGCCGATCGCATAGCCGTCGAAGCCGATCTCCAGCAGCCCGCGCGCGGAGCGCTCGCGCAGATCCGCGTGCACGCCGCCCTGCACGATCCCGAACAACGCATTGCGGTTGCGCAGGTCATCGTGCGCGCGCCGCGAACGCGCCGCCCAGCGCAACGACAACTCCATCGACTCGCGCACGCGTTGCACGGACACCGCCGCGCCGCTTTCATCCAGCACCGGCGGGCATTCATCGAAGGCCATCACGATGTCGGAATCCAGCACGTGCTGGATGCGCATGGATTCCTCCGGCGACAGGAACACGCGCGCACCGTCGACCGGCGAAGCGAATGCCACGCCCTCCTCGCTCAGCTTGCGCATCTGCGCCAGCGAGAACACCTGGAAGCCGCCGGAGTCGGTAAGGATCGGCCCGTTCCAGCCAATGAAACGGTGCAACCCGCCGAACCGTTCGATCACGTCCAGCCCGGGCCGCAACCACAGGTGGAACGTGTTGCCGAGGATGATCTGCGCGCCGACGTCGGTGAGATCGCGCGGCGTCATCGCCTTGACCGAGCCATAAGTGCCGACCGGCATGAAGCACGGCGTCTCGATCGAGCCGCGCGGCAGCGTGATGCGGCCGCGGCGAGCGGCGTGGTCGGTGCAAATGACATCGAAGTCCATGGGAATCATCCACTCGCACGAGGCAATCCCCTCTCCCTCCGGGAGAGGGTGGCGCGTAGCGCCGGGTGAGGGTACGCCGAAATCAACGAGCCACAAGCCGGCGATGCGCATATCCGATCGCGCAAGTTCGTACCCTCACCCCTGCCCCTCTCCCGAGGGGAGAGGGGTTCAGACCGGAGCAAGATCATTGCGCCGAGGCAATATCAACATCGCATCGCCATAGGAGAAGAACCGGTAGCGCTGCTCGACCGCGTGCCGGTATGCCGCGAGGATCAGTTCGCGCCCGGCCAGCGCGGACACCAGCATCATCAGCGTGGATTCGGGCAGGTGGAAATTGGTGATCAGCGCGTCCACGCTTTCGATCCGGTAGCCCGGCACGATAAAGATGCGCGTCTCGCCGGCGAAGGGTTTCAGCTCGCCACCGTCGCGCGCCGCTTCCAGCGCGCGCACCACGGTGGTACCGACCGCGATCACGCGTCCGCCGCGCGCGCGCGTCGCGCGGATCTTCTCCACGAGTTCCGCACCCACGTTCAACCACTCGCGGTGCATCACGTGGTCTTCGATCTTCTCGCTGCGCACCGGCTGGAAGGTGCCGGCACCTACGTGCAGCGTGACATAGCCGAACTCCACTCCGCGCGCGCGCAGTTCGTCGAGCAAAGGCTGGTCGAAATGCAGGCCCGCGGTCGGCGCCGCCACCGCGCCGGGTTCGCGTGCGTACACGGTCTGGTAGCGCTCCGCATCGGCCTCGCCTGCATCGCGCGCGATGTACGGCGGCAGCGGCATGCGGCCGAGCCGCGAAAGCACTTTCTCCAGCGGCTCGCTGGTTTCGAACATCAGTTCGAAGAACGCCCCTTCGCGGCCGAGCACGCGCACCCGCGTGCCGTCGTCCAGCAGGATGTGCGAGCCCTCGCGCGGCTTCTTGCTGACGCCCAGCTGCGCGGTCGCGCTGTGCGCGCCGGTGATGCGTTCCAGCAGGATCTCGACCGCGCCGCCGGTTTCCTTGTGGCCGAACAGCCGTGCCGGCAACACGCGGGTGTCGTTGAACACCAGCAGGTCGCCGGCGCGCAGCAGTTGCGGCAGGTCGCGGAATGCACGGTCGGCCCACGCTGCGCGCGCGGCGTCCAGTACCAGCAGGCGGCTGGCGCTGCGCTCGGACAGCGGCGCCTGCGCGATCAGCTCGGGCGGCAGGTCGTAATGGAAGTCGGATTTCTTCAAGCGCGGCGATCGTGAATGTCCAACCGCGCATTGTAGGGCGGCGCCCCTCCCGCCGCGCGTCAGTTCACGTGGCTGAACTCCGGCATCGGCTCGAACGACTGGCCGCTGCGCCATTGTTCCGCGCCCGGCCGCTTGTAGACGACCTTGCCGCCGACGATGGTGTAGAGCACGCGCGCGCGCAGGATGTCGCCAGTCGGGATGGTCAGCAGGTCGCCCGAGATCACGTCCATGTCGGCGAGCTTGCCCGGCGAGAGCGAGCCGAGCTGGTGCTCCTCGAAGATCGCGTAGGCGTTGTTCCAGGTGTAGGCGCGCAGTTCCTGCATGCGGGTCTTGGCCTGGTCGGGGAAGAAGGTGCGGCCCTTGCCGTAGTCGCGGGTCACGCCGCAGTAGAAATTCGCGATCGGATTGGTGTCTTCGACCGGCGTGTCGGTGCCGTCGAGCACGATCGCGCCGGATTCGATCAGCGAATGCCACACATAGGCACCTTCGCGCGCGCGTTGCTCGCCGAGGCGAGGCACCACCATCGGCGCGTCCGAGCAGGCGTGGATGGATTGCATCGAGGCGATCACGCCAAGCTCCGCGAAGCGCGGGATGTCGGAAGGCGCGAGATGCTGCGCGTGCTCGATCCGCCAGCGCAACGCATGCGCGGCCGGATCGGCTGTGAAAACTTTCTGGAACAGGTCGAGCGTTTCATGGTTGGCGCGGTCGCCTATGGCATGCACCGAAAGCTGGAAGCCGTCGCGCGCGGCGATCTGCGCCATCTTCTCGATATCGGCCATCGGCGTGACGTTCTTGCCGGTGACGTCCGGCGCGTCGCTGTACGGTTCCAGGAACCACGCGCTGCGCGTG
Organism: Rhodanobacteraceae bacterium; assembly: GCA_035695065.1. Lineage (GTDB taxonomy): Bacteria > Pseudomonadota > Gammaproteobacteria > Xanthomonadales > Rhodanobacteraceae > 66-474. The sequence continues at coordinate 66,626 of DASSEW010000058.1, read as the reverse complement.
CCGAGCGCACCGTCGGACAGGATCTCGCCGACCCCGCGCACGGTGAAATGATCCTCGGCGTAACCGATCGTGCGGTACTGCGCGAGCTTCGAATCCAGTTCAGCGATCGAATCGGTCCGCACGTTTTCGTAGAGGCGCAACGGCAAGCCCTTGCCGGCCTGCTGCTTCAGCCAATCGAGCGTGGCGAAATCCTCGCCCATGTCCACGAAGGTGGTGATGCCCTTGCTGACTTCGTTCTGCACCGCCAGTTGCAGCGCGCGCTCGTGCATCGCCGCCTGTTGCGCGGGCGGCAGGCCGGCGAGATAGCGCTGGTACGCCGCGATCACCGGCATCGCCGCGGTGTCGCGCAACATGCCGATGGGATTGCCTTGCGCATCGTGCACGATGCTGCCGCCGACCGGATCGGGCGTGGAGGCCGTGATGCCGGCCAGTTTCAGCGCGGCGGCATTGGCATAGATCCCGTGCTCGCTGATGTGTTTCAGGATCACCGGATTGTGCGGTGATACCGCATCCAGGCTCGCCGGCAGCGGCAGGCCGTCGACGTTGGGTTGCGGCACCTTGTCCCATTTCGTCTGCTGCCAGCCCGCGCCGACGATCCACTCGCCGGGCTTCGCCTTGGCGACCGCGGCCTTCACCATCGCCACGATCGCGTCCCAGTTCGGCGCGTTGCCCAGGTCGAGCTCCATCAGCGCCTCGCCGGTGCCGAGCAGATGGCCGTGGCCCTCGATGAAACCCGGCGTGACGAAGGCGCCGTGCAGGTCCAGCACCTGCGTGTGCGCGCCGATGTAGTGCGCGATTGCAGCATCGCTGCCGAGCGCGAGGATTTTCCCGTCGCGGATCGCCAGGGCCTGCGCCGAAGGCTGCAGTGGATCGAGCGTGGCGATGTTGGCATCGCGCAGCACCATGTCGGCGGCGGGGAGTTGCGGCGGGAACCCCGCGACCGGCGCGCTGGCGGCGCAGGCGAAGCCGGCAGCCAGCATCACTCCCAGGGACAAGGCAACACGAACCTTCGGCATGGCATTCCCTCCCCTTCGATCCCGCGCACGATAGCGCCATTGCACACGGACCGCATCCCACCATCACGGGATCAGCACTGGATTCACAGGATGATCATCGGCTGGCGGGAGGCTTGGCATGCAACGGACCACCAAGGAATGGCTGATCCGCGTGGGCATCTGCGTGGTCAGCGTGATCGCGACCATCGCCGCTGTGCTGGCGGCGCAGAACCTGCTCCCGGACCAGGTGCTGCTGGACCGCGACATCCAGGGCGCCAGCGCGGTCGAAAGCGCGCAATTTCATTACGAGGTTTCCAACCTGCCCGGCCCGGCCGTGCTGGACGGCAACCGCATCACCGAACTGCAGAACGGCGCCGAATCCTTCCCGGCGATGCTGGCCGCGATCCGCGGCGCGAAGAGGTCGGTGGATTTCGAAACCTACGTGGACTGGTCGGGATTCGTCAGCCGCGAGTTCGCGAGCGCGCTTTCGGAACGCGCGCGCGCGGGCGTTCCCGTGCACGTGCTGGTGGATGCGATCGGCGGCGCGAAGATGAAGGACTCCGTCGTCAACGAGATGAAGAACGCCGGCGTGCAGTTCCATTTCTTCCACCCGCTGCACTGGTGGACGCTGGACCGGCTGAACAATCGCGACCACCGCAAGATCCTGGTCGTGGACGGCAAGGTCGGCTTCACCGGCGGCATCGGCATCGCCGATGAGTGGTCGGGCAATGCGCAGAAGCCGGACCACTGGCGCGACATGCAGTTCCAGGTGGAAGGCCCGGCGGTCGCGCAGATGCAGGCGGTGTTCGAGAGCAACTGGATCCTGGTGAGCGGCCATGCACTATATGGCCAGGCCTATTTCCCGGCGTTGCCGCCGGTGGGGCATTCGTCCGCGCAGATGTTCGCGAGCTCACCGGACAACGGCAGCGGCAACATGCAGCTGATGTACCTGCTGGCGATCTCCGCGGCCAACAAGTCCATCGACCTGGAAGCTTCGTATTTCATCCCGAGCAACCTGATCCGCAAGGCCCTCAAGGCCGCGATCAGGCGCGGCGTGCGCGTGCGCATCATCGTGCCTGGCGCGCACGTGGACAGCAGCATCGTGCACGCGGCCTCGCAGGCGCAGTGGGGCGCGATGCTGCAGGCCGGCGCGCACATCTACCGTTACCAGCCAAGCCTGTTCCACTGCAAGATGATGATCGTGGACGGCTATCTGACGATGGTCGGCTCGGCGAACTTCGACAACCGCTCGTTCCGGCTCAACGACGAAGCCAACCTCAACATCTACGACGCCGGATTCGCCGCGCACATGACGCAGGTGTTCGAACAGGACATGGGCCGCTCGCGCGAAACGACGCTGCAGCAATGGCGCGACCGGCCGTGGACGCGCAAGGCGAAGGACTGGCTGTCGTCGCTGACGTCGTCGCAGCTTTAGCCGATATCAAGCTTCCCTGTTCGCGATCTGCCAGATGTTTCCCCACCGATCCTCGACAATGGCCCGGCGATCGCCCCAAGGCATGGAAGACGGTGCCTCGATGCAACGGGCTCCCCGCTCGATTGCGCGCGCACAGGTGCGATCCACCTCCGCAACGTAAACGTACAGGCAGGCGGGAAATCCCGCGCGCACCCCGCCCCCGTCGCTGATCATCACCACCGATTCGCCGATGCGCATTTCGGCCGGCCTTCCCGGGTGACACTCTCCCTCCGCGGCGAACACGTCGCGCACGAATGAAACCAGCCCGCCGACATCCGGGTGGAAGATGCGCGGGACGACGGTGGGCCACGCGTCGGGCTTGAATGTCGCGCTATCGACCACGGTTACAACCACCCTTTCTGCCGCGCGAGCCGGTACGCCTCGATCCGGTTGCCCACGCCGAGTTTGCCGATCGCTTCGGACAGGTAATTGCGCACGGTGCCGTGCGAGAGGCTGAGCTTCTGCGCGATGTCACCGGCGGATTGGCCTTCGCCGGCGAGGCGCAGCACCTGGCGCTCGCGGTCGTTGAGCGGATCGGCTTCCGACCACGCTTCCAGCGCGAGCTGCGGATCGATGGAACGACCGCCGCGATGGACGGTGCGCACGGCATCGGCGAGTTGTTCGGCCGGCGCGTCCTTCAGCAGATAGCCCGAAACGCCTGCTTCCAGCGCGCGGCGCAGGTAGCCACAACGCGCAAACGTGGTGACGATGATGACCTTCATCGGCAACTCGTGCCGCTGGATCCGCTGTGCCAGTTCCAGCCCGGTGAGGCCGGGCATCTCGATGTCGGAGATCAGCACGTCCGGTTTCAGCCGCTGCACTTCGCGCCAGGCGGTTTCGCCATCCGGCGCGCTGCCCAGCACCTCGATGTCGGACTCGAGCGCGAGCAGCGCGGCCAGCGCGCCGCGCAGCATCGCCTGGTCTTCCGCAAGCAGGATGCGGATCATGCGTGCTTCAACTGGTGGCCGAGCGTGGCCGCAGGCGCGGAACCGCGGGCGGCCTTGGGCGATGCGGCCGGCTCCACCTCCCGCAGTGGCAATGCGATCGCCAGTTCGGTGCCGCGGCCGCGTTCGGAGCGGATCGCCAGGCTTCCGCCCAGCGCCTCGATGCGCTCGCGCATGCCGGTGAGTCCGTTGCCGTGCGCGCCGATGCCGCCGCGCCCGTTGTCGTGCACGCGCAGGATGGCGCGGTCGCGTTCGTGCTCCACGCTCACTTCCGCGCGGGTTGCATGCGCGTGCCGCTGGATGTTGGTGACCGCCTCGCGCAACACCAGCGCCAGCGTGGTTTCGACCTGCTCAGGCAATGCCAGCGCGGGCGGACGATAGTCGAATACGACACCGGCCGATTCCAGCAGCAGTTTCGCCGAAGCCAGTTCCGCCGCGAGCCCGGCGGCACGGATGCCGGTGACCGCGTTGCGCACCTGGCTCAGGGCCTCGCGCGCGACGCGTTCGACTTCCGCGATCTCGCGTCGCGCCGCGACCGGGTCGCGATCCAGCAAACGCTTCGCCAGCTCGGATTTCACGGCCACCAGCGACAACGTGTGGCCGAGCAGGTCGTGCAGGTCGCGGCCGATGCGTTCGCGCTCGGCGGTGGCCGCGAGCCGCCGCACTTCATCATGACTCAGGCGCAGTTCCGCGCGGCGATCACCCTCGACGCGCTGGAACACGCCGATCACACCCACCATCAACGCGATCATCAGTCCATTGAACAGGTAAATCCATGGCAGATGCAGGATGAACCACTCGCCGCTGTAGAGCGCGAGCAGCGACACAATGATGCGCAGCGACAGCTTCGGCGCGCCGCAATAAGCCGCAAACGAACAAGCGTAGATCAGATAGCACTGGGCGAATGGATTGAATGGCGTCAAGACGCCGCCGAGCGCGGCGATTGCCAGCACATGCCAGACCATCTCCCGGCGCGGGCAAGTGAACGCGCGTGCGTAAAACACCAGGAATACGACGACGCTGGCGAGCGTGGGCCACAACCACCCCCTGAAAGCGGGGTCGCCGCCCGACCAGACGGGCCCGAACACCCACACCAGCCACACCATCGAAATGAGCGGGCCGAAGCGCGCGAAGCGGGACTCGGAGCGCCATTTTCCCCGGTTCACCAGCGAGTCGGGTGCAGCCTTGAACAGCATGTTGCGCTCCATGATCGTGCTGCCAGCGGCCATCATGATACGCGCGCCTCAACCCTTGCGCCGCAGACGCCGCTGCGCGATCGCGAAGAACACCACCGTGAATCCGGCCAGCACCAGTGCGTGCATCGCCAGCTTGTGATCGCCCCCGGCGCCGCTCACCGACAACGCGACCTGGCCGAGGTGCGTGGCCGGCCACAGCGGAGCGATCTGTTGCAGGAATCTCGGCAGCAACTTCAGCGGCAACCACAGGCCGGACAGGAACGACATCGGAAGGTAGATCAGGTTCACCACCGCCGGCGCGCCCTGCCCGCCCACCAATGTGCCGACCAGCAGGCCCAGCGCGCAGAACGGCAACACGCCCAGCACGTCGGCGATCAGCAGCCCGCTCCAGTTGGCGAGCGGCATGCGCACGTGGCCGAGCGTTGCGGCGAGCAGCATCAGCAGGCACACCACGATCGCGGCGAACAGCATCGCCATCAGCATCTTCGCGAACAGGTAGGCGCCGGGCGGCATCGGCAATGCGCGCTTCAACGTGAGCAGGCCGTGCTCGCGCTCCATCGCCACGACCACGCCGAAGCCGAACAGGCCCGGCGCCATGACGCCGAATGCGCTGTAGCCGGCGAGCATGTAGCGCGCCGCATCGGCGCCATGCTCACCGCCATTCAACAGCACGCCGAACAGCATGTAGAACAGCGACGGAAACAGGATGGTCGGCAGCGCGAACGAAGGCGTGCGCAGCAAACGCAGGAATTCGTATTTCGCTTCCATCATCCAGGCGCGCGTGACGCGCGCGGGATTCATCGCGATCGCGGCAGTCATCACGCGGCCTCCTTCTGTTCGGATTTCGATTCCGCAGTTTCTGATTCGGTAATCTCGACGAACGCCTCGGCCAGTCCGGCGCGGCGCACTTCCAGCTCCCGCAGCTCGGGATCGGCGGCCAGCAACCGGCGCAGCACGGTTTCAGCCGCATCGCTGACGATGTGCAGATGCTCGCCTTCGCGCTCGGCTTGCGCCACCTCCGGCCAGTTGCGCAGCGTTTCCGCAGGCAGCGCGCTGACACAACGGATGCGCCGCTGCGCCACGTGCGCGCGGATGGCATCGACGCTGCCTTCGGCGATGATCTTCCCTCGCGCCAGCACGGCCACACGATCGGCCAGCGCTTCGGCTTCCTCCAGGTAATGCGTGGTCAGCACGATCGCGCAGCCATCCGCGACCAACGCGCGCAGCGCCTTCCACATCGCCGTGCGCGCGCCGAGGTCGAGGCCGACAGTGGGTTCGTCCAGGAACAGGATTTGCGGATCGCCGCAGATCGCCAGCGCGAACTGCACGCGCCGCTTCTGTCCGCCGGAAAGCTTGCCGTAGCGGCGCGGCAGCAGTTCCTCGATGCCGGCCATCAGCGCGATCTCGCCGAATTCGCGCGGCTGCGGGTAGTAGCTCATCGTCAATCGGATCAGCTCATCCACGCGCAGCGACTGTTGCAGCGCGGCTTCCTGCAGCATCACCCCGATGCGCCGGCGCGCATCCAGCGACTGCGGGTCGAGGCCGAACAATTCCGCGCGACCGGCGTCGGCGCGCTGCAGGCCGAGCAGCAGCGACACCGCGGTGCTCTTGCCGGCGCCGTTCGGGCCGAGCAGGGCCAGCAGTTCGCCCCGATGCAATTTCAGGTTCACGCCATCCAGCGCGGTGACCGCACCGTAGCGTTTGACGACATTTTCCAGTTGCGCGATCGGTGTGCTCATGGGCTCCTCCCTTTCACGCATCGTCCGCCTCCATGCGATGGCGCGGGAGTCGCCGGCGTCAGGCTCCGCTTCTGACAGGCGTCATGCCGGGCCGTGTCCGACCCCGGGGTTACGCCGCAGCGGCTTAGCTGGTAAAATTGCCGGACGTTTTCTTTTTCTGTTGAACGACTTACGCGCGACGCTCGGCGTCGCCGCGAGGAGGTGTCCCATGAATCCGATCGAGATGCTGCGCGAGCTGCGCGCCCACGGCGGCCAGGTTCGCACCCACGGCCTGGACGACGCGACGATCGAGCGCTTCGCCGCTTCCGATCCGTCGCTGGCCGGCGCCATCGCCGATGCGCGCGATGCGCACGCGCAGTTGCGCGCGAGCATGGCGGATTTTCTGGGACTCGACGAACAGGCGCAGATCGAGCGCGCGCAATCGGGTTTCGTGAACTTCTATTCGGACGACGCGGTGTGCCCGTTCGTCGCGCTGGCAGCGCGCGGCCCCTGGATCGTCACGACCAAGGGCGCGGTGCTGTACGACTGCGGCGGCTACGGGATGCTGGGCTTCGGCCACAATCCGCAGGCGGTGATGCAGGCGCTGGCCCGGCCGCAGGTGATGGCCAACGTGATGACGCCGAATCCGGCGCAACTGCGTTTCACCGAAGCGCTGAACCGGGAGATCGGCCGCACCCGTGGCGGCAACCCGTACCGCCGTTTCATGTGCCTCAACTCCGGCTCGGAAAGCGTGACGCTGGCGGGCCGCATCGCCGACGTGAACGCCAAGCTGATGACCGAAGCCGGCGCGCGCCATGCCGGCCACGCGATCAAACGGCTCGCGGTGAAGGGCGCGTTCCACGGTCGCACCGAACGCCCGGCGCTGTATTCGGATTCTTCGCGCAAGGCCTACGACGCCAATCTCGCCAGCTTCCGCGGCGAGCATTCTCTGGTGACGGTTGCGCCTTATGACGTCGCCGCGCTTCGCCGCGCATTCGACGAGGCGGAGACGCACGGCTGGTTCTTCGAAGCGATGTTCCTGGAGCCAGTGATGGGCGAAGGCGATCCCGGTCGCGCGGTCACGCCGGAGTTCTACGCGGCCGCGCGCGAGCTCACCGAGAAGCACGGCTCGCTGCTGCTGGTGGATTCCATCCAGGCCGGCCTGCGCGCGCACGGCGTGCTGTCGATCGTGGATTATCCCGGCTTCGAAAAGCTGCCCGCGCCGGACATGGAAACCTATTCCAAGGCGCTCAATGCCGGCCAGTTCCCGCTGTCCGTGCTGGCGGTGAACGAGCGCGCCGCGGGTCTGTATCGCAAGGGCATCTACGGCAACACCATGACCGCCAATCCGCGCGCGCTGGACGTCGCCTGCGCGGTGATGGACCAGTTGACGCCGCAACTGCGCGCCAACATCCGTGACCGTGGCGTGCAACTCGTCGCGAAGTTGAACGCGCTGAAGGACGAGCTGCCCGGCCTGATCACCAAGGTGCAAGGCACCGGCCTGCTGTTCTCGTGCGAGCTGGCCCCGCAGTTCAAGTGCTACGGCGCGGGGTCGACGGAGGAATACATGCGCGAGCGCGGCATCAACGTGATCCACGGTGGCGCCAACTCGCTCCGTTTCACGCCGCACTTCGCGATCAGCGAAGCGGAAGCCGACCTGCTGGTGGCGCATGTGCGCGAGGCGCTGCTGAAGGGTCCGCGGCTGCAGCAGCCGGCGGTGGCGAAAGCTGCGGCGTAGGGCGGGCATTGCCGCCGCAGAACGTAGGGCGGGCATTGCCCGCCGCGGCGGACGGTGTCCGCCCTACCGAAATCCGTCCGTGGCGCGGATCAGCGCATCCACGTTGCCGGGCTCGAACCCCGAATGCCCGGCATCCGGCACGATTTCGAGCTTCGCTTCCGGCCAGGCACGGTGCAGGTCCCACGCGCTGCGCAAAGGGCAGACCACGTCGTAGCGGCCCTGCACGATCACCGCGGGAATGGCGCGCAAGCGATGCGCGTCGCGCAACAATTGATTGTCGCATTCGAGAAAACCGCGATTCACGAAGTAATGGTTTTCGATGCGCGCGAACGCCAGCGCGAAGCGATCGCCCGCGCTCGACGCGATGTAGGTTTGATCCTGCAAGAGGAAACTGGTCGAGGCTTCCCATACCGACCACGCTTGCGCGGCGGCGAGTTGCACCGCCGGATCATCCGACGTCAGTCGCCGGTGATACGCATGGATGAGATCACCGTGCTCGTTCTCCGGAATCGCGGCGAGATAGTGCTCCCACGCATCCGGGAACAGCGCATCGCAGCCGGCCTGGTAGAACCATTCCAGCTCCCAGCGGCGCAGCATGAAGATGCCGCGCAGCACCAATTCGGTGACGCGATCGGGATGCGTTTCCGCATACGCCAGCGCGAGTGTCGAACCCCATGAGCCGCCGAACACCTGCCACCGATCGATGCCCAGGTGTTCGCGCAGCCGCTCGAGGTCGGCGACCAGATCCCAGGTCGTGTTCTCGCGCAGTTCCGCGTGCGGCGTCGAACGCCCGCAACCGCGCTGGTCGAACAGGATGATGCGATAAGCAGCGGGATCGAAGAAGCGCCGGCACTTGGCGTTGCAGCCCGCGCCCGGTCCGCCGTGCAGGAACACCACCGGCTTGCCGTGCGGATTGCCGCATTGCTCGTAGTAGAGCGTGTGCAACGGAGAGACCGGCAGCATGCCGGAATCGTAGGCCTCGATTTCAGGATAGAGCGTGCGGCGGAAGTTGGTCATCCGCCAAGCGTAAACGGTTTGCGGGCCTGCGGGAACGCGAGCGGCCATTCCGGACATGGATTGTCCGGAATCTGGACGCCATGGATGGCAAACGCGCGGGCTCTCCATCGGAGCCGTTGAGAAGTGCGCACATGGATGTGCGCATTTTGATCCGCTTCTGCCATCAGGGACGATGGCACCGAGATATCGGGACGGCCGGATTTGAACCGACGACCCTCTGCCCCCCAGGCAGATGCGCTACCAGACTGCGCCACGCCCCGACATGAACACGCGATTGTAGCGTAGGGCGGGCATTGCCCGCCAACTCGTTTCCGGCGATCGGTGGACGGTGTCCGCCTGCGACGCTCAGCGCAGGATCGCGAGCAACTGCTCCAGTTCCATCCGCATCTGGCGGACGATCTGGTTGGAGATGCTGGCTTCCATCCGGGCCTGCTGGCCCTCCAGCCGCGCGCGCGCGCCGGTGATGGTGAAGCCCTGTTCGTACAGGAGCGCGCGGATCTGCCGGATCATCAGCACGTCGTGGCGCTGGTAATAACGGCGGTTGCCGCGGCGTTTCACGGGCTTCAGCGCCGGGAACTCCTGCTCCCAGTAGCGCAGCACGTGCGGCTTCACCGCGCACAGGTCGCTCACTTCACCAATGGTGAAGTAACGCTTGGCGGGAATCGCCGGCAGTTCGTTGTTACTGCGTGGGTCCAGCATAGCTCTCGACTCGCACCTTCAGCTTCTGGCCGGGACGGAAAGTCACCACCCTGCGCGCGGAGATCGGGATCTCCTCGCCGGTCTTGGGATTGCGTCCCGGGCGCTGGTTCTTCTGCCGCAGGTCGAAATTGCCGAAGCCGGACAACTTCACCTGCTCCCCCTTTTCGAGCGCCTCGCGTACCACCTCGAAAAACGCGTCCACGAATTCCTTCGCCTCGCGCTTGTTCAGGCCCACGTCCAGGAACAGACGCTCGGCCATTTCCGCCTTGGTCAGCGTCGTCATCTCAGCTCCTCAGCTTTGCCCCGAACATGGACTCCAGCGATGCCAAAGCCGCGGCTACGCAAGCATCGGCATCCTGGTCTGTAAGGGTGCGCGAAGCGTCCTGCAAAATCAAGCCCATAGCGACACTTTTTTGATCTTCTTTCAAGCCTGGCCCGGTATAAACGTCGAAAACAAAGGTGTCGGACAGCACCGGGCCGAGCGCTTTGCGCAAATTTCCCTCGATTTCCCCCCAGACAACCGTGAGCGGCAGCTCAACCGCGATATCGCGTCTCACGGAAGGGAAGCGCGGCAATGATCGTGCAATTGGCACGATGCGTTGGCGCAACGGCTGGCCCTGCACTTCGAAGACGTACACATCGCCATCCAGATCCAGCTCACGCAGCAGGCGCGGATGCAGGGCCCCGATGGCGCCGACCGGCACCCCGTTGATCAGCACCCGCGCTCCCCGGCCCGGATGCAGCCAAGCCGGCAGGTCATTCCGGCCGAAGTTCCAGCCCGGCGAGCCGCCCATGGCCAGCAGCGATTCCAGGTCACCTTTCAGATCGAAGAAATCCAGTGCGCGCGATTTTTCGCCCCATTGCTCGGCCTGCGCGCTGCCGCACGCCACGGCGGCAAGCATCGGCGTTTCGCGCGGGGCATCGGCCGTGCGCGTGAAAATCCTTCCGAACTCGAACAGCCGCACGCGCGCCTGCTGGCGATTGCGATTCGCACGCAGCGCATCCACCAGCCCGGGCAGCAGCGAAGTGCGCATCACCGCCATTTCCGCCGACAACGGGTTGGCAAGCGGCACCGCGCCATCGGCAATGCCCCAGGTCTGCAGCCGCAGCGCGTCCACGAAGGCGTAGCAGACTGCTTCGGTGAAATCGCGCGCGGCGAGCTGCGCGCGCAGCGCACTTTCCGGCAACCGCGTTTCATCCTCGACCGGCGCCGGGGGTTCCCCCGCCGGCAGGCGCGAAGGAATCTGCGCGTACCCGTGGATGCGTGCCAGTTCCTCGATCAGGTCTTCCTCGCGCCCGATGTCGAAGCGGCGGCTGGGCGGCGTGACATGCCAGCCGTCATCCGTCGTTTCGAGCTGCATGCCGAGCGCGGAAAGGATCCGCTGCACCTGTTCGTCGGGGATCGCCACGCCGAGTACGCGCGCGATGCGTGCGCGACGCAACGCGATCGGAGTCGCATGCGAGAGATGTTCCGACAGCGCGGCTTCGACGATGTCGCCAGCCTGACCACCCGTGATTTCGATCAACAGCGCGGTCGCGCGCTCCATCGCCAAGCGCGGCAATTCCGGATCCACGCCGCGCTCGAACCGATGCGCGGCATCGGTGTTCAAGCCCAGCTTGCGCGCGCGACCCATGATCGCGGCCGGCGCGAAATGCGCCGATTCCAGGAATACATTGCGCGTGCTCTCGGTGACGCGCGATTCGAAGCCGCCCATCACGCCGGCCAGCGCCAGCGGTTTCGTTTCATCCGCAATTACAAGGAACCCGGGATCGAGCTTCGCTTCGCTGCCGTCCAGCAACTTCAACGTCTCGCTTGCGTGCGCGCGGCGCACGATGATCGAGCCTTCGAGGTTCGACTCATCGAACGCGTGCATCGGCTGCCCGAGTTCCAGCATCACGTACTGGGTGACGTCCACGACCGCGCTGATCGGCTTGATGCCAGCCGCGCGCAGGCGCTGCGCCATCCACACCGGCGTCTTCGCGAAAGCATCAATGCCGCGGATCGCGCGGCCGAGATAACGTGGGCAATCGGCGCCTGCTTCCAGGCGGATCGCGCGTTGCGTCTTGATGGTCGCGGACACCGGAGCGAAGTCGAAACCCTTCGCGTGCGTTCCGAATTCGGCAGCGACCTCATCGGCCAGCCCGCGCATCCCGAGGCAATCGGAACGGTTGGGCGTCAACTTCAATTCGATGGACGCATCCGGCAGGCCGAGGTAGGCGCCGAACGGCGTGCCGACCGGTGCATCCTCCGGCAACTCCATCAGGCCGGAGGCATCGGCATCCACGGCCAGTTCCTTTGCCGAACACAACATGCCGGCGGATTCGACGCCGCGCAGTTTTGCCGCCTTGATCGCGATGCCGTTGGGCAACGTCGCGCCGATCGTCGCCAGCGGCGCCTTCAACCCTGCGCGCGCGTTCGGTGCACCGCACACGATCTGCACTTCGCCGGAGCCGGTTTCGACGCGGCACACGCGCAACTTGTCGGCATCCGGGTGCGGCGTGCATTCGACGATGCGCGCCACGACCACGCCCTCGAGCTGCGCACCGAGCGTCTCGACCGATTCGACTTCCAGGCCGCTGAGTGTCAGTCGCTCGACCAGCCCCACGCGATCGGCGGGAATCACGACGAGTTGGCGCAACCAGTTTTCGGAGAACCTCATCGTAGCCGTCCGCCATCTGTAGGGCGGGTCTTGACCCGCCATGTTCTTGTTGGAGTCGGCGGGTTGAAACCCGCCCTACGCAAATTGTTTCAGGAAGCGCACGTCGTTTTCGAAGAACGCGCGCAGGTCGGTGACGCCGTAGCGCAGCATCGCGAAGCGCTCCACGCCCAAGCCGAAAGCAAAGCCGGTGTAGCGCTCCGGATCGATGCCGCAGTTCTCCAGCACTTTCGGATGCACCATGCCCGCGCCCAGCACTTCCAGCCAGCGCTCGGAGCCGTCTTCCGCGTCCCAGCGGATGTCCACTTCCGCCGACGGTTCGGTGAACGGGAAATAGCTCGGCCGGAAACGCATTTCGAAGTCGCGGCCGAAGAAGGCGCGCACGAAGGCGCCCAGCGTGCCCTTGAGGTCGGCGAAGCTCGCGGATTCGTCCACCAGCAGGCCTTCGACCTGATGGAACATCGGCGAGTGGGTCTGGTCCGAATCGCTCCGGTAGACCTTGCCGGGCGCGATGATGCGGATCGGCGGCTGCCGGCCCTGCATGCTGCGGATCTGCACCGGCGAGGTGTGCGTGCGCAACAGCCGGCCGTCCGGGAAATAGAAAGTATCGTGCATCGCGCGCGCCGGATGGTGCGCGGGGAAATTCAGCGCCTCGAAGTTGTGCCAGTCGTCCTCGATCTCCGGACCTTCCGCAACCGAATAGCCGAGCTGCGCGAAGATCGAGATGATGCGCTCGAGCGTGCGCGTGACCGGGTGTATCGAGCCATGCTGCGCGTCGCGGCCGGGCAGCGTGACATCAATGCTTTCGGAAGCCAGCCGCCGCTCGAGCGCGGATCGTTCGAGCTGCTCGCGTCGGGCGGCGATCGCCGCGGTGAGCTTGTCGCGCGCGAAGTTGACCTCGGCGCCGCGCTGCTTGCGCTGTTCGGGGGGGAGCGCGCCGAGCGCCTTCAGTTCGGCGGTGATCGCGCCGCTCTTGCCGAGCAACGCTACGCGCTGCGCTTCGAGTGCGTCGAGCGATGCGGCCGCCGCGATATCGGCAAGCGCTTTATCAATGCGCGTGATCAATGCGTCCATTGCCCCTCTTTTGTAGGGCGGACATCGTCCGCCGGACCGCACGAGAGAAGATGGCGGGCAATGCCGCCCTACTTCTCGCACTCTCAAACGAAAACGGGGAGAAGGCTGGGCCTTCTCCCCGCTTGCTTCATCATAGCCGCTCGGCGCAGCGCGCCGAAACGCTTCAAGCAGCCAGGTTGGCCTTGGCCTTCTCAGCCAGCGCACCGAACGCCGCGATGTCGTGCACGGCGATGTCGGCCAGCACCTTGCGGTCGATGGTGATGCCTGCCTTGCCGAGGCCGTCGATCAGGCGGCTGTAGGACAGGCCGAACTGACGCGCAGCGGCGTTGATGCGCACGATCCACAACGCGCGGAACTGGCGCTTCTTCTGCTTGCGCCCGATGTAGGCGTACTGCTGGGCCTTGGTGACCGCCTGCTTGGCAACGCGGTAGACCTTGCGCCGGGCGTTGTAATAGCCCTTGGCGGCAGCGATGGTTTTCTTGTGACGGCGACGCGCGGTGACGCCACGCTTGACTCGTGCCATGGTCGTCTCTCCTTACGCGTAGGGCAGCATGCGGGCGACGTGTCCGGCGTCGCACGCGCGCACGTGGTTGGGGCCGCGCAGGTTGCGCTTACGCTTGGTCGCCTTCTTGGTCAGGATGTGCGACTTGAAGGCGTGGCCGGCCTTGAACTTGCCGGTGGCGGTCTTGCGGAACCGCTTGGCAGCGGCCCGGTTGGTCTTGATCTTGGGCATGACTGACTCCGTTTGGTTTTTGATTACTGACCAGGGCGGCGATCTTGCAATCACACTTTCCGTCCATGCCCTTGTCGGCTTGTGCGGCGTTGCTGCTGCCGCTTCCGCCAGCCGGTCCGAGGCTGGTCGGGTGAGAAAGAGCAACCCCTCTCCCTTTGCTCTCTCCCACAAGGGGAGAGAGGAACTCAACGAATCGGACTGCGTCCGATCTATTTCTTCTTGGGACCGATCATCATCGTCATCTGCCGGCCTTCCAGGCGCGGGAACTGCTCGACCGTGCCTTCCTCGGCGATGTCGGTCTGGATGCGCCTTGCCAGCGCGATCCCCAACTCCTGGTGCGACATCTCGCGGCCACGGAAGCGGATGTTGACCTTGACCTTGTCGCCTTCGGCCAGGAACCGCTGCATGTTGCGCAGCTTGATCTGGTAGTCGCCCACGTCCGTGGTCGGGCGGAACTTCAGTTCCTTGATTTCGACCTGCTTGGTACGGCGCCGTGCCGCATGCGCCTTCTTCTGCTGCTCGAACTTGAACTTGCCGAAGTCCATGACCCGGCAGACCGGCGGATCGGCGTTCGGCTGGATTTCGACCAAATCGAGCCCGGCCTCTTCGGCCATGGCCAGTGCCTCGTCCCGCTCCAGGATTCCGACCTGTTCCCCATCGGCGCCGATCACGCGCACACGCGGTACGCGGATGTCCTGATTGCGCCGATTGCCTTTGTTTTCAGTGGCGATACGTTTCTCTCCTCAAATTCCGCCGGCTTGTCCGGCGGCCATCCGTCAACGCGGGGCGGCCTCGCCCTGCAACCGTTCGATGAAGGCCGGCAACGGCATGCTGCCGAGATCCTCACCGGAACGTGCGCGCACGGAAACGGCACCCGACTCTTTCTCGCGGTCACCGACCACGAGCAGGTAGGGCACCTTGTGCAAGGTATGCTCGCGAATTTTATAGCCAATTTTCTCGTTGCGCAAATCGGCCCGGGCGCGGAAGCCCTGCCCGTTCAGCAGTTTGGCCATTTCTTCGGCGTAATCGGCCTGGGCATCCGTGATATTCAGCACGACGGCCTGCGTCGGGGCCAGCCAGGCCGGGAAGTTGCCGGCATGGTGCTCGATCAGGATGCCGATGAAGCGCTCCATCGAGCCGACGATGGCCCGGTGCAGCATCACCGGGTGGTGGCGCTGCGAATCCTCGCCCACATATTCGGCACCCAGCCGCTGCGGCATCATGAAATCCACCTGCATGGTGCCGAGCTGCCAGGTGCGGCCGATGGCGTCTTTCAGGTGATACTCGATCTTGGGGCCGTAGAAAGCACCCTCGCCCGGCAGTTCCTCCCATTCCGCGCCGCAGGCGCGCAGCGCGTCGCGCAAGGCGTTCTCGGCCTTGTCCCAGGTTTCGTCGGTGCCCAGCCGCGGTTCCGGCCGGAGCGCCAGCTTGATCGCGACATCGGTGAAGCCGAAATGCCGATACACCGCCAGCGCCTGTTCGTGGAAGGCCGTCACTTCCGACTCGATCTGCTCCTCGGTGCAGAAGATGTGGCCGTCGTCCTGGGTGAACGCGCGCACCCGCATGATCCCGTGCAGTGCGCCGGAAGGTTCGTTGCGGGTGCACGAACCGAACTCGCCGTAGCGGATCGGCAGGTCGCGGTAGCTGTGCAGCCCGTCGTTGTACACCTGCACGTGGCCCGGGCAGTTCATCGGCTTCACCGCGTAAACCCGCTTCTCCGATTCGGTGAAGAACATGTTGTCCTTGTAGTTGTCCCAGTGGCCGGATTTCTTCCAGAGGGAAACGTCCAGAATCGAAGGGCAACGCACTTCCTGGTAGCCGGACGCACGGTACACGCCGCGCATGTACTGCTCGACCTGCTGCCAGATGATCCAGCCGTTCGGGTGCCAGAACACCATGCCCGGCGCTTCTTCCTGCTGGTGGAACAGATCGAGCTGCCTGCCGATGCGGCGATGGTCGCGCTTCTCGGCTTCCTCCAGTTGCGTGAGGTAGGCCTTGAGATCCTTCTCGTTCAGCCACGCCGTGCCATAGATGCGGCTCAACATTTCATTGTTGGAATCGCCGCGCCAGTAGGCGCCGGCGGTCTTCATCAGCTTGAACGCTTTCAGCTTGCCGGTATCGGGCACATGCGGACCGCGGCAGAGATCGGTGAACTCGCCCTGCGAGTAAAGCGACAGTTCCTCGTTGGCCGGGATCGCTTCGATGATGCGCGCCTTGTATTCCTCGCCCATGTCGCGAAAGAATTTCGTGGCGTCGTCGCGCGACTTCACGCTGCGTGTGACCAGCTGCGCTTCGGCAGCGATCTTCTTCATCTCCGCTTCGATCGCCGGCAGGTCCTCGGGCTTGAAGGGTTCCTTGCGCGCAAAGTCGTAATAGAAGCCGTTCTCGATCACCGGACCGATCGTCACCTGCGTGCCCGGATACAGTCGCTGCACCGCCTGCGCCAGCAGGTGGGCGGTCGAATGGCGGATCACGTCCAGCGCTTCCGGCGACTTCTCGGTGACGATCTCCACGCGCGCGTCGTGGTCCACGCTTCGCGAGAGATCCACCAGCTTGCCGTCGATCTTGCCGGCGATCGCCGCCTTGGCGAGACCCGCCCCGATGGAGGCTGCGACATCGCGGACGCTGGGCGGGTTGTCGAAAGTCTTGGTGCTGTTGTCGGGGAGCGTGATCGTGATCATGGGGCTGCTCTTCGTGGCGTCGCATCGGAGCGCGCTGTTGTTGAGAATTGCGGACATGGACGTCCGCTTTTGGTCTGCCGCGGTTCATCGACGATCGTCATTTGCGCCGTCGTCACCTAGCGCGGTCCGCCTGGATGGCGGACAAAAATGATGCGCACAAAAAAAGACGCGCGAGGCGTCTTTGTGGAGACAGCCGCGCGGTTCGCTCAATTCAGAAGATCGTAGTGTCCATGTCGCACGCTCGGCCGCACGTTTTCGTGCGCCACCTTCGATAGAAGATCGGACTTCGGAAATTAGCGCAGCACCGCCGGCCCGTCAACGCGCGGGCCGGCATGATCGTGACCAGGCGCGCTACTGCGCCGGCCCTTTCGCGCGCACAGCCTTCACCTGGTCGGCCGTGATCTGCTTGCCTTGATTGCCCCACGAGGAGCGCTCGTGGTTGATGATGTCGGCGATGTCGGCGTCGTTCAGCGTGGCGGCGAACGGCGGCATCGGCGTCTGGTAGACCGTTCCGCCGACGTTCTGGCCCTGCAGCCCATGCAGGACGGTTTCGATCTGCCTGGTCGGGTCCGGGTCGAGCACCACCGGATCGCCCTTGAGCGGCGGGAACGCGCCCGGCAAGCCCATGCCGGTGGCCTGGTGGCACGCGGAACAGTTCGTCGCGAAAAGCGATGCGCCTCGCGCAGCATCGAACTTGTAGGGCCCGGCCGGCGCGGCGGGTGGTGCCGCGCCTGGCGCGGGTGCCGCAGTCGCCGCGACGGCGGGAGCCATCGCTTCGGCAGGCGCTTCGCCCGGCGCGCCCACGGCGAGGATGCCTTGCGCACCGATCATGGCGTGCGCCATGTCGTGGTCCACGAAGGGGTACTTGCCGGCATCGGGAATCACCAGATCGAATACCGCGCCCTCTCCCGGACCGACCGTGTAGGTGGAAACACCGCTCAGCGCATGCGCGGGATCGCCATCCGGATAAACCTTGTCGAAAATCGCGCCGATCACGTGGAAGGAACTCCACAGGTTCGGGCCGGCATCCACCAGGTAGATGCGCACGCGCTTGCCCGGCGTGGCCGGCAGCGGATGATCCTTGTACTGGAACGCAGCGCCGTTGAAGACGACCTCGTCCGGGCGTTCCGTCTGCATCTTCTCGTAGTTGGCACCCATCAGGCTTCCGGAAACCTGCTGCGTGTACCACTCGCCCTGCACCAGCACGTAGCTGTCGTCCGCGGGCGGCAGGGGCGTCGTCGGATCCACGATCAGCGCGCCGTACATGCCGTTGCCGATGTGCAGCAGCACCGGCGGTGTGCCGCAGTGATAAAGGAATGCACCGGGCACGCGCGCCACGAACGAATAAGTGATGGACTTGCCGGGCATGACCTCCACGTAATGCAGGCTGGGCGGCGTCATGGCGGCATGGAAATCCAGCGAATGCTGCATCGTGCCGTGGTTGGTGAAAGTGACGTTGACCGTCTGCCCCTGGCGAACGTGGATCACCGGGCCCGGCACGTTGCCGCCAAAAGTCCATGCCTGGTATTGCACGCCGCTGGCAATCGTGACGCTCTTGTCCGTGGCTTCGACATGCACGTCCACGCTGCTGCCCTGGGAGACCGGCGGCAGCCGCGCATCACGTGCCTGCGGAATCGGCGCGCTGGATGCGAGCGCCAGCGGTGACACCGCGGCCGCGGCGGCCGTGGGCGTCGGCGGCCGCACGTTCAGGCTGCTGTGCAATCCCGCGACGAGGAAGAACACCAGCAGCGCGATGCCCAGCAGTGCAGGTCCCTGCACGCGCCATGAAATCGGATGCACCGTGACCGGCACCGTGTCGGCACGCCAGTCGGAGATCAGCCGCCAGCGCGGCCATGCTTGCCCGATGTAGAAATCGAGGCTGTAGGGACTGGGCCCCGTGCGGCTGATGACGATCAGCGCGATGAACACCAGCACGTAGATGATGCCGGCGCCCATGTTGGTGGCGCCGACAGTGTACGGACCGCCGAATCCTTCGGCCGTGCTCCAGACCAGCAGGCTGAACAGCGCGCCGAGCACATACACGGTCCGGCGCGCAAAGCCCAGCACCAGTGCGGCGGCGAGCGCGGTTTCGATCGCCCGGGTCAGCCATACGAACAGGTCCGCATTCGGCGTGACCAGCGAAATCCAGAAATCAAACCACCAGGCCGACCAGCCGGGCTGCCCATGCGCGGCGTTGTGCAGGTAGCCGACGTAGTGGACGGCGAAGCCGGAAGTCCAGGTGAAGGCGGCATTGGCCACCCAGATGAGGCCGAAGGCGACCCGCAACGCGGTCCTCGCCATCGCCGGCCAGACTTCGGAGAACTGCTCGCGAACCTGCACGTGTGCCATGCAATGCTCCTTCCTGGATCGAACGGAACGCTTGGGGGTGCTTCAAAAATTATCCGGCAAGTCGTCAAGGTTCCTTGATTTTGATCAAGCCACTCTGGCCGGCGCACGCCGAACGGGCCAGGCGATTCAATCCATACGATAGCGGAAGCCGATCTGCAACGAGCGCGGCGCGGCGACCGAGCGAAATTGGGTAGCCACGGGATGCGCCGGGTCGAATGCCTGCGCCGGATCGGCGAACACATTCTCGCCGAGCTGGCCGAAGGTGGCGTAGCGATGGTCGAACACATTGTCCACGCCGGCGAAGACGTCCCAGGCGAGCGTCGGATACCAGTGCGCGTCCAGGTCCACCACGCCGTAGCCGGGCAGCGCGCCGTGCATGTCGGCGTTGTTCTCGTCGCCATGCGCGTAGCGACGTGACACCACGATCCATTGCGCGCCAAGCTTGAATTGCGGATCGAATGCGTAGTCCAGCGCAAGCTTGAAGTTGTGCCGCGCGATGTCGGGAATGCGATCGCCCGCCTTCACGGTAATCAATCCGTCGGCAGCGGCGCTGGAATTGTCCGGGCTCGATTCGGTGAACGCGCTGAGATAAGTCGCGTCGGTGTAGCTGTAATTTGCGCTTGCGTGCAAACGCCCGAGCGTTCCGTCGAGGCCGAGCTCGAAGCCTTGGCGGCGATCGCCGGGCACGTTCTGGTAGAAACCCTTCAGGCCACTCAGGCTGATGAACAGCAGGTCGTTGTCGAGGTTGGTGCGGAACACGCTCGCGTTCCACTTCCACTTTTCATCGAGTCGCCCGCGCGCGCCGGCCTCCCAGGTTTTCGCGACCACCTGTTGCAAATCGGGATCGGACAGGAATGCGTTCGGCAGCGAGCACGGCGCGTTCGGGTCGGCGCAGGTCAATTCCGACGGCGAAGGCACGCGCGTGCCTTCGTTGTAAGCGAGCCATGTCGTGAGTGACTCCGTCGGATTCCAGTTCAGTCCGATCGCCGGATTGAAGCGCGAATAGGCATGCCGGCCATTCAATGCGGTGCCGAGCCGGTCGTCCAATTCGATCAGCGCGTGGTTGTAGCGGCCGGCGAGCGTCAGCGTCAGTTGCTGCGTGAGCGAGAAGGTGTCGGTGAGATACGCGCCGAAATAGCGGTTGCGCGCGGCGAGCCGCGTGTGCGGTTCGCCGGGTGCGAAGCCGATGCTCTCGCGCGCATCGCTGAAATACGCCGGTTGCTGGTCCTGCGCGAACAGCGTGTCGCCCAGATCCGCGCTCGCGCCGAGCACGAAGTGATTGTCGTGCCCGAACAGCGCGCGCGTGTCGACGAGCTGCAACGTGCCGCCGCGCGCGTGCTCGTGCGTGCGACCGAATTCGTTGATGCCGGGCGGATTGTCCGGCGTGACCGGCTGGGTGAAATCGAAATCGTCGCTGACGTTGGTGTCCAGCCCGTGCGTATCCAGCACGCGGTTGTAGAGATTGCCCGCGAGCGTCCAGTCGCCGGAAAGACGGTGGCTGCCATTCAGCACCAGGAATGCGAAGCGGTTATTGAACCAGTCGGGGAACGTGTACGACTGGTTGGGCGCGTCGAGGAACGACAGCGGCAAGGTCTGGTTGCCCTCGAGGTGATTGCTCGCGCCGGTGAAGCTGAGATCCAGCGTCGTCGCCGCAGCGCGATAGCTACCCTTGGCGAACACCTGGCGCACGCGGCCCGGGTTGTGCGCGGCCCAGCCGTCGCTCGCGTAATCGTTGCCGGCCAGGTACCAGCCGAAATGCGCGCCGTGCCCGCCCTGCTCCACCGTCGCGCTGCGCGTGCCGAACGAGCCGCCGTAGGCCGAAGCCGCGAAGCCCGGGAAATCGAATCCCGATTTCGTTTCGAAGGACAACGCGCCGCCCAGCGTGTTCAGGCCATACACCGGATTGGAGCCGGACATCAGCGTGACGCGTGCGATCGCGGGCAGCGGGATCAGGTCGAAATTCACCACGTCGCCGAACGGCTCGTTGATGCGCACGCCGTCCACGTAGATGGACAGCGCCTCGGGCGTGCCTAGCAACGGCGAGGCATCGAAGCCGCGGAAGCTGAGGTCCGGTTGGAAGGGATTGTTCTGCGCATCGTTAACGTCCACGCTGCCGAGGTTGCGTTGCAGCAGCTGCGGCAGCGCGGCATCGGGCTGGTTGGCGATGTCGCTGCTGCCGAGCGTCTGCACACTGGCCGGCACTTGTGCCAGCGGCACGCCCAGGCCCGGCACCGGCAGCGGCGCGCCGTTGACGACGATGGTGGAGAGCTGCTGCGGCGGGCCGGCATGCGCGCAGCAGGATCCCGCGAGCAGCAGGAACACGCATCGGGCGCAACGGTTCGGCTTCCCTGCCTTGTGCACGTCCTGTGCCCCCACCTTTTCGAATCAGCTTGTAGGGCGGGCACTGCCCGCCGCGAGAATTCCGGGCGACAGGCGGCGGACAATGTCCGCCCTGCACGCCCGTTGCGCTACCTGCGTCGCAATATCGCAAACACAACCATTGTGGCACCGACCACCAGGAACGCGCGCAGAGCGGGCGCCATGCTCAGTCGCGTGTACGCGCTGGGACGGAGCCTGCGATCCTTCCATTCGCCGCGCACGTTCCCGTCTTCGCCCGGCTGGTGCAGGTTGTCCTCGTGCGTGTACTTCGGTTCGTCGCGAAGCTGGCTCACGTACATGATCTTCTTCGTGATCCAGTCGGAGAGCCACGGCAGAGGCTTGCTCATCGCGCTGGTGAAGCGACTGGCGCCGCCGACGTAAATATCGCGACGACGATGCGTGGCCGCGTACAGGATCGCGAGCGCCGCCTCTTCCGGGTCGTACACCGGTGGCGGCAGCGTGGCCTCGCGGTCGAAATAATTCTTGATGTGTTCGCGCAGCGGCGTGCCCATTGCCCAGGGTTTGACCAGCGTCACCGATACCGGTGCGTTGGCGTCCTGCAATTCGATCCGCAGCGCCTCGGTGAATCCCTTCACCGCGTGCTTGCTCGCCGAATACATGCCCTGCAGCGGAATCGAAACGTCCGATTCGACGCTGCCGATGTTGACCAGCGCGCCGCCATTGGCCTTCAGGTGTTTCACCGCGACCAGCGAGCCGTTCACCACGCCCCAGAAATTGGTGTCCATCAGGCGGCGATGGTCTTCCTCGCTCACCTCTTCCAGCTTGCCGATGATGTCCACCCCGGCATCGTTGACCCAGGTGTCGAAACCGCCGAAGCGTTCGAACGCGACCTGTGCGATGCGCTCGACGTCACCGCGCTTGCCGACGTCGGCGACGACATGGATGGCTTCACCGCCGTGTTCGTTGATCTCGCGTTCGAGATTGGCCAGCGCCCCATCGTTGCGCGCGGCCAGCACGAGTCGCGCGCCGTGTTTCGCCGCCGCACGCGCGGCCGCCAGACCGATGCCGCTGGAGGCGCCGGTGATGACGATGGTTTGCTGGTGGAGTGGTTTGAGCTTCATGCCCTGCGTGAAAACTGGTCGTCATTCCGGACGCCGTGTAACGGCGATCCGGACAAATTCGTCTGGAACGAATTTGAACAACCGAAGGTTGGCCCGAAGGGCAAAGGCCATGGATGGACTTTGTAATCTGCTGCTTATCTTCATGCGAAAAGAGCCATCCATGGCCAAGAGCTCCGTGGTTCCGTTCGCGATGAAGCCGCGCACGGCCCCGGAATGACGTCAACGGAAAATTTCGAATTCCGAGCCCCGGTCCAGCGCTCACGGATGCAGCACGACCTTGATCGCGCCGTCCTGCTTCTTCTGGAAGATCTCGTAGCCGTGCGGCGCCTGGTCCAGCGGAAGATGATGCGTCGCCAGATCTTCGGAACCGAGCGGATCGTTGTCGTCCAGCAGCAGCGGCATCACCTCCGGCACCCACCGCTTGACGTGCGCCTGGCCCATGCGGATCTGCACGCCCTTGTCGAACATTTTCATCATCGGCATCGGATCGGTCTGGCCGCCGTACACGCCGATCACGGAAATCGTGCCGCCGCGGCGAACCGTTTCGATCGCCGCGTCCAGCGCCGCGAGGCGGTCCACACCCATCTTCGGGATGATCTTTTCCGAAATCGCATCGGGCAGCATGCCGGCGGATTTCTGCATCATCTCCTGCACCGGCGCGCCATGCGCTTCCATGCCGACCGCGTCGATCACGCCGTCCGGCCCGCGGCCGTCCGTCTGATCACGGATGTAGCCGGGCACGTCGTCCACCTGGCTCATGTCGATGGTCTCGACGCCGTGGCGTCGCGCCATCTGCAGGCGTTCCGGCACGCTGTCTATGCCGAACACGCGCTCGATGCCTTTCACTTTGGCGATGCGGCAGCACATCTGGCCGATCGGCCCCAGACCGAACACCGCGAGCGATCCGCCTTTCGGAACGTTCGCGTATTCGACCGCCTGCCACGAGGTCGGGATCACGTCGGAGAGATACAGGAAGCGCTCGTCGGCCGGGCCTTCCGGCACCACGATCGGCCCGAACTGCGCCTGCGGCACGCGCAGGTATTCGGCCTGCGCGCCGGGCACTTCGCCGTACAGCTTGGTGTAGCCGAACAACGCCGCGCCGTTGCCTTCCTCGGTGACCTGCGTGGTTTCGCATTGCGCGAACAGGCCGTGGTTGCACATCCAGCAATGCCCGCAGGAAATGTTGAACGGCACCACCACGCGATCGCCGCGCTTGATGTTCTTCACCTCGGAACCGACTTCCTCGACGATGCCCATCGGCTCGTGGCCGATGATGTCGCCCTCGTTGAGGAACATGGTCAGCACCGAATACAGGTGCAGGTCCGAGCCGCAGATCGCGGCGGAAGTGATGCGGATGATCGCATCGGTGGGTTCGAGGATCTTGGGATCGGGGACGGTGTCTACCCGGAAATCTTCCTTGCCATGGAACGTAACGGCTTTCATAGAGCTTCCTTGCAGCGATGCGACCCCGGGCAACGCATCGAGTCTGCGCGCGCCACGGTCAAGGCGGCATCAACCTTGCGCAGCACGGGCGCGAGTGGCCAGGTGCACCTCGGACAGTAGGGCGGACATCGTCCGCCGCTGACTCATAGGGCGGACACCGTCCGCCGTGCCGCATCGGCGGGCAATACCCGCCCTGCGCGAAACCCGGCTGTCTCAATGAATGGTGTACAGATACGCCGAGATGTAGCGCGCATCCTGCTCGCTCACGCCCATCTCCGGCATGTCCACGCCCGGCAGCACGTGTTGCGGATGGCTGATCCACATCGCCAGGTTGTCCGGATCGTTCGGCAGGTAACCTGCGATGTAGCTGCGCTGGCTCCAGTGCGTCAGCGGAGGACCGACCAGGCCGTCCGCACCGCGGATGCCGGGGATGGTGTGGCAGGCGCCGCAACCGTAGTCGCTGATCAACTGCGCGCCGCGTTGCGCCTCGGGATCGCTGTGCGCGCAACCGCCCAGCCCGATCGCGGCCAGCGGCAGCACCAGCAATGAATGCATCGCGATCTTGCGCGCATTGCTCTTGAACTGCGGCGCACGCCGCTCGTCGGCGTGGAACCAGGCGAAGAACACCGCGCACAGCGCACCGATATGGATCAGGTTGGACGGGATCCACATGATGATGCCGGCGAGCTGCTGGTCTTCCAGCGCGCTCATGCCGTAGCGCGCGGTGTCCAGGTGCACCGCGTAGACCGGGTGCGGGGCCAGCGTCAGGATCGCGCCGATCAGGCTCATCACGAAACCGGACGACACCACGAACACGATCGTTCCGCCGTAGCCCAGCGCGCGGCGCTGGCCGTAGGGTTCGATCACGATCGTCCAGAACGCGAGCGAGAGCGCGAGGAAGCTGAAGTGTTCGAGGTCATGGACCCATTCGTGGTGCAACGCCCAGCCGTACGGGCCGGGCAGATGCCAGAAGCACAAGGCGATCGTCAGCAGCACCCATACCACCAGCGGACGCATCAGCACGCGGAACAGCGATTGCAGGCCGGCGCGTGTCCAGCCGCGCACCACGGCGCGCCGCGCATCCAGGTCGAACGCCCACAACCAGGTGATCACCGGGCGCCCGGCCACCAGCAGCGGCGGGATCACCAGCAGCAGCAGCATGTGCTGCAACATGTGCGCGGAGAAAAGATCGTCCGCCACTTCGTCCAGCGGCGACTCCAGCGCCAGCAGCAACACGGCGATGCCGGAAAGGAAGGACAGTGCGCGCCAGTGGCCGAGGATCTTGCGGCGCTGCTCGCGCCCCATCCGCCACATGCCGATGAGATACGGAACGGTGGTGATGCCGATGCACGCCAGCAGCCACGGTTCCCAGTTCCATTGAGTGAGGAGTTGCATCATCGTTCCGTCATTCCAGGTCATCGTCATTCCGGGGCCGCCGCAGCTTTATCGCGGCGGAACCCGGAATCTGCTTTTGCAAGCGTCATCGAGAGAAGCAGATTCCGGATCGCGGCTACGCCGCGTCCGGAATGACGTCGCTGCAAGTTTCAGTAATTACAAATCGGTTCGATAAACACCATCACGATGGTGAACAGGATCGCGATCGTGAACAGGATGCTGGTGAGGATCGCCCACTGCGCGATGTAGCGGTTGCGGCGTTGTCCGACATGGCGCAGGTCGGCGCCGCGCCATGCGACCCACTGCCCGAACGCGGTGACGACCGCCAGCCCGGCCACGCAGATCGCGAACAGGTCGATGCCGAGCAGGATCCAGAACAGGCCGCCCCACACCGGTGCCTGCAGCGGAAGTTCGTGCGGGAAGCAGGCGTGGCTGGACAGCGCGTAGTTGAAGACGAGCTGCGTCATCCACGCCAGCGGCGCGGCGAAGGTCGCGTAGTTCAGCGCGAAGCCGACCGGCAGGCGTGCATCCGCGGGTGCATTGGGATTGGTGACGGCTGGCATGGTGGCCTCAATGTGGAGAGATGTAGGGAAGCAGGTACAAGGTGATGAAGATCGCGATCCAGACCAGTACCAGGAAATACCAGTACATCGCGGCGACGCTGATCGGCACGTAACGCTGCGGACTGATGTGGCCCATCGCGCTCCAGATCATCATGCCGACCAGGATCAGCACGCCGACGACTGCGTGCACCACGTGGGCGGCGGTGATGATGAAGAACAGCGAGCTGTAGGCGTCCGAATTCAGCACGAACGGCTCGATCTTCCAGTCCAGGAATTGCAGGATGATGTAGAGCACGCCCAGCAGCGCAGTGACCAGCATCCCGATCATCAGCCGCGGCGGCTTGGCGAGGCGGATGCTGTGCTCGGCCCACCACATCGTGCCGGCGCTGATCAGCAGCGCCACGGTGGTCGGGATCGCATAACGCAGCGGCGGCAGCCCGCTCGGCGGCCACGGCTGCGTGCTCATCGATTGCAGGTAGAAGTAGCTGAAGATCAGGTAAGCGAACAGCGACGCCTCGGTCGCGATCAGCGCCAGCATCCCCCACCAGCCGGAGGTGCGGAACCCGGCCTTGCCGACGGGCAGCGGCCGCGGCAGCGTGCGTTCTTCGTAAGCCGTATTCATACGGGCATCTCCCAACCGGTCGCCTTGCGCGGCCAGAACCAGTAGAACAACGCCGGGATCATGGCGCACATGCAACCGAAGGCCACGGGCCACATCTCCAGCAACATGCCGACGAAGGTGCCCGCGATCAGCAGCGCCATGACCAGCGGCGCCAGCGTCGGGTGCGGCTGCTTCAGGATCACGTCGGGTTCGGCATCGAGCACGGTGGTGCCGGGGATTTCATGCTCGTGGTCGAGCACCGCGCCTTCTTCCAGGATGCTGCGCCCCCCCTGCTCGTCCAGCCGGCTTTCCCACAGCGGATGCAGGCTGCCCACGCGCGGGATCACCGCGAAGTTGTAGCTGGGCGGCGGCGACTGGGTGGCCCATTCCAGAGAATCCGCATCCCACGGGTTCGGCGGCGCCTTGCGGCCGGCGAACAGGCTGATGACCACGTTGACCACGAGCAGCAGCACGCCGACGGCGAAGATGAAGGCGCCGATGGTGGTGACGAGGTTCAGGTCACCCCAGCCCATCGAGGCCGGATACGTGTAGATGCGGCGCGGCATGCCGGCGAGCCCGGAGATGTGCATCGGGAAGAAGCCGACGTTGAAGCCGATGAACATCAGCCAGAAATTCCACCAGCCGAGTTTCTCGCTCAGCATCTTGCCGCTCATCTTCGGGAACCAGTGGTAGATGCCGCCGATTACCGGGAACACGTTGATGCCGATCAGCACGTAGTGGATGTGCGCCACCACGAAATAGGTATCGGTGAGTTGCCAGTCGAGGGGCACCGCGGCGGTCATGAAGCCGGACACGCCGCCGATCACGAACAGCACCACTTCCGCGGCGAAGAACTTGAAGGCGGTGGTGAACACCGGCCTGCCGGTCCAGATCGTCGCGACCCAGGCGAACACCGATACCGCCGACGGAATCACGATCACGAAGCTGGCCGCGGAGAAGAAGCCCATTGCGACGGCCGGCAAGCCGGTCGCGAACATGTGGTGCACCCACACGCCGAAGCCGAGCACCATCGTCAGGATCGTCGCCAGGATCACCGCGGAATTGGCGACCAGCGGCCGGCGGCAATACACCGGAAGGCATTGGCTGACGATGCTCATCGCCGGCAGCACGATCGCGTACACCCACGGATGGCCGAAGATCCAGAACAGGTGCTGCCACAGCAGCGGATGGCCGCCCATGCTCGGATCGAAGAAGTGCGTGCCGAACCGGCGGTCGCACCAGAGCATGAAGAAATCCAGGCTCACCGCCGGTACCGCGAACAGCAGGCCGATGTTGGACACCAGCGTGCCCCAGATCATGATCGGCACGCGGCTGATGGTCATGCCCGGCGCGCGCGTGCGGAATGCAGTGGCGAGGAAGTTGATCGCGCCCGCGGTGGTGGAGACCCCGAGGAACACCATCCCGAGCGAATAGATGTCCACGTTCCAGTCCGGGTTGTAGGCGCGACTGGACAACGGCACGTAGTTGAACCAGCCGACATCCGTGCCCTTGCCTTCCCAGAAACCGATGTAGAGGAAGATGCCTGCCAGCAGGAACACCCAGTAGGTGAATGCGTTGAGCCGCGGGAAGGCCATGTCGCGCGTGCCGAGGATCAACGGCCACAGGTAGTTGCTGAACCCGGAAAGGATCGGCAGCGAGTACAGGAAGATCATCGTCATCCCGTGCATGCTGAAGAACTGGTTGTACAGCGCCGGCGACAGCAGGTGCTCGTTCGGTTGCGCCAGTTGCAGGCGCATGCCGAGCGCCTCCAGGCCGCCCATGATCAGGAAGATGAAGGCGGTCGTGAGGTAACGGTGGCCGATCTTCTTGTGGTCGACGGTCGAGAGCCACCCGTAGAGGGTGTGCTCGTCCTTCCACATCTCTTCGAGCTTGTGTTCGAGCTCCGGCGTGGGCCTGGCGATCACCGGGGTGCGAAAGGTTGGGTTTACGGCCATGAGTGGCGTCCTTGCCTGTCCAACGTAGGGCGGGCAGCGCCCGCCGGGTTTGCAGCGGACGATGTCCGCCCTACATCATTTCAACGTGTGCAAATAGGCCAGCAGCGCCTGCAACTGCGGGCCGTTGAGGTTCTGGGTGGGCATGTCGACGCCGGGCTTGATCGCCTGCGCGTTGCTGATCCAGCCGGCGAGGTTGGCGGTGTTGTTCGGCAAGGTGCCGGCGGCGATCGTGCTGCGGCTCATCAGGTGCGTGAGGTCCGGCCCCATGATGCCGTGGCTGCCGGTCAGCCCGCGCACCGTGTGGCAGATCGCGCAATGCGCTTCGAACACGCCCTGCCCCTGCAATGCGAGTCCCGCCGGCGGACCTGCGGTGGGTTGCAACTGGTGCGTCCACCACGCGTCGAAATCCTTCGGCTCCTGCGCGACCACGTACACGCCCATGTGCGCGTGCTGCAGGCCGCAGAACTCGGTGCACTGACCGCGATACACGCCGGGCTTGCCTGCCTCCAGCCACGCCGAGTTGATCTGGCCGGGAATGGTGTCGGTCTTGCCGGCGAGCTGCGGAACCCAGAACGAATGGATCACGTCCGTGCTGGTCAATTTCAGCCGCACCGGGATGCCGACCGGCACGTGGATCTCGTTCGCCGTTTCGAACGTGCGCGCGGGTCTTCCATATTCGAGATAGCGCACCTGCCACCACCACTGGTGGCCGGTGATCTCCAGCGTGATCTGCGGATGGCCGGGCGGCGAGGACGTGGCACCGAGCACGAAGAACGTCCAGATCGCCGAGAGCAGCAGCAGCACGATCGCGACCGGCACGCCGATCATCAGCCACGGCATGCCGTTGGGACCGCGCGTCACCACCGGCCAGCCTTTTTCGTCGTAGGCGCCGTGGCCGCGCTTCCACCAGATGCCGACCAGCACGGCGAGCGAGATGAACAGCACCACGAACGAGGACAGCGCGAGCAATCCCCAACCGAGTTCCTTGATCGTGCCCGCCGGCCAGCCGTGCGAGACCATGAAGGTCAGCGGCCATGCGCCGGCGACACCCGGCGCAAGCAGCAATGCGAGTGCCGTCATCCTTTTCATGGACGCCCACCCGAGGTGCTCGGCGGCTTGGGATGCGTCGGCGGCGCGGGATGCGGCGACCTCGGCGTCTGCGGCGCGGGTTTCGGTTGCTTGGGCGCGCTCGGCGGCTGCTTGGCAGCGGGCGGCTTCGGCGGCGTGGCGCCGGCCCCGGGCGCGGGCTGCGGCGCGGGTTGTCCGCCCTGCAGCGTATTGGTTCCGAACACCGGGTTGTTGTCGGACAGCGTTTGCACGTAGGTGACCAGCGCCCAGATCGCCTGCGGCGACAGCGCGGTGCCCCACTGCGGCATGCCGTTCGGGCGGCCGTGTTCGATCGTCAGGTAGATGTCGCCCGGATCGCTGCCGTATTTCCAGACCTTGTCCGACAACGGCGGTCCCATGCCGCCGCCGCCGCCCGGTGAATGGCAGCCGGCGCAGTTCAACGAAACGAACAGCTTCTTGCCTTCCATCCAGGCGTTCTTGTCGCCCTCGTAGGGATTCTTCACGTGGCCGGGCGGCCCGATGTGCACGCCGGAAACCGGCACGCGCTGGAGTTGGTCGTCCGGCGCCTCCGCCTTGGGCAATGCAACCGTCTGCGCGATGGCGAGGCCTGCCAGCGACACACTGCAGGTTGCGATGGCTGACAAGAGAATCAGATTTTTCATCGTGCCCTCCGTGGCGCGACTCTGCGGCTTGCTTCGTAGGGCGGGCATTGCCCGCCGAATTGGCGCATCGGCCGGTCAGCGGCGGACACTGTCCGCCCTACGCTGTGTCAAAGTGTCTTTTCCTGATGCGACCGCATCCATCTTCAACTGCGGCACGCCGTACTGCGTCAGCAAGGCCTCGACCGCGCCGTGCTTGTCGCGCAGGAACGCATTCAATTTGTCGCGCAACGCGGTGTCGTCGTGGCGCACCGCCATCGAGATCGAAAACTGGAACGGCAGGACGGTGTGCGTGTCGGTGAGCGGCACCACCGTGAGCTTCACCGGCTGCCGCTTGGCGAAATACCCGGCCAGGGGTCCCCAGGCGATGGCGACGTCCACGTCGCCTTTCGCGACGGCCTTGATCGGGGCCGCCGAAGGGTTGGCCTGGCTGTAGTAATTGGCGAACAAGTCGTAACCGTGCACGTTCTTGACGATGCCGCGGTTGGCGAGGGTCGTCCCGGGCGGCAGGTCCACCTTGTCGCCGTACGTCGAATTCACCCCGATCTGCAACGTGCGCAATCGCGGATCGTCCAGCGACTTCAGTTGATACGGCGCATTCGCGCGATAGACCAATGCGTAAGCCGAGCGGTAATAGGGATCGGTGGTGAGCACGCCATAGCCGTGGTCTTCGCTCGGCAGGCCCATGACCAGGTCGCATTTGCTGGTGTAGACGCTGCGCAAGAAATCATCGTTCTGCATTTCCCAGACGAACTGGACCTGGCGACCGAGCGACTGCCCGACCATTTGCGCCAGCTTGTTCTCGAAGCCCTGTCCCGCCTTGTTGGAGAACGGCAGGTCGTTGGGATCGGCGCACACGCGCAGCGATGAATGGGTTTGCGCCGCCGCCTCGAGCACGGGATGCATGCCTTGGCCGCTCTGACCGCTGCTTTGCGCGAGGGCGAACGTGGGAGCGAGCATGAGCATCATGCCCAGCAAAACTCCACGCTTTGCTCCTCCCCCTTCAAGGGGGAGGCCGGGTGGGGGATGGTGTTCGAAGCGATCGCATGGCTTGGGATCGGAAGACAAACCATCCCCACCCAACCCTCCCCTTGAAGGGGAGGGCTCAAGAGCCTGTGCACGGCGGAAGATCGCACCCATCACGGCGACCCTCCCGCCTTCGGCAACGCGAACACGTACAGCGTGCCGCCTTTCGCCGTGTAGTCGGGCAAGTCCTGGGTCGCACCGGTGAACCCGGTCGCGCCATACGGATCGCGCGGATCGAGGTCGCCGGCGACGATCGCGCCGGCCCAACCGCCCACGCCCGCGGGGATCGCGATGTACTCGCGCCCGTCCGGACCCTTGTACGCGATCGGCTGGCCGATGATTCCGGAGCCGACCCGGAACTTCCAGAGCAGCTTGCCGGTCCTGGCGTCCACCGCCTTGAACCAGCGGTCCATGGTGCCATAGAAGGCAACGCCGCCGGCGGTGACCAATGCGCCGCTCCAGACCGGGAAGTGTTCGTGGTCCGACCACACGGTCTTCGCATGCACCGGATCGTAGGCGCTGAACGCGCCGCCCCACCCGCCCGGGCCTTTCTTCATCTGGATCTTGACGCCGACGTAAGGCGTGCCCGCGATGTAGCTGGTGTTGTAGGCCTCGATGTCTTCGCAGATGTGGTTATGCGGGATGTACAACAGTCCGGTCTGCGGCGAATACGCGCTGGGCTGCCAGTCCTTGCCGCCGGTTTCGGCGGGGCACACGTTCGTGATCGTCTTGTTGAGCTGCGGCACCTTGGCCGGATTGACCACCGGCGCGCCGGTTTGCAGGCTGACGCGCTCGATCGTGTTGGTGTCGGCCATGAACGGCTCGGCCGAAATGATCTTGCCGGTGGTGCGATCCTGCACGTACAGATAGCCGTTGCGATCCGGATGCGCGAGCAGCTCGCGTTCCTGGCCATCGATCTTGGCGTTGAACAGCACGCTCTCGTTGATGCCGTCGTAGTCGTGCGTGTCGTGCGGGTTCCACTGCACCGCCCACTTCGCCATGCCCGTGTCGGGATCGCGCGCGAACAGGGTGCAGGTCCAGAAGTTCAGGCCCGGATGCTGGTAAGGGTTCCACGGTCCCGGATTGGCGGTGCCGTAATAGATGAGGTTCAACTTCGGATCGTAGGTGATCCAGCCCCATACCGTGCCGCCGCCGATCATCCACGAGGCCTTGTTGGCCCAGGTGGTGACGCCCATGTCCTTGCCGTTGTCCTCCGGATACGGCGGCTTGAAATCCGATCCGATCAGCACGTCCTTGTCGGGGCCGGTCGAATAAGCCGTCCACTGCACCTGGCCGGTGTTGGCATCCAGCGACTTCAGCCAGCCGCGCACGCCCATGTCCGCGCCGCTGTTGCCGACCAGCACGTGGTTCTTCACCACCAGCGGCGCCATCGTCATCGTCTCGCCCTTGTTGATGTCGCCGAGCTTGGTGTCCCAGATCTCCTTGCCGGTCTTGGCGTCCACCGCTATGGTGTGGTCGTCCAGCGTGTTGAAGAAGAGCTTGCCGTCCGAGTAGGCGAGGCCGCGGTTGACCACGTCGCAGCAGGCTTCGCCCTGGGAAGCGCGATCCGGGTGCGGCTTGAACACCCACTTGATCGCGCCGTCGTTGTTCAGATCCAGCGCGTAAACCACGTTCGGCCACGGCGTGATCATGTACATCGTGTCGCCCACCACGATCGGCGCGCCCTCGTGCCCGCGCAGCACGCCGGTGGAGAACGTCCACGCCACGGTCAGGTCCTTGACGTTGTCGGCGTTGATCTGGTCGAGCTTGCTGAAGCGCTGGCCGTAGTAGTTCTTGCCCGGCATCACCCATTGCGCGGGATCGGTCTGCATCTGCTGCGGATCCTGCGAACCGCCGCTGCCCTGCTGGGCGTTGTTCGCGGAGCTGGCGGGTGCCGGCTTCTTCTGTGCGGCTTGCGCGTTGGGCAGCAGCATGGGCAACGCGGCGCATACCGCAAGGGTCAACACAAGCCTTTTCATCGCATCCTCCGTGATCCGATTTTGATGACCGGCAATCCCGCCGGGCACTCGGGCGTTGCTCGCGCCCGCGACTCCGCACTCAACTCATGGGCCGCCGTGCAGCTCCGACGCAGCGTGCGCCAGCAACTTGAAGTGCTTCTTCAACTTCGGCAGCGCTTCGACCGCGAGCTGCTTCACCTGCGGTGCCGTACCGTGGTTGGCTTCGAACGTGGTCAGCTCGATCGCCTGGATGTGGCCGTCCTTTTCGTCATGCACCCACGTCTGGTCGAACTGCATGCCATGCTGTTGCTGCAGCTGATCCATGATCGCCTTCTGCTGGGCATTCGGCGCACCCGGCAACTTCACGTGCAGTTGTTCGGCGAGCTTCTGAAGCTTCGCATCCATCTCGGCATGGTCGGTCGCGAGCGTGTGCCCGATCATGCGGACGGATTCGGTGTGGCCGCTCTGCTCGCCCAGCTTGCCGGTGGCGATTTCAGCGAGATTGGTCTGGTGCGCCTGCTGCAGCCATTTCTGGTCCTGCGGCGACGCCTGCGCGAATGCGAGATGCGGCATCGCGAAGAACGCGAGCAACGCAACAGCGGGAAACATCCTTTTCATTCGACCGGCATCCTTGCCAGTGGATACATCACTTTTCGAAAATAGGCTTCGGCGTGGACGCCGTCAAACGGTTTCTGCAAATTCACACGCCACTCACCGCATGCGCCGCAAACCGTTGCGGGCAGCGGATTACAGCGCGGCGACCGTCGCCTCCGCCACGGCCTGATCCTGCGCATTGTCGCCGCCGCTCACGCCGATCGCGCCGAGGCATTGGCCATCCTGCTTCAGCGGAATGCCGCCGGGGAAAATCATCACCCGGCCCTGGTTGGAAACCTGGATGCCGTAGAACGGTTCGCCAGGTTGCGCCTTCTCGGCAAGACCCTTGGTCGGCAGCACGAACATGGCCGAGGTGAACGCCTTGTCCATCGCGATGTCCACGCTGCCCTTCCAAGCGCCATCCATGTGTTCGAAGGCGACGAGGTTGCCGCCGTTGTCCACCACCGCGATGTTCATCGGCTGGCCGATCTCGCGCGCCTTGGCTTCGCCGGCCATGATCATGCGCCGGGCGTCGTCGAGTGAAACGGTTGATTGCTGAAGCATGAGAGGTCTCCTCGGTTGATCTCGCAATCGCCGGCGGGCAATACCCGCCCTACATGTGCCTGTGCCTTCCTTGCAACATCGCCGCCGCTGCCGCGCCCGCCGCGGCGATGACGACGCCGGCCATCAGCGGATGCCGCGAGATCGGCGTGTACAGGCTGTGGCGCGGATGTCGATCCGGATAATCGCCCTCGACCTCGCCGTCGCTGCCGGCGTGCGCCAGGCTGTCCGCGCGCGGATGCGCCGATTCGTCGCGCATCTGCATGCGTGTCATCATCCCGCTGCCGACCTTGTCCATCACCGACGGGAAATTCTTGTTGAGCGTCGTCATCACCTTGCCCGCGCCCCCGACGTAGATGTCGCGCACCGGGTGCGTGGCCGCATACAGGATCGCCTGCGCCACGTCGTCCGGCTTGTACAGCGGCGGCGGCAGCGTCGGTTCGCGATCCAGGTAATTCTTCGCGTGTTGCGCGAACGGCGTGGCGATCGAAGTCGGCTTGATCAGCGTCACCGATACCGGCGCGTGCTGCTCTTCCAGCTCCAGCCGCAGCGCATCGGTGAAGCCCTTGATCGCGTGCTTGCTGGCGGAGTACATGCCCTGCAACGGCAGCGACATGTCGGAAGCGACGCTGCCGAGGTTGACCAAGGCGCCGCCGTTCGCACGCAGGTGCTTCAGCGCGATCTGCGAGCCGTACACCACGCCCCAGAAGTTGGTGTCGAACAGGCGGTGGTGATCCTCGTCACTGACGTCTTCCAGGTGGCCGTAGATGCTGACGCCGGCATCGTTGACCCAGGTGTCGAAGCCGCCGAAGCGCTCGAGTGCGCGATCGGCGATCGCCTGCACCTGCTTGCGCTCGCCGACGTCGGCGACGACATGAATCGCCTCGCCCCCGTGCGATTCGATTTCCTGCACGATCTTCTTCAGGCTGGCCTCGTCGCGCGCGGCAAGCACCAGCTTCGCCCCTTCGAGGGCGGCGGCCTGCGCGGTGGCGAGGCCGATGCCGCTGGAGGCGCCGGTGATCACGATGGTCTGTTGCGAGAGCGGTTTCAGTCGGCGGCTCATGCTGGGCTCCTCTTGCATCCGCGCGGGCGGTCGGCGCGCGTGCCCTGTGCAAGCGAGTGTGGGATCGCCGCAATGAAAGCCACGTCTTGTTTGCACGCCCGAGCTGCCGGCCCGGGGAACGGGAATTGAGCCCCGGCCACGATCACGCTATAGTCTGCGGCCCTTCGGGGGCGCATAGCTCAGCGGTAGAGCACTACCTTGACATGGTAGGGGTCACAGGTTCGATCCCTGTTGCGCCCACCACTCCCCTTCATACCCGCATCGATGCCCGAAGACCGATGCGGCGCCTGCGCGCCGCTCATCCGCGCGTGCCGTAATCCCAACGCAGGAACAGCGGCAGCATCTTCGCCCACGACGCCTGGTTGTGCTGTCCGCCGGGCAGCAGGTAGACGGACACATCGGCAGCGCTGTCGGAGTGCGCGGCGTAATCCATGTTGATGGTGTAACCGAGCTGGCGCAGGCCGCGCTCATGGAAACCATCCGGCGCACGATAGCCATTGACGAGATCGCCGATGTCGTCAATCACGTCTATCACGCCATCGTGGTCGCGGTCGTTGGTTTCCTCGGCGGTGCCCGCCGCGATCCAGAACCGCATCCCCTTCCGCTTCGGCCCGCGATCCACCATGCGTTGCGCCAGACGCGTGCGCTGCGCGGTTTCGTCGCTGCTGCGGTCGGCGGCGAGCCAGAACGAAGGCGAGAACGCGCCGACCGTGCCGAACGTTTCCGGATGATTCCAGCCGAGGTTGAATGCGTTGAGCGCACCCAGCGACCAGCCGAGCACGCTGCGGGCGCGGGGGCTGCGCAGCGTGCGGTAATGCGCGTCAACGTACGGCACGAGCTGGGTCGCGAACCACTGCGAATAGTCGTAGGCGCGCGTGCCGATCGGCCCGATCTTCGAGCCGCCAACGATGCTGCGGCGGGTAGCCCGATCAGAGAGCCCGTAGCCGCTCGCGCGATCGCGCAACATGTGTACCGCGACCACGATCGGCTCGCGGAGCGCGCGTCGTCGGCAAAGCCCGGCAAGGGTCGGCACCAGCTTGACCGCTTCCATGTCCTGGCCATCGTTGGCGTACAGCACCGGATAGCGCGCGCGACCGGAGCGCGCGTAATCGCCGGGAAGGTAGATATCCACCGTGATGCGTTCGGGTGCGAAGGCCGGCGCGTCGAGCTGCAGCGTAGTCATGGCCGGCGTGCAGCGATCCGCGACCTGCTGCGCGGCCATTGCCGATATCGGCGCGAGCGCCAACAGCAACGTAAGCATCCCGCGGCGCACGCTCACGCGGCTTCGCCCGCGGGCTCGGGGAGTGTTCCCGGCTCGCGCACGCGCAGCGTGCAAAGGCCCGCGACGACCAGGCTGACGCCGCCGATGGCGAGCGCGTAGATCGGCTGGTCGTGGAATCCGATCTTCAGCAGCACGCCGAGCACGCTCGCGGCCAGCAATTGCGGGATTACGATGAAGAAATTGAAGATGCCCATGTACACGCCCATCTTCGCGGCGGGCAGGCTGTCCGACAGCAACGCGTAGGGCAGCGACAGGATGGATGCCCACGCGAAGCCGACGCCGACCATGGACAGCAGCAGCCAGTGCGGATCGCGGATGAACAGAAACGAGACCAGTGCGGCGCCACCGAGTACGACATTGACGAGATGGCTGACGCGCAAGCCGAAGCGCCGCACCATCAACGGAATCACGATGGCGGCCAGCGCGGCGAAGCCGTTGTAGGCGGCGAACAGCACGCCCACCCAGTTCGCTCCGGCGTTGTAGGCGGCCGATTGCGGATCGCTGCTGCCGAACTGCACCGCGGTGACCGCCGGCGTGGTGTAGATCCACATCGCGAACAGCGCGAACCACGAGAAGAATTGCACCCACGCGAGCCGACGCATCGCGGTCGGCATCGCGTGCAGGTCGGACAGCACCTGCGCGAGCGTGCCGCGGCGGTTGCCCGCGCGCGCCATCCACAGCAGCGACAGCCCCCACGCGATCATGCCCGCGGCGAGCAGGTAGAGATCGTGGTCGAGCGCGTAGAGTTTGATCAGCACCGCGCCGGCGATGCCCGCGACGAGCCACCCGATGCCCTTGCCACGTGCGCGGCCGCGTTGCACTGCGGGCGCGTTCGTTTCTTCCGCGGTTTCCTCGAACGCGAGCAGCGTGTCGGGCGGATATTCGCGCGTGGTGCAGATCGTCCACAGCACCGAACCGAACAGCACCGCGCCGCCAAAGTAGAACGCGTACTTCACCGTCGCGGGAATCGCGCCGGCCGGTGCCGTGTTGGCCACGCCCCACTTCGCCAGCAGCCACGGCAACAGCGAGGCGATCACCGCGCCGACGCCGATGAAGAAACTCTGCATCGCGTAGCCCAGCGCATGCTGCCGCGTCGGCAACTGGTCGCCGACGAAGGCGCGGAACGGCTCCATCGCGATGTTGAACGACGCGTCCATGATCCAAAGCAACCCGGCCGCGATCCACAGTGCGGACGAATTGGGCATCCACAGCAAGGCGAGCGTCGCCAGCACCGCACCGGCGAGGAAATACGGGCGGCGGCGCCCGAGCCGGCCCCAGGTGCGATCGGAGAAATGTCCGATCAACGGCTGCACGATCAGGCCGGTCAGCGGCGCGGCGATCCAGAGTGCCGGGATGTCGCCGACGCCCGCGCCGAGCGTCTGGAAGATGCGGCTGACGTTGGCGTTCTGCAGCGCGAAGCCGAACTGGATTCCGAGGAACCCGAAGCACATGTTCCAGATCTGCCAGAACGACAGCGCGGGCTTTCGGTTCATCGCGCGCCCCCTTGCGCCAGCGGCACGATCCGCAGCGGGCCGACGTCCGCCTCGTTCAACGGACCGCTGCTGCCACCGGCGCCGCCGGTGTAATGCGCATTGTGCGCGAGGAAACTCATGTTGAAGCCCTGCCCGAGTTGAAACGTGCAGCGCGCGCCTGCATTGGCGGTGAAGCTGCCCGTGGTGGAGCGCTGCATGCCGGCACTATGCGGCATCACGACCGGCACGGTCTGTGGCGCACTGCCCAAGCAGCGGATCGTCATGCGTTTCACCGCGGCGGTGATGCCGGTATTGATCGGGCCGTGGTCGTTGCGATACTCCAGCGCGAGCCGGTAGCGACCGCCGGCCGGCGCGGTCCAGGCGCGCGGCCACGCGCCGGAGATTTCGACCACGGGACCTTCGCAGTGCTGCGGGCTTTGCAGCGATTCGATGCCGCCCGTTCCGAGCTTGGTGACGCTGAAGCATTGCAACGTTTTCGCAACCGGAACGCCCTGCGTGCCATGGATGGCGCTGATGCGTTTTCCGTTGACATAAAGCATGCCGGCATCGGGCGCGCGCACGATCCAGTTGCTACCGTCGCGAGCCACGGAGGGCGCAACGGGCGTGGCCGGTGCATACAGCGGCGCGCCCTCGCGCAACTTGAGTTCGGGCACCTGGATCGCCTTCAGCAACACCACGCTTTCATTGCCGTGGCGCGTGACGCGATCGGCGACCAGCAGGTTGCCATCCAGGTTGTCCGGACGCCGCAAGGTAATGCGCTGCCGTGGCAACTGCAGGCTGATTTCGCCCCTGCTGCCGAACAACATCGGCACCAGCGAAACCGGCAGCTTGGGTTCGATCCGGCCGTCGCTCGTCAGGCCGAACACGCCTTCGCTGACCATGTCGAGGTAGCCCGCGACCGACCACAACTGCCGCGGCGAATCCACCACCGGACCGCTGAGCTTGCCCTCGTCCACGTGCGTCGCCTGGGTGGCGAGTTCGTAGTTCTCCATGTTGGAACCGGCAAGCGCGGCGCCGCGCATCAGCGACTCGATTTCGAACGCGATGTGTGCGGGATCGTCGAGCGTGCGCGCGGCACGTAACGCGTACATGCTGACGAACGGCCAGATCGCGCGGTTGTGATAGATCGGCTGGTCGGCGCGCTCGGGCCAGATCACCGGGCTGCCCGCTGGCCAAGCGGGATAATTCGCCAGCGACTGTCGCGCGCGGTCGGCATCCGCCACGCCGCTCTCGATCGCGAGTGAAATGCCGAGCAGGTCGTAGGCTTCGTACGGTGCTCCATCACCGCCGATGTAGCTCATGTACATGCCGCGATCGCCACGCCAGAAGTGCGCGTTAATCGCGGCTTTCAATGCCGCCGCCTGCGCGCGGTATTCCGAAGCCCGCGCGTCACGACGTTGCGCGGCCATGCTCGCGGCGAGCTGCAGCGCTTCATAGTGCAGCACATTGGTGGACAGCGCGAATGACTGCGCGATCGGCACCACGTTGTTCGCGGTCCACGCCGGGTAGCTCTGCTCGCGCCAGTCGAGGAACGAGGTTTCGCCGCGATACAGGCCCATGTTCGCGTCGAACACGTATTCGCGATCCTGGGCGAGCGTCGCGGTCAACGCCCGCCATGTCG
Organism: Rhodanobacteraceae bacterium; assembly: GCA_035695065.1. GTDB lineage: Bacteria > Pseudomonadota > Gammaproteobacteria > Xanthomonadales > Rhodanobacteraceae > 66-474. The sequence continues at coordinate 26,608 of DASSEW010000058.1, read as the reverse complement.
TGTCGGCGAACGCCTTGTCGTCAAGCAGGTGGCGCGCGGCCAGGAACCAGACCACGCGATCGGTGCTGATCGGCCAGCTTCCGCCCGAGCCGGTGTCCTGCATCACGAACGGACCCTGCGGCACACCGGGCACGCGCACGCCCGAGAGCTTGAACAGCAGTCCGTTGCGCGAGCGCGCCGCGTCGTAGCGCCACAGGCCGATATCCACCGAGTAGGACAGGTCGCGCGTCCACACGTAGTGCCACTTGGCGCCGGTCTCGAAGCAGATGCAAGGCATCGGCCGACCGTGGTCGAACGCATCGTCCTTGATGGACGTGACCGAGTCCTGGCGAAGGTCGTCCTGCGCCATCGCGTACAGGCCATCGAACAAGGTGCTCGCGGTCTGTACGTGCAGCGGCTGCGCCGGAATCGAACGCTCGCCTTGCGCGTCGTGCAGCAGGAAGCCGCCGTCGGATTGCGCGGTCATGCTCGCGGCCTGCCCGCGCCACTGCAGGCTGTCATGCCATTGCGGCGCCTGCGTCGCAACGCTTGCGGCAAGCGCGATGGCGGCCAAGGCGATCATGGCGACTTCGTCTCGATGCGCACGTCCGCGGCACTGTCGGAATCGAGCTGCACCCAGGTGACCGCGCCGTAGCGGTCGTGCCCGCTCGCCCAGCCTTGCGCGTCGCCGTGCCGGAGCGCATCGAGCGATGCGGCGGAAGCCAGGGGTTTGCCGTTCACGCTCACCACTTTGCCGGCGCCGCCGTGGATTGCAAGCAGGTAATGGCGCAGCGCGGGTTTGTAAGAGCCGGTCGGCTGAGCCAGCTTGAAGTCCACCTCGCCGCCTCGGCTTCGCACCGACAGCGATTGCAGGTAGAACGCGCCCTTCTGGTAGTCGTAGGTGCTGCCGTCATCATCGTAATAATCGAAATGCGTGGTCTGCGCCGAAGGAAACACTTCGACCGTCACGGTCGTGACCGGATGCTCGCCGACGTAATCCATCACCGGCTGCGTCGGGATGATCGCGCCGTCGCGGATGAACAGCGGAATGTCGTCCCAGTGCTCCGCATCCACGGGATAACTGATCGTCTGCCCGCCCGCATACACCTTGCCGGTGAACCAGTCGGTCCAGGTGCCGGCAGGCAGATAGATGCGCTTCATCGTCTGGCCCTGCTCGACCACCGGTGAGACCAGCAGCCACTCGCCGAACAGCCAGGCGTCCACGTCATTGCGCACGTTCGGATCGTGTGGCCACTCGAACGCGAGCGGACGCACCAGCCCGATGCCCTGCGCGGTGTCCTGATGCTGGTACGCGTACATGTACGGCAACAGCGCGTAGCGCAGGCGGATTGCCTTGGTCGCCGCGGCTTCCGCGACGGGCCCGTACACCCAGGGCTGGCGCTTCTCGCCGAAGGTGCCGTGCACGCGGAAGATCGGCGTGAACGCGCCGAACTCGATCCAGCGCGCGTAGTTCTCGTCCGACGGATGGCCGTTGAAGCCGCCGCCATCCATGCCCCATTGCATCTCGCCCACGTTGATCGCGCTCAGCATGCGCGCGCGCTGGTCGGCCATGCTGGCGAAGCCGGTGTCAATGTCGCCGGACCACATGCCGTACGCGTATCGCTGGGCGCCCAGCCAGAAGTCGCGGTTGATGGACCACACGCGCAGCGGCGAGATCGCGCGCTGGCCGTCGTAGATCGCGCGTTGCATATTCAGGAACTGCGTGTTGCTGTCGGTGGTGTCGGCCTCGTCGTTCCACCAGCCGACGATGCCGGTCTCGAAGCTGTGCTTCAGCGCATCATTGAAAAACCACGCGCGCGTGCCGGGCTTGTCGAAGTCCAGGTCCTTCACCGGCTTGTGCGAGAAGTAATCCGGCGTGGCTTTTTCGCCGGGCAGCCACAGGTCGTGCGCGGTCGCGTAGCGACCCTCGACCGTGTCCACGTGCACGCGCGGCTTCATGATGCCGGTCATGTGCACGCCGAGCTCATCCATTTCGGCTTTCAACTTGCCGCTCGGACCGTCCGGGAACTTCTGCGGATTCCAGCGGAACTCGCCCCAGTCCTTGCCCCAATCCTTCCAGTCGAAGTCGAAGGTGAAGGCATCCAGCGGAATGTGTTTCGCGCGATAGGTCGCGACGATCTTCTTGAACTCCGCTTCGTCCAGGCCCCACTGGCTATTGATGAAGCCGAGCGACCACTTCGGGAACAGCGGCGCGTGGCCGCTGATGCGCGCCACGTCTGCGAAAAGTTCTTCCGGCGTGCCGGCGAGGATGTAGTAATCGGCATCCGGGCGCGCGTAACCGGTCACCGCGATGCGGCCATCGGCGAGATCGAACGTTGCGCCGTCGCAATCCACCAATACGCCGTAACCGGCGGTGCTCCACACCAGCGGCGCGCCGGCCCAGCCCTGCTTGCCGGCCTTGGCCACCTGCTCACCGCTGCGAAGCATGCCGGCGGCCACGCTCTTGTTCGCTTCGAATCCGCTGATGCCGTACAGCGCGTCACCCTTCGCGTGGGTCAGTTCGATCCGGCCTTGCGACAACGCGGCGAGGTTCGCCTGTTGCAGCAACGGATGGTCATGAGCGTCGGTGACCTCCAGCTTGCCGGTGCGCCTGTTCCAGGTAGCGATGATCTGATCCGAGCGCAGCGTGACCGTGTCGACATCTTGTTTCACCTCGGGCTTGAACCCGGTGTCCGCGTTGAAAAGCGGATCGATGACAAGCGCAGGTGGTGTAGCGTGACCCTGCGTCAGGTAATGCACGTGCAGCATGCCGGGTGCGATCAACTGCAGCGAGATCACATCCTTGCCGAGCGCGAGTTGCAGGCCGTTGCTGCCGACCTGGCCCACTTGCACCCGAGTCGCGGCCGATGCGGCAATGCTCGCCACGGTTACCGCTCCCAGCAACACGGTCGCGGCAAGCGCCCGCAACCTCGATCCTTTCATCATTTGACTCCAAGGAATGTAGGGCGGGCATCGCCCGCCGTCTTGTGCGGTCCGTGCGGCGGACGGTGTCCGCCCTACGGACGTCAATCTCCCAATATCGCGCTGCCATAGGCTGGCAGGTTCACGCGTCCGCTTTCGATGGAAGTGCCGGGCCGGCTGTGCCGCAGCAGATGCCGGAAGCGCGACGGCGGATCCAGCAACTGCGGCTTGCCCGACAGGTTGTGCAGCACCAGCACGTCGCCGTGCGGATCGTCCAGCTCCCACGCGGCGACCTGCAGGTTGTGATTGCGCCAGTCGTGCAGCACGCCGTCGCGCAGCGCGGGGATGTCGCGGCGCCAGCCGGTCAGCATGCGATACCAGTTGAGCAGGGAACCTTGATCCTTGTCCTCGGCCTGCACCGATACGGCCGGGCCATCGCCCGCGCTCCAGCCTTCCCAGGCCGTTTCGCCCGGACCCTTGCCGGCGCTGTACCAGCGCATCGGTTCGCGCAGGTGCGGGTCGGGCTTGTTGCCGCGCATCCCGAGCTCCTCGCCGTAATAGACGAAGGGGTGACCCGGCATCGTGAGCAGCATCGCGGCGGCCGTGCGCATGTGGTCGGCGTTGCCGTCGAGCATGCTCATCACGCGCTCCATGTCGTGATTGGACAGCAGCGGCGCATCGTCGAAGCGCCCGTGCGCGGCGGCCCGGTAGTCAGCGTCCGTGCGCTCCATCGTCGCACCGATGTCGCGATCGGTTTCGCTCGCGGCACTCTCGACCAATCGCTTTGCCAGCGGGAAGTCGAACACCGCGTCCAGCGCACCCATCCACGGCGCGAGGCCGTCCGGGCGATCCTGCCACACCTCGCCCACGATCCAGGCGTGCGGGTTGGTGGCATCGACGCCCTGGTGGAACTCGCTCCACCAGGCGAGATTCTTCCGCAACACCGAAGCATCGCCCCAGTCGGTTTCAAAGTTGAGGTAAACGTGCTGCGCGGCGTCCAGGCGGAAGCCGTCCACGCCCTTGTCCAGCCAGAAGCGGCCGATCTTGATCATCTCCGCGCGCACGGCGGGGTTGTCGTAATTGAGGTCGGGCATCTCCGAGGTGAAGATGCCCAGGTAATGCTCTCCAGAATCGGCTTGACCGTTCGGCGCGGTGTGCCAGGCCTGCCCGCCGGTCGCGCTGATCGCCTTGAGATCGGCGTCCGGACCGGCCCAGCTGTACCAGTCGTGGTAGGTGCTGTGCGGATCCTGCGCGGCCTTGAACCATGGCGACTGGTCGCTGCTGTGGTTCATCACCATGTCCATCACGATCTTGATTCCGCGCTTGTGCGCCTCGCGCAGCAGCCGCTCGAAATCCGCCATCGTGCCGTACTGCGGATTGATCGCGTAGTAATCGGTGATGTCATAGCCGTGATAACTGGGCGACGGGTTGATCGGCATCAGCCAGATGCCGTCCACGCCCAGCGACTTCAGGTAATCGAGCTTGGCGGTGACGCCATTGAGATCGCCGATGCCGTCGCCGTTGGTGTCGTACCAGCTGCGCACGAAGATTTCGTAATAGACGTCGGTGGGCGCGCGCGTGCCGGGGCTCGCGGGTGTCGCGGCTTGCGCGCCGGAAAACAGCAACGCAGTCAGAACGACAAGCGCCATGCGGGCGTGCAGTTTCATCGCAATCCTCCGTCAGTCACGTGCAGCTAGCAGAGTTCGGCCGCGGCGACCGGCATGGCGCAACTGCGCGCCACGAATTGGTCGTGCGGCGGCAACGCCTGCACCGCGCGGCCGACCAGTGTGCGGATGTCGGCCAGGAAACCGTCGAGCTGCGCGTCGTCCAGTTCGTCGGCCAGCGGATGGTGCTGCATCGGCTCGATGCGCTGGCCCAGCATCACCTGCAGCCAGCCGGTTTCGGTGAACAGTTCGTCGGCTTCGCGGAAGATCAGTCCGGTGCGGCGGAACAGCGCGATGCGTCGTGCGAGTTCCGGCGGGACGTCCATGTGCCCGCACTGCTTCCAGAACGGCGTGTCCTCGCGCTCGGTGGCCTTGTAGTGCAGGATCAGGAAGTCGCGCACGCGCTCGTATTCGAAACGCGTCTGGCGGTTGTATTCGTTGACCACGCGCGGATCGCAATAACGGTCCGGGAACATCGCCAGCAACCGGCCGACGCCCGACTGCACCAGGTGGATGCTGGTGGATTCCAACGGCTCCATGAAGCCGGCGGCAAGACCCAGCGCAAGGCAGTTGCGGTTCCACGCCAGCTTGCGCATGCCGGTGACGAAGCGCAGCGGGCGTGGATCGCCGAGCGGTTCGCCTTCCAGGCTCGCCAGCAGTTGCGCCGCCGCTTCGTCGTCGCTGATGAAACGGCTGCAATAGACGTGGCCGTTGCCGGTACGGTGCTGCAAAGGAATCCGCCACTGCCAGCCGGCGGTGCGCGCGGTCGCCTGCGTGTACGGACGCATCGGGCCGGCGCGTTCGCTCGCGACCGCGAGCGCGCGATCGCACGGAAGCCAGTGCTGCCAGTTCTCGTAGCCGGTTTCCAGCGCGCCTTCGATCAGCAGGCCGCGGAAGCCGGAGCAGTCGATGAAGAAATCGCCCTCGACGATTTCGCCGTTGTCGAGCCGCAGCGATTCGATGAACCCGTCTTCGGCGCGCAACTTCACTTCCACCACCTTGCCCTCGGTGCGGCGCACCGCGGCGGGCTGGATACGCTCGCGCAGGTACTGGCCGTAACGTGCGGCGTCGAAGTGGTACGCGTAACGGATGCCGCCGATCGGGCTGTTCGGCACCGCCTCCATCCGCGCGAAGCGGTTGGTCGCGGCGGCCGCCGCGTTGAGCGAATACGCCCACAGGTTTTGCGCGCCCGGGCGCCCGCGGCTGCGCAACCAATAGTGGTGGAACGGGATCAGGCCCGGTTTCAGCCCGATGTCGCCGAAGGCGTGGATGTACGAATCGCCCGGCCGCGTCCAGTCGTTGAGCTGCACGCCCAGCTTGAAGGTGCCGTGTGTGAAGCGAAGCATGTCGTCCTCGTCGATGCCGAGGAACGTGTTGACATGGCGGATCTGCGGGATCGTTGCCTCGCCCACGCCGACCGTGCCGATCTCCGCGGATTCGACGAGGCGGATCTCCAGTTGCGATCCCAGCGCGCGCGCGATCAGCGCGGCGGTCAGCCAGCCCGCGGTGCCGCCACCGACGATCACCAGGCGACGGATCGCGGTTTCGCTCATGGACAACGGCCCCGGCATCGACGGCTGCTTGCTCATTCAACCACGATCCGGTGCCACGAGGAAAAAGCGGCCCCGCTGATCGCAATCAACGGGGCCATGCCTGCCACACCTGAGTCATGCACTCGTCGTTTTCCGCATCACTGGAACTTGTACGAGACGCCGACGTCGTAGCGGCGACCGTACTCTTCCCAGGTCAGCACCTGCCGTGGGTCGTTGTTCTGGTACGTGGTGAAGATCTTGTTGGTGAGGTTGGAGCCCTGCAGGATGAAGGTGAGGCCCTTCATCGGACCGTCCTGCATGGTGTAGCTGACCTGCGCATCGTAGGTATTGCCGCCCTTGATGGTCTGCAGGATGCGCGTGGCGCTGATGCCCTGCACTTCGCCGAGGAAGCTGCTGCGATAGTTCTGGCTGACGCGCGCCTCGAAGCCGTCGTGCTGGTAATACACGGTGTCGTTCAGCACCCACTTCGAGAGGCCCGGCACGGTGATCGCTTGCGGATTGCCGGCATATACCACCGCGCTGTCGGTGTAGTCGGCGCTGAGCACGACGCCGAAACCTTCGAGCCAGGGCGTGACCTGTTCCAGCGGCAGGTTGAGCACGCCCTGCAGGCCCTTGACGTTGCCGTGGCCGTCATTGGTCGGGCCGGACACGATGCCGAGCGTGGTGCCGAGATCTTTCCGCTGATTGGGATCGGAAAGGAACGCGCCCACGAACGGGGCGAAGTCGTACAGGAACGCCGCGTTGGGATTGATGTAGTCCGAGAGCTTCAGGTAATACGCCGACAGCGAGGCGTAGCCCTTGTTCTCGCCGAAATAGTGCTCGAGGCTGACGTTGAAGTTGTCGGCCATCGTCGGCAGCAGATCGAAGTTGCCGCCGCTGGCACTGAAGTACGAGGTGTTGGGATCGGTCGAACCGAGGTGCGTGATGTTGCCGCTGATCGAGAGGCTCGCGCTCATCTGGTCCATGCGCGGGCGCGCCATCACGCGGGAAAGCCCCACGCGCAGGTCGGTGGCATCGGTAAATCCGAACACCAGGTTCGCACTGGGCAGCCAGCGGGTGTAACTGGTGCCGCCCGAAACGGGCACGAGCGTCACCATCGAGGAGCCGGTGGAGCTGGTGCCGGCGGAGACGCGCTGGCCGGTCGAGCTCTGATTGGTGTGGGCCACCTGCACGCCGACGTTGCCGCGCACCGACACGCTGCCGAGTTGCGTGTCGAGGTTGAATTGCAGGTACGGCGTGAGGTCGTTCTCGCGCACCTTCCAGTTCGGCGGCACGCCGATCGAGGACAGCGCGGTCGGGAACAACTGCTCGGTGCCATTGGCAAGCAGTTCCAGCGGGTTGTAGATCACCTGCGGGCCCACGCCCATCCACGCCAGCGGATCGCCGGTGGTGAAGGACGGAATGGGCGCTTCCTTGCCGTCGTTCGGCAGGACGATGAAGGCCTGGTCGATGTTGTAATCCTTGTCGCGCGTGGCGCGATCGACACCCAATTCGGCGCTGGAGAACGGACCGCTGGCGAACTCGCGCTTCACGCTCAGGCGCAGGCGGGCCAGGTAGTCGTTGGTGTGCGGCGCATTGATAAAACCGGCCTGCGTCACCGGCGGATTGTTGCCGCTGCCCCAGCCTTGCGGATCGGTCAGCACCAGGCCCTGGGTGTAGTCGAGCGTCGGGTGGACGTACAGCAACCCGTTGCCGAGTTCCTGGAAGGCGATGGTGTCGGTGGGGCCGCTCTTGTTGTAGCCGAAGCCGGTGTAGCTCTCCAGCTCCTCGCCGCTGGTGTCGGCACGCGAATAGCTGGCGTCCATCTGCGCGGACCAGTCCTCGTTGAAGCGGTACTGGTTGTTCCAGCCGATGTTCCAGACCTTGTCGTGGGTGCTGTTGTAATCGTTGCGAACCACCGGCGATACATTGCTGTAGGTGCCGCTCTGCACGAAGCCGTCGCTGACGGTACCCGGCGCGGGCACCACGCCGCCGCCCCAGAACAGCGGGAATTCCATGCCCTTGGCCTGCTGCTTCTCGCGGAACAAGTCGTAGGTCATGTCCAGCGTGCTGGTGAAGTTCTGGTTCGGCTGGTATTGCAAAGTCGCCAGCAGGCCGGTGCGCTTCAACTGGTCGGAGATGCCGTAGTTCTTGGAGCCGCCCACGATCAGGTCGCCATCGGCATCGTTGGGATAACCCCACGGCGCCTGGTGTTCGATCTGCGACGGATCGGATTCGAAATCCACGCCCAGGGTGACACCGAAAGTGTGATCGGCGAACTGGTCCACGTAGACGCCGTTCACCTTGTAACCGTTGTCGTGCACGCCAGGACCCGGCGACAGCGTGGACAGGCTGTCCCACTGGTAGCCGGCGTTCACCGCCATCACGCGCTGGTTCTGTTCCAGCGGGCGGATGGTGCGCATGTCCACGGTGCCGGAGAGGCCCTGCCCGATCAGGTCGGCGCTGGGGCTGAGGTGCACCACCACGCTGCTGAACCAGCTCGCCGGATACTGGTCGTACTGCACGTCGCGATTGTTGGACGTGCTGACCTGCTCGCGCCCGTTGACCAGCGCGGTACTGAAGTCGGGACCGAGGCCATGGATCGTGAGCACTTGCGGGCGGCCGCCCAGCGTCTGCACCGCCAGGCCCGGCAGGCGGCCGAGCGTGTCGGCGATGCTGGTGCCGGGCAGCTTGCCGATCTGTTCGGCGGAAACTGCCTCGACGATTTCGTCGGAATTGCGCTGGATCGCGATCGAGTTCTGCAAGCTCGCCGCGTAGCCCTTGACCTGGATCGCCTGCAAGGTGGTGGCCTTTTCGGCCTCCTTCTTCTTCCGGGTTTGATCGGTCTTGCTGGTGTCGCCGGTATCTGCATTGGCAGGCGTGGACTGATCCTGCGAAGTTTGCGGAGCATTGGCCGCGTTGTTCGCCGCTGCGTTCGCCGCGAGCGCAACGGAGCACGTGCCGAAGCACGCCGATGCGATGGCAAGCGCCAGGATGTTGCGTCTCAGAACCATTTCTCTTCCCCCACGGAAGTCGTCACGGTGGATTTGCGTTTGCACCCTCCGCGCTTCGTCTCCGCGGCGGTGCCGGCGCGCAACTCGCGTCGGCGCGTCAGGATGGTAAGCGCCACAAATCGACGCCGAGACATTGCTGCATACGTATTCATCGAGAGCTGATCGCACTGCAGCATGCAACGCACGCGGCACCCGCGGGCTGCGCACGAATCGATTGCAGCCGCGAGGAGACGCGTCTTCCGCCGCGATCCATTCCGCGCCCCCGCGCATCCGCGCGTGGGCTTCGATACTGCACCTGCAACACGCATGAATACGTATGCAGGCTTGTGCCGGGTACGACGGGTCGGCAATTAAGCTTGTGCGCCATTCAAAGACGCGGGTACTGGTGTGTCAGCAGATTCATCCTCGCCCGGAGATTCCCGCTCGAAAAATGCCGCGCCCTGGTGGCGCGGCGCGGTGATCTACCAGATCTACCCGCGCAGTTTCCTCGACACCAATGGCGACGGCGTGGGCGACCTGCCAGGCATCATCCGGAAACTCGACTACGTGGCGAAGCTCGGCGTCGACGCGATCTGGGTCGCACCGTTCTTCGTTTCGCCGATGGCGGACTTCGGCTACGACATCGCCGATTTCCGCAACGTGGATCCGCTGTTCGGCACGCTCACGGATTTCGACCATCTGCTGGCGAAGGCGCACGAAGCCGGGCTCAAGGTGATGATCGACCAGGTGCTCAGCCACACCTCGGCGGAACACCCGTGGTTCAAGGAAAGCCGGCAGAGTCGCGACAACCCGCGCACCGACTGGTACGTGTGGGCCGACGCCCGCGAGGACGGCGGCCCGCCCAACAACTGGCTGTCGCTGTTCGGCGGTTGCGCCTGGCAGTGGGAGCCGCGGCGCGGCCAGTATTACCTGCACAATTTCCTGGCCTCGCAACCGGACCTCAATTTCCACAATCCGGACGTGCGCGCGGCGGTGCTCGACAACCTGCGCTTCTGGCTGGATCGCGGCGTGGACGGCTTCCGGCTCGACTCGATCAACTTCTGCTATCACGACGCGCAACTGCGCGACAACCCGCCCAAGCCGAAGGAGAAGCGCGTAGGCCGCGGCTTCAGCGCGGACAATCCGTATTCGTTCCAGTACCACTGGCACAACAACACCCAGCCGGAAAACCTCGCGTTCCTTGAATCATTGCGCGCATTGCTGGATCGCTATCCGGGCGTGACTGCGCTGGGCGAGATTTCTTCCGAAGATTCGCTGGCGACGATGGCCGAATACACCAGCGGCCGCCGCCTGCACATGGGCTACAGCTTCGAATTGCTGAGCGAGGATTTCAGCGCCGCCTACATCCGCGACACCGTGAGCGCGCAGGAAGCGCAGATGACCGAAGGCTGGCCGTGCTGGGCGATCTCCAACCACGACGTTGAGCGCGTGCTCAGCCGCTGGGGCGATGGCAATGCTTCGGCAGCGATGGCCAACCAGCTCACCGCGATGGTGTGTTCGCTGCGCGGTTCGGTGTGCGTGTACCAGGGCGAGGAACTCGGGCTGACCGAAGCCGAAGTGCCCTACGAATTGCTGCGCGATCCCTACGGCATCGCGTTCTGGCCCAACTTCAAGGGTCGCGATGGATGCCGCACGCCGATGCCTTGGGACAGCACGGCCGCGAACGCGGGCTTCAGCAACGCGGCGCCCTGGTTGCCGGTTCCGGACGAACATCGTGCGCTGGCGGTGTCGTGGCAGGAAAGCCAGCCGGCTTCCACGCTCAACATCTTCCGCGCATTCATGCGCTGGCGCAGCGGACAGCCCGCGCTGCGCCGGGGCGACATCCGTTTCATCAAGACGCCCGAACCGGTGCTGGCTTTCAGCCGCGAGTTCGAGGGCCAGACGCTCCTGGTCGTGTTCAATCTCTCCGCGCAGCCGGTCTCGGTGAACCTCCCGCGCGACATCCCACTGGAATTGCTGGAAGGACACGGCCTGCGCCAGGGAACCGTGCACGACGGCCTGATGCACCTGCCGGCGCACGGCACGGTATTCGCAAAGCTGGACGCCTCCGACCGCCAGGAGATGGAGCGTGCACTGGAAGCGGCGAACCGATGAAAACGCCGAGGCCTTCGTCATCACCGCTCATGCGTCGGCTGCCGTGCCATGCGCCTGAAGCCATTCACGCGTGACGGCATTTCCTGACACCGGGCCTGCGCTGGCCGCGGGCGGCTGGAGTGAGCTAGGATCGGCCTTGCGCGAGGGCGCGAGCGCCTGCGCGCGACCGCGGCAAGGGAACCCAGGCCAGCGTGAAGTCGAAAAAGAAAATCACCTCGCTCGACATCGCCTACCTTGCGGGCGTTTCGCAGGCGACGGTGTCGCGCGCGCTCAGCGGCAATCCGCAGGTGAACGAGGAAACGCGCCGGCGCGTGCTGGCCGCCGCGGAGTCGCTCAACTACACGATGAACAAGAATGCCTCGAGCTTGCGACGCAAGCATTCGGGCACGCTGGCACTGCTGTTCTTCGAAGATCCGACCTCCGACGATTCGCACATCAATCCGTTCTTCCTGTCCATGCTCGGTTCGATCACCCGCGCCTGCGCGCGCCAGGGATTCGACCTGCTGATCTCGTTCCAGCAACTTTCGCGCGACTGGCATGCGGATTTCGCCGAAAGCGAGAAGGCCGACGGCATCATTCTGCTCGGCTATGGCGATTATCTTTCCTACTGCGAGAGGCTGGAGCAGCTGGTCGCGCGCGGCACCGCGTTCGTGCGCTGGGGCGCGGTGCAGCCGGACACGCCCTACATCACCATCGGTTGCGACAATTTCCAGGGCGGTCGCGCGATCACCGGCCACCTGCTGGACCAGGGTTGCCGGCGCATCGCGTTCCTCGGCACGGCATCCAGCCACTATCCCGAGTTCTTCGAACGCTATCGCGGCTATTCCAGCGCACTGCAGGAACATGGCTTGGCGCCGGAACCGACCTTGCAGGTGGATGCGGAAAGCACGCAGAGTTCCGGCCAGGAAGCGATGGAAATGCTGGTCGCGAGCGGCGAGAAGTTCGACGCGGTGTTCGCGGCGAGCGACCTGATCGCGATCGGCGCGCTGCGCACGCTGTCGAATTACGGGATGCTGGTGCCGGAGGAAGTCGCGCTGGCCGGCTTCGACGACATCCCGATGGCCGAGTTCGTCAACCCGCCGCTCACCACCGTGCTGCAGGACACGCAGCAGGCAGGCGAGGCATTGGTCAGCGCATTGCTGCGGCTGATCCGCGGCGAGTCTGCGCAGAGCGCGGTGTTGCCGGCCAGGCTGAAGGTGCGGCGTTCAAGCCTGCACTCGGCGGTCGAACACGCCAGCCGCTGACGCGGCGCATCTTCGAACGATCGTGGAGCGGCGGGCAGCATCCGCCGTTTTGACGTTATCCTTGACGCTTTTGCGGGACGATGTGCGCATGGAAAAACCGGGCCTGATCGGCGACATCGGCGGAACCAACGCGCGTTTCGCGCTGACCGATCTCGCGTCGCCCACACCGAGCATCCTGCACGAGCAGACGTTCGGCGACGATCGCTTCGCGACGCTGCGCGAGGCGGCGCTGCATTACCTCGATCAGGTCGGCGTGCGGCCGAAGTGCGCGACGCTCGCCGTGGCCGCGCCGGTCGGGGACGACGAAGTCAGCTTCGCCAACCGCGCCTGGTCGTTCAAGTGCAGCGAATTGCAACGCGCGCTCGCGCTCGACCACCTGCAACTGATCAACGACTTCGGCGCGATCGGCTGGGCCGCATCGCACCTGGACATCTCGCAGCGCGTGCCGATGCACGGCGAAGGCGGCGAGACGTTGCAAGGCCCGGTGACCCTGATCGGACCCGGCACCGGGCTCGGCGTCGGGCTGCTGGTCGGCGGCGAGGAACAAGGCTGGCACGTGGTGGAAACCGAAGGCGGCCATGCCTCGTTCCCGGCGACCGACGACGAGGAACGCGAAATCGCGCGCTGGATCGCCGCGCGCCACCAGCGCGTGTACAACGAACTGCTGCTGAGCGGCAGCGGCTTGTCGCGCATCGACGCGGCGCTGCGCGGCATCACGCCGGTGGCTTTGCCCGAACCGCAGTCCGGGTTGCGCACGCCCAAGGAAATCGTGGACGCCGCGCTGCGCGGTGACGACGCGGATGCACGGCGCGCACTGGATCGCTTCTGCAAGACCTTCGGCAGCGTGGCCGGCAACGCGGCGATGTTCCATGGTTCGCGCATGGTGCTGATCGCCGGCGGCATGGTGCTGCATTTCCTCGACTACTTCCGCACCAGCGGTTTCATGCAGCGCTTCATCGACAAGGGCGCCTATACGCCGTACATGCAGCGCATCGCGGTGCAGGTCATCACCCATCCCAACCCCGGCCTGCTCGGCGCCGCCGTGGCGCTGCGCAACGCGAAATAACATCCCCTTCGCGGCGGTCTCCGGAGGATGCGCTAATCTGGCGATGGCGCATGACAAGGAGATCGTTGTGGCGCAGCGACGGCTGGAAGGCGAGCTGATGGATGATCCGGGGCTCGCCGTGCACGCGCATCACGCCGCGCTGCACGGCCTGCAACGCATCAACCGCGCCAGCCGTACCGCGGCAGCGTTGTGGCCGAAGATCGAGCGCATCCTCGCCGCGCGCCCGGGCGCGAACGCCTCGCTGCTGGACGTGGCATGCGGCGGTGGCGACGTCGCGATCTCGCTCGCGCGGCGCGCACGCCGGCGCGGTTTCGCGCTGAACGTGCAAGGTTGCGACATCAGCGACACGGCGCTGAAGCATGCCGCGCTGGACGCATCGCACGCGGGCGAGCTGGTGAAGTTCATCCACGCCGACGTGCTGGAAGAGCCGCTGCCGCAACACTACGACTTCATCATCAGCACGCTGTTCCTGCATCACCTCAGCGACGCACAGATCGTCGCGCTGTTGCGCAAGCTCGCCGCCAACGCCGATCATCTCGTGATCAGCGACCTGATCCGCGGGCCGGCCGGTTACACGCTGGCCTGGGTCGGCACGCGTCTGCTCTCGCGCTCGCATGTCGTGCACGAGGACGGCCTGCGCTCGGTGCGCGCCGCGCTCACGCTGGACGAAGCGCGCGCGCTGGCCGACGAGGCCGGGCTGCGCGACGCGCGTTTCGAACGGCACTGGCCGCGCCGCTTCCTGATGACCTGGTCGCGGCAGCCGGATGCTTCGAATGTCAGCGGATGAGCTACCGCGCGGGTGGGACGTGGTGGTCGTCGGCACCGGCGTGGCCGGCGCAGTGGGTGCGTTGCATCTCGCACGCTCCAAACTGCGCGTGTTGCTGGTGGAGAAATCGCAATGGCCGCGCGAGAAGGTCTGCGGCGGGTGTTTGAATGCTGCCGCGTTGCACGCGCTGGCCGCGGCAGGCGTCGAGTTGCGCGACGGACGCGAGTACGCGCGGATGCGGCTGGCGTGCGGCGGGCGCGTTGCAGAGTTTCCGCTGCCGCGGGGCCTCGCGATTTCGCGTACACGACTGGACGCGATCCTGGTCCAACATGCAATCCGCGCCGGCGCGTGCTTCGTTTCGGAAACGCGCGCGAGGCTCGGTGATGCCGTGCCGCACGGTCGGGAAGTGCTGCTGAAAACCGGCGCGATAAGTTCCACGATCAGCGCACGCGTGGTGCTCGATTGCGGCGGCCTCGCCAGCCGCTTGCAGCCGGAAATCGAATGGCGGGTCGCGCCGCGCGCGCGCATCGGCGTCGGCGCCAGCGTGCCGGACGTGCCGGCACCCTATCGCGCAGGCGTGATCCACATGGCCTGCGCGGCGCACGGCTATGTCGGACTGGTGCGCGCGGAGGATGGAATCACCAATATCGCCGCCGCGCTGGACTCGCAATGGTGCAGCGAAGTCGGTGGACCGGAACGCGCGATCGCGGAGATCCTCGATTCCGCGGGGTTTCCGGTGATCGAGAACTTGCGCGACGTGCATTGGCAAGGCACGCCGCACCTCACCCGCACGCGTCGCGCGCTCGGCGCCGAGCGCGCGCTGATCCTTGGCGATGCCGCCGGTTACGTCGAACCGTTCACCGGCGAAGGCATGGCGTGGGCGATCGCCGACGCTGCGGCCGTGACACCGCTGGTGCGCGAAGCGGTTGCGAACTGGGCCGGCGATATCGTCGTGCGCTGGAGTGCATTGCACGCGTGTAATGTCCGCGCACGGCAGCGCGTGTGCCGCGGCGTTTCGAAGTTGTTGCGTCGCCCTCGCCTGCTCACGGCGGCCTTGCCGGCGATGAACGCTGCACCGGCTCTGGTTTCGCCGATCTCCGCATGGCTGAACCGGGATTTCAGACTGACTGCAACGGTGAACAAGTGAGCGCGGTCCTGATTCGCGGGCTGGGCACTGTGACGCCCCGCGGGTCATTCGCGCAGGAAACCGCGATCCCCTTGGCCGCGGATCGCTGCTGCCACGACGAACGCGAACGCCAGTGGCTGGAGCGCATCTATCGCGCCAGCGGCGTACAGCGACGCGGCAGCGTGCTTCTGGATCGCAACGACGATGCCGCGTCCATCGAAGCGTTCTACCCGCCGCGAACTTCCATCGATGATCGCGGCCGACCACGGCGACCCGGCTCGCGCGCTACGCCCAGGAAGCGGGCAGGCTCGCCGCGCGCGCGTGCAATTCTGCGTTGAGCGATGCGGCGATCGAACCATCGCGCATCACGCATCTGGTCACGGTGTCCTGCACCGGGCTGTTCTCGCCGGGACTGGATGCCGAGCTGATCGCGCAACTCGGTCTGCCGCGCGATGTCGGCCGCTTGAATCTCGGTTTCATGGGTTGCCACGGTGCGCTGAACGGCTTGCGCGCGGCGTCCGCGTTGGCGCGCAGCGCGCCGGACACGCGCGTGCTGCTGTGCTGCGTCGAGTTGTGCAGCCTGCATTTCTGTTATGGCTGGAATCCGCAGCAGGTGGTCGCGAATGCGTTGTTCGCGGACGGCGCGGCCGCCGCGATTCTTTCACCGGCACACGATGCTGGCTTGCAATTGCGCGACACCGCCAGCCTGCTGACGCATGACTCCGCCGACGCGATGACCTGGCGCATCGGCGACCACGGCTTCGAGATGGGGCTGACGCTGGAAGTGCCGAAACGGATCCGCGCGTCACTGAAAACATGGCTGGAACCATGGCTCGCTTCGCACGATCTGGCGATCAACGATGTCGCGCACTGGGCGATCCATCCCGGCGGTCCGGAAATCATCCAGGCCGCGCTGGATTCCCTCGACCTGCCGGCCGAAGCCGGCCGTCACTCGCGCGCCGTGCTTGCCGAGCACGGCAACATGTCGTCGCCGACCGTGCTGTTCATCCTGCAACGCATGCGCGCCGGCGGAATCACCGGTCCGATCGTCGCACTCGGCTTCGGACCGGGGCTGATGTTCGAGGCGGCGCTGTTCGCTTGACCCGAACTACTGCATCAGCGCCTTTTCCCGCACCCGCCTGATCTCGTCGCGCAGGCGCGCGGCGTCTTCGAACTCCAGGTTCTGCGCATGCCTGTACATCTGCGCTTCGAGTTTCTTGATCAGCGCGGCGGCGGCGTGCGCGTCGAGGCTGGCGTAGTCGGCCGGGTCCTCGGCCACCATGCGCTCGGTCATGCCTCGCTGTTTGCTTCTGGCGCGACCGGGTGCCGGCTCGCGCGCGCCTTCCATGATGTCGGCGATCTTCTTCTGCACCGACTTCGGCGTGATGCCGTGTTCGAGGTTGTATTCGATCTGCTTGGCGCGGCGGCGGTCGGTCTCGTCCATCGCCGCCTGCATCGAGCGCGTGATCGTGTCGGCGTAGAGGATCGCCTTGCCGCGCAGGTTGCGTGCGCAGCGGCCGATGGTCTGGATCAGCGAGCCGGTCGAGCGCAGGAAACCTTCCTTGTCGGCATCCAGGATCGCCACCAGCGACACCTCAGGCATGTCCAGGCCCTCGCGCAGCAGGTTGATGCCGACCAGCACGTCGAACTTGCCCAGGCGCAGGTCGCGGATGATCTCCACGCGCTCGACGGTTTCGATGTCCGAGTGCAGGTAGCGCACCTTGACCTCGTGCTCGTTGAGGAAGTCGGTGAGGTTCTCGGCCATGCGCTTGGTGAGCGTGGTGATCAGCACTCGATCACCGAGCGCGACGCGCTGCTTGATCTCACCGAGCACGTCGTCCACCTGGCTGCGCGCGGGCCGCACTTCCACTTCCGGATCGACCAGGCCGGTCGGGCGCACCACCAGCTCGACCACGCTGCCGCCGGATTTCTCCAGCTCGTATTTGCCGGGCGTCGCCGACACGAAGATCGCGCGCGGCTCGCGGCGCTCCCATTCCTCGAAGCGCAGCGGGCGGTTGTCCAGCGCGCTCGGTAGGCGGAAACCGAACTCGACCAGCGTTTCCTTTCGCGAACGGTCGCCCTTGAACATGGCGCCGAGCTGCGGCACGGTGACGTGCGATTCGTCCACCACCAGCAGCGAATCCGGCGGCAGGTAGTCGAACAGCGTCGGCGGCGGTTCGCCCGGCGCGCGGCGCGACAGATGCCGCGAGTAATTCTCGATGCCCGAGCAGAAACCGATCTCGGACAGCATCTCGAGGTCGTAGCGCGTGCGCTGCTCCAGCCGCTGCGCCTCGACCAGCTTGTTCTCGTTGCGCAGGTGTTCCAGCCAGCCGGACAGTTCCAGCTTGATCGTCTCGATCGCGTTCAGCACCGACTGGCGCGTGCTGGCGTAGTGCGTGCGCGGGTACACCGTGTAACGCGGAATCTTGCGGATCGTTTCGCCGGTCAGCGGATCGAACAACGCCAGCGCTTCGACTTCGCCATCGAACAACTGGATGCGCAGCGCTTCGGATTCGTTCTCGGCCGGGAACACGTCCACCGACTCGCCGCGCACGCGATAGGTGCCGCGATGCAGCTCCACCTCATTGCGGGTGTATTGCAGTTCGGTGAGATGGCGGATCAGCTCGCGCTGGCCGACGCGCTCGCCGGTGGAAAGGATCAAGCGCAGCGACAAGTAATCTTCCGGATTGCCGAGGCCGTAGATCGCCGACACCGTCGCCACGATCAGCGCGTCCTTGCGCGACAGCAGCGCCTTGGTCGCGGCAAGGCGCATCTGCTCGATGTGCTCGTTGAGCGAGGAATCCTTCTCGATGTAGGTGTCGCTGGAAGGCACGTAGGCTTCCGGCTGGTAGTAGTCGTAATAGCTGACGAAATACTCGACCGCGTTGTGCGGGAAGAATTCGCGGAACTCGCCGTACAACTGCGCGGCCAGGGTCTTGTTCGGCGCCAGCACCAGCGTCGGCTTCTGCACCGCCTGCACCACGTTGGCGATCGTGAAGGTCTTGCCCGAGCCGGTGACGCCCAGCAGCGTCTGCGCCGCGAGCCCCGAGTCGAAACCTTCGATCAGCTTGCTGATCGCCCGCGGCTGGTCGCCGGCGGGCTGGTACGGCGCGACGAGCTGGAAGCGGTCGTCGTCGCGCTGGATGCGGTCTTCCATCCCGCGATTATAAAGGGCCCGGCCACAGCGACCGGGCATTCTTGCCTGGCAGGCAAAACGTGCTCCGCATCACATTATTCGGAGTAAGCTTCCCCGGCCAATCAGGGGGCTGCTCGCCATGACGACGTTGCCTGCTGCGCTCGATCCCATGCACGGCTTCGACGAAGACGCCTGGGACGATCTCCTCAATTACATCGAGGAGCACCGGGTCATCCCGATCATCGGCCCCGACCTGCTGCGCGTGCAGACCGATACCGGCCTGCGTCCGCTGTACGTGTGGCTTGCGGAAAAACTCGCGGCGCGCCTTTCGGTGGATACGACCGAACTGCCGCAACCGCTCACGCTCAACGACGTGATGTGCAGCTATCTCGGCCAGCGCGGCCGCCGTGAGGAAGCCTACACGCGGCTGCGCTCGATCATGCGCGAAGTGCAATTCGAACCGCCGCAGGCATTGCGGCAACTTGCGCAGATCACCGACTTCGACCTGTTCGTCACCACCACTTTCGATCCGCTGCTGGAAAACGCGATCAACCTGGAGCGCTACGGCGGCCAGCCTTCCACCGAGGTGATCGCCTACACGCCCAATCGCGTCGCCGACCTGCCGGGCGAGCGCGGCGACCTGCGGCGCAGCGTGGTCTATCACCTGCTCGGCCGCTTGTCCGCGTCGCCGACGTACGTACTTTCCGACGAGGACATGCTGGAGTTCATCTGCGCCTTGCAGTCCGAACACCTCACGCCGGAAAAGCTCTTCCACGAGCTCGAACACAACCACCTGCTGCTGATCGGTAGCGATTTCTCCAACTGGCTGGCGCGGCTATTCCTGCGCATGGCCAAGCGCAAGCGGTTGTCCGATCCGCGCGACGTCACCGAGGTGTTTGCCGACGACCACACTGCCAAGGACGAACGGCTGGTGGCGTTCCTGCAGCAGGTCAGCGTGCGGACGCGCGTGTATGGCGGCGCGGAAGCCTTCGTTGCTGAATTGCACCGGCGCTGGAGCGCGCGCCAGCGCCCGGCACAGGCGTCGCAATCTTCTGGCGCACCGCAACGCTTCCTGCCGCCCGCACGCGAAATGCCGGAGAACGCGATTTTCATCAGCTATGCGCGCGAGGACCTGCCCGCGGTGCAGCGACTGAAGGCCGGCATGGATGCCGCCGGACTCACCACCTGGTTCGACCTGGATCGTCTCGAAGGCGGCGACGATTACGACCGCAAGATCCGCGCGAACATCGCGCGTTGCAGCTTCTTCGTGCCGGTGGTTTCGGCGACCACGCAGCACCGCCACGAAGCCTACTTCCGCCGCGAATGGAGCTACGCGGTGGACCGCGTCCGCAACATGGCCGGCGGCGCGGTATTCATCCTGCCGGTGTGCATCGACGACACGCCCGAATCCGCGGCGCTGGTGCCGGAGCACTTCAAGGCCGTGCACATGATCCGGCTCGCAGGCGGCGAACCGACGCCTGAATTCCTGCGCCGGTTGCAGGAGTTGTCCGGCGGGAGGGGCGCATGAACGACATCCATCGCAGCGGAACGGTGACGGTCGATCCGGAAAATCCCTGGCTCGGATTGTTCTCTTACTCCGAGGAAACCCGCGCGTATTTCCACGGCCGCGACGAGGAAGCCGCGGAACTCGCGCGGCGCGTGCAGCGCAAATTGCTGACCGTGCTGTTCGGGCAGTCCGGCCTCGGCAAGACTTCGTTACTGCGCGCCGGACTGGTTCCGCGCTTGCGCAACGAGGGCTACTGCCCGGTGTACGTGCGCGTGGATTACGCGCCCGAGTCGCCACCGCCTTCCGAACAGATCAAGCAGGCGATCTTCCGCGCCACCGCGGACGCCGGCCACTGGACGCGGCCGGGCAGTTCGATCGAAGGCGAATCGCTGTGGGAATTCCTGCACCACCGAGGCGACCTGTTGCGCGATGCCGACGGGCACACGCTGATGCCGTTGCTGATCTTCGACCAGTTCGAGGAGATCTTCACGCTCGCGCAGGCGGACGATGCGGGCCGTTTGCGCGCCAAGCAGTTCCTGGAGGATCTGGCGGACCTCGTCGAGAACCGCCCGCCGGCGGCGCTCGAGAAGCGGCTGGACGAAGACGACGATGCCGCCGCGCAATTCGATTTCGCGCGCGCCGATTACCGCGTGCTGATCGCGTTGCGCGAGGACTATCTCGCACACCTGGAAAGCGTGAAGGACATCATGCCGTCCATCACGCAGAACCGCATGCGGCTGGCGCGCATGAACGGCGCGCAGGCGCTGAGCGCGGTGCTGAAACCCGGCGGCAAACTGGTCTCGCAGGAAGTCGCGGAAGCCATCGTGCGTTTTGTCGCAGGTGGTTCCGAACTCGGCAATGCGGAAATCGAGCCCTCGCTGTTGAGCCTGGTCTGCCGCGAACTGAATGCGGCGCGGCAGGCGCAGGGGCGCAAGGAAATTTCCGCCGACCTGCTGGCCGGTTCGCGCGACACGATCCTTTCCGAGTTCTACGAACGCGCGCTGGCGGACCAGCCGGCCGGCGTGCGACGCGTGATCGAGGACGAACTGCTGACCGAATCCGGCTATCGCGAAAGCCTGGCCGAGGAACGCGTGAGCAAGGCACTGGCCGCGGCCGGCGCCGCGCCGGATGCACTCGCGACGTTGGTCAACCGAAGATTGCTGCGGATCGAAGAGCGCCTCGACATGCGCCGCGTGGAACTCACCCACGACGTGCTGTGCAGCGTGGTGCTCGCCAGCCGCAACCAGCGGCACGCGCGCGAGGCGCGCGAGGAAGCCGAGCGCCAGCTCGCCGCGCAGCGCGAACGCGAAGCGGCCGTCCATCGCGCACTGTTGCGCGCACGCACGATCGCGACAGTGTGCATCGTGCTGATGCTGCTGGCCATCGCCGGCGCGATCTTCGGCTTGGTGAACATGCGCCGCGCGCGCGTGGCGCAAATCGAAGCACAGAACTCACGCAGCAACGCCGAGAAGCTGGTGAGCTTCCTGATCGAGGATTTCTATTCCGAACTGGAACCCACCGGCAGGCTGGAAACACTCGGCAAGCTCGCGCACATGACGGTCGGTTACTACGACGGCCTGCCGCCCGAGCTGGTCACCCCGCAGACTCGCATCTATCGCGCGATGGCGCTGGTGCGCGAAGGCGCGGCTCTGCAATCGAGCGGCAATATCGATGCCGCGTACAAGAGTTTCGATCAGGCCCAGAGCGTCTTCAGGGGGCTCCGCACTGCCGGAGACCACAGCGAACCGGTCACCTATGGCCTGGCGCTTACCCTGGAAAGCGAAGGCAACAGCACCATCGGCAATGCCGGAGGCGGACGCGGGACCGTCGCGGAGCTGGTCGAGGCATCCGACCTGCTGCGGCCGCTGGTTTACGCGCCCAACCCCTCGCGTCGGGTACGGCAGCTCTACGCCGATACCTTGAATTACCTCAGTCACTCCCAGCCGCTGGAGCAAGGCGTGGCGAGTTGCGACGAGGCGCGCAAGGTGCTCGCCAGCCTTGGTGCGCTCTCGCTGTCAGACCTGAATGCCACCGCGTCGTACGCGGATACCGCCGATTCCGAAGCGCGGTTTTTGCAATCCCTCGGCAAGATAGTCGAAGCGCAAACGCTCGAACAGCAGGTTTACGACCTCACCCTCAAAGTGTTGGCGCAGCGTCCCGGCGATCTGCATGCGCTGGCTGACCGCTCGTATGCCGCCGAGTTCCTGTCGGCACTCGCTGCCATCCGGCACCAGGACGCCGAAGCGGCCAATTACGCGAATCTGGCCGCGAAGTCGGGTGAGGACGAAGCGCGCTTCAACCCCTCCGACCTCGGCTCCTGGTGGAGATGGTCGGCCGCGCTGCGCAGTGTTGCAGACCGGCAATTCGAACGCGGCGAAGTGACCAACGCGATCGCCACGTTGCACACGCTGCTTGCGCTGGAACAGGACAAACGATTGCCCTCCAGTCTGGGCGGAGTGGTCTGGTACCAGTGGATCCGGCTTGCGCAGCTGCAAGCGGAGACGGGCAATGCGGCTGGCGTCGCGCAGTCGCTGAAAAAGTATGTGCGCGATGTCGACGAGTTGGTCGCCCCTCTCTCGGCAAACGATCCACGCCGGCAGTTGCTGGCAAACCCGGAGCAGGATCTGGAGTCCGGGTTGCAACTGGCCGAAGGCCAGACGCAAGCCGCTTTCACGAATGCTACCGAGGTGGTCAATCGCATCGCGGCGATCAATACGCCGCACGGCAGCAATGGCTATTTCCTGAAACGCAACATGCTGGACGGCAATCTCGCCATTGCCAGCGCGGCGGCGATCCGCCTGGGCCGCTATGCACAAGCCGAAGCGCTGGCGCGCCGATGGCTCGCCCTTCCTGGCAGCCAGCAATCGGAAGCCGACCCGCAGCTCGACCCCTCCCGCGCGCGCAGCACGCTCGCACATGCGATCGCCATGCAGGGACGCAACGACGATGCGCAAAAGACCTTGCAACCGGCGCTGGCGTATTACCGGCAAGCGCAGCAGGCGGGCGCGCACGAAACCCGCTTCCGGAGCGACTACGCCTACGCCTTGTACGTCGGCGCCATCGCGCAATCGTCCGATGCCGCCGGCCGCAAGCAACGCGCCGCAGACCTGGACCAGGCCGCGAAGTTGATCGCCGGCGCCTCGGCGGAAGCACAAAAAATGTCGGACATGCGGTATGTGTCCGGCCTGATCGCCACGGCCAACACTCCCACGCACTAGGGCGGACATTGTCCGCCGCAGACATTGGCGGGCAGCGGCCGCCCCTGCTTCGGTGCTTACAGGTCGCGTAGGCATCGCCTGACGCACGCTGGCGGCGCTCGCCGCTGCCGTGTAGCACGCGACGCAAGGACCATTTCCCCTTCGCACACCGTCGGGGAAACGGCCATGTCCATCGCAACGCATCCGCGCCAGCGCGGACTCACCCTGATCGAACTGCTGATCACGCTGAGCATCGCCGGCATTTTGGCGGCGATCGGCATGCCCGCGCTCGGTTCGATGCTGGCGCGCTCGCACCGGCAGTCGGCCGAAAGCGCGCTGGAGGCGAGCCTGATGCACGCACGCGAAATGGCGATCATGCGCAACACGCACATGATCGTTTGCCCGAGCTCCGATGGCGCGGCGTGTTCGGGCGACACGAATTGGCAACATGGCTGGCTGGTCGCCGCGGATGCCGATCACGACAACCAGCCCGACCGCGGATCCTTCGTGGCCGTATTCAACGCCATGCCGGGCGGCATGCGCATCCTCGCCAGCCGCGGTCGCCCCAGGGTCGTGTTCCGGCCCGACGGCAGTGCCGCCGGCACCAATGCGCAGCTCACGGTCTGCCACACGGGCGACCCGCACGCCGGGGTCGCGGTGGTGGTGTCCAATTCCGGACGCGTGCGGGTGGGTGATGCGGACCCGGATCGATTGCACGCCTGCCTGCAAGGCAGCAACTGAGCGCTGCCGCGCAACGTCACAATTGTTCAACGTCGGCATCGCGAGCCGGAACGCCGCCTCCCGGCTGTGACTTCCGGCAGTGGCACATTTCTTGATCTTCTCTGCAAAGCCAACGCGGTGTTGGCGCCGGACTGAGGTAGACCATGAAACGCGCACTGATCACGGTGCTGGCTCTGGGACTCGCCGCCAGCTCTTTCGGCATCTGCGTGGCCGGGATGTTCTGACGGCAACGCACACCGAAGCCTCGCATCCCATGCACATGCGGCCCGCTCCGGCCGCCGCCTGACAGCCGCCGCGCGGCTGCCGCCGGGTCGCTGTGCACCACGCTTCACAATCGCCCGATCGCGAACTGCACCAGCAGGCTGCTGACCGCCACCGCGATCCACACGCCGAGGCCGAGCAGGATAGGCCGCGGTCCGCTCGCCACCATCCTGCGCAGGTTGGCCGACAACCCGATCGCGGTGAGCGCCACGATGACCAGGAATTCCGCCAGACCGTGGATCGCCGGTTGCACGATCGCCGGAATGAGTCCCGCGGTGCGTACCGCCGAGGCGACCATGAACCACAGGATGAACCAGGGGAACACGCGTTGCAGGCTGAAATCCCCTGCGCCACCGCTCTTGTCCCGCCCACGCTTCGCGCGCCTCGCCACGATCACCGCCAAGCCGATGCACACCGGGATGATCAGCGTCGCACGGGTCAGCTTGACGATCGTCGCGTAATCGCCGGCCGCTTGGCTGTAGCTGTAACCGGCGCCGACCACCGATGAAGTGTCGTTGATGGCAGTGCCGGCCCACAGCCCGAAGCCGAGATCCGACAGGTGCATCAGGTGCCCCAGCAACGGGAACAGCAACACCGCCACGACGTTGAACAGGAAAATGGTGGAGATCGCGAACGCGGTGTCGTGTTCGTCCGGCTCGATGATCGGCGTCACCGCCGCGATCGCCGAGCCCCCGCAGATCGCGGTACCCACGCCGATCAGCACCTTGAGCTTGTCGTGGACGCCCAGCAGCCGGCCCAGGCCCCACGCAGCCACGAACGCCACGCTCATGGTGACGAGCGTGACCGACAGTGATTCCAGCCCCGTCTTCGCCACCTGGTCGAGGCTGAGCCCGAAGCCCAGCGCGACGATGGACCACTGCAGCACCTGCCTGCCGGCGAAGCGGATGCCCGGCGTGAATCGCGCGCCGGGCGCGAAGCCGTTGCGCACCGCGATCCCGAGCACAATCCCGATCACCGGGCCGCCGATCAGCGGCGCCATGCGTCCGAGGGCAAGCGCGACCAGCCCCAGCACGACTGCGAGGCCGAGCCCCGGCAGGTGTCCGGCCCACGCCGGCGCGGGCCGGGTGACGATCGCATTCATGTGAAGCCTTGTGCGGAAAGCGTCCATTCTCCGGTTCGGACTCGATCAATGAAACTTTGAATATCTTATTGATGCGATAATCACTCCTTATGCTTAACCTCAGTCCGCGCCAGCTCGAAGTCTTCGTGCAGACTGCGCAGCTTGGCAGCCTGCGCGCGGCCGCGGACCGCATCCACCTCACCCAGCCCGCCGCGAGCATGGCGCTCGCCGAGCTGGAACGGCTGCTCGGCGCGCCATTGTTCGACCGCGCGCGCGGACGGCTGCATCTCAATGCGCACGGCCGCGAACTTCTGCCGCGCGCGCAGGAACTGCTGGAGCGCCATGCCGAATTCGGCCAGCTTGCACGCGGCGAAGGCGGGGCACTCTCCGGCGAATTGCGGATCGGCACCAGCAACACGGTCGGCAACTACCGAGTCGGCGAATTGCTGGGCGGCTTCGTGCGCGCGCACCCGCAGGTGGCGATCAGGTTGCACGTGGCCAATACGGACAGCATCGCCGCCCTGCTGCTGGATCACGCGCTGGACATAGGCTGCGTGGAAGGCGTGATTGCGCATCCGCAACTGCGGATGAAGCCCTGGCGCGAGGATCGCCTGCGGGTGTGCGCGGCTCCGGACCATCCGCTGGCGCGCAAACGTGCATTGAAGGCCGCCGACTTCGCCGGCGTGCGCTGGATCTTGCGCGAAACCGGTTCGGCCACCCGGGCGATGACGGAGCGAGCGCTCGCAAAGCTGCCGCCGGGCGAACTCGCGCTGGAACTGGATCAGACCGAGGCGATCAAGCAGGCCGTCGCGGCCGGCCTGGGGATCGCCTGCCTGCCCGAGGTCGCGCTCAGCGACGCGCTCGCCGCGGGCCGCCTCAAGATTCTGAAAACCCCATTCCTGGAGCTGCGCAGAACACTCTCGTTGCTGCTGCACAAGCAGAGGTATCGTGGCGTGCTGCTCAATACCTTCCTGCGCAGCCTGGGCGATCGGCAGAAATGAAAATGCCCGCATCGCTGCGGGCATTCTGGAATCGGTGGCCGAACTTGCACTCGAATTGTCGTGCTTAGTACTTGATTGCGATGGGGCATAAGCCAACCAGCCGCAAGAGTTACGCGCAAAGTTACTCTCAAGCTAGATCTGATACCTCGAACGACTGCCAGCGGCGGAACTTCTCGCACCGTTGATGCCTTCCACATCGAAAGCCGCATGGCAGTCTACGGCCGCAACTGGCCATATACTTGCTGTCAACCAGCGTCCGCTCTCTGTTCAGCGGCAG
>DASSEW010000057.1:0-8519 GCA_035695065.1 Rhodanobacteraceae bacterium | reverse complement strand
TTCATTGGATTACTCCGGGAATCGAGAGGAAAGGGTCGGGGTTGAAGCCGTCTCTCACCTCTCGTTCAACTCGATATCGATCGCCAGCGAGCGGATTTCCTTGACCAGCACGTTGAACGACTCCGGCATGCCGGCAGCCATTTCGTGTTCGCCATCGACGATGTTCTTGTACATCTGGTTGCGGCCCTGCACGTCGTCGGACTTCACGGTCAGCATTTCCTGCAGCGTGTACGCCGCGCCGTAGGCTTCCAGCGCCCACACTTCCATTTCGCCGAAGCGCTGGCCGCCGAACTGCGCCTTGCCGCCCAGCGGCTGCTGGGTGACCAACGAGTACGGACCAGTCGAACGCGCGTGCATCTTGTCGTCCACCAGGTGGTTCAACTTCAGCATGTGCATGTAGCCGACCGTGACCGGACGATCGAACGACTCGCCGGTGCGACCGTCGTACAGCGTGGTCTGGCCCGAGGCCGGCAGATCGGCGAGCTTCAGCATCGCCTTGATCTCGTCCTCGTCGGCGCCGTCGAACACCGGCGTCGCCATCGGCACGCCAGCCTTCAGGTTGCGCGCAAGCGCGAGGATTTCCTCGTCCTTGAACGCCTTCAGGTTGACGTGCTGGCCGGACTTCTCGGAGTTGTAGACCTGCTCCAGGAACTCGCGCACCTTGGACGCCTTCTCCTGCGCCTCGAGCATCTTGCCGATCTTGTGGCCCACGCCCTTCGCGGCCCAACCCAGATGGGTTTCGAGGATCTGGCCGATGTTCATGCGCGACGGCACGCCCAGCGGATTCAGCACGATGTCCACCGGCGTACCGTCATCCATGAACGGCATGTCTTCCACCGGCACGATCATCGAGACCACGCCCTTGTTGCCGTGGCGGCCGGCCATCTTGTCGCCGGGCTGGATGCGGCGCTTCACCGCAAGATGCACCTTCACCATCTTCAGCACGCCCGGGGCGAGATCGTCGCCCGCGGTGATCTTGGCCTGCTTCTCGCGGAAGCGCTTGTCGAAGGCTTCCTTGTGGCGCTTGATCTGCTCGCCGGCGCGCTCGATGAACTCGCCCGCGTCTTCGTCCTTGGGATTGATCTTGAACCACTCGTCCTTCTTCAAGCCCTCGAGGTACTCGCCGGTGATGACCGCGCCTTTCTTCAACCCCTGCGGACCGCTGTTGGCCTGCTTGCCGACGAGCTTCTCGCGCATGCGGTCGTAGATCGCGCCTTCCAGGATCCGGAACTGGTCGTCCAGGTCCTTGCGGATGCGCTTGATCTCCATTTCCTCGATCTGCTTGGCGCGCTTGTCCTTCTCGATGCCGTCGCGGGTGAACACCTGCACGTCGATGACGGTGCCGTCCATGCCCGGTGGCACGCGCAGCGAGCTGTCCTTCACGTCGGACGCCTTCTCGCCGAAGATCGCGCGCAGCAGTTTCTCTTCCGGCGTGAGCTGGCTCTCGCCCTTCGGCGTGACCTTGCCGACCAGGATGTCGCCGGCTTTCACTTCCGCGCCGATGTAGACGATGCCGCTCTCGTCGAGTCGGGCAAGCGCCTGCTCGCCGACGTTCGGGATGTCGGCGGTGATCTCTTCCGAACCGAGCTTGGTGTCGCGCGCCTGGCAGGTCAGCTCCTCGATGTGGATCGAGGTGTAGCGGTCTTCCTGCACCACGCGTTCGGAGATCAGGATCGAGTCTTCGAAGTTGTAGCCGTTCCACGGCATGAACGCGACCAGCATGTTCTGGCCGAGCGCGAGCTCGCCGAGGTCGGTGGACGAACCGTCCGCCAGCGTGTCGCCCTTGGCCACCACGTCACCCACGTTCACCAGCGGGCGCTGGTTGAGGTTGGTGTTCTGGTTGGAACGCACGTACTTGGTGAGCGTGTAGATGTCCACGCCCGGATCGTTCTCGCCGACTTCCTTTTCGTTGACGCGTACCACGATGCGCGCGGCATCGACCTGCTCGATCACGCCGCCGCGACGCGCGGCGATCGTGACGCCGGAGTCGCGCGCGACCGCGCGCTCAATGCCGGTGCCGACCAGCGGCTTCTCGGCGCGCAGCGTCGGGACCGCCTGACGTTGCATGTTCGCGCCCATCAGTGCGCGGTTGGCGTCGTCGTGTTCGAGGAACGGCACCAGCGCGGCCGCCACCGACACGGTCTGCATCGGTGACACATCCATGAAGTTGATTTCAGCCGACGGACGCAATTCGGATTCGCCGCGGAAGCGGCACGACACGAAGTCTTCCTCGAACTTGCCGTCCTTCGTCAGCGGCGAGTTCGCCTGCGCGATCACGTAGTCGCCTTCCTCGATCGCGGAGAGGTATTCGACGTCGTTGGTGACCTTGCCGTTCACGACCTTGCGGTACGGTGTTTCCAGGAAGCCGTACTGGTTGGTGCGCGCGTACACGGCCAGCGAATTGATCAGGCCGATGTTCGGACCTTCCGGCGTCTCGATGGTGCACACGCGGCCGTAATGGGTCGGGTGCACGTCGCGAACTTCGAAGCCCGCGCGCTCGCGCGTCAGGCCACCCGGGCCCAGTGCGGAAACGCGGCGCTTGTGCGTCACTTCCGAGAGCGGATTGTTCTGGTCCATGAACTGCGACAGCTGCGAGGAGCCGAAGAACTCCTTCACCGCCGCCGCGACCGGCTTGGCATTGATCAGGTCCTGCGGGCCGAGGTTGTCGGCTTCCGCCAGCGACAGGCGTTCCTTGACCGCGCGCTCGACGCGCACCAGGCCGATGCGGAAGGTGTTCTCCGCCATCTCGCCGACCGAACGCACACGGCGGTTGCCGAGGTGGTCGATGTCGTCCACCGTGCCCTGGCCGTTGCGGATCGCGATCAGCACCTTCAGCACGTCGAGGATGTCGGAAGTCTGGCCCAGTTCCTTGACCAGGCTTTCCGCGTTCTCGTCCTTGCGCTCGCCGAAATACTTGTAGTCGTACAGCACGCCCGGGCCGAGGATGTCCTTGCGGCCGACGCGGCGGTTGAACTTCATGCGGCCCACGGCCGACAGGTCGTAGCGCTCGAAGGTGAAGAACAGGTTGTAGAAAAGATTTTGCGCGGCCTCCTTGGTCGGCGGCTCGCCGGGGCGCATCATGCGGTAGATTTCGACCAGCGCTTCGAGCTGCGTCTTGGTGCTGTCGATGCGCAGCGTGTTGGAGATGTAGGCGCCGCGATCGAGGTCATTGACGAACAGCGTCTCGACTTTGTCGATGCCGGCCTTGCGGAACTTCACGATCTCCTCGACGCCGAGCTCGGAGTTGGCCGCGGCCAGCAGCTCGCCGGTTTCCTTGTCCACGACGTCGCGCGCCAGCAGGCGGCCGACGAGGTATTCGTCGGGCACTTCCAGCGTCTTGATCTTGGCGTTCTTGAGGTCGCGCACGTGGCGCGTGGTGATGCGCTTGCCCGCCTCCACCAGCACCTTGCCATCGGCCACGAGGTCGAAGTTCAGCGTTTCGCCGCGCAGGCGTTCCGGCACTAGGTCGAGCTTGACGCTGTTCGCCTTGTCGAGGTGGAACACGTTGTGCTCGAAGAAGATCTCCAGGATCTCTTCGTTGTTGTAGCCGAGCGCGCGCAGCAGCACCGTCACCGGCAATTTGCGGCGACGGTCGATGCGGGTGAACAGCGCGTCCTTCGGATCGAATTCGAAGTCCAGCCACGAGCCGCGATAAGGAATGATGCGCGCGGAATACAGCAGCTTGCCCGACGAGTGCGTCTTGCCCTTGTCGTGGTCGAAGAACACGCCCGGCGAACGGTGCAGCTGCGACACGATCACGCGCTCGGTGCCGTTGACGATGAAGGTGCCGGTCTCGGTCATGAGCGGGATCTCGCCCATGTAGACCTCCTGCTCCTTGACCAGCTTCACGGCCTTCTTGGAGGCCGGGCTGTCCTTGTCGTAGATCACCAGGCGCACGGTGACGCGCAGCGGCGCGCCGTAGCTCATGCCGCGCATGCGGCACTCGCGCTCGTCGAACGCCGGCTCGCCGAAGCGATACTCGACGTATTCGAGCGCGGCATTGCCGCTGTAGCTGCTGATCGGGAACACCGACTTCAACGCGGCCTGCAGGCCCTTGTCCTCGCGCCTGGCAGGCGCGACGTCGGCCTGCAGGAAATCGCGATAGGAATCGGTCTGGATGGTCAGCAGGTTGGGAACGTCCAGCACCGGCGGACGCTTGCCGAAATCCTTGCGGATGCGCTTTTTCTCGGTGAACGAATAATTGCTCATAAGGGCGATCGCCTCGATCTATCTTGCGGGCCGTGCGTCCACGGCCGCGGGGAAACGTAAAGTGGCTACCTGGAAGTCGCTGGTATTGCCGGCACCAGCACGCCCATCTCCCGCTACTTCCAGCTAACCACTCGGTTGTGTTGCTACAACGGCCAAAGCCCGGGGGCTTGCGCCCCCAGGCTTGGGTTTCGTCATTCCCGCGAAAGCGGGAATCCAGTGACTTTGTCTTTCAAAGGCGCTGGGTCCCGTGTCATCGCACATCCATGTGCTGCACGGGATGACCACATCCTGTGGTCACTTATTTCAACTCCACCTTGGCGCCGGCGGCTTCGAGTTCCTTCTTGAACTTGTCGGCTTCATCCTTGCTCACGCCTTCCTTCACGGTCTGCGGCGCGCCTTCGACCAGGTCCTTGGCTTCCTTCAGGCCCAGGCCGGTGATCGCGCGAACAGCCTTGATCACTTCGACCTTCTTCTCGCCGGTGGCGGCCAGCACCACGGTGAATTCGGTCTTCTCCTCGGCGGCAGCGGCGCCACCGCCGGCAGCCGGGGCGGCGGCCACGGCGACCGGAGCGGCCGCGGAAACGCCGAACTTCTCTTCCATCGCCTTGACCAGCTCCATCACCTCGACGAGGGACTTGGACGCGATCGCGTCGATGATTTCTTCATTGCTGAGTGCCATGACTCTCTACTCCTGAAACGTTGATTGGTTGATCGATTTTGGGAAGGGTTGAAAAACCAGCCCGTCCGAACTGTCGGCTCAAGCCGCCTTTTTCTGCCCGGCCGCGTTGATGACGCGGGCGACCTGCGAAGCGGGCTCGGCCAGCACGCGCACCAGCATGGTGGCGGGCTGCGAGAGCACGCTGAGCAGCATCGACAACGCCTGATCGCGCGTCGGCAGCGAGGCCAGCACGTCGACGTGCGAGGCGGGATACGCCTTGCCGCCGATGGACACCAGCTTCGGCTTCAGCTTGTCGTTGGCCTTGGCGTACTCCTTGACCAGCCGCCCGGCCGCACCCGGATCCTCGGTCGAGAAGGCATACAGCAGCGGACCGGTGAGTTGCGCTTTCGTGCACTCGTACTCGGTACCGTCCACCGCGCGCCGCACCAGCGTGTTCTTGATGACTTTCAAGTACACGCCGGATTCGCGCGCCTTCTTGCGCAGCTCCGTGAGCTGCCCGACCGTGAGACCCGCGTACTCCGCGGCGACCAGCGAGTGCGCCTTGGCGGCCACGTTCGCCAGTTCGGCAACGAGCTCTTTCTTACTTGCAAGATTGAGCGGCATTGCTTTCTCCGAACCGGATTCTTCCGCGCATCCACGCGGCGAATCCAAAACGAAAACGGATCATTGGCTCCTTGCCGATCCGCCGACGCCTTGCGGCGTCAAACGAGGTGGCCGCATCGATCAACCAAACGGTCATCTTTGCGGGCGGCACCATCTGCGCAGGCTGAAGGTTCTCGCGAAACTTCGATTGAGACTTGCGGATCGTGCTGCCGATCCGCGCATCGCCTGCGGTCTTTGACGGCTGGTTGCGATGCCCTGCAACTTCGCCCTCAAAATGCTCTTTCCCTTCTCCCTCCGGGAGAAGGTGGCGCGTAGCGCCGGATGAGGGTTCGTGATTACCGGACCCTCACCCTGCCCCTCTCCCGGTGGGAGAGGGGTTCAAAACATCAATGTGCCGGCGTGGTCGCCAGCGTGGAAGGATCAACCGCCACGCCCAGGCCCATCGTGCTCGACACCGAAACCTTCTGCAGATACTGGCCCTTGGCCGTGGACGGCTTGGCCTTCATCAGGTCGGCGGCCAGCGCGTCGAGGTTTTCCTTGAGCGCCGCGACTTCGAAATTCACCTTGCCGATCGAGCAGTGCACGATGCCGGCCTTGTCGTTGCGATAGCGCACCTGGCCGGCCTTGGCGTTCTTCACCGCGCCGACCACGTCCGGGGTCACGGTGCCGACCTTCGGGTTCGGCATCAGGCCGCGCGGACCGAGCAACTGGCCGAGCTTGCCGACCACGCGCATCGCGTCGGGAGTCGCGATGACAACGCCGAAATCGATGTCGCCGCCCTGCATCTTCTCGGCGAGGTCGTCCATGCCGACTGCATCGGCGCCGGCGGCCTTGGCCGCTTCCGCCTTTTCGCCGGCCGGGCAGAACACCGCAACGCGCACGGTCTTGCCGGTGCCGTGCGGCAGCACGGTCGAACCGCGCACGCCCTGGTCCGACTTCTTGGCATCGATGCCGAGGCGGATCGCCACGTCAACCGATTCCACGAACTTGGTTTTGGAGTTGTCCTTGAGGATTTTCAAGGCGGTCTCGACCGGATAGGTCTTGCCCGGCTCCACCAGGCCACTCATCGCCTTGAAGCGCTTGCTGATCTTCATGTCAGACACCCTCCACGTTCAGGCCCATGCTGCGCGCGCTGCCGGCGATGGTGCGCACGGCGGCGTCCAGATCCGCAGCGGTGAGATCGGGCTGCTTCTGCTTCGCGATGTCTTCCAGCTGCTTGCGGGTGACCTTGCCCACCTTCTCGGTGTTCGGGCGCTTGGAGCCCGACTGGATGCCCGCGGCCTTTTTCAGCAGGATGGTCGCCGGCGGCGTCTTGGTGACGAAGGTGAAGGTGCGATCCGAATACACGGTGATCACGGTCGGAATCGGCAGGCCCGGCTCCAGCTTCTGCGTCGCGGCGTTGAACGCCTTGCAGAACTCCATGATGTTGAGACCGCGCTGGCCCAGCGCCGGACCGACCGGCGGGGACGGATTGGCCTGACCGGCCTTGACCTGCAGCTTGATGTAGCCTGTGACTTTCTTTGCCATGGGTTTTTACTCCTGGAGTTCAAGCGTCTGCACGTCTTGCGACTGCGGGACTCCTCCGTTTTGTGACCAGTGAGCGGTGATTGGTGAGCGGTGAGCGGCAAGGCACGTGTCGCGCTTTTGCCGCTGACCTCTCACTGTTGACCGCTCACGCCTTTTCCACCTGCCCGAACTCCAGCTCCACCGGAGTCGAACGGCCGAAGATCAGGACCGCCACGCGCAGGCGGCTCTTCTCGTAATTGACTTCCTCGACGACGCCGTTGAAGTCGTTGAACGGGCCTTCGGTGACGCGCACCATCTCGCCCGGTTCGAACAGCACCTTCGGACGCGGCTTCTCGACGCCTTCCCTGACGCGGGACAGGATCGCGTCGGCCTCGCTGTCCTTGATCGGCAGCGGCTTGTCGGCCGTGCCGCCGATGAAGCCCATCACCTTGGGCGTTTCCTTGACCAGATGCCAGCACTCGTCGTCGATGCGCGGCGCGCGCGCGTCACCACCGGTCTCGATCTGCACCAGGACGTAACCCGGGAAGAACTTGCGTTCGCTGCGGCGCTTCTGCCCGCTGCGCATCTCGATCACTTCCTCGGTCGGCACCAGCACTTCGCCGAACTTGTCCTGCATGCCTGCGCGCGCCACGCGGTCCTGCAACGCACGCGCGACCTGATGCTCGAAGCCCGAGTAGGCATGCACGACGTACCAGCGCTTGTTGGTTGTTTCGCTCATGTCCCGATCTTCAGCAGGTGGTCGAGGATCGCCCACTTCAGGAATACGTCAATCAGGCCCAGCAGCACGCTCAGGACGACCACCACGAGGATCACCACGATGGTGGTGCGGATGGTTTCCTCGCGGTTCGGCCAGACCACCTTGCGCATTTCGAACTGGGTTTCGCGCAGGTACTCGCGCAATGCCCGGCCCGGCCCCGTGAACGCCGCCAGTGCAACTGCCGCCACGAAGGCCACCACCATCCCGCCCAGGCGCAACGGCGAGGCTGCGTTGGAGTAGAAGTAGTACGCGGCAATGCCCGCCGCCAGCAGCAGCAGCGCCAATACCAGCTTGGCCATGTCGGCGGCGCTGGTGGCGCCGGCCCGTTCAACTTTTGCGTTCATCTGTTTCCGTTGCTTGTCCGGCACGTTTTCAATCCGGTGTCGCTGTGATGTGTGCCAGAAATGGCGGTATTGCTGAAACTTGCAA
Source organism: Rhodanobacteraceae bacterium (assembly GCA_035695065.1). Lineage (GTDB taxonomy): Bacteria > Pseudomonadota > Gammaproteobacteria > Xanthomonadales > Rhodanobacteraceae > 66-474. Next base: position 315 of record DASSEW010000057.1, on the reverse strand, counting down.
GCCCTTCCGAATGGCACGCCAGGAGGGACTCGAACCCCCAACCGGCGGTTTTGGAGACCGCTGCTCTGCCAATTGAGCTACTGGCGTAGGAGCGTGGGGCTGGGGACTGGGGACTGGGGAGGAGCCAAAGCGCGCTCTTAGCCCCCAGTCCCTAGCCCCCAGTCCCGCCTTTGCTACTCGATGATCTTCGCCACCACGCCGGCGCCGACGGTGCGGCCGCCTTCGCGGATCGCGAAACGCAGGCCTTCTTCCATCGCGATCGGGTGGATCAGGCTCACCACCATCTTGATGTTGTCGCCCGGCATGACCATCTCC
>DASSEW010000056.1:0-12604 GCA_035695065.1 Rhodanobacteraceae bacterium | reverse complement strand
AGCGCCCGTGCAGGAACTGCGGCGTGTTGACGCCCGGCAGCTGGACCATCGTCAGGTGCACGTTCGACTTGTCGTGGCGCAGCTCGGTGCGCAGCGACTCGAAGACCCCCTTGACGCCGTGCTTGGCGCCGCAATACGCCGACTGCAGCGGAATGCTGCGGTAGGCCAGCGCCGAACTCACCTGCACGATGGTGCCGCGATTGCGCGTACGCATGCGCTTCAGCGCCGCCATCGCGCCGTACACGCCGCCGAGATACGTCACCTCGGTGACGCGCTTGAATTCGTCGGGGCCGATCTGGTTCACGGGCGCGAACACCGTGACCATTGCATTGTTGACCCAGATGTCGATCGGACCGAGCTCGCGCTCGACACGCTCGGCGGCGTCTTCCAGTGCCTGCGCATCGGCCACGTCCAGCGCGATCGAGATCGCCGTGCCTCCGCCGCCTTCGATTTCACTCCGCGCGGCATCCAGTCCGGATTGTCCGCGCGCGATCAGCGCGACCTTGGCGCCTTCGCGCGCGAACGCGCGCGCGGTGGCGCGGCCCACCCCGGCGGACGCGCCGGTGATCACGACGACCTGATCGGCGAAGCGGCCGCGGCGACGCGGCGTCACCGCATTGGTTTCGTGCATTGCATTCGTTGCGCTCATGTTTTCTTCCTTGACTCGTAGGGCGGGCATTGCCCGCCATGCGCGGCGGACGGTGTCCGCCCTACGCACGTCCTTGCCTTGACCTTTCCGATTCTGTGTCATGCAAGGTCAAAACCGCGCCAATCAAAGTTCTCCGCGCGCGGCGAGTTGCCGGATGCGGTCGCCGGTGCGGCAGGCGATCGCCTGGATGGTGAGCGACGGATTGACGCCGCCGACGGTCGGGAACACCGAGCCGTCGCAGATCCACAAATTGGGGATGTCCCAGCTTCGGCAATCCGCGTTCACCACGCTGGTGGCGGGGTCATCGCCCATGCGCGCGGTGCCGTTGAGGTGCGCGGTGTCGTCCGGCTCGCACCAGATCTCGCGCGCGTCCACCGCTTCCATCGCGCGCGTCATCTGCTCGATCGCGTGCTTCACCAGCGCCTTGTCGTTGTCGCACAACGAGAAGGTGACACGCGCGATCGGCAATCCGTACTGATCCTTCTCGTCCGCCAGCGTCACCCGGTTGCGTTCATTCGGCAACACTTCGCCGACGATCTTCAGGCCGGCCTGGTGGTTGTACTTTTCCATTTCGCGCAATAGCGGCTCGCCCCACAGGCCGCGGCTGCCGGCCTGCGAGGACACCCACGCCTGCGGCAGCGGACCTTGCGCCATGTAGGCATAACCGCCGAAGAAATCCTTGTCGGTGTCGTGATAGTTCCAGTGCTCGGTGATGGTGAGCGACGGCGGGCCCTTGTACCAGCGGATCTCGTCTTCCATCAGCCCGTACACGCCCTGGTTGGTCTGCACCATCAGGTTTCTGCCGACCAGGCCGGAACTGTTGGCCAATCCGTCCGGCCAGCGCGCGTTCGCCGAATTCAGCAACAGGCGCGGCGACTCGATCGCGTAACCCGCGACCACCACGTTGCGCGCGCGCTGGAAGCGCCAGGTGCCCTCACGAAAGTAATGCACGCCGGTGACGAGGCCGGACGATGCATCGGTTTCGATGCGACCCACCATCGCGAGGTCGCGGATCTCCGCGCCGGCTTTCACCGCGCGCGGGATCCAGGTGACCAACGCGCTCTGCTTGGCGTTCGTCGCACAGCCGGTGACGCAGAAGCCGCGATACACGCACGGATGCGCCTGCCCGCGCGGCGCGGAAATCGTGGCGAGCGGCGTTTCCGTCCATTCGATGCCGAGCGCCTCGCAGCCTTTCGCCAGCACCCAGCCGGCCGCATTGATCTCGTGCGCGCGATACGGGTAGCGCGGCCGCGGCGGTCCCCAGGGATAAGTGACGGGCCCGGAAATTTTCAGCGCCTGCTCGACTTCGGTGTAGTAGTGCCACATCTCGCGCCAGTCGAGCGGCCAGTCGGCGCCGTAACCGAGCACGCTGCGCGACTTGAACCACTCGGGGCGGAAGCGCAGCGAGACCATCGCGAAGTGCACGGTCGAACCGCCGACGGACCTGCCGCTGTTGTTGCTGCCGAGCTTGAGCGGATTGTCGCCGTCGCAGATGCGCTCGTCGGTCCAGAACAGCTTTTCCTGGTGCGCCTCGTCGGAAGCGAATTCCTCGAGCGGCCGCCACCACGCACCCGCGTCCATGCCGATCACCGAGAAGCCGGCTTCCGCCAGTTTGCATGCGAGCGTCCCGCCGCCGGCGCCGGTGCCGACGATCACGAAATCGACCGGATCGTCCTCGGCATATTCGCGCATCGGCATCCAGCCGCCGACGCGCAGCGGATCGGGCGCGCGGCCGTTCTTCCCGCGCGACGTGTGCAGGGCGTCATCCAACGTGCTCATCTGACCTGCTCATTGTCCCTTCGCGCTTCGTCTTCGTGACCGGGTTTCGCTTCGACTGCCTCCCATGGATCGCGGCGATTGAAATTCATGCGCACGTAGCCGCGCGGGCTGGCCGGACCGCCGAAGCCGATTTCGTTCCAGGCCTTGGGATGGCAGTAATAGGCGGCGAGGATGTCGTGGGTGACGCGTTCCTTGAAGAACAGTTGCGCGGGCATGTCGCCCCATTCCGTGCCTTTCATGTCCCCGTGCTGCATCGCCTTCAGCAGTTCGTCCTGCAACGTTGCCGTCAGTGCGTGGAAGCGCGCGCCATGTTTCGACCGCGCTTCGGCGTCCAGCGCCGCCAATCCGCGCCGCCAGGCTTCGCGCAGCGGCGGCAGCTTGGCCTGCCTGTAACCATCGCGTTCGTCCTTCGCGACTTTTCGATCCACCATCGCGGCCAGTGGCACCGCCGTGCCGTGGTCCGGTTGCGGGACGATGCGATCGCAGATCGCGCGCAGCGTCTGCCATTCGGTTGCGTTGAAAAAGGTCGGCACATCGAGCGTGGCGAGGCGATGCGCGATCACTTCGCGGCTCGCGTCGTTCCACGAAGGCGTGTCGCTTTTCGCCAGCACGTCGTAACCGGGATAGCGATTAGATGCGGGGCGCTCAGGCATTCGGGTGCTCCTCCAGCAGGTCGAGCGCGGCGAGTCCGGCGAGCGCGAGCCCGGTGAAGCTGGGTGGCGCTGGAATCGGCGGGCCGTTCAGCACGTTCTGCCGCCAGTCCTTCCAGCCGCCCATGTTTCGCGACACGCCGAAGATGTGGAAGCACGGGCCGGCCAGTCCCATGAACGCGGTCAGCCGCAACCACCAGCGGGTGAAGCGGCGCGGCTTGCGCGGGCGGCTCATCGCGGTTTCGCCGAGCAGTCCGGCCGCGACCGGCGGGACCGTCACCGGCAGGTACATGAAGGGATCGTGGTAGGCGCCGCGGAAATGCAGCAGCCCCGCTTCGGCGGAAGTCGCGAGCAGTCCCAGCGCGGTCAGGCTCGCGAGCGCGCGCCCCGCCGGCATCCCGAACACGCGCGGTGCACCACGCGAGGCATCGCTGTCGCGCAGGCGTTCGGAGTAATAGCCAAGCAGGCCCGAGAGTGCGACCGCCGAAGGCGCACCCAGTGGCGCGCCGTAGAACAGGTTCTGCCAGGAGAACCTGCCCGTGCGCTTGGTGATGTTGTAAATGTGGAAGCCGGTGCCGACGAGGCCGGTGATCGCGGCGGCGAGATACACCGGATCGCGCACGCGGTGTGCGGTCGCGCTGCGATCGTTGCTGCCGTGCGCGCTCACCGCGAGGCTCGCCGCCGAGACCACGATCGGCGTGATCATCGCCTTGTTGATGAACGAGCCGCGGTAGTGCTCGATGCCGCTGTCGAGCAGGGTAGAGGTCGCGATCAGACCGGCGGCGCGATTGAGGCGCTGCGCGGCCTGCACGGTCGGCTGTCGTGTCGCGCCGCCGTCGAAGCGCGCGCGCGGGAACTTGCGCTGCCGGGCACCGCCGCGGGAGGCACTGCGGCTCAGCGCATAGGTGCCGAGCCCCGCGACCAATGCGCCGAGGACCGCCATGGTGCCGATTTGTCGTTTCGCGGGCATGGATCCGTCAAACCTTCCTTGTCTGGCAGAAGCGCATCGAATGCATCACGCGCGCTCGATGCATTCCGGGTGTCCGCAGCCGCAGTTGCCGCCGTGCACTTCCAGTTCGTCCACGTCCGGCTGTTCCGCGGCCTGCCGGCAGAACTCGCTGCAATATTGATTGCCGGCCTCGACGTCGCAGCCGCAACCTTCGTGCTGGCACTTGCCTTGTGGATGATCGATTTGCATGGGACATCCTCGTGTAGGGCGGACACCGTCCGCCGATTGAGGCGGGCAATGCCCGCCCTACAACCGATATTTCTCCGCATCCGCGTGCTTGAACTCCAGGCCGAATCCAGGCCGCGAGCCATCCGGGTGCAACGCGCCATGCACCGGTTGCAGCACGCCGTCGAACAGCATGTTCTCGATCCGCACGTGGTCGTGGAAATATTCGATGTGCCGCAGCGGCCGCGCCGCGCATGCCGGATGCGCGTGCAGCGCCGGCGCGCAGTGCGCAGAGAGCGGCAAATTGAAGGATTCGCACAAGGCGCTCGCCTGCATGAAGCCGCTGATGCCGGCGCAGCGCGTGCCGTCGGCCTGCAGCACGTCCACCGCACCGGCGGCGAGCATGCGGCGGAAATACCAGGGCGTGTAACCGTATTCGCCGGCGGCGATGTCCATCGGTGCGGGCGCGCGATTGCGCAACAGCCGCAAGCCGCGCAGGTCGTCCGAGGTCACCGGTTCCTCGAACCAGCGCACGTCGTAGTCGCGGACGAAAACTTCCGCCATGTGCAGCGCCTGCTTGCGCGCGTAGGCGCCATTGGCGTCCACGAACAATTGCACGTCGTCGCCGATGGCTTTGCGCGCGACCCTGGCGCGCGCGGGATCGCGATCCGGCTCGCGGCCGACCTTCATCTTCACCATGCCGATGCCGTCATCGGCCCAGCCGCCGAGCTGCTCCTTGATCTGCGCATCCGAGTACGAACAGAAGCCGCCGCTGCCGTACACCGGCGCATGATCCCGCACTGCACCCAGCAGCTTGAACAAAGGCAAATCCAGCAGCTTCGCCTTCAGGTCCCACAACGCGTTGTCCACCGCGCTGACCGCCATCGCGGAGATGCCCGCGCGGCCGAGGTTGCGGATCGACGTCAGCATCGCCGCCCATGCGCCGGCAATGTCCATCGCGTCGCGGCCTTCGACCACTTTCGCCAGCAGCGAATTGATCAGCGTGGCGGTGGCATTGTCGGCGTAGCTGTAGCCGATGCCGCGCTTGCCGCCCGCGTCGATCTCGACCAGCACCAGCGTCGTCGAATCCCATTCGAGCGTGCCGTCGGATTCGGGCGCGTCGGTCGGCACCTGGTATGCGCTCGCCCTCGCCTTGCCGAGTGCGACAGCTTCCATGCGCATCAGCTCTTCTTGTGGTGGCCGGGGAACAGGCTTGCCCAGGTTTCGCGCGTGGACTCGCGCAGCATGGCGTTGGTGCCGGTGTCGCCTTTCAGCATGGATTCGGCGAACGCCTTGGCCTGCTTGAAGGTGATGTGCGGCGGCAGCGGCGGCACTTCCGGATCGGTGATCGCTTCGATCACGCAGGGGCGATCGGCTTTCAGCGCCTCGTCCCAGGCCGCGCCGATCTGGTCGGGCCGGTTCACCATGATGCCTTTCAGGCCGCACAGTTCGGCGTAGCGCGCGTACGGGAAATCCGGCACGTGCTGGGACGCGTCGTAGCGCGGATCGCCTTCCATCACGCGCTGCTCCCACGTCACCTGGTTCAAGTCGCGGTTGTTCAACACCATGATGATCAGGCGCGGGTCGGACCACTCCTTCCAGTACTGGCCGATGGTGATGAGCTCGTTGCTGCCGTTCATCTGCATCGCGCCGTCACCGACCAGCGCGATCGCCACGCGATCTGGAAACGCGAACTTGGCCGCGATCACGTACGGCACGCCCGGGCCCATCGTGGCGAGGCCGCCGGAGAGCGAGGCCATCATGCCGTCGCGGATCTTCAAGTCGCGCGCATACCAGTTGGCGGAGGAACCGGAATCGGAAGAGAGGATGCAGTTGTCGGGCAAGCGCGGCGAGAGTTCCCAGAACACGCGCTCGGGATTGATCGGCTCGGCCTCGACCATCGCGCGCGATTCCAGCACTTCCCACCACTCCTTCACGCCCTTCTCGATCGTCGCGCGCCATTCGCGATCGGCCTTGCGTTTCAATCGCGGGATCAACGCGCGCAGCGTCGCCTTGGCATCGCCGACCAGGTTGATTTCCATCGGATAGCGGATCGAGAGCATCGAAGGATCGATGTCGATCTGCACGCCGCGCGCCTGGCCTTCCTTGGGCAGGAATTCGGAATACGGAAAACGCGAGCCGACCATCAGCAGCGTGTCGCAGCCGGTCATCAGTTCCCAGCTCGGCTTGGTGCCGAGCAGGCCGATGGCGCCGGTGACGAACGGCAAGTCGTCTGGCAGCGCGGCCTTGCCGAGCAGCGCCTTCGCCACGCCCGCGCCGAGCAGCTCGGCGACCTCGATCACTTCCTCGCGCGCGCCGAGTGCGCCGGCACCGATCAGCATCGCGACCTTCTGGCCGGCATTGAGCAGGTCGGCGGCCTGCTGCAGGTCGTGCTCGGCCGGCACGATGTGCGGCGCGCGATAGCCCAGGCCCGAGTGCACGGTGCCGTGCTGACGCGGCGGCTTCTCCACCGCGTCGAGTTCCTGCAGATCGTTCGGTACGACGATGCAGGTGACCGTGCGTTTGGAAATCGCGATGCGCATCGCGCGGTCCACCACGTGCCGCACCTGCGCGGGCACGGTGATCAGCTCGACGTATTCGGAAGCGACGTCCTTGAACAGCGTGGTGAGATCCACTTCCTGCTGGTACTGGCCGCCCAGCGCGGAACGCGCCTGCTGGCCGACAATCGCGACCACCGGCATGTGATCGAGCTTGGCGTCGTAGAGGCCGTTCAGCAGGTGGATCGCGCCGGGTCCGGAAGTCGCCATGCACACGCCGACATCGCCGGTGAACTTGGCGTGCGCACAGGCCATGAATGCGCACATCTCCTCGTGGCGCGCGCGCACCAGCTCGATCTCGCCGTCGGCTCGGTTCATCGCGCCCATCAGGCCGTTGATGCCGTCGCCCGGATAACCGTAGATGCGGCGCACGCCCCATTCATGCAGGCGTTTGATCAGGAAATCGCTGACGGTGGCGGCCATGGAACCTCCGTGTTCGTGACGCTGACCCGCACGCGCATCCGGCGCGGCGAAGGCTCTTTAGTGTGCGGACCGCAAGGTTAACCTCGCGCGAATGCGGACCCTTGCACGTTCTGCTTTGCTTTCCTCGCACGCTTTGCGTTAACGTGTAGAACTGCATCAGGTCGCGGCGTCCAGGACGGGCGCGGCGTTGCGCGGGACCAAGGAAGGCAGTGGCGCAACTCTTCCCCAGGTGGTTCGGATTCGTGTTCCGGCTCGGCGTACTCGCCGTGGTCGTGATCATCATCGCGGTGCTGCTGCTGTGGCGCGTGGCCACCGCCGAGCCGACCACGCCGCACGATCCGCTCGAACAGCCGGTCCCCTTCAGCCACAAGCACCACGTCGGCGACGACGGCATCGATTGTCGCTATTGCCACGGGTCGGTCGAGCAATCCGCGTTCGCGGGCATCCCGCCGCTTTCGACCTGCATGACCTGCCACTCGCAGTTGTTCACCGACCAGCCGGTGCTGGAGCCGCTGGTCGCGGCGTACCGGAGCGGCGTGCCGTTCCACTGGAAGCGGCTGCACAAGCTGCCGGATTTCGTCTATTTCAACCACTCCATCCATATCGCGAAGGGCGTCGGCTGCGAGAGTTGCCACGGCCGCATAGACGAGATGCCGCTGACCGCGCAGGTCGCCCCGCTGACGATGCAGTGGTGCCTGGACTGCCACCGCGATCCGGCTCCGAACCTGCGCCCGCGCAACGAAGTGTTCAGCATGACCTGGCGCGCGAAGGACCAGCACGCGCTCGGGATGCGGCTCATGCGCGAGTACCACATCGATACGCGCCGACTGACGGATTGCTCGACATGCCATCGCTGAGCGCGCCGATCGACATGGAAGCCGGGCGCGCGCGGTTGCAGGGCTTGCGCGGTCCGAAACTGTGGCGCTCGCTGGAGGAACTGGCCGACAGCGAAGGTTTCCGCGCGTGGCTGCAGCGCGAGCATCCGCAGCTGGCGAACATGGCGCCCGTGGACCGGCGCGGATTCCTGAAGTTCGTCGGCGCATCCCTGGCACTTGCAGGGTTGGGCGCGTGCAGCCGCCCGCCGCAGACCGAGATCGTGCCTTACGTGCACGGCCAGGTCGGGCAGGTGGATGGCCTGCCGCGTTACTTCGCCACGGTGTTGACGCGATCCGGTTACGCGCAGGGCGTGCTGGTCCGCAGCAACATGGGCCGGCCGACCAAGGTCGAAGGCAACCCGCAGCATCCTGCCAGCCTCGGCGGCACCGACATCTTCGCGCAGGCGTCCGTGCTGCAGCTGTGGGATCCGGATCGCTCGCAATCGGTGCTGTATCGCAACGACGCGACCACCTGGGATGAATTCGCGACCGCGATGCTGCAGGCGCGCGCGCGCTGGAAGCGCGACGGCGGCGCGGGCTTGCGCGTACTCACCGGCGCGATCACTTCACCGACGCTGGCCGCGCAACTGGATGCGCTGCAGAAGCGGTATCCGAACGCGCGCTGGCACGTGCACGAACCGTGCGGCAGCGACAACGCGCGCGAAGGTGCGCGGCTGGCGTTCGGCCGGCCCTACGCGACCCGTTACCACTTCGATCGCGCGAAAGTGATCCTCGCGCTGGACGCGGATTTCCTTTCCGATCCCGCGGCGGGGTTGCGATACTCGCGCGACTTCATCGCCGCGCGTGATCCGGAACGCGGCACGATGTCGCGTCTGTACGCGGTCGAGCCGACGCCCGGCATCACCGGCATGATAGCCGACCACCGGCTGCCGCTGGAGTCTGCTCGGGTCGAGGTGTTCGCGCACGCGCTTGCCGGTGAACTGGGCGTCGCTTCTGGCGGGAGCGTGTCCGCGCGCGACACATCGCCGGCAAGCCGATTCCTGCGCGTCGCTGCGGCCGACCTGCGCGGCGCGCACGGCGCCTCGCTGATCGTGGCGGGCGACATGCTGCCGCCGGACCTGCACGCGCTGGTGCACGCGATGAATGCCGCGCTCGACAACGTCGGCAGCACGCTGGAATACGCCGAGCCGGTCGAGGTGCTTCCATCGCAGGCGATCGATCCGCAGGGCGACGACGACGGTTCGCTGCGTGCGCTGGTGGGTGCGATGCGCGCAGGCAGGGTGGACACCCTGCTGGTGCTGGGCGGCAATCCGGTCTACGACGCGCCCGCCGACCTCGAATTCGCCGCGGCGCTGCAGCGCGTGCCGCATCTGCTGCATTCGGGCCTGTACCACGACGAAACCGGCGAACTCGCCGAATGGCATCTGCCAATGTCGCACGCGCTGGAATGCTGGTCCGACGCGCGCGCGTTCGACGGCACGGCCAGCATCGCGCAGCCGCTGATCGCGCCGCTGTACGACGGCAAGTCCGGAATCGAAGTGCTTTCGATCCTGCTCGACGACGAAATCACCGACGGACTTTCGCTGGTGCGAAGGCAGTGGGCTTCGCAACTGAAGGACGACGCAGCATGGAACGCGGCGCTGCAGGCGGGGGTGATTTCAGGTACGGCACCGCCCGCGATTTCACCGGTGCAAGGCAGTAGCGCAAGCGACGGTGCATCAAGCTCGTCATCCCGGCGAAAGCCGGAATCCAGTGATTTTGGAAGCTCAGAAGGAAAGGCACTGGATTCCGGGTCGCCGCTGCGCGGCGTCCGGAATGACGAACAAAGGACTCCGGGTAATGCTCTCGAATTACTCTTCCGCCACGATCCCACGATCGGCAACGGCGAATGGGCGAACAACGGCTGGTTGCAGGAACTGCCCAAGCCGTTGACGCAACTCACCTGGGACAACCCCGCGCTGATCTCGCCGGCGCTGGCGAAGCAGTACGGATTGGATAACGGCGACGTGGTGGAACTGCGCTCGCACGGGCGCAGCCTGCGCGTCCCGGTCTGGATCACGCCGGGGCAGGCGGCGCGCAGCATCACCGTGCACCTCGGCTATGGCCGCACCCGCGCGGGTCGCATCGGCGATGGCCAGGGGTTCAACGCCTACCTGCTGCGCACGTCGCAAGCGCTCTGGCAAGCCGACGACCTGCAATTGCGCAAGACCGGCGAACGTTACGCGCTGGCGCCGACGCAACATCACTTCAACATGGAAGGTCGCGACCTGCTGCGCACCGGCACGCTCGAAGAATTCCAGCACGATCCGCACTTCGCGACCACGCACGACAAGTACGGGGACAAACCGCCGAGCCTGTATCCGGACTGGCCGCCCGGCGATTACGCCTGGGGCATGAGCATCGACCTCAATGCCTGCATCGGCTGCAAGGCGTGCACGATCGCCTGCCAGGCCGAGAACAACATCCCCGTCGTCGGCAAGGAGCAGGTGCGGCGCGGCCGCGAGATGCACTGGATCCGCGTGGATCGCTATTACGAAGGCAACGCCTACAATCCGCGCGCGTTGAACCAGCCGGTGCCTTGCATGATGTGCGAGCACGCGCCGTGCGAACTCGTATGCCCGGTGGATGCGACCGTGCACGACAGCGAAGGCCTGAACGTGCAGGTCTACAACCGCTGCGTCGGCACGCGCTTCTGCTCCAACAACTGCCCGTACAAGGTGCGGCGCTTCAACTTCATGCAGTACGCGGACAAGGAAACGCCGCAACTGATGGCCGCGCGCAATCCGGAAGTGACGGTGCGCCGGCGCGGCGTGATGGAGAAGTGCACCTACTGCATCCAGCGCATCGAGGCCGCGCACATCGAGGCGGACAAGAGCGGGCGCCGCATCGGGGACGGAGAAGTGCTGACCGCGTGCCAGGCGGTGTGCCCCACCCAGGCGATCCGTTTCGGCGACATCTCGGATAGCCAATCCGCCGTCGCAAAGTCAAAACAGTCGCCGCGCAATTACGCGATGCTCAACGAGCTTGGCACGCGGCCGCGCACGACCTATCTCGCGCGCATCAGGAATCCGAATCCGGCGTTGGGAGACGATGCGTCATGAACGCCGCCGCACGCGATCCCGTAGCGAAGGTAGGGCGGATCAAGGTTCGCGAGCGTGGCACGCGAGCCGGATCCGCCGGGGACCGCCAGGCGGATCCGGCCGCGCATTTCATGCGCGCCCTTGATCCGCCCTCCGTGTCTGTTGACCTTCCTTCCCCCGCGTGCGGGGGAAGGTGCCCGAAGGGCGGATGGGGTCCTGTTGCAGAACGCGGTTCGTTCGCTGCAACACGCCCCCACCCCAACCCTCCCCCGCGAGCGGGGGAGCGGGCTTACCACGTCGAGGCGCACGCATGAGCGCCGCGATCCGCCCCGATCCGCTGCCGCCGGTGATCGCGCCGGGCGAGGACGCGACCAGCATCAGCACCAATATCAGCTACATCACGCTGCAGCGTCCATTCGGCCTGCTGTGGCTATTCGGGCTGTCGCTCGCATTCCTGTTGTCGGGACTGTTGACCGTCGGCATCTGCTGGTTGCTGTACGCCGGCGTCGGCATCTGGGGCTTGAACATTCCCGTCGCCTGGAGCTTCGCGATTGCCAATTACGTGTGGTGGATCGCGATCGGCATGGGCGGTACGTTCATTTCCGGCGCTATGTACATCGCGCGGCAGAAGTGGCGCAACTCGATCAACCGCTTCGCCGAGGCAATGACGGTGTTCGCGGTGTCGGTCTCGGGCATTTTCCCGATCCTGCACCTCGGGCGGCCGTGGTTTTTCTACTGGCTGTTCCCGTACCCGGACGTCATGAACCTGTGGCCGCAATGGCGCAGTTCGCTGGAGTGGGATTTCTGGGCGATCCTCGCCTACCTGATCGTTTCGATCGTGTGGTGGTACGTCGGCATGCTGCCCGACCTCGCCACGCTGCGCGATCGTGCGCCGACGATCGTGCGCGCGCGCTTCTATGGATTGCTTGCACTGGGCTGGCGCGGCGAGGCGCGCCACTGGATGCGCTTCGAGAAATTGAACCTGATCACCGCGTCGCTCGCGGTGGTGCTGGTGTTCTCGGTGCACAGCATGGTCGCGCTGGATTTCTCGGAAGGACTGGTGCCCGGCTGGCACGAAACGATCTTCCCGCCGTTCTTCGTCGCGGGCGCCTTGTTCTCCGGATTCGGCATGGTGCTGACGCTGGCGATCCCGTTGCGCAAGTGGTTCCACCTGCACGCGTACCTGACCGATCGCCACATCGAGAACATCGCCAAGCTGATGCTCACGGCCGGACTGTTCGTGGACTACAGCTACTTCTCCGAAATCTTCACCGCGTTCTTCTCGATGGATCGCTACGACGTGGCGATGAGCTGGCATCGCATTTTCGGCGCCTACGCGTGGGTGTTCTGGGGCACGATCCTGTTCAACGTCGCGCAGATCCAGTTGCTGTGGTTCAGGCGCGTGCGCCGCAACGCGTCAGCAGTATTCGTGATCGCGGTGGGCGTGCTGATCGG
>DASSEW010000055.1:0-32798 GCA_035695065.1 Rhodanobacteraceae bacterium | reverse complement strand
GACGGCAACTCCAGTCGCGCGTCGGCGGTGCAGCTTTTCGCAAGTAACCATCCTTGGTGCGCCTTCCGATCGGCATCCATGCCTCACCCTCAGCCGTTGCACGCCATGCCTTCGATGGCATGGCGTAAGCGCAATGGCTTCGACCTGTGCTCCGGCGACACGCAATCCGCCTTCGCTCGCAAGGCTTTGCAAAGATTCATGCGCTCGCCGGTTGCTCGCAGCAAGGAGGACTTATGCATCCGCTCCACTTCAGCAATTTCCTCACCTTCAGCATGTCGCCGCTGGAAATCATCGCGCGCGGCACGCTGATGTACTGGTTCCTGTTTCTGCTACTGCGCTTCGTGCTGCGCCGGGACACGTCCTCGGCCGGCATTTCCGGCATCCTGTTCGTGGTGCTGCTGGGCGACGCGGCGCAGAATGCGATGATCGGCCAGGGCAACACGGTCGCCGATGGCGGCGCGCTGATCTGCACGCTGGCCGCGTGGAATTACCTGCTCGATTTCCTCGGCTATCGCTTCGCGCTGGTCGGGAAATTGACCGACCCTCCGCCGTTGCTGCTGGTGAAACGGGGACGGTTGATCCATCGCAACCTGCGCCGCGAGCACATCACCCGCGACGAGGTGGAATCCGAGTTGCGGATCAAGGGCATCGACGGACTCGACGGCGTCAAGGCGATGTATCTGGAGGGCGACGGGTCCTTCAGCGTGCTCAAGGCATGAAAAGAGCGCCGTTGTCGCCAACGGCGCTCAGGAAAGATGCTCTGGATCGAGCCAGTGCGCCGGTTTTTACCAGCCCGGCTGCGCGCCCAGCGTGACCGTGGGCGTGCGTCCGATCGCGAGCTGCGCATCGATCAACTGGTCCATGTAGTTCTCGATGCGCCGCGCGCGCGCGCGCGAATGCTTGCCGCCACGCGCCATCTCGTGGCGGATCGCCTTGATCGCCGCCGCACCCTGCCGCACCTTGGCGGCGTACTGCTTGCGTTGCGCGGCGTTGCTGCACAACAGCGCAGCCGCCTCGTTGAATCGCTGTTCCTCTTCCAGCACCGCGATCATGTCCAGCAGGTTGGTGTTATCCATGGCTCGCTTCCCCGTTGATGGCGCGTCCTGCGCCGGATGCCTGTGAACGAACGGCGCGTCGTGCACGCGCCGGTTCGTGCCGGTTGATGGGTGTTCTGTTGTCGCCGCCGAGCAGCCAGCCGACCGCGGCGACGGTTGCGCCGAAGGCGACCGGGTGGCGCCACGCCTGCCGCAGCAGGCCGCGCAGCGGTCCTCCTTTCCTGCGATGCCGCGCACGCAGGCGCGGCGTCCTGCCGCGGCCGTCGTGCGCTCGAGAGTGGGGATGCATAGAAGAGGTCCCTCCATGGAGTGGAGCGGATCGGAGACTGCGACCGCTCGGGTGGGCGTCCGTGCCCATCGATCTGAAGAATAGAGGGGGGCTCCGTAAAGGCGGTGTGCAGAGCAGGTACGTAGCGCGTTATGCGCAAAAAAGCCCGATCCGCGGCTTTTCACGCGGGGTAAAGCGGCCGGGCTGCTAGGCTGCGACGATGGCAGGAAGCCATCGCCAAGGCTTGGAGACGTACCGGCGCAAACGCAGGTTCCAGCACACGCCGGAGCCGGCGCGCACGCGGCGGCGGCGGGCGTCGCCCCCGGCCGAGCCGGCCGAGCGGCGCTTCGTGATCCATCTCCACCACGCGCGCCGGCGGCATTTCGATTTGCGCCTGCAAGTGGGCGGCAGCCTGCGCAGTTGGGCGGTGCCGAAGGGCCCGTCGCGCGATCCTTCGATCAAGCATCTCGCGGTGCAGGTGGAAGACCATCCGCTGAGCTATGCCGGCTTCGAGGGCACGATTCCCGAAGGCCATTACGGTGCGGGCACGGTGGCGATCTGGGACGAGGGCACCTGGAGCACCGATGGTTCCGCGACCGCCCAGCTGGAGAAGGGCCACCTGCGTTTCGAACTGCACGGCGCGCGCCTGCGCGGGCGCTGGTCGCTGGTGCGCACCAGCGGCAAGTCGTCCGACAAGCCGCAGTGGCTGCTGATCAAGGGCGAGGATCAATACACGGATCGAGGCGACGTGGCCGACGACACGCCGCTGTCGCAGTGGAAGCTGGAGCACCTGCCTGCCCGGACCTCTTCGCGCAAGGGGAAAAAAGCAGATTCCGGATCGCCGCGGCGCGGCGTCCGGAATGACCAAGCGATGAAGTGGTCGCCGCAGGATTTCGGGTTCCAGCTGGCGCGGCTGTACCAGCGCGCCCCTTCCGGCGCCGACTGGCTGCACGAGGTGAAGTACGACGGCTACCGGATGCTGGCCTGGCGCAACGGCAAGGATCTGCAACTGCTTTCGCGCAATCGGCTGGACTGGACCGACCGCCTGCCGCGCATCGTGGACGCCACGCGCGCGTTGAAGTGCAAAAGCTGCGCGCTGGATGGCGAGCTGGTGGTGTTCGATGCCGAAGGCCGCACCCGCTTCCATCTGTTGCAGCAGGAATTCACGCGCGCGCATGTCGACGCCGCGCACTTCGTCGTGTTCGATCTGCTGATGCTGGACGGCAAGGATCTGCGCGACCAGCCTTTGCACCGGCGCAAGACCGCCCTGTCGAAATTGCTGGAGAGTGCGGACGCAGTGCTGATGCTCTCCGGCTTCATCCAGGGCGAGGGCGCGCTGGCGCACAAGCGCGCCTGCGAGGCGGGCCTCGAAGGGATCATCAGCAAGGCCGCGGATGCGCCGTATTCGGAAGGCCGCACTGACGCATGGCGCAAATTGAAATGCGTGGATTCCGACGAATTCGTGATCGTCGGCTATACCGCCGGCAAGGGTTCGCGCGGCGCGCTGGGTGCGCTGCTGCTGGCCGAACCCGAAGAGAACGGCTGGCGCTACGTCGGCCGCGTCGGCACCGGCATGGACGAGCCGACGCTGAAACGCGTGCACGATGTCCTGAAGCCGGTGCGCGAGCGCCCCGCGCTGATCAATCCGCCGGACGCGAAACAACTGCGCGGCGGCAAGGTCACCTGGGTGAAGCCCGAGCACGTGGCCGAGATCGCCTTCCGCGGGCGCACCGGCGACGACATGCTGCGGCAGGGCAGCTTCAAGGGCCTGCGTCCGGACAAGTCGCCGGCCGATTTGCGCGACAGCGATCGGCGTGCCGACGACGCTGCGCCGGAGGACGCGCCGATGCCGAAGATCGCGCTGACCCATCCCGAGCGCGTGCTGATCGACAAGCCGCGTGTCACCAAGCAGGATCTCGCGGAGTTCTACGTCAGCATTGCCGACCGCCTGCTGCCCGGCATCGTCGGCCGGCCGCTATCGCTGGTGCGTTGCCCGGACGGCATCGGCAAGGCGTGTTTCTTCCAGAAGCACGGCATGAGCGGCATGCCCGAAAGCATCCGCGTCGGCACGCAGCGCAATTCGAAAGGCGAGGACGAGGAATTCCTGTACGTGGACGGCATCGAGGGCGTGCTGGGCCTGGTGCAGATGAACGTGATCGAGATCCATCCGTGGGGTTCGACCATCGCCGACATCGAACATCCGGACCGCCTTGTCTTCGACCTCGATCCCGACCCCGGCGTGAGCTGGCCGCGGGTGAAGGAAGGCGCGCGACTGCTGCGCGACCGCCTGGCCGCGGTGAACCTGCAAAGCTTCCTGCGCACCACAGGTGGCAAGGGCTTGCACGTCGTGGTGCCGTTGAACCCGCGCCCGGACTGGGAAAGTGCGAAAGCGTTTTCGCATGCCCTGGCGCGCACGCTGGAAGCCGAAGCGCCGCGCGAATACGTGTCGGTCGCGAGCAAGGCGCGCCGCAAGGGCCGCATCTTCGTGGACTATCTGCGCAACGCGCGTGGTTCCACCGCGGTGTCTTCCTACTGCGTGCGCGCGCGAGAAGGTGCGGGTGTCGCCACGCCCTTGCACTGGGAAGAACTTTCGAAGCTGCGCTCGGGTGCGCAGTACACGATCAGGAACCTGCCGCGCCGGCTGAAATCGTTGAAGAGCGATCCGTGGGAAGGGATCGAGGAAGTGCGGCAGGCGTTGCCGGGAATGTAGGGCGGACATCGTCCGCCGGCGGGCAATCCCCGCCCTACGCGACAAGGAGAGTCACATGCCAAGACCCATCTGGAGCGGCACCATCACCTTCGGACTGCTCAACATCCCGGTGCAGTTGATGACCGCCGAGCGGCACACCGACCTGCATTTCCGCATGCTCGATTCGCGCAACAACGCGCCGATCCGCTACGAGCGCGTCAACGAGGAAACCGGCGAGGAAGTGCCCTGGAAGGACATCGTGAAGGCCTTCGAGTACGACAAGGGATCGTATGTCGTGCTGGAAAAGGAGGACTTCGCCAAGGCCGCGCCGGAATCCACCGAATCCGTGGACATCGAGGCGTTCATCAGCGCCGACGAAATCGGCCCGGAATATTTCGAGAAGCCCTATTACCTCGTGCCGGCCAAGAAAGCCGAGAAGGGCTACGTGCTGCTGCGCGAGACGCTCAAGAAATTGAACACGGCCGGACTGGCGCGGGTGGTGATCCGTACCCGCGAATACCTCGCCCTGGTGATTCCGCAGGGCGATGCGCTGCGGTTGATGCTGCTGCGCTATCCGCAGGAGCTGGTGAGCGCGGACGAGTACGCGTTTCCGGACAAGAAGCCCGCCGCGTATCGGATCAGCCCGAAGGAAATGGAAATGGCGGAATCGCTGGTGAAGTCCATGGTCGGCGAATGGCAGCCGGAGGACTATCACGACGATTTCCGCGAGCGGCTGGTCAAGGTGATCGAAGACCGCGTCAAGGCCAAGGGCGTGGTGCGCACGCCGGCGGCGGCGGAAGCGGAGCTGCCCAAGAACGCCGCGACCAACGTGGTGGACTTCATGTCCTTGCTGCAGAAGAGCATCGATGCCAAGCAGCGCACGCCCGCTGCGGACCGAGGTTCGGAGAAAAAGGCGTCCGCGAAGAAATCCGCGAAGCCCGCGCGCAAGAAGCCTGCCGGCAAGCGCGCCCGGAAGGCCTCCTGATCCACGCCGGTCCGGCCGGGGCGCTTTGTACCGGGCCGCAAGCTCGTTATACTTTCGCGTCTTTTGCGCTCGCGATTGGGCGCGAACCGTGATCAGTGGAGCTTGCCGTGAGCCAGATGACCCCTTCCGATCGCACCTTCATGCGCCACTTCGCGATCATGATCGCGGCCCTGGCGGGCGTGGCCGTGATCCTGATCATCATCGGCCAGATCGTGCACGCCTATCAGCCGAGCGAAGCCACCGACACCCAGGCGCGCGAGGCCAGCGAGCGGATCATGCCTGTCGGTGCGGACTTCGCGGGCGCCACCGGGCGCGCGGCGATGCAGGCGCAGGCTGCGGCCGCGGCCAAGGCCGCCTCCTCACAGGTTGCCTACGGCGGCACGACCGACGGCAAGACGATCTTCGGCCAGCTGTGCACCACCTGCCATTCGACGGGCGCGGCCGGCGCGCCCAAGATCACCGACAAGGCCGCGTGGGCGCCGCGCGTCGCCGAGGGCATCGACACCCTGGTCAAGCACGCGATCGACGGCTACACCGGCCCGGACGGCAACCACATGCCGGCCAAGGGTGGCAATCCGGCGCTCACCGACGCGCAGGTCGAGGCGACCGTGAAGTGGATGGTGTCCCAGGTCAAATAACGCCCGGGTTCACCCAAGCAGGCCATGGATGGCCATGTCGAAGTGAGCCCGGCGCCCGCTTCGGTATGATGTTCCCATGACCGACCCGCAGCCGACCGCGCCTGTCCACGCGCCCGCGGAGTTTCCGCGCGACGCGTCGGAGTTCGCGTTGCCGGGGCCGGCGGGAAAACTGGAACTCGCCACCTGCGCCGCCAAGCCGGCCGAGGCGCGCGCCGGCACCGCGATCATCTGCCATCCGCACCCGCAGCACGGCGGCAGCCTGCGCAACAAGGTCGTGACCATGCTGGAGCGCAGCTTGCGCGAATCCGGCCTCGACACGGTGCGCTTCAACTTCCGCGGCGTGGGCGAATCGGAAGGCGAGTACGACGAGGGTGACGGCGAGAGCGGCGACCTGGTCGCGGTGGCGCAGTGGGTGCGCCGCGTGCATCCTCAGGATGCGCTGTGGCTGGCCGGGTTCTCGTTCGGCTCCTACGTCGCGCTGCGCACCGCGCGCTCGCTGGCGGCGAACGCGCTGATCACCGTGGCGCCGCCGGTCGGACGCTGGGATTTCGAAAGCGTGGCGATGCCCGAATGCCCGTGGCTGATCGTGCAGGGCGAGGACGACGAGGTCGTCGAACCGCAGGCGGTGTTCGACTGGGTGGAGACGCTCGATCCGCAGCCGACGCTGGTGCGCATGCCCGAGACCGGGCACTTCTTCCATCGCCGGCTGATGGACCTGCGCGGTGCGGTGAAGAATGGGGTGCGCGGTTGGCTGCCGCCCTTGCGCGCGGGCGCTTGATCGACCGCGTGGATTCCGCGGCGACTGAAACCACGACGACGCCGGGCCGGCGCTACGCGCAAGGCGTGTCCGCGCGTGCGTGGCAGGACGATCCTGCGCAACGCGCGCTGCTAGGCGAATTCGATCGCCTGCACGCGCAACTCGCCGCGCCGAAGCCGGGCTGGTTCTCGCGCTGGCGCGAGCCCGCCGCGCCGCAAGGCATTTACCTCTGGGGTACGGTCGGGCGCGGCAAGACCATGCTGATGGACCTGTTCGTGGAATCGCTGCCGCCAGGCACCGCGCTGCGCGTGCACTTCCATCGCTTCATGCTGGACGTGCATGCGCAGTTGCGCAAACTCGGCGAGCGCCGCGATCCGTTGCGCGAGGTGGCCGCGCAGCTGGCGCGCAAGGCGCGCGTGCTGTGCCTGGACGAATTCCAGGTCGAGGACATCGGCGATGCGATGATCCTCGCCAACCTGCTGCGCGCGCTGTTCCGCGAAGGCGTGGCGCTGGTCACGACTTCCAACACGCCTCCGCGCGACCTCTATCGCGACGGCCTGCAGCGCGCGCGCTTCCTGCCGGCGATCGCGTTGCTGGAGCGGCATTGCGATGTGCTTGAAATCGTCTCGCCACATGATTGGCGCCTGCGCGCGCTGACCCAGGCGCGCGTGTACCTCACGCCGCTCAGCGAGCAGGGCGAGCACGCGCTGGCGGCGCTGTTCGAGGGTCTTGCGCGTGGCCCGGTGCAGCAAGGCGGCGCGCTCGACATCAACGACCGCGCGATTCCGGTTCGCCGTGCCTGCGCGCAGGCGGCGTGGTTCGATTTCGACGCACTCTGCGAAGGTCCCCGCGGTTCGGCGGATTACATCGAACTGGCGCGCGGCTTTCCGGCGATCCTGGTTTCCGGGGTGCCGCAATTCACGCCGCTGCGGGAAGATGCCGCGCGCCGCTTCATCCAGCTGGTCGACGAACTGTACGACCGCCGCGTCAAGCTCGCGCTCTCCGCGGCCGTGCCTGCTATCGAGCTGTACGACGGCACGCGCCTGCGTGCCGCATTCACGCGCACGGCGAGCCGCTTGATCGAGATGCAAAGCGCCCAATATCTCGCCGAACCCCACCGTTGAGCCGCTGTCGAAACGCGCACGCCTCGATCGTCATCCAGACAGGCGGTGCTCCCCCGCATGACTAATGTCACCGCGACCGCCAAGACTTCTGGCCCTGTCGCAAAAAGTATTTGCATCTGAAAATAGTTTCCAATATCTTTACCGTTCGGTTCAGTTATGAAGGCCGTGCTCGCGCCGCCTCATCCTCCGAACCCGCTCGATTTCCAACAACAACCACAATGAGCCAAGCATCCTTCCATTCACGCCTGCCGGCACGCGGTGCGCTGGCCGGCGCACTGGCGTTGATCCTCGCCGGCTGCGCGGTCGGGCCGAACTACACGCGCCCGAACGCGCCGGCGGTGGATCGCTACACCGCGCAGCCCTTGCCCGCGCAGACCGTATCCACCGATACGGCCGGCGGCGACGCGCAGCGTTTCCTCGAAGGCACGAACGTGCCGCAGCGCTGGTGGACCACGTTCGGCAACGAGGAACTCGATCGCCGCGTGCAGCAGGCGCTTCGCGCTTCGCCGACCATTGCTTCCGCCCAGGCAGCATTGCGCGAGGCGCAGGAAAACGCGAAAGCCGCGCGCGGCTCGTTCTTCCCCTCGCTCGACGCCAGCGCAGGCGCGACCCGGCAGAAATCCTCCGGCGCGCAGTTCGGCGGCGCCGGCGCGGGCTTCGGCAGCAGTCCGTTCAACGTCTACAACGCGGGCGTCAGCGTCGGCTACGTGTTCGACATCTTCGGCGGCGTGCGCCGCGGCGTGGAAGCGCAATCCGCGCTGGCCGATGCGCAGCACGCGCAACTGGACGCGACCTACCTGATTCTCGCCACCAACGTGGTGACGGCATCCCTGCAGGAAGCGTCGCTGCGCGAGCAGGTGCGCGCGACCGAAGAGATCGCCGATTCGCTGAAGAAGGAACTGGACATCGCGCAAAAGCAGCAGCAGATCGGCGCGAAGTCATTGTCCGACACCCTGGCGGTGGAATCTCAGCTCGCCAGCACCGAAGCCACGCTGCCGCCGCTGCGCAAGCAACTCGCCGTCACCCAGGACCAGCTCGCGACCTATCTCGGCGTGACGCCGGCCCAGTTGCAGCTGCAACCGATCGAGCTGGCGAACGTCACGTTGCCGCAGGACATTCCGGTCAGCCTGCCATCCAGCATCGTCGAGCAGCGTCCCGACATCCGCGCCGCCTCCGCGCAATTGCACGCGGCGACCGCGCAGGTTGGCGTGGCGACGGCGAACATGCTTCCCCAGCTCACGCTCTCGGGCAGCCTCGGCTCGCAGGCGCTGCATTCGGGCGACCTGTTTTCCTCCGGCACGACGGCCTGGTCGCTCGGATTGAGCCTGCTGCAGCCGATTTTCCACGGCGGCGAATTGCTGCACAGGAAACGCGCGGCGCAGGCCGGCATGGATCGCGCGGTCGCCGACTGGCAGCAGACGGTGCTCACCGCGTTCCAGAACGTGGCCGACGCATTGCAGGCGCTGGACCTCGATGCACAAGGGCTGGCCGCGCAGAACACCGCCGAACGCGCCGCTTCCAAGCGACTGGATCTCACCCGCACGCAATACCAGGTCGGCGCGGTGGATTACCTGACCCTGCTGGATGCCGAGCGCCAGTACCAGCAATCGCGCATCGCGCTGATCCAGTCGCGCGCCTCGCGCCTCGCCGACACCGCCGCGCTGTATGCCGCGCTGGGCGGCGGCTGGAATGGCAGCGCCGAATCGGCAGCCGCGACTTCGAATCCAAAGACATCTTCGCCGAGATAACTTCATGATCGACACAGCTCTCCGCAAGCCCCGCCTCGCCAAGCGCATGACGATCATGCTGATCGTCATCGGCGTGCTGTTCCTGCTGGTGATCGGGTTCAACGTGTTCAAGGGCATCATGATCGGCAAGTTCATGAAGTCCATGGGCAACCCGCCGCAGACCGTCAGCACGATGCAGGCGGAGTTCCAGACCTGGCAGCCGCACCTTGAGGCGGTCGGCAACGTGCGCGCGGTGCGCGGCGTGGATCTCGCGTTCGAGGTATCCGGCGTGGCCGATTCGGTGGACGTGAAATCCGGCGCCGACGTCAAGCAGGGACAGGTGCTGGTGCAGCTGCGCGATGCGGACGACAAGGCCAAGCTCGCGGCGTTGCAGGCGACCGAAAAGCTCGCCGAGCTGACCGCCGATCGTTCCAAGAAGCAGCTCGCGGTGCAGGCGATCAGCAAGGCGCAGTACGACACCGACATGGCGAACCTGAAGAGCGCGCAGGCGCAGGTCGCCGCGCAGCAGGCGCTGGTCGACAAGAAGACGCTGCGCGCGCCGTTCGCCGGCCGCATCGGCATCATCACGGTGAACCCGGGCCAGTACATCAATCCCGGCGACAAGGTGGTGAGCCTGCAGCAGCTCGATCCGGTGTACGTGGATTTCACCGTGCCGCAGGATGCGCTGCAGCAGTTGCAGGTCGGCGGCAAGGTCGAGGTGACTTCGGACGCGTATCCGGACCAGCACTTCACCGGCAAGGTGACCGCCACCGATCCCAGGGTCGACCCGAATACGCGCAACGTCGGTGTGGAAGCCACGCTCCCCAATCGCGACGGCAAGCTGATGTCGGGCATGTTCGCCAACGTCGCGGTGGACAGCGGCAGCACGCAGCGTTATCTCACGCTGCCGCAGACCTCGATCACCTTCAACCCGTACGGCGACACCGTGTTCGTGGTGCACGAAGGCGCGCCGCCGTCGCAGGACCAGAACGGCAAGCCGGCGCAACAACCGGCGGCCAAGGACAACAAGGACGGCAAGCCGCAACACTATGTCGAGCAGCGGCTGGTCACGGTGGGCCCGCGCCGCGGCGACCAGGTGGCGATCCTCCATGGCCTGAAGGAAGGCGAGGTGGTGGTGACCACCGGCCAGCTGAAGCTGAAGAACGACACGCCGGTGAACATCAACAACAGCGTGCAGCCGGCGTTCAATCCGAATCCGACGCCGGTGGAGCAGTGATCTTTTCAAATCCGTTCGGGCTGAGCGTAGCCCGGCGGAGCCGGGCGAAGTCGAAGCCCATTGCGATGCCCTTCGACTTCGGGCCCCATCCCTGTTCAAGATGGGCCCTACGCTCAGGGCGAACGGAAATCTGCCAGCGCAAGCCGTAGCGAAAAACCCTATGAAATTTACCGACCTTTTCATCAAGCGCCCGGTGCTCGCGGCGACGCTGAGCCTGCTGATCCTGGTGCTCGGCCTGCGCGCGGTGATGACGCTGCCGATCCGCCAGTATCCGAAGACCGAGAACGCCACCATCACCGTGCAGACGGTGTATTTCGGCGCCGACTCGCAAACGGTCGCGGGCTTCATTACCCAGCCGCTGGAGCAGGCGATCGCGCAGGCGCAGGGCATCGACTACATGTCCTCGTCCAGCACGCCGGGCGTGTCGATGATCTCGGCGACGTTGCGCCTGAACTACGACGGCAACAAGGCGCTGACCGAAATCAGCGCGCTGGTGAATTCGGTCAAGAACCAGTTGCCGCCGCAGGCGCAGCAGCCGGTGATCACGCTGCAGACCGGCCAGTCGGTCGCGTCCATGTACATGGGGTTCTATTCCGACCAGCTGCCGTCCAACAAGATCACCGACTACCTGGTGCGCGTGGTGCAGCCGCAGTTGAATGCGATCGAGGGCGTGCAGAACGCGCAGATCCTGGGCGGGCGCACCTTCGCGCTGCGCGCGTGGCTGGATCCGGCGCGCATGGCCGCCCACGGCGTCACCGCCACCGATGTCAACAACGCGCTGGCCGCGAACAACTATCTCTCCGCGATCGGCAGCACCAAGGGCCAGATGGTGAGCGTCAACCTCACCGCCGCCACCGACCTGCACTCGGTGGACGAGTTCAAGGATCTGGTGGTGAAGGCCGACGGCACCAACGTGGTGCGGCTGAAGGACGTCGCCAACGTCACGCTCGGCGCCGAGAACTACGACTTCAACGTCGCCTTCGACGGCAAGCGCTCGGTGTTCATCGGCATCAACGCCGCACCCGACGCCAACGTGCTGGACGTGATCAACCGCGTGCGCAAGGTGTTCCCGTCGATCCAGTCGCAGATGCCGACCGGCGTCACCGCGCGCATCGTGTTCGACGGCACCGATTACATCCGCACCTCGATCCACGAGGTGGTGAAGACGCTGGTTGAGACGCTGGTCATCGTCACACTGGTGATCTTCCTGTTCCTCGGCACCCTGCGATCGGTGCTGGTGCCACTGGTCGCGATGCCGCTGTCGCTGATCGGCGCGTTCCTGGTGATGCTGCTGTTCGGCTACTCGATCAACCTGCTCACGTTGCTGGCCCTGGTGCTGGCGATCGGCCTGGTCGTGGACGACGCGATCATCGTGGTGGAGAACGTGGACCGCCACATGAAGGAACACGACAACGCGTTCCATTCCGCGTTGCTGGCGGCGCGCGAACTGGCCGCGCCGATCATCGCGATGACCATCGTGCTGATCGCGGTGTACGTGCCGGTCGGCTTCCAGGGCGGCCTGACCGGCGCGCTGTTCACCGAGTTCGCGTTTACGCTCGCCGGCGCGGTGACGATCTCGGCGATCATCGCGCTGACGCTGTCGCCGATGATGTGCTCGCGCTTCCTGCGTGAAGAGGACCACCACAAGCCGCTGGTGAAGCGCATCGACCGCATCGCCGACCGCGTGCGTGATCGTTACCGGCGCATGTTGCGCAACTCGCTCGACACCTGGCTGGTGGCGATCGTGTTCGGCGCGATCGTGCTGGCCGGCAATGCGTACCTGTTCATGACCGCGAAGTCGGAACTGGCGCCGCAGGAAGACCAGGGCATCGTGCTGACCAACACGCAGGGTCCGCCGAACGCCACGATCGACCAGATGGCGTTGTATTCGAAGCAGGTGTTCAACATTGCGAAATCGCTCCCCGAGTACACCCACATCTTCCAGGTGGACGGCGCGCAGGGCGTCAACAGCGGTTTCGCCGGCATCATGCTGAAGCCGTGGGGCGATCGCAGCCGCAGCGCCGACCAGGTCCAGCAGGAAGTGCAGCAGAAGACGGGCAACATCGCCGGCGCGCGCGTGGCGGTGTTCCAGTTCCCGTCGCTGCCGGGCGCGTTCGGCCTGCCGGTGCAGTTCGTGATCAAGACCACCGAGCCGTTCCAGAACTTGAACGACGTGGCCAAGGCAGTCGTGGCCAAGGCGCAGGCCTCGGGCATGTTCTTCTACGTGGATTCGGACCTGAAGATCGACGAGCCGCAGGTGACGGTGAGCCTGGACCGCGACAAGGTTTCCGCGCTCGGCCTCACCCAGCGCGACGTCGGCGCGGCGCTGTCCGCCGCGCTGGGCGGCAACTACGTCAATTATTTTTCGATCCAGGGCCGCGCCTATCGCGTGATCTCGCAGGTCGCGCAGTCGGATCGACTGAATCCGCACCAGCTGGACAACTACTACATCAAGACGCCGGACGGGAAATCCATTCCGGCCTCGACGGTCGCGCACCTGGAATGGCAGACGGTGCCCGAATCCATCAACCACTTCCAGCAGCTGAATTCGGCCACGATCATCGGCGTGATCGCGCCCAGCGTGTCGCTGGGGCAGGCCTTGCAGTTCATGCGCGACACGCTGCAGCAGGTTGCGCCGTCGGGCTACACCGCCGATTACTCCGGCCAGTCGCGGCAGTTCGTGCAGGAGTCCGGCGGCTTCCTGTACACCATGCTGTTCGCGATCATCATCGTGTTCCTCGCGCTGTCGGCGCAGTTCGAGAGCTTCCGCGATCCGATCGTGATCCTGGTGTCGGTGCCGATGGCGACCTTCGGCGCGCTGCTGTTCATCAACATCGGATTGGCGACGCTGAACATCTACACGGAAGTCGGCCTGGTCACGCTGATCGGGCTGATCTCCAAGCACGGCATCCTGATCGTGCAGTTCGCGAACGATGCGCAGCGGCTGCACGGCATGAGCAAGCGCGAGGCGATCGAGGAAGCGGCATCGGTACGCCTGCGTCCGATCCTGATGACCACCGCGGCGATGGTGCTGGGCGTGCTCCCGCTGGTGTTCGCCGGCGGCGCGGGCGCGGGCGGCCGCCACGCGATCGGCCTGGTGGTGTTCACGGGTCTCTCGATCGGCACGCTGTTCACGCTGTTCGTGGTACCGGCGATGTACCTGCTGCTGGGCACGGACCACCGCGCCAGCCACGCGGACGAAGCCGCAGCCAATCCTGCTTGACCCCGATCTGATCCGCCATGACGGGCGCGCGCTGCTGCGGCAGCCGCGCCCGTGTTGTATCGTGTTCCGATCACCGGATCGGGAAATGACGATGCACAAGCAACTGCATGGGCTGCTGATGTGCTGCGTTTCGGCCCTGCTGCTTGCGGCCGCGCAGGTGACGTGCGCCGGACCGGCATTGCCCGGCGACCTGCAATCGAAGATCGACCAGGCGGTACAGAAGGTGCTGGCCGACACCGGCGTCCCCAGCGCCTCGATCGCGGTGGTGCGCGACGGCAAGCTCGCGTACGCGCACGCCTACGGCAACGCGCGGCTCGATCCGAAGACCCCGGCCACGCCGGACATGCGTTACAGCATCGGCTCGATCAGCAAGCAGTTCACCGCCGCGGCGATCCTGATGCTGCAACAGCAGGGCAAGCTGAGCCTGGACGATCCCGTCGCGAAGTTCTTTCCCGACCTCACCGATGCGAAGCAAGTCACCTTGCGCGAACTGCTCTCGCACACTTCCGGTTACCAGGATTACTGGCCCCAGGACTACCTGATGCCGCCGATGAAACGGGCGACCACGCCGCGGCAGATCATGGACCAGTGGGCGAAGAAGCCGCTCGATTTCCCGCCCGGCACGAAGTGGCAGTACAGCAACACCAATTTCGTGATCGCCGGCGCGATCGTGCAGAAGCTCACCGGGCAGACGCCGTTCCACTTCCTGCAGGCGCACGTATTCGCGCCGCTCGGCATGGAGAACGTATACGACAGCGACCTGCACGCGCTGCCCGCGACGGATGCGCGCGGCTATTCGCGCTATGCGCTCGGCCCGCTGCGGCCTTCGCCCAAGGAAGGCGCGGGTTGGATGTTCGGTGCCGGCGAGCTGGCGATGACGCCTTCCAACCTCGCGCGCTGGGATATCGCGATGATCGACCAGAACCTGCTGCAACCCGCGTCCTGGCACGCGATGGAAACCGAAACGCGGCTGGCCGACGGGCTGGGCGCGAACTACGGCCTCGGCGTGCACGTCGGCAGCCTGGATGGCCATCGCGAAATCTCGCACGACGGCGAGGTGATGGGCTTCACCGCGGCGAACATGGTGTTTCCGGATGACCACGCCGCGGTCGTGGTGCTGACCAACCAGGATGCGGTGTCGGCTTCCGGAGTGATCGCAAGGAAGATCGCGCAGGCGCTGTTCGAAGTGCACGATCCGGACGAAGCCAGGGCGCTGGCGCGCGCGCAGGAAATCTTCGCGGGCCTGCAACAAGGCAAGATCGACCGCGCCTTGTTCACCGCCGATGCCAACAGTTACTTCGATGCCACCGCGCTCGGCGATTACGCGCACAGCCTCGCGCCGCTCGGGAAACCGACCGGGTTCACACAGCGCGCCGAGCGCCTGCGCGGCGGCATGACCATGCGCGCCTACACCGTCACCTTCCCGAAGACGAAGCTCGACATCACCACCTACATCCAGCCGGACGGCAAAATCGAGCAGTACCTCGTTTCCCCGGCGGGATGATCTTGACGGCCGCATGAAATGACCGATCCGCATGCCTCGCCGCTGGGCCGTCGCGTCGACGCCCCGCCGCAGCGCGATCCCGCCGCGCTGTTCCCGATCGCGCGCGCGCAGTCGCGCGCGGAACTCGGGCTGGACGAGCGAGCGTTGCCGTTCCGGGGCGCCGACATCTGGAACGCCTACGAATTCTCGTGGCTGGACGCGCGCGGCAAGCCGTGCGTCGCGATCGCCGAGCTGCGCGTGCCGTGCGAATCGCCGAACCTGATCGAATCCAAATCGCTGAAGCTGTACTTGAACGGTTACGCGCAGATGCACTTCGAGGATGCGGCAGAGTTGCGTGCCGCGATCGCGCACGATCTCGCCGAAGCCGCCGGCGCGCGGATCGAAGTGAACCTGGTCGAAGCGCGCGAATTCGCATCGCAGCAGATTTCCGAACTGCCCGGCGCTTCGCTGGACGAGCAGGCACTCGACATCGGCGACTACGGCCCGCCGCAACCGGATCACCTGAGCACCATGCACGGGCGCCAGATCGAGGAAGCGCTGGTGACGCAACTGTTCCGCTCCAACTGCCCGGTCACCGGCCAGCCGGATTGGGCGTCGCTGCAAATCCGCTACGCCGGCGCGCCGATCGAACACGCCGGCCTGCTGCGCTACCTGGTCTCCTATCGCAACCACTGCGGCTTCCACGAGGCCTGCGTGGAGCGCATCTTCATGGACGTCACGACGCGCTGCGCGCCCCGCGCATTGAGCGTGTATGCGCGCTTCACGCGCCGCGGCGGGCTGGACATCAACCCGTGGCGGGCGACGCCCGCTTTCGGCGCGCTGCCGCCGAACCTGCGTGGCGCGCGGCAGTAGCGCGGTTCCGGGAACCATTTGGTGCGTGCGGGCATCAAGCGCACAATGACTCGTGCAAGGAGAAACCCTTCATGGAACACGCCTACGACTACCTGATCCTCGGCGCCGGCATGGCGGCTTCCGCCGCGGCGCGCGGCATCCGCGAACGCGATCCGCACGGCAGCATCGGCCTGATCGGCGCGGAGGCGCATCCGCCCTACGATCGCCCGCCGCTCACCAAGGACCTGTGGAACGGCAAGAAGCAGCCCGAGGACATCTGGCGTGACATCGAGAGCCTTCACGCGACGCTGTTTCCCGGGCGCCACGCGACGGCGCTCGATCCGAAGCAGAAGTCCGTGCGTGACGACCACGGCGACCATTACCGCTACGGCAAATTGCTGATCGCCACCGGCGGCACGCCGCGCCGCATCGCCGGCCTGGAAGGTGATCGCGTGATCTATTACCGCACGCTGGACGATTACCACACGCTGCGCGATGCGCTGCATGAAGGCATTCGCGTCGCGGTGATCGGCGGCGGCTTCATCGGCAGCGAAATCGCCGCGGCCCTTGCGATGAACGGCGCCAAGGTGACGCAACTCGTCGCCGAAGACGCGATCGGTGCGCGCGTGTACCCGCGCGACCTGGCGCGCTTCGTCACCGATTACTACCGCGGCAAGGGCGTTGACGTGCGCTGCGGTGCGATGGTGACCGGCGGCAGCGCCACCGACGAAGGCGTCACGCTGAACCTGCGCGACGGCAGCAGCGTGGAAGCGGAGTGGGTGGTCGCCGGCCTCGGCATCACGCCCAACGTGCAGCTCGCGCAGGCAGCGGGACTCAAGGTGGACAACGGCATCGTGGTGGATGCGCAGTTGCGCGCAGCGGAAGACATCTGGGCTGCGGGTGACATCGCCAATTATCCGGACGCCACGCTCGGCAATCACCGCCGCGTCGAGCACGAAGACGCGGCGCTCACGATGGGCGAGCACGCCGGCGCGAACATGGCCGGCGCGGACAAGCCGTACACGCACCTGCCGTATTTCTATTCCGACCTGTTCGACCTCGGTTACGAGGCGCTCGGTGACCTGGATTCGCGTTTGCAGATCGTCGAGGACTGGAAGCAGCCCAACCGCGAAGGCGTGGTGTATTACCTCAAGGACGGCCGTGTGCGTGGCGTGCTGCTCTGGAACACGTGGGATCAGAAAGACCACTCGAAGGCATTGATCGCGGAGAGCGGGCCGCACGATGCGGCGTCGCTGAAGGGGCGGATCGGGTAGGGCGGGCAATGCCCGCCGTGGGCGTGCATGAATGGCGGACGATATCCGCCCTACGCCCAGTGCAACGTGGCGAGTAGCTGCGCGTTCTGCAGCGCAAATTCCAGCCGCATCCCCAGCGCCCGCGCTGAAGCCTGCGCGAGCGCGAGGCCAAGACCTGCGTGGCCCGCACCATTTTCGCCCGCGCCCTTGCGCCAGAAGCGCTGGCCGAAGCGCGCCAGATCGGATTCGCCCAGCTCCGGCGCCGCGTTGCCGATTTCGATGCGCTCGAGCGTGACGCATACGCCGACCGTGCCGCCGGCGGGTGCATACGCGATCGCGTTGCCGAGCAGGTTGTCCAGCACGATTTCCAGCAGCGCCGGATCGGTTTCGATGCGAACCGTCGCTTGCGCGTTGCCGCGGTCGAGCCGCAGGCCGCGCGCGCGCAGCGCCTCGCCGCGTCGCGCCAGCACGCGCGTCACCAGCGCCTGCACGTCCACCGCTTCGCGTTGCGCGGCCTGCACGCCGGATTCGATGCGGGTGAGTTGCAACAGCGCGCCCACCGTGGCCTCCAGCTCGCCGCCGATGTTGCCGATTTCGCCCAGCACCTCGCGCGGATCGTGCTCGCTCGGATAGCGCATCTCCACGTCAACGAGCGTGCGCAGTTCCGCCAGGCGCGTGCGCAATTCGTGCGCGAGGCCCGCCGCGAACTGGCGTTCGCGCGCGAGGCCTTCGTCCATGCGCGCCAGCACCTCGTTGAAGCGCGCCACCAGCGGCGCGAGCTCGCGGGTGTCGGTGCGCGGCAGCCGTTCGCCCGGCGCATCCGGGCCGATCCGCGCCATCGCGGCGTCCAGCGTGCTCAAGGGACGCAGGCCGCGCCGCACCAGCCATGGCGTCAGGGCGAGGACGACCAGGCAGGCGCCGAGGATGCTGCCGAGCAGGATCAGGTCCAGCGTGCCGAGGATCTCGTCCAGCGGACCGCGGTCGAGCGCGTAACGCAATTCGCAGGTTCCAGGATGCGCCGCCGGCATCGCATTGGCGTGCGCGAAGCGCAGCGCGACTTCGCGGAGCAGTCGGCCATCGTGCAAACGCACATCACCGAATCGCGGCGTGTTCGCGGCGGCGATGCGCGGCGGGATTTCGCTGCTGTGCGCGATCACCACGTCGCCGCAGCCCAGCTGGTACCAGCTCCTGCCGGCCGCGCCCGGGAACAGGTTGGAACGCCGCACGTCGCTCTCGACCGCGGCATTGCGCTCGCCGAACTGCGCCACTGCCGCGAACGCCTGCGCGCGCGCCAGCAGCGCGCTGTCGAAGCGCTGCTGCATCTCGGCATCCGCGCGCCAGTCCACCACCCAGGCGGCGATGCCGAGCGCGACCAGGGTCGCGAGCGCGAGCAGCAGGGTGAGGCGGAGGCGGAGCGAAAACGTTTTCACGCAATGATGTATCCCGCGCCGCGCCGGTTCTCGATCAGCCCGGCACAGCCGGCATCGTCGAGCTTGCGGCGCAGGCCGAACACCAGCACCTCCACGCTGCGGTCGGAAGCGTCGCTGCCGCTGCCGGCGATGCGTTCCAGGATCGCCGCGCGCGTGAACACGCGACCGCGATGACGCAGCAGCAGTTCCAGCAGCGCGAACTCGCGCGGCGTCAGGTTCAACGCCTGTTCGCCGCACGTGGCCTGGTGCGCGCGCGCGTCCAGCCGGATGCCCGCGTGTTCCAGCACGTCCGCGCGCGCTTCCGCCGGGCGCCGCGCCAGCGCGTGCAGGCGCGCCAGCACTTCCTCGAAGGCGAACGGCTTCACCAGATAGTCGTCGGCGCCTGCGTTGAGCGCCTCGATGCGATCGGACACCTGGTCGCGCGCGGAGAGCACCAGCACGCGCGGGCGCGCGCCGCCATTCGGCAACGCGCGCAGCACGCCGAAGCCGTCCATGCGAGGCAGGCCGAGATCCAGCAACACGAAGTCGTAATCGAAGCCGGCCAGGAAGCCGGTGGCCTCCACACCATCGGCGGCGACGTCCACCGTGAAGCCGGCCGCGCGCAATCCGCGCGCGAGGGTGTCGCGCAGGCGTTGCGAATCTTCGACGAGAAGCAGCTTCATGGGCCCGTTGGAACTGCCGGGGCGTCAACCTGCGCCCACGCATCGTGCAACTCCGCCCGTGGCGTGTCGGCGGGATACACGCCCTCCGGGTGCTGCGCGTCATAGCGGAGCGCGCGCACATACAGGTACTCGAAATTCTCGAGCACAACGGGGCCGCCGCGACGGCGCGTGATCGCGATCGCGTCGCGGGTGATTTCCCATGCGGCGATGATCCGCCCGGCGTAGATGTCCATCACCGCTTCTTCCTCGATCAGCCCCCGTCGCACGAGGCTGCCGACCCATTCGTAGGAATTGCACAGGTTGAGCCACGGATTGTCGGTGCGATCGAGCGTGCCGTCTTCGATGCTGCGCCGGTAAGCCGGGTCGGGCAGTTTCTCCGCGAGCATGCGTCGTGCATCGTCGATCCAGTGCCCGAAGTCGAGTCCTTCCACGCGTTCCAGCACGCTCAGCAACCCCTGCAACTGGTTGCTCGCGTGCATGTGGCGCAACTGCACGAAGGCGGCGATCGCGGTCACGATGATGACGACGAGCGTCACCAGGGTCGCCGCGGTATTGAGATCGAAGTGCATGGCTTGCCCCAACTCGGTCCGTGTCCGAATGATGCACGCTCAGCGTGCACGTGGGGAAGCTTGCCGGATGCAAGCCGCGCGGGTCAGGTGCGCGAACCCCAAACCTTGCCAGCCGGATCGAACTCCACGGTCACCTTCTCGCTCGCGCGCACGCCGAAGCCGCACACCGCCAGCGGGCCTTCTTGCATCGGCTCCAGGTCGAACGCCTGCTCGATTTCCACTTCGTTGACCGCGGCGGTGATGAAGGCGCCGAGGTGCAATTCCGTTGCGGCGAGGTACAGCATCTGCGACAAATGCCCGGCATCCAGCACCACCGCGCGATAAGCCTTGGCGTGGTTGCGGTATTTCCAGAAGTTGCGCGGGAAGCGCGAAACCAGCGCGATCATCACGTGCGCATCCGCGTAGTAGGCCTGCGCGGCGACGAAGCGCTTGGCCAGCGCGGTCGCGGCCTCGGGTTCCAGTGCGCGCAGCGGTTCCAGCACGTGCGCGACCGGATGGTAGTGATACAAGCCCGGCGCCACGCCTTCCACATGCCGCACCAATAAGTAGGCTTCGGTCGCGTGCAGGCCACCGGCGGAGGGCACGCCCTTCTTCAGCAACTGCACGCCGGGCGCGTAATCGCTGACCACGCGCGCGCCGAAGGTGCGATACATCAGCGCGGAGAATTGATCCTGCGACACCGGGCGCGCCGGATCGTAATTGCGGCAGGTGACGCGGCGGTCCGAAAGTTCTTCCAGCGCGGATGATCCGGGGCGTTGCAAAGAAATGCGCTGCCCAGACGCCACCCGCTCGCGCACCGGCGGCGGCGAGGCGCCGAGGCGTTCCAGGAAGGTCTGTTCGCTGGCCTCGGAGAAGCGCCGCTCGGCTTCCTCGGTGTCCACGTCCTTCCAGCGCGTGTGACGGTGCATTACCGCGGCAAGGTCGCGCCAGTGCGTGGCACGCAAGGCTTCGTCGCGGCGCGCGTGCTCGCGCAGGTGTTCGTCTTCGCCGTCCTGCGCGATCAGCAAGCCCTTCGCCAGCAGCGCTTCCAGCGCTTCGCGCGAATGACTCTTCGCAAGATCATCAAGCGAAGCCCACGCGTTCGGCGACACCGCACCAAGCAGCGCGACCTCCGCCGCATCCAGCGCGATCCCCTCATCCAGGTGCCCGGCCAGCGCGATCCAGCCCAGCGTCGTGCGCACGCCGGTCTCGCCGCCCAGCAGTTCGGCGAGATCAAAACCGATCGTCTCGCGCGGCTCGATCAGCAGCGTCGCGCAGCGGCGAATGTGCATGATGTTTTCGATGTAGGGCGGGAGGAGCGAAGCGTATCCCGCCTTTCGGAAAGAGTCACCGCGTAGGGCGGGAGGAAAAAAGGGGTCAGAGGGAAAAAAGGGGTCAGGTTCATTTTCAAAGGGGCAGTGTGGTCCCGGCTGCGCGGGCGTCCGAATCGAGCACCTTTCTCGGACGTCCGCGCGGCAATACCTCGACCTTGCGCGCCAGTTGCTCCGCGATCCGGGCTTGGAAACGCGGAGTGCCCAGCGCTTTTTGCTGTTGGACGTAAGCGCGAATATGCGCAAGCTCATCATCACTGATCGCTCGTTCAAACAAGCCGCGATAAGCCGTTAGGCGCAGCTCGCCATCCTTGCCGAGCGATGAATAACAAGGATGTGGTGTTATCAGCCGGTCCGTTTTCCCGAGCGCGTTATGCGCATAGCTTGACCATCGGTACTCACCGGGATCGCAAACCATCGCTGCGCGCACCGGATTGAGTTCGATATACCGGTAGCAGGTGAGCAGATAGCGCTCAGTGTCAACCAGGCTGGACTTGTAGCGACCTTCCCACAATGTGCCTGTGCGGTGATACGACGCATTGAAGCAGGCGACGTATCGTCGCCCGAGCCTCTGCATCATCCGCGACACAGCGCCGTGCGTGGCGCCGGTGACGAGCATGTGCACATGATTCGTCATCAGCACATACGCGTGAATGGCACACCCGCACAGCGCGGCCGCATCGAAGAGATCACTCTTGTAGCGGGCATAATCCTCGTCGGCCAGGAAACACGGCAGGCGATTGTTGCCACGCTGGATGACGTGTTGCGGGACGTGTGGCAGATCGAGCCGGGGAAGCCGCGCCATCCGGGGTCACTCCGTTGAAGAGGCCCGTAGCGTTGCATGAAGTAGTAGCCCCGAGTATCAGTCGCGGGATACGCGGGATGTAGGAAGTTGCCGGGTCGAGGAAAATGAACCTGACCCCTTTTTGCAGGTGGTCCGGAAGCACGACCATCGCATCAATGACAAATGGACGCTCCGCCCGCACGGACGCGAACGCTTCGCGCAGGGCTTCGATGTGACTCGTCAGCAGGCGCCGGCGTCGCTCGAGCAAAGCGACGGTGAAGAAGAACGTACCGCCGGGAACGAACGCGCGGATGTATCGAGGCATGGCGGGTAGCGATCGAACGTCGAGGTGCAGGATCACGTTGAGACGGAGGTTCTCATTGCGATCGGCGCGGTCGTATCAGGCGGGGCATACGCGACACGTAGGGAATTGCCGTTAGAAAAGACGGGTGACAACCCGCCGCGTCCCGCGCAATGAATGTTTGGGCCAATCGGGCGTTCGCGACACGCGGGATTGTTCGCATCATCCATGATGCTCACCCTCGCTGGCGCTCGGGCCCGCCTACGGCGGTCCAAATTCGTTCCAGACGAATTTGTCGCTTCGCTGCTCCCGCCCTACGCGAGGTCTGGCGGGTGACATCCGCCGTTCGCGGCTCTACGCGAGATCCGTAGGTCCGTAGGGCGGGTGACAACCCGCCGTTCGCGACTCGACCGATCGGCGGGATTCGCTTCGCTGCTCCCGCCCTACGCGATGTCTGGCGGGTGACAACCCGCCGTTCGCGGCTCTACGCGAGATCCGTAGGTCCGTAGGGCGGGTGACAACCCGCCGTTCGCGACTCGACCGATCGGCGGGATTCGCTTCGCTGCTCCCGCCCTACGTCAAGAAAGCGTGAAAGATTGGCAGGGCAATTGCATAATGCCCTGCCAGTCCATCCACCAGGGGAACGCCATGGCCGATTCGACGCTTTCGCGCGAGCATTCGCTCGCCCTGCTGCACAAGCTCTCCACCGACGACGGCTTCCGCAGCCGCTTTGAGCAGAAGCCCGCCGCGGCGCTGGCCGAAATGGGCGTGCCGCACGACACGATCGTCAATTTGAAGGCAACCTGCCTCGCGCCCAACACGCTGGCTGACAAGGACCATTTTGTTCAGGCGCACCAGGAATTGGCCAATGCAGCGGCCGAGTGCTGCGTTGGGATGTTCATTCCATCGGTGAAAATGGATTTCGGCGCGAAGCGTTAACGGCTTGGTAGGCTGGGCTTGCCACCCCAGCCTACGAGCCCTCGTAGGTTGTCGCTCCAAGTTCTATTTGTGCGCCGTGCCTGCGGCCGGCACCAGCAGCCGCGCAGCGATATTGGCCATGGCGACGTTGAACGGCGCCAGCATCTGTTCGGCGTTGAATTCCATGTAGGCCTGCCCGCGATGCGACGACAGCCAGCGGGCTTCATCCAATGCGCGGGCCTCGTCATGGGCGGCAGCAAAAGCGTCCATCAGGGCGACATGGGTAATGTAAAGCTCGTTGCCATCCAGCAGCGGCTTCAAGCTCGAAATGGCCTGTTGCGCATTGCCGGATGCGCGCGCGACTTCGGCTTGCGCGACCTGACGCAGGTTATCCAGTACCGGCGTGTCCGCATCGGTTTCTGTGCCCGCAGTGGCGAGCGCGTCTTTCGCGAGCTTCACGTGGCCGGCGTGCGCGGCGAGATACGCGGCCAGCACGATCTGGAATTTCAGTTCGGCGCGATCGCCGAGCTCGGCATTCGCGAGCGCTTTTTGTTCGTTGCCGATGTAATCGGCGAGTGCCGCGAGCTGCGACGCGGCGGGGGATCCGTCCAGCGCGTGCATGCTCAGGGCCATGCCTGCATAGCGCCCCACGAAACGCGGCCCGAGTGATGCGGCTTCCGCCTGGGTGGACTTGAGGATCGCATTGGCTTCATGCGAATCCCCTTGGTCCAGCGCCATTGCGATACGTATGCCGGCGACGCCGATATCGAAACTATCAGTGCCGGAGAGTTTGCCCCGCTTCAGCACCGCGTCCGCATCCTGAAACTTGCGCTGCGCCGCGTAGGCGCTCGCGTAATAGCCGTTCTGGGTGTGCAGTCCGCCAATTGCCGACTGTTCAAACGCATGCAGAGCGTCGCGATATCGCCCAGATTCTGTGTACACGGCCCCGAGCAAATACCATGACCCAGAGCTGTGAGGATTTTTTGCCGACAGGGCTTGATTGAGATAGGGAATAGCTTGCGTGTAGCGGTTCGCGTACTCCCAAAGGAAATAGGCATAGGCATTCAAGCCAGGGAAAAAGTCCGGATACATGGAAGCAAGCAGTTTCCATTTCTCGAGCGCCTGCTTGGGCGCGGTATAGCTTGCAGCGAGAGCATCGACGTAAAGGGAGTCACGCGCTGTCAATCGCGACCGATCAGCCTGCGCTGCGCGGATGTCTTCGATCGCCTTTGCTGGTTGATCTTCAGCGTTGAATATTTTTGCTAGCCCCACGTAAGCCAATGCGAAATGCGGGTCAACTCGCAGTGCTTGGTCGAAAAATGCCTCGGCACCTTTGAAATCGGCTTGGTTGTAAGCGCGTGCCCCCAACGAATACGCCCTCAGCGCATCCAGGTTGCTGGTCGCCACCTTGTCCAGCGGCTGCGATTCCTTGCTGACCATCGCCAGCGCTTCGCCGAGCTTGAAGCGCAGTTGCTTGCTGACGTTGTCCAGCGAGGGCAGCACGGATTGCGCGCCGACGCCGTCGGCGGACACCGAATACACGGTGGTCTGGGTGTTCGGGTCCACCACTTCCGCGGTGACGCGCACGCGGCCGCCGACTTCCGCCAGCGTGGGCAGGATCAGCGCGCGCGCGCCGTCGCGCAGGGCGATCTCCGAACCGATCGCGCGGGTCACCGCGGTCTTGTCCGGATTGCGTTCCATGCGTTGCAGGGTCTGCTGCACAGACAGTTCCGGCAGCACGTTGACGTACTGCGACTGCTCCAGGCTGATGTGCAGCGCGGTTTCCACCGACTGGTTGAAGCGCGGGTCGCCGGTGAGGTTGTGCAGGTCGCCGACCACCACCCAGTCGCGCTTGGCGAAGGCGAGCGTGGGCGGACTCTGCAGCATGAACCATGCGCCGATGCCGATGCCGATGGCGAGCATCGCCGCTTCCGCGGCGAGCGTCAGCGGGCGCCGCCACCACGGCAGGATCTTCTTGGCGGTGCGGCCCGAACTTGGCGCGCGCAGCGGCGCGATCTCGTCTTCGCCGACCTCGATCACGTCCATCGGCTCGGGCACGCCCTTGAAGCGGTACGGGCCGTGCGTCTTCCAGTGCACGTGCGCGGCGGCTTCCTTGCCGAGTTCGGTTTGCGCGCGGCGGGCGATGCCCGCGGCGGCGGATGAAACCAGCGTCTGCTGCGGCAGCGCCAGTTGCGCGAGCCGCGCGGCCACCGGCTTGACCAGGCCTTCCACCTCCATCGGCTTGGCGCCGCGCGAGACATCCTCCGGCGCGTTTTCCCAGATCACCACGTCGCCCATGTGGATGCCCACGCGCGCGCGCACCAGCACGCCTTCGGCGGCGGAAAGGTGTTTCAGGCCGCGCTGGTAGGCCAGCGCGAAGGCGACCGCCTGGATCGGGCGATCGAAAAGCAGCAGGAAGCCGTCGGTCTTGTCGATCTCGCGGCCGCGGTGCTGTTCGATCAGCGCGCGCGCGAGGCGGTCGTGCTTGCGGATGATGTTGGCGGCGGTCTGGTCGCCCATGCGCTCGACCAGCGCGGTGGAATCGGCGATGTCGCACACCACCAGCGTGCGCAGTTGCGGCTCGGCGCGATCGCTGGCGCGACGCGATTCGATGTTGCGGATTTCAGCGTTCATGGCCCTGTCCCAGTCACGCGAAGTTGTTTTTTGCCATTCCGGCAAAGGCCGGAACCCAGTGGCTTGGATTTTTTTCGTTGCGAGCCATCTGGAATCGCAGCTTGTCGCGACCTCTGGGCCGCCTGCGGCGGCGACCCCTCATCCGGCCCTCCGGGCCACCTTCTCCCACAAGGGGAGAAGGGAAAAGAAGCAGGGGAGCCTGCAAGCAGGCTCCTGCATCCGATCATTCACATCAACACGTGCGCGCCGTCGCCGCCGGAACCCTTGACGTGGTAGAGCGCGCAATCGGCTTCGCTGTACCACACCGACCAGCCGGCTTCGTCGCGGCACAGCGAACCGCCCACGCTCACCGAGACGCGCAGGTCCGGCGGGGTGCCGCGGAAACGCAGCTGGCGCACGCCTTCGGCGACCCGCAGCGCGCGATCGGCGAGTTCCCGCTGGTCGTGCACCTGGGTGAGCAGCGCGAATTCGTCGCCGCCGAGGCGGCACGGCAGATCGGTCGCGGCGGCGGCGTCCTGCACTTCGGCAGCCACCGCGCGCAGCACTTCGTCGCCGATCAGGTGGCCGGCGCGATCGTTGATCTGCTTAAAATGATCGAGGTCGATCAGCAGCAGGCCGACCATGCGCTGACGGTCGCGCATCTCGCCCATGCTTTCCAGGTAGCGATACAGGCCGCGGCGGTTGCACAGGCCGGTGAGGTCGTCGGTGCAGATCTGCCGGCGCGCGAGGTGCAGCTGGTCTTGGGTCTGGCGCAGCGAATCCAGGGTCTGGATCAGGTCTTCATTGCGGCGCTTGTAGTTGGCGATCAGCTGCTGCTCGCTCGCCACGAGATACGCGAACGAGCGGCGCATGAACATTGCCACGGTGTCCGGTGCGCGCGAAAGCAGCTCGTCGAACGCGGCCTGCTCGATCACGTACAGCGTGCAGGGCTCGGCCGCCATCGCGCCGCCCGAGCGCGCGTGGTTGCCGATGAACAGCGCGAGTTCACCGAAGTATTCGCGCGGGCCGATCAGCTTGTCGGGCAGATCGCCGGCGAATTCCAGCAGCACGCGGCCGGAATCGATCACGAACATCGCGCGGCCGTATTCGCCGCGCTTGAAAACGGTCTGGCCCGGCTGCAATTCGCGGCGCTCGCCGCAGGAGGCGAGCAGCGAGAATTCCTGGTCCGACAATTGCCGCGGCAGCCGCGTGGCGCGCGCCTGCGCCTGCGGGGCCGGGTTTT
Organism: Rhodanobacteraceae bacterium; assembly: GCA_035695065.1. Taxonomy (GTDB): domain Bacteria; phylum Pseudomonadota; class Gammaproteobacteria; order Xanthomonadales; family Rhodanobacteraceae; genus 66-474. Next base: position 5,677 of record DASSEW010000055.1, on the reverse strand, counting down.
CGAGAACTGCCTGGGTTTGAGCGGACACCGCTGCCTCCCCCTTGAGGCAAAGTAAACCGGATAGTACCGCAATCTTCCGGTGCGTGCGGGTTACCGGCAGGCTTCACACGGGCGTCCGGCAATGGCCGGGCGCCCGGCGCCGTCAACAATTGAAACGGCGTTGCGCCTGTTGATCCTGAATGGGCGTAGCCGAAGTCAGTGCCGCGGGCCGCGCAGCACGCGCGCGGGGAGGCTCAGGATCGCACGCAGCAGGTCGAACACCCCTTCCACCGCGATCCCGAGCAGCCGGAACGGCAGCGTCAGCAGCCAGAAGATCGGCCACAGGATCAGCGCCAGCAACGCCAGCGGCCAGCAGACGATCAGCAGCAACAGCCAGAGCAGGAAGCCGATCATGCGAGGTGCTCAGTGCGTCCCGGCGGGAGCGGGAGCAGGCCCCTTGTCCGCGGGCGTGACCGTGCTCTTGGGCGCGACCCCGACCTGACCGGAAGGTGCGAGCGAGCCGCTGGGCGCGGGCATCTTCTGGCCCACCAGCAGCGCGCGCAGGTCCTGCAACTTGATCTTGATCTGCTTCTCGTTCTCCGGGCCGGTGTGCAGCAGCATCTTCTGTCCGGCGGAAAGCGATTCCAGTTGCGAATCGGCGTACACGTAGAACGCACCGCTCTTCTTCACCTCGATCGGCTGCGTCGGTTCCGGTGTCGCGATCAGGTTGTCGATGGTCGCGATCAGGCGGTCGTTGAAGTAACCCTTCGGGTAACCGAGTTCGCGATAGGCCTGCTGGAACAGCGGGTAGTTGTGCACGTACCACGCGACCAGTGCCTTGTCGTCCACCGACTTCAGCACCTGCATGTACGGCGCATAGCGCTGGTAATTCTGCGGGCCGATGATGGTCCTGCCGTTCTGCTGCTCGACCGCGAAGGCGCCCTGCGGCGTGCGCAGCGGCAGGATGCGGGTGGAGCCGAACGTCTGCCGCGGCAGCGCATCCACCGTGGCGACGATGTTGGGGATGATCGCCTGCTGCACGATCAGGTCGCGCAAGCCCTGCAGGCCCGGCAGCGCCAGCAGTTCCTGCATGACCTGCGCATCGCTGTTGTGCAGATCCGGCAATGCGGCGCTGGCGCCGGAAGGCGGCACGCTGGCGCGGTTGATCGGGTAGGCCGGCGCGGTACTCGCCGTGGCCGGCGGGTTCAGCACCGAGGGCGACGGACCTTTCGGGCCGGGGCGGTCGAACACGAAGAACCAGATCGCGATCGCGATGATCACCAGCAGCACGATGATCGCGACCCATTGCGCAGCCGATCTCATGGCTATCCTCCGGCGCTGGGAGACACAACTTGGATGTGCGCGGGCGCGGATGGTTCCGCGCGCGCATCATCCACCACGGTGCACCGAACGCGACGGCAGGTCAATGCGTGCCGCCGCTGGCCGGCGCCGTGCTACCGGACTTCGGCGACGGGACCGCATTCGGGGCTGTGCCGCCCGTGGCGTTCGCAGGCGGCGGCAGCGTCGTGGAATTGCTCATCGCATTCGGCTGGGTCGCCGGTGCCGGACGCGTGGTGGCGGTGGCGGGCACGCTGGCCGGCGTCCGCGTGCTGGTGGCCGGCGCGTAACCCGGCGTCATCGGCACGTTGGTCTGCGGATTGGTGCCGCGGCCGAGGTCGCTGGCCCAGTAGATCCAGGCGACGATGATGGCGGCGATGATGATCGCCGCGATGATCCAGAACAACACCGGTCGTGGCCGGCGGGGTGGCGGTGTGCGCGGTGGCATGACGGCTCCTTGTCTGCGCGCTCGAAGGGATACTCCAACCCTGACAATCCGCGCGTGCAGGGAACGCGAAGGTGCGCGGGGCGGGAGCAGCCGCACGGCGGCGCATCCCGCCCCGCGAATGACGGGATGCGCTGCGTTTCTCCCGCCCTGCCCTTCAGCGTGCGCCGATGAAGTCGTTCTTGCCGATTTCCACGCCCGCCACGCGCAGGATGTCGTAGGCGGTGGTGCAGTGGAAGAACAGGTTGGGCAGGGTGAACTGCTGCAGGTATTCGATGCCGGTGAAATGCATCTCGCCGTTGCGCGTCTTGAAGCTGACGGGGCGCTGCTCGCTGCCGTCGATCTGCTCGGGCTTGAAGCCCTGCACGTAGGCGATCGCGCGTTCGATGCGCGCATACACCTCCGCGAAGGTGTTCTCGTTGTCCTCGAACGACTGCGGTTCCACGCCGGCCAGCCGCGCCGCGCCGCGCGCGGCCATGTCGCAGGCGATCTGCACCTGTTTCACCAGCGGAAACATGTCGAAGATCAGCCGCTGCTGCAGCAGCGCGTCCGGATCGGGAACTTTCCTGGCCTGCGCGTGCGCCTCGCCCTTCTTCAGGACGTGGGTGAGGTTGTTGAGCGCACGCACGAACACGGGAACGGAAGCGGAATACATCGAAATCGTCATCTGCGTATCTCCAGAGTGATGGCATCAAGCCGTTTCATTTGCGGGGGCATGTGCGCCGCCGCGCGTGATCCACGCGGTCAGCGCGAGCGACGCCAGTACCAGCGCCGCCGCGAGCACGAACGAGACGCCGGGCAACTGCTTCACCGGCGCGTGATCGCTGATGAACAGCGCGAACAGGTTGGCGAACAAGGCCGGTCCGAAGATGCCGGCGAGGCTTTGCAGGCTGGACAGCGCGCCTTGCAACCGGCCCTGCTCGCCCGGATCCACCTGATGCGTGATCAAGGACTGGGCCGGCGGGCTGGCCAGCCCGCCCAGGCACAAGAGCGGAATGCCGGCGAGGAAGATCCATGCATCCGGCGCCAGGCCGAACGCCAGATAGCCGCAGGTGCAGCACGCCAGGCCGACCAGGATCATCTTGCGTTCGCCCCAGCCCGGCATCAGCTTGCGGACCAGCACGGCCTGCACGATGCCGCTGCAAAGGCCGACCAGTCCGAGCGTGTAGCCGACGATCTGCGGACCCCAGCCGTAGCGGTAGTCGGTGTAGAGCACGTAGGTGGAGTTGAGCGAGTACTGCGCCAGCGCGATCAGGAAGAACACCGCGGCCAGTCCGAACACCTGCGGGTAGCGGCGCAACAGCAGCAGCGAACCGAGCGGGTTGGCGTGGCGCCAGTCGATCCGCTTGCTGCGGCGTTCCTTCGGCAGCGACTCGGGCAGCACGAACAGGCCGTAGCAGAAATTGACCAGTGACAGCAGCGCCGCCGCCCAGAACGGCGCGCGGATGCCGAAGTGCGCCAGTGCGCCGCCCACCGCCGGGCCGACCACGAAACCGATACCGAACGCCGCGCCCAGCAGGCCGAAGGCGGCGGCGCGCCTTTCGCGCGGGGTGATGTCGGCGATGTAGGCGTTGGCGGTCGTGAAACTCGCCGCGCAGATGCCCGACACCGCGCGGCCGAGGAACAGCAGCCACAGGAACGGCGTCAGCGCCATGATGACGAAGTCCACGCCAAGGCCGAAGCAGGAGATCAGGATCACCGTGCGGCGGCCGAAGCGGTCCGACAGCGCGCCCTGGATCGGTGAGCACACGAACTGCATCAGCATGAACAGCGTGCCGAATGCGCTCTGCCACACCGCGGCCTTGGCGATGCTGCCGCCGATCAGTTCCACGATCAGGTGCGGCAGCACCGGGATGATGATGCCGAAGCTCAGCATGTCTATCGCCACGGTGACGAAGACGAAGATCACCGCGGCGTTGCGGCGCGGGTGTTCGTGAAATGGGGTCACGTGAAATGGGGTCAGGTTCATTTTTCCAAGCGCTTGGGACACGAGTGCAATTTGCGAAACAAAAATGAACCTGACCCCATTTCACGGGGCGCAGTAGCTTTGCAGCCGCTCTAAGTGCCGCCGTCGATATCGATAAACCGCAGAAACTCCGCGCGCGTGCGCGCGTCATCGCGGAACGCGCCCAGCATCTGGCTGGTGACCAGCGACACGCCGCGCTTGTGAACGCCGCGCGTGGTCATGCACTGGTGCACCGCATCCACCACCACGCCCACGCCTCGCGGCGCCAGCACGTTGGCGATGCAGGTGGCGATCTGCGCGGTCATCTTCTCCTGCACCTGGAAGCGGTGCGCGAACGCATCCACCACCCGCGCCAGCTTGCTGATGCCGACCACCTTGCCATCGGGCAGGTAGCCGACGTGCGCGCGGCCGATGATCGGCGCCATGTGATGCTCGCAGAAGGATTCGAACTGGATGTCGCGCAGTACGATCATCTCGTCGTAACCGGCGACCTCCTCGAAGGTGCGGCGCAGGTATTCCTCGGGATCCTCTTTGTAGCCGGCGAACCATTCGGCGTAGGCGTCCACCACGCGCTTGGGCGTATCGCGCAGGCCTTCGCGGGTGGGCTCGTCGCCGGCCCAGCGCAGCAGCGTGCGCACCGCGTCCATGGCTTGCTCGCGACTGACTTCTGGCGAAGTCGGCCGCGTCAGGGTGCAGAAGGAAGGCTTGGGTGTTTCCGCCATGGCTGACTCCCGTGATGGAGGGGCGCGCTGCGCGCGATCGCCCTGTGCATCCGGAGGAGTGTAATGGCGACGCAGGGTGCCGGCATCAAGGCTGGTGTAAAGCTTTTCGCCGGGGATGCCGGCGCGCGCGGGTCTATTCGATTGTTTCCTGCGCTTCCTCGTCGACGGCGGATGCCAGCGCGTCGCCCAACAGGGCCTGGGATTCCGAGGCTGGCAATGACTCGACGTTGCGCAACTTGCGCTCGATGGCGCGCGAGCGCACGCCGGTCTCGTCAATTTGCCTGCTCGCTTCCGCCAGTTTCTTGCGTACCTTGTCGAGTATGTCGCCGAACTTGCCGAACTCGCTCTTCACTGCGCCCAGCAATTGCCAGACCTCGCTGCTGCGCTGTTCGATCGCAAGCGTGCGGAAGCCCATCTGCAATGCATTGAGGATGGCCGTCAGCGTGGTCGGGCCGGCGACGGTGACGCGGTGTTCGCGCTGCAGCACCTCGAACAGGCCGGGGCGCCGGATCACTTCCGCGTACAGGCCTTCGGTCGGCAGGAACAGGATCGCGAAGTCGGTCGTGTGCGGCGGTGCGACGTACTTGGCGCGGATGGTTTTCGCCTCGTCGCGCACGCGACGTTCCAGGGCATGCGCCGCGGCGGCTGCGCCTTCCGCATCGGCGCGCTCCTGCGCGTCCAGCAGGCGCTGGTAATCCTCGATCGGGAACTTGCAGTCGATCGGCAGCCATACCGGTGCGTCGCGGTCCTGTCCCGGCAGGCGGATCGCGTATTCCACCCGCTCGTTCGAATGCGGCACGGTGGCGACGTTGGCGGCGTACTGCTCGGCGGTGAGCATCTGCTCCAGCAGCGCGCCCAGTTGCACCTCGCCGAAGGTGCCGCGCGTCTTCACGTTGCTCAGCACGCGCTTGAGGTCGCCCACGCCGGTGGCGAGCGACTGCATTTCGCCCAGGCCACGTTGCACCGCTTCCAGCCGATCGGAAATCAGCTTGAACGATTCGCCCAGCCGCGTATTGAGCGTGCTTTGCAATTTTTCGTCCACGATCACGCGCATCTTTTCCAGCTGCGCGGCATTGTCGGTCTGCAGCGCCTTCAGTTGCGCATCCAGCGTGGCGCGCACTTCGTTCAGGCGCTTCTCGTTGTCGGCGGTCAGGCCGGACAGCGTCTGCCGCAATTGTTCGCCCAGCCGCGCCAGCGATTCGGCCAGCTCGCCGCGGCCGGCGCGCT
>DASSEW010000054.1:0-23691 GCA_035695065.1 Rhodanobacteraceae bacterium | reverse complement strand
GCCACGGTCAGGATGAAGAACACGAACACCTGCCCCGCCGGATCGCCGATGAAGCGCGAGAACGCCACGAAATTGGTGTTCACCGCCAGCAGCATCAGCTCGATGCACATCAGCAGCACGATCACGTTCTTGCGGTTGATGAAGAAACCGGCAATCGCGATGCAGAACAGCACCGTGCCGAACACGATGTAATAAGCGAGAGGGATCATCATTGCGGCGTCCCCTTGGTCGGCGTGGTCGCATCGGGTTCGGCGCGCATCTTCACCAGCCGCACGCGCTCGGACGCACGCACCCGCACCTGCTGCGAAGGGTTCTGGTATTTCTTGTCGGTCCGTTCGCGCGCAGCCAGCACCACCGCGGCGACCAGGCCGACGGTCAGGATCAACGCCGCGATTTCGAACGGCAGCAGGAAGCGCGTGAACAGCGCCTGCCCCAGCCATTCGGTATTGGATACTCCTGCCGGATTCGGACCCGGCAGCACGTTCATCGAACGCACGCCGATGATGCCCAGCATCTCCGCCAGCATGATGCCGGCCGCCACGATGCCGACCGGCAGGTACCTGATGAAGCCCTCTCGCAGCGGCTCCAGTTTCAGGTCCAGCATCATCACCACGAACAGGAACAGCACCATCACCGCGCCGACGTACACCACCACCAGCGCGATGCCGAGGAATTCCGCCTGCAACAGGATCCAGATGCAGGCCGTGGAGAAGAAGGTCAGCACCAGCGAGAGCACCGCGTGCACGGAATTCTTCAGCGTGATCACGCCGAGCGCGGAGGCCACCGCGACGAGCGCGAACGCCCAGAAGCAGACGAACTGGAAGGTGACGTGGGTGGCATTCATCGGTAGGCCGCATCCTGGGTGCGCGCCGCGGCGATGCGCGGCTCGAAACGATCGCCGATCGCCAGCAGCTGCGGCTTGCTGATCACGTTCTGGCCGCGCTGCTCGAAGTGGTACTCGAGGATGTCGGTCAGCACGATCGAATCCACCGGGCAGCTCTCCTCGCAGAAACCGCAGTAGATGCACTTGAACAGGTCGATGTCGTAGCGCGTGGTGCGGCGCTGCCCGTCGGAGGCCCGCGGACCGGAATCGATCGTGATCGCCAGCGCGGGGCACACCGCCTCGCACAACTTGCAGGCGATGCAGCGCTCCTCGCCGTTGGGATAGCGGCGCAGCGCGTGCAGGCCGCGGAAGCGGTTGGAGCGCGGGATCTTCTCCATCGGGAAGTGCATCGTGTACTTGGGCTTGAACAGGTACTTGAGCGTCAGCCACAAGCCCGCGAACAGCTCCAGCAGGAGCAGGCTCTTGAAATAGCGAACGATGCGATTCATGACAAGTCTTGCTGCCTATTCGTAGGGCGGACACCGTCCGCCGCCTTCAGTCGGCGGGCATTGCCCGCCCTACTGTCAATGCCCGATGGTGACGATGTTGAAGTACTTGAACAGCCCCGCCGCGAAGATCCACACGATCGAGATCGGGATGAACACCTTCCAGCCCAGCCGCATGATCTGGTCGTAGCGGTAGCGCGGGAACGTCGCGCGCAACCACAGGAACGCGGTCGCGAACACGAATGCCTTGATGATCAGCCACCACCAGCCCGGCGCGCCGATCGCGCCCCACGCCTGCGGGAACGGGCTCAGCCAGCCGCCGAGGAACAGGATCGGCGCGAGGAACGACACCAGGATCATGTTCGCGTATTCGGCGAGGAAGAAGATCGCGAACGCCGAGCCGGAATACTCGACGTGGAAGCCCGCCACGATTTCCGATTCGCCCTCCGCCACGTCGAACGGCGCGCGGTTGGTCTCGGCAACGCCGGAAATGTAGTAGACGAGGAACATCGGCAGCAGCGGCAGCCAGAACCACTCGAAGATGCCCTTCGGCCCCGCCTGCGCGTTGACGATGTCGGTGATGTTGAGGCTGCCGGCGAGGATCAGCACGCACACCAGCGCCATGCCCATCGCGATCTCGTAGGAGATCACCTGCGCGGCCGAGCGCATCGCGCCGAGCAGCGCGTAACGCGAGTTGGAAGCCCAGCCGGCGAGGATGATGCCGTACACGCCCAGGCTCGTCATCGCCAGCAGGAACAACAGGCCCGCATTGATGTTCGCCAGCACCACGTGCTGGTCGAACGGGATGATGGACCACACCGCGAAGGCGGGGATCACCGCCAGCAGCGGCGCGAGGTAGAACAGGCCGCGATTGGCGTTGCTCGGCGAGATGACTTCCTTCAGCAGCAGCTTGAAGACGTCGGCGAACGCCTGCAGCAGACCGAACGGGCCGATCTTGTTCGGCCCGATGCGCACGTGCATCCAGCCGATCACCTTGCGCTCCCACCACACGTACATCGCCACCGCGATGATCAGCGGCACCGCGATGACCAGAATCTTCGCGAGGGTGACACCGAGGATCAGGAGGTCGTTCATGCGGCCACCTTCTCGACGGTCAGCACCATCCCGTACGGCGGCAGCATTGCGGTGAGGTCATGCGCGGCTTCGATCCAGGCGCAGCCGTTCGGCACCGCGGCAGCGCACAGCACCGGCAATACCACGCCGTTCACTTTAGCCTGGTCGCCATCGCGCAATTGCAATGCGCTCGCGTCGTCCGCGTGCAGGCGCAATGCCGGCGCGCGGTTCAACGGATGGTTCTGCAGCGGCTGCGAATGGCGCACCACCGCATCGGTTCGATAGATCGGCACCGTGGCGAGCCGCACCAGTTGCGCGCTGCCGCGCTGCGGCGCGTGCACATCCGGCGCCGGCGTGCCGAGCGGATGGCGCATGAAATCACCCAGCGTCTGCCCTGCCCCGGGCGGTGCGTGCACGCGCACGTCGGGCGGCAGCTTGGCGGTGAACGGTTCCCAGTCCGCCTCCGCGCCGCGCGGTGACGGCTGCGCGTCGGTGAGCGAAGACAACATCGTCGTGCGCAGTTCCGCGATGTCGGTGAAATCGAAGCCCGGCACCTGTAGCGCGCCGCCCAGCGCGCGCAGCACGCGCCAGCCCGCGCGCGCATCCGGCGGCATGGTCGCGCCGGCGCTGCATGCCTGCGGCTTGCCATCGAGGTTGACCAGCGTGGCGTCGATCTCGGGAAGCAAGGCGATCGGCAGGATCACGTCGGCCACGTCGAGCAGCGCGTCGCCCACATAGGCGGAGAATGCGACCACGCACCCGGCTTCGCGCAACGCGCGCATGGTCAGCGCACCGTCGGCGAAGTCGTACGGCGGTTCGGAGCCATAGAGGATGTACGCCTTGCGCGGCTGCTCCAGCATCGCGCGCGCATCCAGCCCGGCATCACTCGGCAGGATGCCGACGTGGGCGAGGCCGACCGCATTGGCGCCATCGGGGATTTCATCGAAGGCCGAGCCGATCGCCTGCGCGATCATCCGCGAGAGCGTGCGCAGCAGCGAGGCCTGCGGATGTTGTGCGGCGACGAGGCCGAACACCAGCACGGAATTCCCGCCACCCTTGAGCGCATCGGCCATGGCGCGCGCGTGCTCATCGTCCGGCGCCGCGGCAATCGCGTCTGCGAGCTGGCGATCGTTACTCTGCAAGCCAACCGCCTTGGCCAGCAGCAGCAAGGCTTCCAGCATGCGCTGCGGCGCCACCACGGTTTCGCCGGCCAGCGGGTAATTGAAATTGAAGTGCGCGGGATTCAGCGCGAACACCTTGGCGCCGTGCTTGGTCGCCTGGCGCAACCGATGATTCAGCAGCGGCACCTCGCGGCGCGGATCGCAACCGACCAGCAGCGCGGCATCGACGTGCTGCAATCGCGCGTGCGGCAATTCGAACGGCGCCGCGGCGTGCCTGTCGGCGAAATCCAGGGTGCGCAGGCGATGGTCCAGGTTGGCGCTGCCGAGCGAGCGCATGATCCGCGCCAGCAACGCGCCTTCCTCGCAGGAGGTCGCCGGGTGCACCAGCGCGCCGATCTCCTCGCCCTTCAGGGCCTTCAGTTTCTCGACCACGAAGGCCAGCGCGTCGTTCCACTCGACATCCACCCACTCGCCGTCGCGCTTGATCGCGGGCTTGCCCGCGCGATCGGGCGTGTTCAGCCCTTCGCAACTGTAGCGGTCGCGATCGGCCAGCCAGCACTCGTTGACGGTTTCGTTCTCGCGCGGCACGCTGCGCAGCACCTTGCCGACGCGCGTGTGCAGCCAGAGATTGGAACCGAGTGCGTCGTGATAGCCGATCGACGGCCGGGCGATCAGTTCCCACGCGCGCGCGCGGAAACTGAAGGGCTTGTTGGTGAGCGCGCCGACCGGGCAAACGTCGATGATGTTGCCCGACAGCTCCGATTCGATCGAACGCCCGATGTAGGTGCCGACCACGTGGCGGTCGCCGCGATCCATGTCGCCGAATTCGTAGGTACCGGCGACTTCGCCGAGGAAGCGCACGCAACGGGTGCAATGGATGCAGCGCGTCATCTCGGTCGCGACCAGCGGGCCGATGTCCTCGTCGCTCACGCTGCGCTTGCGCTCGGTGAAGCGCGACACCGAACGGCCGTAGCCCATCGAGATGTCCTGCAGCTCGCACTCGCCGCCCTGGTCGCAGATCGGACAGTCCAGCGGATGGTTGACCAGCAGGAACTCCATCGTGTTGCGCTGCCACTTCACCGCGTTGGGCGAGCGCGTGAACACCTTCATGCCGGGTGCGACCGGCGTCGCGCAGGCGACCTGCGGCTTGGGCACGAGCTTGCCGCCCATCTCCACTTCGACCATGCACTGCCGGCAGTTGGCCGCCACCGCCAGCTTCTTGTGGTAGCAGAAGCGCGGCACCGGAATGCCGGCCGCATCCGCGGCCTGGATGATCATCGAGCCCTTCGGCGCCTTCAGCGGCTTGCCGTCGATCTCGAGCTCGACCAGGTCGGGCGCGGTGTGTTCTTTCGGTTGCGCGCTCATGCCGCCACTCCCAACTTCCCGTCCACCATCGAGCGTCCGTTCTGCACGAAGTACTCGAACTCGTCCCAGTAGCGCTGCAGGAAGGCCTGCACCGGCCACGCCGCGGCTTCGCCGAAGGCGCAGATGGTGTGGCCTTCGATCTGCCCCGCGACGGCTTTCAAGCGATGCAGGTCGTCTTCAGTACCTTTGCCCGCCACGATGCGTTCCAGCACGCGATGCATCCAGCCGGTGCCCTCGCGGCACGGGGTGCACTGGCCACAGGATTCCATGTGGTAGAAGCGCGAGATCCGCTCGCACGCGCGCACCATGCAGGTGGTCTCGTCCATCACGATCACCGCGCCCGAGCCGAGGCCGGAACCCGCCTTCTGGATCGCGTCGTAATCCATGGTGAGACCCATCATCACCTCGCCCGGCAACACCTTCATGGACGAGCCGCCGGGGATCACCGCCTTCAGCTTGTGGCCGTTGCGCACGCCGCCGGCCATCTCCAGCAATTCGGAAAACGGCGTACCGAGGCGGATCTCGTAATTGCCCGGCTTGTTGACGTGGCCGGTCACGGAAAAGATCTTCGGGCCGCCGTTGTTGGGCTTGCCGAGATTCAGGAACCAGTCCGCGCCGCGGCGCATGATCGCCGGCACGGAGGCAAAGGTTTCGGTGTTGTTGATCGTGGTCGGCCGGCCGTACAGGCCGAAGCCGGCCGGGAACGGCGGCTTGAAGCGCGGCCAGCCCTTCTTGCCTTCCAGCGATTCCATCAGCGCGGTTTCCTCGCCGCAGATGTAGGCGCCGGCGCCGAGTGCATTGTGGATCTGGCAATCGATGCCGCTGCCCTTCAGGTTGGTGCCGAGCAGGCCGGCCTCGCGCGCTTCGTGCAACGCTTCTTCCATGTGCTCGAACGGCTCGTGGTGGAACTCGCCGCGCATGTAGTTGTAGCCGACGGTTGAACCGGTGGCGTAGCAGGCGATCGCCATGCCTTCCAGCACCGCGTGCGGATTGAAACGCAGGATGTCGCGATCCTTGCAGGTGCCCGGCTCCGATTCGTCGGAGTTGCAGAGGATGTATTTCTGGCCCGGCGCGGTGCGCGGCATGAACGACCACTTGGTGCCGGTCGGGAATCCCGCGCCGCCGCGGCCACGCAACGAGCTCTTCTTCAGCTCGTCCACGATCGTGGCCGGATCGGGCTTCTCGGCGAGGATCTTTTCCCACGCCTGCCAGCCGCCGGTCTTGCGGTAATTCTCGAGCGTCCACGGCCGATCGAAATGCAGCGTGGTGTAGACGACCTGGTGTTCCTGTGGGGCGGGGCCGTAAGCCATCGTGGTTGTCAGTTGCCGGTTCTCGGTTGCGGGTTTCGGGTCACTGGCCCGGCGCTGGCCACCGGGTTTTCCCGGCAACCGACAACCACGACCAACAACCGAACTCTGTTGGATTTGCGATCATCCCTGATCGCGAAGATCAAGCAGCAGCCATCCGTGGCTGCACTCTCAAGGAAGCTTGTCCAGGATCTCGTCCACCTTCTCGGGCGTAAGGTTCTCGTGGTAATGCCCGTCGACCACCATCATCGGCGCGCCGGCGCAAGCGGCCAGGCACTCCTCCTCGCATTTCAGGTAGACGCGGCCGTCGGGCGTACTTTCACCGAGCTTGATGCCGTACTTCTTCTCGCAATGGCGCACGATGCCCTCGGCGCCGTTCAACCAGCAGGAGATGTTGGTGCAGATCGCCACGTTGTGGCGGCCGACCGGCTCCAGCTGGAACATCGAATAGAACGTAGCCACCTCGTAGGCCCACACCGGCGGGATCTGCAGGTACTTCGCGACAGCGGCGATCAGCTCGTCGGTCAGCCAGCCGCCGTTCTGCTCCTGCGCGGCCATCAGGCCCTGGATCACCGCCGAGCGGCGGCGGTCCGGCGGGAACTTCGCCAGCCAGTGCTCGATGTGCGCGCGTGTCGCATCGGTGAGCGCGACGTTCGGGTCGACGTCCTTGACCTTGTCGAAATTGCCGGTCGCTCTCATCGGTCCACTTCCCCGAACACCAGATCGTAGGTGCCGACCATCGCCACCACGTCCGCCAGCATGTAGCCGCGGATGATCGAATCCATCGAGGACAGGTGCGCGAAACTGGGCGCGCGGCACTTCACGCGGAACGGCTTGTTGGCGCCGTCGGAAATCATGTACACCCCGAACTCGCCCTTGGGCGCCTCGACCGCGGCGTAGGCTTCGCCGGCGGGCACGTGGTAGCCCTCGGTGAACAATTTGAACCAGTGGATCAGCGCCTCCATGCTTTCCTTCATTTCCTCGCGGCGCGGCGGGATCACCTTGTAGTTCTCCATCATCACCGGGCCGGGGTTGGCGCGCAGCCAGTCCACGCACTGCTTGATGATGCGGTTGGACTGGCGCATCTCTTCCACGCGCACGAGGTAACGGTCGTAACAGTCGCCGGTCACGCCGACCGGGATGTCGAAATCCACTTCCGCGTATTTCGCATAGGGCTGCTTCTTGCGCAGGTCCCACTCGATGCCGGAACCGCGCAGCATCGGGCCGCTCATGCCCCACTTGACGGCTTCCTCCGGCGACACCACGCCGATGCCGACGGTGCGCTGCTTCCAGATGCGATTATCGGTGAGCAGTTCTTCGTACTCATCCACGCGCTGCGGGAAGATCGCGCAGAACGCATCGATGAAATCCAGCATCGTGCCTTCGCGCGCGCTGTTGAAGCGCTTCAGTTCCTTGCCCTTGTGCCAGGGCGATTCCTTGTACTTGGGCATGTGCTGCGGGAGGTCGCGGTACACGCCGCCGGGCCGGTAATACGTCGCGTGCATGCGCGCGCCGCTCACCGCCTCGTACACGTCCATCAGTTCCTCGCGTTCGCGGAACGCGTACAGGAACACCGCCATCGCGCCCAGGTCGAGCGCGTTGGAACCGACCCACATCAAATGATTGAGGATGCGGGTGATCTCGTCGAACATCGTGCGGATCCACAGCGCGCGCTCGGGCGGCGTGATCCCCATCAGCGTCTCGATCGCGCGCACGTAGGCGTGCTCGTTGCACATCATCGAGACGTAGTCGAGCCGGTCCATGTAGCCGATGGACTGGTTGTACGGCTTGGATTCGGCCAGCTTCTCGGTCGCGCGATGCAGCAGGCCGACGTGCGGGTCGGCGCGCACCACGGTTTCGCCGTCCATCTCCAGCACCAGGCGCAGCACGCCGTGCGCAGCCGGGTGCTGCGGGCCGAAGTTCATCGTGTAATTGCGGATTTCAGCCGCCACGCTCAGTTGTCCTTCCAGTCGTCTTGGGCTTCTTCGCGCGCGGTGGCGAAGCGCGAATCCTCGCGCACCACGCGCGCGACCAGCACGCGCGGGCTGACCGAACTCACGGGCTCGTAGATCACGCGCTGCGCTTCCGGGTCGTAACGTACTTCCACGTTGCCGATCAGCGGGAAATCCTTGCGGAACGGATGCCCCACGAAGCCGTAGTCGGTGAGGATGCGGCGCAGGTCCGGATGGCCTTCATAGATGATGCCGTAGAGGTCGAATGCCTCGCGCTCGAACCAGTCGGCCACCGGCCAGACGCCGGTGACGCTCGGCAGCACCGGCAGCGCATCTTCGGGCACGAACACGCGCACGCGCAGGCGCTGGTTGTTCTTGAGCGAGAGCAGATGCGTGACGGATGCGAAGCGGCGCAGGAACTGCGCGTTGCGCGGCCGCGTGCTCCAGCTGAAGCGCCCGGGGCCGGCGGCGCCTTCCACGCCGCGCGAGAAACCTTCCGAGGTCGCCTCTTCCGAAGTCGCCCACTCGTCCTCGCCGTAGCCGAGGTAATCCACGCCGCACAGGTCGATCAGCTGTTCGAAGTGGAACTGCGGTTCGTCGCGCAACGCACGCGCGATCTCCAGCCAGTGCCCCGGCTGCACTTCGACCGTGGTCTGGCCGAGCCGTTCGACGATGTTGCTGACACGCTCGCCGAAATGCGCGCGCAGGCGGTCGGCGAGTGAGTTGTCCTTGCCTTCGCTCATCGTCTCTTATTTCGCAATGGTGTTGGTGCGGCGGATCTTCTTCTGCAACTGCAGGATGCCGTAGATCAGCGCTTCGGCCGTCGGCGGGCAGCCCGGAACGTAAATGTCCACCGGAACGATGCGATCGCAGCCGCGCACCACCGAATAGGAATAGTGGTAGTAGCCGCCGCCGTTGGCGCACGAACCCATCGAGATCACCCACTTGGGATCGGCCATCTGGTCGTAGACCTTGCGCAGTGCGGGCGCCATCTTGTTGACCAGCGTGCCGGCCACGATCATCACGTCGGACTGGCGCGGGCTGGGGCGGAAGATCACGCCGTAGCGATCAAGGTCGAGGCGCGCCGCGCCCGCGTGCATCATCTCCACCGCGCAGCAGGCCAGGCCGAACGTCATCGGCCACATCGAGCCGGTGCGTGCCCAGTTCAGCAGCGCGTCCACCGAAGTGGTGGCGAAGCCGCGCTGGATCACCGGGTTGTCGGCCGCCGGGCGCAGGATGTCGTCCACCTCGCTCACCGGCGAGGGGTTGTGCATCACTTTGTCGATCGTGGAAATCAGGCCCATGTCGTCAATCCCACTCAAGGGCTCCTTTCTTCCACACGTAAACGAAACCGATGATCAGCAGGAACAGGAACGTGCCCATCTCGACCAGCGCGGTCACGCCGATCTTGGCGAACACCGTCGCCCACGGAAACAGGAACGCGATTTCCAGGTCGAAGATGATGAACAGGATCGCCAGCAGGTAATAGCGCACGTCGAAGCGCAGCCGCGCATCCTCGAACGCCTCGAAGCCGCATTCGTACGGCGACAGCTTGTCCGCGCCGGGCCGCTTGGGCCCGAGCACCTGTCCGATGATCAGCAGCGCGATGCCGATGCCGCCGGCAACGAGCAGGAACAGCAGGATGGGCCAGTACTGGGTGAGCACGCGGAACTCGATCCTTCCCGGAAATCCATGGGATTTTCGCACGGGCGGACGCGCGGCGGCAATCACGGGAGCGGAAACTGCTCTTCGATGGGCTACGAAAGCGGCCAGCCGCCGGCAGCCTCAATCGCGGCATCGATGTCGGCCTGGAGTTCCAGGGTGCGCGCGAGCGCCGCGATCACGCTTTGATAGTGGGTGAGATCGTCGTAGCCGAGCTGGCGACCTTTGCGGTCCTTCAGCCATTTCTCGGCCACCCGATAACCGCCGATGTGCACATCCCACGCCGCTTGCGGCACGCCGTCGAAATACTGCGCGTCGTTGATCCAGACGCGGCCGTGTTTGCTCCCCGCGCTGGCTGCGAACCGCACTTTCACCACTTCGTTGCTGCCCGCGACCGGGAAGCCGGTGATGCGCGGCAGCGTGGTTTGCATGGTGTGCAGCGCGATCAGCTCGCGGCCGATATTTACCAGTCGCTCGAACAGTTCGCGATTGCCGGTCAGCGGCACGCGCGGGAAATCGCGCTTCAGGAAATCCGCGTAGCGCGCGCGATAGGAAGGCGCGTACAGGATCGTATAGATGTAGGCGAGCGTGTCTTCGGGCGACGGCGTCGTGCCGACGGCCTGCGTCAGCGCGGCGGCGAATTCCGGCGAGAGGTTGGCGGTCTTCTCGCGCGGCGCGGTGTCAAGCAGGTCGCCGGATTCGCGCGGGTAGAGCCAGAGGGGGAAAATGTTGACGCCGCCACGCCGATAAATGTTGGCGTCCATGGGAGCATGGGAAATGGTCTGCAATGACCACGTTCGCTCATTCACGGACTTTCCGGCGCGGCCAATTCCGAGGCATAGATTGTCCTTGCCTGTGACGTGATCGATCAGTTCGCGCCTTGGCCGATCCACGATTGCCTCGCTGTAAAACGCCCAGCGATCATCGAACGGCCGGTATGCAACAGGAATAAATTTGGCTTGCCAGAGTTCGTCATTGCGTACTTCGTTGCGCGCTTTCGCCAGTGACCAAGTTGACGTCGGGGCGGTCGCGATTGCGTGCTTCTCGGCAAAAGCGAAATCATCAACTTCCGTGTCGCGCATCGCAGCGATGCGCTCTTGCAACTTCGCGCGATCGAAGTCAATCGCGAAATCGTCCCGGTGCGTCTGAAACCCGAGCACGTTCACCGGCATCGCATCGGTAATCTTCCAGCCACGCTGGTATTCCTCACGTAGCGTGGAATCTTCGGGTACGAAGTAGTAGCTGGGACTCGCGGGCGCAAGTTCCTGCCAATCAGTGCTTTCGACCGACTGCGCTTCGAGCGTGGCGTATTTCGCTTCGCGCGTGCCGTGGAGATCGGCATGAAAAACGCGAGCAACGGATCGGATCGGATCGGATCGGATCGGATCGGATCGGATCGGATCGGATCGGATCGGATCGGATCGGATTTCATTGTACCCGTTTCGGCCGCGTGCTTGACGAAGATGCCGATCGCCACGCCCTGCTGGATGTCAAAGACATTTTCATCCTTGCCTCCGTCCGGTGCCTTCTCCTTTTTCTTGCTGTTGCCGTGCAGGTCGTACAGATAGATCGCGTCGAAGCCGTGCAGCAGCGATTCGCGCATGCCGCGAAAGGTCGGGTTGTCCAGATAACCGTGATTTGTGACGAAGGCGAGCACGCCGTGGCCGGTCTGCTCGATGCGCCACTGCGCGAAGCGGATGAACTTCACGTAGTCGTCGTTCAACCATTTCGGATTGCGCTCACCGAGCGGCGCGCCGTCGCACTCGAAGTAATTCTCCGTCCTGTGGTGATTGAGCGTGTCCTCGCCACGCAACAGCGAGGCAATCCACTCGCCGGTGTTGGCCGAATGCCCTGAATACGGCGGATTGCCCAGCACCACCATGACCGGCACGTCGCGCTTCACCCTGGATGCGGCCTGCGATTCGTCGGCCAGCCACTGCGTGAACAGCGGCAGGCCGGTTTTCTCGTGCGCTTCCTCCAGCGAGTTGGTGAGGAACACCCCGAGGCGTTCATCACTGGCGAAGTCGTAGCCGGTCTGCTCCAGCTCCAGGCCGAGCTTCATGTGCGCGACCGCGTACGGCGCCATCAACAATTCGAACCCGAACAGCCGCGGCAGCAGGTGTTCGGCGACGTAACCCGGCCAGGCGCCGGCGTTGCCTTCGAAGCGCTCTCGGATCTTCTGGATCACCGCGTACAGGAACGTGCCGGTACCGGTAGCCGGATCGAGAATCTGCACGCGGTGCACCCACGATTCGACTTCACTGATATTGGTGGACGACTTGCGCTTGCCGTGCGTGGTGTCGGCCTTCAACGACTTCCAGCGCACCTTGCCGGAATGCGCCAAGCCTTCCTTCAAGCCGAATTCTCGCTTCAGCAGCGCATCAACGCTGCGCACGATGTAATTCACCACCGGCTCGGGCGTGTAATAGACGCCGCGCGCCTCGCGCATCTTCGGGTCGTAGGCGGCGAGAAAGGTTTCGTAGAAGTGCACCACCGGGTCTTCGCGGCGAGTGCGCCGGCCGAAATCCGCGAGGATCGCGCTCATGTCCGAGCGCGCCAGCAATTCGGCCAGTTGATCCACCGCCCAACTGATGCGCGGGTCGAGGTCGGGGCCGGCAACGGAATGGAACAATTTGCGCAGGAACGGATTGGTCTTGGGCAACTGCGAAGCCGCGCTCTGGCGTGTAAAGCCCGCCGCCGGCGCATTGCAGCGCGCCGCGAACAATCCGTAGGCCAGCGTCTGCGCGTACATGTCGGCAAATTGCGCGACCGTGAGCGATTCGATCAGCACCTTGCGGAAGGCATCGAGCTGCGCGTGCAGTTCGCCGCGCTCGGTTTCCGCCGCGAAGGTTTTCTCGATCAGGCTGCGGATCAGTTTGGCTAGCCCCGCCATGCGCGTGGCCAGATCGGCGGGCGTGGATTTCAGCGGAATGTCGGCGGCAAGGAACTGTTGCAGCAGTTGCGCCACTTCCGATGCGGAGTTGTCGCTCCAGCGGATGCGGCCGTTCTTGTCGGGCATCGGCAATGAAGCGGTCAGGCGCAACTCGCCGTCGAGGAACCAACGGAAATCAAGGTAATCGGTGAGGACGAGATTGCCGAGCGACTCGCGGTAGCGCGCGAGCTGTTCGCCTTTCTCGATTTTGCCGAGGTCAATGCCGATGTCCTTGGCTTCGACGTAACCCAGCGGCACCGTGCCGCGCGCAATGATGAAGTCCGGCGCGCCGCATTCGATCTGGCGCGGTTCATTGATGGCCTGCACGCCGTCTTCGGCAAGCGATTCGATCAGCTGCTTCAGCGCGGGCCGGTAACTGTGCTCGGTCGCCCTGCCCGTCCTGAACTCCTGCTTGACAGCGGCGAGATAAGCCTTCAGTGCCTGATGGCTGGCTGGCATCACGGAGCCCCCGGATTTGCTGCGGTCGTGAAACTCCGGCCAACAAACAAAAACCCCGCCGGAGCGGGGTGAATGTAAACGATATGGTGCCCAAGGGGGGACTCGAACCCCCACGCCGTTAAGCGCTACCACCTCAAGGTAGTGCGTCTACCAATTCCGCCACCTGGGCGCGGATTCATCCCTGAGAAACACCCTGCACATCCATGTGCAGGACTATTCAAAAAAGCCTCAGTGGCCGCCGCTCGTCGCCGGTTTGGGCGCGGGCTTGGCGGGTGCCGCCGGTTGCGTCGCCTTTGGCACTTCACTGTTCTTCTGCGTCGCCTGCGGAACTTCGCTGTTCTGCGGCGCCGGCGCCGCCGGGTTTTCATGCGCCGCTTGCGCATTCTGCGGCGGATTGGAGAGCGAATGCACGTTCGGCGCGCTTTCCGCCGTCGCGGAAGCTGCCGGCAGCGGCGTCACCACGCCCGACATCACGCCGAGGTTCGCCTGCGGCTTCTGCACGCCGGTGTGGCTGAGATAAATGCCCATCGCCAGGCTGAGGATGAAGAACAGGCCCGCCAGCACGGAGGTCGCGCGGGTCAGGAAGCTCGCCGAACCGCGCGCGCCGAACACGGTTGCGGACGCGCCGCCGCCGAAGCCCGCGCCCGCCGAAGCGCCTTCGCCGCGCTGGATCAGGATCAGGATCGTCAGCGCCGCTGCGATCAGGACGTAAAACACACTGAAGATGGTGAAGATCATTGGGGATTCCGGCGGCGCTCAGCGCGCCGCAGCACATATGGCGAGGAAGTCGGCCGCTTTCAAGGAAGCGCCGCCGATCAGGCCGCCGTCGATGTCAGGCTGAGCGAACAGCTCGGCCGCGTTGTCGGGTTTGACGCTGCCGCCATAAAGGATGCGTGTCGAACCGGCGATTTTAGCATCGGCTTGCGCCAGTTGGCTACGCAGCAGCTCATGGACGCCCTGGGCCTTGGCCGGGCTGGCGGTACGGCCGGTGCCGATCGCCCAGACCGGCTCGTAGGCCAGGATCACGCGCTCGAACGCCTGGATGCCGCAGTGCTCGATCACTTTGGACAGTTGCCCCCGCACGACTTCGGCGGTACGGCCTGCGTCGTGTTCCTCCAGGCTCTCGCCCACGCACAGCACCGGCGTGAGTTGGTTTTCCAACGCCTGCACCACCTTGCAGGCGATCTGCGCATCGCTCTCATGGTGGTACTGGCGCCGCTCGGAATGGCCGGCCAGCACGAAACCGCAGCCGACATCCTTCAGCATCGTCGCCGAGACCTCGCCGGTGTAGGCACCTTCGGCGTGCTCGCTGCAATCCTGTGCGCCGAAGCCGAGCTTGCCGCCGCCGTGCCGCTCGATCAGCGGCGCGAGATAGGGAAACGGCGGGAACACCGCGACATCGCAATGCGACGGGAAATCATCCACGATCGCCTGCACCAGCGCGCCGGCGCTGGCGCGCGAGCCGTACATCTTCCAGTTTCCGGCGACCAGTTTGCGGCGCATGGGCAACCCAGGATCTATGCGGGCCGCCAAGAATAGCCATGTAGGAACCGGGATGCCATTCCGTTCGTCCCGAGCGTAGCGAAGCGGAGTCGAAGGGCATCTGCGCTTCGACTCCGCTCGCGTGGCGAGCGTAGTCTATGCTGAGCCCGTCGAAGCGCTCAGCGCGAACGGTTGGGGAGTCACATGCAATGAAGCTGGAGCCAACTCCGGGTGGCCGCCCGCGCGCCCTCGTCACCGGCGCCTCCGCCGGCATTGGCGCCGCGTTCGCGCGCGAACTGGCCGCGCGCGGCTGCGACCTGGTGCTGACCGCGCGCCGCGAGGATCGCCTGCTCGCGCTCGCCCGCGAGTTGAACATGAAATACGGCGTGGATGCGCAGGTGCTCGCGGCGGATCTCGCGCAACCGGACGCATGCGCGAAGATCGTCGATGAACTCGCGCGCCGCGGCTTGGCGGTCGACATCCTGATCAACAACGCGGGTTACGGCGTGCCCGGCAGCTTTGTCGCGAGCGAGTGGCAAACGCACGAGGATTTCATCCGCGTGCTGATGATCGCGCCGACCGAACTCAGCCATCGCCTGCTGCCGGCGATGCGCGAAAGCGGCTATGGACGCATCGTCAACGTGGCATCGCTCGCGGGTCTGGTGCCCGGCACACCCGGCCACACGCTGTACGCGGCGGCCAAGGCCTACCTGATCACGTTCTCGCAGTCGCTCGGGCTGGAAAACCGCGCGCATGGCGTGAACGTCTGCGCGCTCTGCCCGGGCTTCACGTATTCGGAATTCCACGACGTCACCGGCGCGCGCGAGAAGGTGTCGAAGATGCCGCGCTGGATGTGGATGGACGCCGACCGCGTCGTGCGCGAAGGCCTGGATGCGGTGGAACGCGGCGCGATCGTGTACGTGCCGGGGCGCATCAACCGCACGATCAAGCGGCTGTTCAAAGTGCTGCCGGACGGGCTGGCGTTGCGCGTGATCGCGCGCAGGGCGAAACATTTTCGGGTGGAGAAATGACTCACTTCTCCCGCCGGAGAAGCTGCCACCATTGGCCAAGAGCTCCGTGGTGGCGCGAAGCGCCGGATGAGGGTTCGGCTCCTTACGAAACATTACGCATGGATCGTACCCTCACCCCCACCCCTCTCCCGGAGGGAGAGGGGCTTTAGTTCGCGGCGGTAAACACGTCCGCGCCGAAGCTCCGCAACTGCGGGGCGGCGGCGTAGCCCAGGTGCGGCAGCCCGTAGATGTCTTCCATGCTGCGCAGGAACGAATAGTGGTTGTAAGGCACCTGTGACACCGTGCCCGGCGCGATGAACGGCGAAACCAGCACCGCGCCGATGCGTCCGCCGCCCGGCCCGAACTGGCCCGGTTGCGGCCCGCCGGGCAGACCCTGCTCGCCGCAGCACGCCGCGCCGTCCGTGCCCTCGTCAAAGGTGATCACCAGCAATCCGTCCTGCCTGAAAGCGGGCGAAGCAAGGATGCGCGGCACCCACTCGCGCAGGAACTTGTCCGCAGAGACCAGCCCGCCCGGTTCGCCGTTCTTGCACGGTGCATCGTGGCCGTCGTGGCACAGGCTCGGCGTGATGAAAGCGAAGTTCGGCGTGCTCGCGATAGTGCCCAGATCGCGCTTCAGCACGTCGAGGTTCACCACGTGCCTGGCGCAGCGCGCGTGGTCGTCGATGATCGAATGGAAGTAGACGAACAGATCGTGCTTGTCGGCGTACTGGTCCTTCGGCGTGGCGTGATTCGTGGCATCCACCGCGCCGACCGGCACGTGCCCGCACTCGGCGGCTTCGCGCGCGGGATCGTTGCCCATGTCTTCCATGTAGCCCTTCCACGTGTAACCGGCCGCTTCCAGTTGATCGGCAAGCGTTTTCACGTCCGCCGGATACACGCAGCCTTGCCCGATTGCCTGCCCGTTCGCATCCAGCCCCGGCTTGCTGCGCACGAAATCGCTGAATACGTGGCAATCATTCTGCGTCGCGGGATTCGGCGCCTGCCCGCTGATCATCGCGATGTAATTGTCGAGGCTGTAATGACCGATGCCGTAGTAATTCGGCAGCAGCGCGCCGAGCTTCGGCAATTCATGTGCGAGGTACGGCGCGGGCGATTGCGCGCCGAAGGTGACATCGTACGGTTCATTCTCCAGCACGATCACGAAGACGTGGCGCACGCGGGTGAGTGGCGATGCCGAAGCCGTTTGCGTGCGCGTGGCTGCCGACGCGCACGCGGCGAGCAGGAAGCCGGCCGCAAGCAAACCCGCACACCTGATCGCACGCATCACCGATTCCTCCATCAGATTGAAGCGACCCACTTCGCCAGGAAGAACGCCGCGCACGCGGCGAGCCCGCCCACGATCACCGTCTGGATCGCGCCGCGCCACGCGCCGGTGCCGCTGACGCGGCCCTTGCCCGCGCCGAACAGCGTCAGCGCGAGCAGCGTCGCGAGCGCCGAAATCCACAATGCCCTGCCCGGCTGCGCGACCAGCATGTACGGCACCAGCGGCACCAGCCCGCCGACCACGTAGGCGCCGCCGATGGTGACCGCGCTCTTCAACGCGCGACCGGGCACCGGGCGTTCGAGGCCGAGTTCGTAGCGCATCATGAAATCCACCCAGGCCTCGTGATCCTTGTGAAAGGCTTTCAGGATCGGCGCGCATTGTTCGCGCTTGAGTCCGTAGCGGCCGAGGATCGCGACGATCTCCTTTTCCTCTTCGCGCGGCAGTTCGCGCACTTCGTACAGTTCGCGGTCGCGCTCGCTGGCGTAATGCTCGGCATCGCCGCGCGCGGCGAGATAGCCGCCCAGGCCCATCGCGATCGCGCCGGCGGCGATTTCGGCCACGCCCGCGGTGACGATGAGACCGGTCGCCGCGACCGCGCCGGACAAGCCGGCCGCCAGTGCGAACGGCACGGTCAGGCCGTCGGCCATGCCGATCACGACATCGCGCACCAGCTCGGATGCGCCGAAATGACTCTCGGTGTGCGTGTGCGGCGTGCGCGGCATTGCGGCTCCCCGGCAATGCGCGACACTTTAGCGCGTTGTGATGCGCGGATGCGCGTGGCTCGCGATGTGGCGATCAGGCCGCCGCCGCGGCGCCCTGCACCGAATCGGCCAGCCGTTGCGCCAGCCGTTGCACTTCGTCCGCATCGGCCGCTTCGATGGTGACGCGCACCAGCGGTTCGGTGCCGGAAGCGCGCAACACGACGCGGCCACGGCCTTCCAGCGTCTCGCGCGTTTCGCGCAGCGCGTCCTGCACCTGCGGCGAGCGGATCAGCTCGGCGCCGCCGCGCACGCGCAGGTTGATCGTGGTCTGCGGCAGGCGTTTGAGGTGTGCCCGCGCATCGTGCAGTGACTGGCCGGATGCGACGAGCGCTTCCAGCACGGCGAGCGCGGCGACGATGCCGTCGCCGGTGCTGACCCGGTCCATGTGCAGGATGTGGCCGGAAGCCTCGCCGCCGATCACGCCGCCGCGCTGCTTGAGCGCCTGCAGCACGTAGCGGTCGCCGACGTTGGCGCGCAGGAACTCGATGCCGAGATCGCCCAGCCCCTGCTCCAGGCCGAAGTTGCTCATCAGCGTGCCGACCACCGGCCCGCGCAGCGCGCCGCGCGCGTGCGCATCGCGGGCGAGGATGTAGATCAGGTCGTCGCCGTCCACCAACCCGCCGTTGCGGTCCACCATCTGCACGCGATCGCCGTCGCCGTCGAAAGCGATGCCGATGTCGGCCTTCCGCTCGCGCACCGCCGCGCTGAGCGCCTGCGGATGCAAGGTGCCGACGTTCTGGTTGATGTTGAAGCCGTCCGGCGCGCAGCCGATGCAATGCACCTCCGCGCCCAGCGCTTCGAATACCCTGGGCGCGACCTGGTAAGTCGCCCCGTGCGCGCAATCCAGGATGATGCGCCGGCCGGAAAGATCCAGCGGATCGCGCAGCGTGCCGAGGCAGAACGTCACGTAGCGATCGATCGCGTCGTCGATGCGGCGCGCCTTGCCCAGCCGGTCCGAAGCGACGGTCACGAACGGCGCGTCCACTTCGCTTTCGATCTCGAGTTCGCGCGCGTCGTCCAGCTTCTCGCCATCGGCGGAAAAGAACTTGATGCCGTTGTCGTAATGCGGGTTGTGCGAGGCGCTGATCACGATGCCCGCGCTCGCGCCCAGTTCGCGCGTCAGTTGCGCGACACCGGGCGTGGGCATCGGCCCGAGCAGCAGCACGTCGGCGCCGGCCGCGACCAGGCCGGCTTCCAGCGCGGCCTCGAACATGTAGCCGGAGACGCGCGTGTCCTTGCCGATCACCACGCTGGCGCGCGTGCCGTTTGCGAGCGCGACGCCGGCGGCGCGGCCCAGCTTCAGCATGAACTCGGCGGTGATCGGCCATTCGCCGACGCGGCCGCGAATGCCGTCGGTGCCGAAATAGCGGCGCTTCGCGTGGGGGGTGGATTTCAGGGCGGACATCGGCTGGCGCAACGGCAAAAGATGGGTCAAAGGGTAGCAAACCCGAGTGTCACGATTTCATCAATGTTCGCCATGGCACAAAGATGGCGCCCCATCAGTCGTCATCGAATCTCTGCGAACCGAAGGCCTGCGGAGCGGCACGCGCCTGCGCATCTCCTTCATGCACCGCCTGCCACATGGCGAGCGCATCGCGGGTGGCGGCGATATCGTGCACGCGCACAATCATCGCGCCGCGCTGCACCGCGATCAATGCCGCGGCTGCGGAAGCGTGAACCCTGCACCGTGAATCACGGCCGGTGATCGCTCCCAGCATGGATTTGCGCGACAGCCCGACGAACACGCCGGCGGCGAGGTCGCGGAAGCGGTCGAGCGCGCGCAACAGCGCGAGGTTGTGTTCGAGCGTCTTGCCGAAGCCGAAACCCGGATCGACCAGCACGCGGCGCTTGTCGATGCCGGCCATCTCGCAGGCGAACACGCGCTCGGCGAGAAACCGGTGCACCTCGCCGACTACGTCGTCGTAATGCGGATCGTCCTGCATCGTGCGCGGCTCGCCCTGCATGTGCATCAGGCAGACGGGAACGCGCAAAGCGGCGGCCGCATCCAGCGCACCTTCGCGGCGCAGCGCATGCACGTCGTTGATCAACCCGGCGCCGGCGGCGACGGCCGCGCGCATCACTTCCGGTTTGGAAGTATCGATGCTGACCGGCACGTCGGTTTCGCGCACCAGCGCTTCGATCACCGGCACGACCCGCGCGATTTCATCCTCGACCGAAACCGGCTGCGCGCCGGGTCGCGTGGATTCGGCGCCGACGTCCAGCAGGTCCGCGCCTTCCTCGACCATCTCCAGCCCGCGCCCGACCGCGGCTTTCGCATCGTCGCGCAAGCCGTCGCCGGAAAACGAATCCCCGGTGAGGTTGAGGATGCCGCAGACGCGCGGGCGGTCGAGCTTCAGCGCGCGTCCGGCGCAATCCAGCGTTGGAGTGGTATCGAACATCAGGGCGCCTGTTTCCGATCATCCATGCGCGCGAGGATTTGCCCGAAGCGGGGCATCCCACGCAGGCAGTCGAGATCGCTGTCGTGCTCCAGCCATTCGCGGAAGCCGCCGCCGGTGGCAATCGCGCGTTCGAGCAGGTCGAGCGCGCGCTCATCCTCGCCCATGTGCGTGTAGGTGCACGCGGCGTTGTAGAGCGTGCCGAAATCGTCCGGTTGCAGGCGCAACGCGGTCTCGATGTTGCGGCGGGCACCCTCGGGGTCACCGAGCCGCAGTTGCATGCCGGCGGCAAGGTAAAGCGCGCGTCCGTTCTCCGGATCGGCCGCGATTTCGGCCAAGGCCGACGGCAAGGCAAGCCGCGCCAGCTGGTCGCCGCGCGCTTTGTCGCCCAGCGAATCGGCCGCGTTGGACGCGAGCGAAATGGCCTGGAACTCATCGGGGCGCGCGCGATGCGCCGCTTCGAACTGCTCGATCGCGCGCGCGTACTGGCCGCGCGCATAGCAATGGCGGCCGAAGTAATAGCGCGCCTCGTAAAGTTCCGGGTTCAGTTCGATCGCGCGCTCGAACGCCGCGACCGCGCCCGCATCGTCGCCCGCCAGCGAGAGCGTGTTGCCACGCGCGACGTGCGCTTCCGCCAGTTGCGGTGCCAGTTCGAGTGCGCGGTTGGCCGCGGCGAGCGCCTCCGCCAGCACGTCTTCCGGCTGCAGGATCCGCCAGATCAGGAGCTGCGCCAGCGAATCGGCGAGCCCCGCGTGGGCCGGCGCGTAATCCGGATCCACCGCGATCGCGCGCCGGAACATTTCCGGGGCCTTGGTCCAGTGGTCGCTGCTCTTGAGCGACTGGATCTGCCGGCCACGCAAGTAGAAATCATAGGCGCGCATGTCGCGCGGCGCGCACGAGCAGATATCCAGCTCCGCGACTGCCTTCAATGATCCGCGCAACGCATGCACGACGTTGCGCGCGATTTCCTCCTGGATGACGAAGATGTCTTCCAGCTTGCGGTCGAAGTTCTCCGACCACAGGTGGTAGCCGCTGGCCGCGTCGATCAATTGCGCGGTGACGCGCACGCGTTCGCCGGACTTGCGCACGCTGCCTTCCATGATCGCGGCGACATTCAGCGCATGGCCGATCTCGCGCGCGTCGGCACCGCCGTCGCGGAAGCGGAAGGATGACGTCCGTGACGCCACGCGCAGGCCGCGGATCGAGGCGAGTGCGTTGAGGATCTCCTCGGCCAATCCATCGCAGAAGTAATCCTGATCCTTCGCCTCGCTGAGGTCCGCGAACGGCAGCACCGCCACCGATGCATCGGGCGCGTGCACGGGTTGCGCGCGAGCGGAAGAATCGACTTTCGGCAGCGCCGCGGTGCGTTCGATGCCGTGCGCGTTGATGTCGTAAGCCCACGCCAGCACGCAGGCCAGCACGAAGCCGAGCGCCAGCAGCACCAGCAGCAACCGCATGGACCACGGCGGCAATCCGATCGGTTCGAAGACCGCGCTGCCGAGCTGGATCAGCAACCAGGCGGAAACCAGATACACCGCCGCAACCCGGAACACGCGCCGGCGGCGGAATTCCTCGTAGGATTGTTTCAGCGATCCGGCCCAGTCACGCACCGATCGTCTCCGTCCTGAATGTCGCGGAAATACAGCCCGTATGCTACACGCGGCTGCGGCCCTCGTCGCCGCGTGACGCGCAAGACGATCAGCGCGCCACGCTCGCCGCTGGCGCAACCGCGCGCTGCGCATCGATTTCGTCGGGCGTGGGCAGCCCCGCTTTCCTGCAGAACGCCGCGAAGCGCGGGTCCTTGCGCAAGTTCGCGACGAGCTCGGGCGAGTTCTCGTAGATGGATGCGGCGGTGGGGTCCCTCTCCTGCACCGCGCGATCCAGCCAGGCGAATGCCTGGTCGGCGTTGCCTTCGAATGCATAGGTCCCGGCGATCAAGCCCGGCTGATCGCCGCGCCGGATCATCTCGTCGAGCACCGCTTGCGCGCGCGCCTTGTCGCCTCGTCGCCACGAAATCATCGCGATCGCCTGGCGCCGGTTCTGTGCGTTGGGATCGGCCTGCGCGGCCGCGATCGCCTGGTCGAACTGGCCACGCTCCATCAGCGCCAGTCCCATCAGCGAACCGAAGCCTTCCGCGCCTGGCTGCAACTCGATCGCGCGCCTGACTTCCGTTTCGGCCTCGTCGAAGTGGCCTGCGGCCAGCAGGAACGCCCCGGTGTAGAAGTGGAAAGATGCGTTCAGCGGTTCGAGTTTCAGCGCCTTGCGCATCATCGCGATGCCCTGCTCCAGCCGTCCCTGCGAGGCCGTGACATCCGCGAGCTGGTAGAGGGTTTCGGCATTGGACGGGTCGAGCGCGACGGCTCGCTTCAAAGTGGCTTCGGCGGCCGGGTAATCGAAATCCGTCCATGCCTGGTTGATGCCGAGCGCGCCGAGCGCGATCGCCGAATCCGGCGCGAGCTGCACCGCCTTGCGCGCGTTCGCGCGCGCCTGCGCGCTGGCGAGCTTGCGTTCCCCGGTGTTGGCCACCCAGTCGTTGAACCATTGCTGCGCGATGGCCAGCCGCGCGTAGGCCAGCGCGTAGTCGGGATCCAGCGCGATCGCCTTCTCGTAGTAGCCCACCGACTTGAGGTAATCGGCGCGCGTGCGGCGATCGGCGTAGTAGCGTCCCTGCAGCATGGCGTCGTAGGCGGCCAGGTTGCCGCTGGGCGGCTTGTCGGTCGCCTCGATCGCGCCGCCGAACACGCTCGCCTGCAACGCATTCGCAACCGCGGTGGCGATTTCGCTCTGCACCGCGAATACGTCCTTCAATTCCCGCTCGTAGGTCTGCGACCACAATTGCGACCCGTCCGATGCCTTGACCAGCGAGGCGACGATGCGCACCTCGTCGCCCTGCTTGCGCACCGTGCCCTCCAGCAAGGTCGCGACGCCGAGTTTCGCGCCGATGCCGGCGGTGTCGGCCTGCTGCGTGCCGCGGAAGCGGAACGACGAATTGCGGCCGATCACCTTCAGGTCGCGCACCTGCCCGAGCGCGGAGATCAATTCCTCGGACAGTCCGTCCGAAAAATAATCCTGCGAAGCATCGCCGCTTTCGTTCAGCAACGGCAGCACGGCAATGGATTTCAGCGGGATGTTCGAAGCGCCCGGCCCGATGTCGCCGGCCATGTCCACGCCCTTCCGCCACACGAAAGTATTGG
This sequence comes from Rhodanobacteraceae bacterium, assembly GCA_035695065.1. GTDB lineage: Bacteria > Pseudomonadota > Gammaproteobacteria > Xanthomonadales > Rhodanobacteraceae > 66-474. The sequence goes on along the minus strand of DASSEW010000054.1, from coordinate 362 downwards.
TGAGCAGCAGCACCACCGCGAGCGCCAGCACCGCGATGATCCACTTGTCCAGCTTGCGTCCGGTGGAGTGCGCGATGGAATCGTCCGACGCGATCTCGCTCTCGCGCTTCAAACCCTGCGGCGTCAGTTCGTAGAACCACGCGAACGCAATCCAGAACGGGAAACCCACCGCGGCGGCGACCAGGAACCAGCGCGCGATCCACTCCGGTGCCTCGACCACCGGCGTCAATTGCGCAATACCCTGCGCCAGCGCCCACACCGCGCCCGCGTACAGCACCGCCGCTCGCAACACGTTGCGGCGCTTGAGTTCGGCGAAGAGCGAAATCCTCGTGATCACGGCGAACCCGCAACTTTCGGCCGAG
>DASSEW010000053.1:0-14008 GCA_035695065.1 Rhodanobacteraceae bacterium | reverse complement strand
TGAGGGCGCATTGAATGGAGCTTGGAGCAAGCCCGACGATCCGGTTTTTGCGCCCTCGCTACTCTTTTCTCGCCCCTGCTTTGATCGCTTCGCGATCAAAGCCCGAGCAGCATCCGCTGCGGGTTCTCGAGCTGGTTCTTGATGTCCACCAGGAACAGCACCGCGTCCTTGCCATCGATGATGCGGTGGTCGTAGCTGATCGCGATGTACATCATCGGCGCGGCGACGACCTGTCCGTTCTCCACCACCGCGCGCTCCGTGATGGTGTGCATCCCCAGGATCGCGCTCTGCGGCGGATTGACGATCGGCGTGGAGAACAGCGAGCCGAAGGTGCCGCCGTTGGTGATGGTGAAGGTGCCGCCCTGCAGTTCCTCGAGGGTGAGGCCGCCTTCGCGCGCGCGCCTGGCGAAATCACCGATCGCCTTCTCGATCTCGGCGAAGCCCATGCTCTGCGCGTCGCGCAGCACCGGCGTCACCAGTCCCTTGTCGGTGGACACGGCCACCGAGATGTCCTGGTAACCGTGGTAGATGATGTCGTTGCCGTCCACCGAAGCATTGACGATCGGATAGCGCTTCAGCGCCTCGCACACGGCACGCACGAAGAAGCTCATGTAACCGAGCTTCACGCCGTGCGTCTTCTCGAACTGCTCGCCCAGCTGCTTGCGCATCGCGACCACCTTCGAGAGGTTGACCTCGTTGAACGAGGTCAGCATCGCGATCGAGTTCTTGGACTGCATCAGCCGTTCGGCGATGCGCGCGCGCATGCGCGTCATGGGCACGCGTTCCTCGGCGCGTGGGCCTGACGGAACCGGCGCCCGGGTCTCGGTTGCGCGTGCGGCAGGTGCCGCAGCCGGAGTGCCCTTGGTGTAATTCACCAGATCTTCCTTGGTCACCTGGCCACTGCGGCCGGTGCCTTCGACGCGCGAGACGTCGATCTTTTCCTCGCTCGCCATGCGCTGGGCGGCGGGTGAAAGGTTGCGCCCGGCGGCAGGTGCGGGCGCGGCAGGAGCCGGGGCGGCTTCGCGCTTCGGCGCCGGTTCGGGCTTCTTCGCCTCTGCCGGTGCGGCTTGCGCCACGGCGCCTTCCTCGATCACCGCGATCACGTCCTGGCTGCCGACGGTGTCGCCCTGTTTGGCGCGAATCTCCTTCAGCACGCCATCGGCCGGCGCCGGCACTTCCAGCACCACCTTGTCGGTTTCCAGGTCCACCAGATTCTCGTCGCGCTTGACCGCGTCCCCGGGATTCTTGTGCCAGCTGGCGATGGTGGCGTCGCTGACCGATTCGGGCAGCACGGGAACCTTTACTTCGATAGACATGGCATGTCCTTGCAAAAGTCGTCAATTGTTCGTCATTCCGGCGAAAGCCGGAATCCACGTTGTTTTTGCCGCGAGAGAACAAAATGGATCCCGGCTTGCGCCGGGATGACGGATTCGCATTTTGATCCCATTTTCAAGCAAGCCGGGCAATGCCCGCATGCGCTTCAACCAATGTCCGCGTTCATTCCAGCGAGTGATCATCCCCCACCTTGCCGCCCAGCGCCTGCGCGACCAGCGCATTCTGCTCGACGACGTGGGTGTTGTAGTGTCCGGCGGCCGGCGCCGGCGAGCGCGCGCGGCCGGCGTAATGCAGGCTGTGATTCGCGCCGATGCAGGCCTGCAGATGATGGCGGATCTGGAACCACGCGCCCTGGTTCATCGGTTCTTCCTGGCACCAGATCACTTCCCGCGCCTGCGGGTAACGCGCAAGCTGCTCGATCACTTCCTGGCGCGGGAACGGATACAGCTGTTCCACGCGCACCAGCGCGACGTCCTTGAGCTTGTCCTTTTCCGCGGCCTCGAACAGGTCGTAGTAGACCTTGCCCGAGCACAGCACCACGCGCTTCACCTTCTTCGCGTCGGCGATGCGCGAATCCGGGATCACCAGCTGGAAGGTGCCGTTGGCGAGATCGTCCAGCGAGGAGATCGCCAGCTTGTGCCGCAGCAACGATTTCGGTGTCATCACCACAAGCGGTTTGCGTGCCTCGCGCAGCATCTGCCGGCGCAGCATGTGGAACATCTGCGCGGGCGTCGTCGGCACGCACACCTGCATGTTGTCCAGCGCGCACAGTTGCAGGTAGCGCTCCAGGCGCGCGGAGGAATGCTCCGGTCCCTGGCCCTCGTAGCCGTGCGGCAGCAGCAGCACCAGCCCGCACAGGCGTCCCCACTTGGATTCGCCGGACGAGATGAACTGGTCCACCACCACCTGCGCGCCGTTGGCGAAGTCGCCGAACTGCGCTTCCCACAGCACCAGCGTGTCGGGATCGGCGGTCGCGTAGCCGTATTCGAACGCCATCACCGCTTCTTCCGAAAGCAGCGAGTCGATGATCTCGACCGACACGCCCTGGCGCACGTGCTGCAATGGCGTGTACACGTTGCCGCTCTTCTGGTCGTGCAGTTCGGCGTGACGATGGAAGAACGTGCCGCGGCCCGCGTCCTGGCCGACCAGCCGAAGCGCGTAGTTCTGCGCGATCAGAGTGGCGTAGGCCATGTTCTCGGCATAGCCCCAGTCCAGCGGCAGCTCGCCTTTCGACATCTTGCGCCGGTCGTCGTAGATCTTGGCGACGCGCGATTGCAGCGTGGTGCCGTCCGGCACTTGCAGGATCTCGCCGGCGAGCTGGTCCAGCAGCTTGCGCTCGACGCCGGTCGCCACCGCCTGCGCCAGCGTGCCATGCGCGTAGCGGCTCCAGTCGATCTGGGTCTTGGCGATGTGGCCGGGTTCGGCCAGCTCGGTCACCGGCTTGCCTGCTTCCAGACGCTCGCGGTAACTCTCCGCGGCTTTCTGCGCGTCGTCAGCGCCGATCAGCTTCGCTTCCACCAGGCGCCTGGCGTACAGCTCGCGCGTGGTCGGCGTCTGCTTGATCTTCGCGTACATCACCGGCTGGGTGGCGGCCGGTTCGTCGGCCTCGTTGTGGCCGTGGCGGCGGTAACAGACCAGGTCGATCACCACGTCCTTGTGGAAAGCCTGGCGGAAATCGAAGGCCAGCCGCGCGCATTGCAGCACCGCTTCCGGATCGTCGCCGTTCACGTGCAGCACCGGGGCATTGACCATCTTGGCGACATCGGTGCAGTAGAGCGTGCTGCGGCCTTCCCATGCCGGCGTGGTGAAGCCGATCTGGTTGTTGACCACGACGTGCACGGTGCCGCCGACGCGGAAACCGCGCGTCTGCGACATGTTGAACAGTTCCATGTTGACGCCCTGGCCCGAAAGCGCCGCATCGCCATGGATCAGGACCGGCAGCGCGCAGCCGTGCGAGCCGTCGTGCACCCGGGTCTGGCGTGCGCGTACGGAGCCGGCCACCACCGGGTTGACGATTTCCAGGTGCGAGGGGTTGAACGCGAGCGCCAGGTGCACGTTGGCCGACGGCGTGGCGATGTCGGCGGAGAAGCCCATGTGGTACTTCACGTCGCCCGAGTGCGCCGGATCGTCCGGATGGTCGAACTTGCCCTCGAATTCCTCGAACAGTTTCTGCGGCGGCTTGCCGAGCGTGTTGACCAGCACGTTGAGGCGGCCGCGATGGGCCATGCCGATCACCAGCTCGCGCACGCCCTGGCTGGCCGCACGGCGCACCAGGTCGTCCAGCAGCGGGATCAGCGAATCGCCGCCCTCCAGCGAAAATCGCTTCTGGCCGACGTACTTGGTGTGCAGATAACGCTCCAGGCCTTCCGCGGCGGTCAGCTTGTGCAGCACGCGCTTGCGTTCGTCGGCAGTGAGGCCCGGATCGCCGCTCATCTTTTCCAGGCGCGAGTAGATCCAGCGACGCTGTTCGACGTCGCTGATGTGCATGAACTCCGCGCCGATGGTGCGCGCATACGTCGCGCGCAGGCGGTCGCGCAACTCGCGCAACTTCATGCGCTGGCCGCCGCCCGCGAAGGTGCCGCAGTCGAAGACCGTGTCGAGATCGGATTCCGCGAGGCCGTGGAAGGGAAGGTCGAGGTCCGGCGCCGGCATCTTCGGCGCGATCGCCAGCGGGTCGAGATCCGCGGCGAGGTGCCCGCGCGAGCGGAACGCGGTCAGCAGGCGCAGCACGCCGGCCTGCTTGCGCGCGTGCGCTTCATCGACGGGAGACGCGCTGATCAGAGCCGCACGCGCGTGGCCGTTCAATTTCTGCGCGCGCTCGATGCGCGCGATCGCATCCGAGTGCGGCACGTCGTTGCGGCCGCGGAAGCCGTCGAAATACGCGCGCCACTGCTGCGGCACCGACTGCGGATCGCGCAGCCAGTCTTCATACAGCTGCTCGACATAGCCGGCATTGCCGCCGCCGAGCTGGGAAGACTCGAAGAATTGTTGCGGAGACAAAGCCTGCAACTGATTGTCGCTGTCGCTCACGCCATCACCTGCCATAGGTCGCGGCTCACGTTCGCCCGCCGGCCGCGAGCCAGTCGCGAATTATAACGACTTATGACGATCTGGTGCTGCGCTGCGGCAATTCAATGCCCTTCGGTCAGCTCGCGTTGAGCCGGCTGCGGCCGGGCTGTCGCAGGTTGCTCAAATCTTCAGCGGGCGCAGCTCGCTCATGGATTCGGAGCGCTCCCAGACCTGCTCGAACAGTGCCTGCAGTTGCGCTGCGCGCCCGGGCGCGCAAGTCGAACCGACACACTCCATCCGCTGCGCGACCGGCCGGAACAGATACGCGCCGACGTCGGTGCACATGAAGGCCGAAGGATATTCGCAATCCACGTTCTCGACCGGCCGCCGGAACTGGATCACCGAGGGCAGCCGCTGGGCAAGGTCGAGCATGCGGTTGCCGGCATGCTGGGCGCGGCTGATGTCCTGCGCCAGCACGCGGATGCAGGCGCCGCGCCCGGAGATCGCGATGCGCCGCAGTTCCACCAGGCAGGCCGAATCGTCCAGCAGCATCGGGTCCAGCTCGCGCACCAGGATGCGCAGCTCGTGGCGCGCACCGCTCAGCACCGCGAGCGTCGCCTCGATCAGCTGTTCGCGGGTCTGCACGCTCAGCACCTTCGCTTCGGGCCGCGGCAGCGGCGCCGGGCGCGGCGGCCCGGCGAAGGCCGCGATCGCCATGCGCATCGGCCGGTGCACGATGCCGGCTTCCATGAACTCCTCGCCGGCGATTTCGAATTGATGCTTTAGGTAGAAATCGGTCGCCGCGGCCTGCGCGTGCAAGCGCACCTCCGGCATGCCGCGCGTGCGCGCCTGTTCCAGCAGCAGCTGCAGCAACGCGCTGCCCACGCCACGGTCGCGCCAGTCCTTGAGCACGGCCATGCGTCCGATCTGGCCGGCAGCGGTCAACCGCCCGGCTGCGATCACCGTTCCGTCCAGCGCGCGTGCCATGGCGTGCACGCTGCGGGGATCGTCATCGTCGATCTCCATTTCAGGTGGCACGTTCTGCTCGCGCACGAAGACTTCTTCGCGCACGGCGACGAGCGCGGCGCGATCCTGTTCGTTCGCCCAATCGGAGGTTTCAACGGTGAAGTCGTCGCGGATCACTCGGTTCTCTGCCACGCAAGGCGGGTTCGGCAGCACGGCTGCCTTCGTGTGTGACAGATTGTGACGCGTTTTCAGCGCCGCCGCACCGCCACATGGCCGGCCTGCACCAGGGAAGCCAGCAGCGCCACACCTGCCGAACGTTGCGGCAATGTCGCCAGCTCCGCGCCGGAAATGGCGCGCGAGCCGCACAGCGCGCGCGCCCATGCCGTCGGACAGGCGTGGGCTTCGCCGCCGACATGGAGGACCGCTCCGCGCGGCGTTCGCCGCCACGCGAAACGGCTCCACGGATTGCGCAGGAACGTGCTGCCCTCCAGCTTGCTGTCGAGGGCCTTGGCGGCGGGCGGTCGCCGCCGCGGCGGGGCCACGACCTGCGCGCTGCGATAGGAGGTGATGAAGCGGCCGAAGAAATCGGCGAAGGCTTCCTCGTCCATCGCCTGCGCGCAAATGCCGAGTGCCGCGCGCGCGCGTTTCAGCGCGGCCGGATCTATTTCACCGGGTTCGGTGGGAGCGCGAAGATCGGGATCGGCGTAGCGTTGCGACTCGGGCAGGGCAGCGGCGACCTGTTCGGCGAACTCGACCAGCAACTCCGAACTCGCGGGCGCGCGCATGCCGATCGAAAAAGTCATGCATTCGCCGACGCCGACGCCGTCGTGCGGAACGCCGGGCGGCAGGTACAGCATGTCGCCCGGATCGAGCGTCCATGCATGGGTCGGCTCGAAGCGCTTCAGCAATTTCAATTCGGCGTCGTCGCGGAAATCGTGCGATGCGCGCGGATCGGTGCTGATGCTCCAGCGCCGTTGCCCCAGCCCCTGCAGCAGGAACACGTCGTACTGATCCAGGTGCGCGCCCACGCCGCCCCCGTCGGTCGCGTAGCTCACCATCACGTCGTCGATGCGCCAGCTCGGCAGGAACGCGAAATGATCGAGCAGCGCTGCGACGTCCGCGTCCCACTTGTCCACGTCCTGCACCAGCAGCGTCCAGTGCGATTGCGGCAGCTTGGCAAAGGTGGCCTCGTCGAACGGACCGGTACGGACTTCCCATTTGTCGTCATTCCGGACGCCGCGCAGCGGCGATCCGGAGTCTGCTCTTGCAGGAGCGCGCCTGCGCCCGAAATTGCCCTTCGAAGATTCCCGAAGCACGATCCGCGACAGCGCGAGTTCCTCGCACGCGAGGCCCGCCAGGTCGTCGGGCGTCAGCGGCGGAACGAAATCCGGAAATGCGCTGCGGATCAGCAGCGGATGTTTTTGCCAGTAGTCGCGCAGGAAGCGCGAAGGCGGCATGCCGAGCGGCTGCCGTGCGGTGGCGTGGACTTCGATTGGAAGAGTATCGCGACGGACGTTGCTCATGCCCTGATTGTATCCAGCACGTCGTAGCCAGCACGGAGCGTGCTCCGCGCCGGCTAGCTGGACATCACTGCGGAAGCGCGAACGCGATGACGTAATCGCCGCGCTTCGTACTCAGCGGCCCGTGTCCGCCCGCCACGATCACCAGGTATTGCCTGCCGTTGATCGCATAAGTCATGGGCGTGGCCTGGCCGCCGGCCGGCAATTTGTATTGCCACAACAATTTGCCGGTATGGATGTCGAAGGCGCGGATGTCGTCGTCAACGGTCGCGGCCACGAATACCACGCCTGATGCGGTGACGATCGGCCCGCCCATGCCCGGCACGCCCGTGTTCCAGTGGTTGAGCACGGCATTGCCGAGCGGCACCTGCCACAAGCGTTTGCCCGTGCGCATGTCGATCGCGGTCAGTTCACCCCACGGCGGCTTGACGCAGGGCGTGCCGAGCGACGACAGGAAGGCCCTGCGCCGCATGGCGTACGGCGCACCGTGCATCGGCGAGAAATCCCAATCCTTGTATTCCTTGGAATTGCCTTGCGCTTCGTATTGGTCGCGCGGCACCAGCGCGACCAGCATCGGCAAGTCGTTGGTGTTCACCACCGCGATCTGCCGTTGCGGATCGAACGCCAGTCCGCCCCATTCCACGCCGCCGGCGTAGCCGGGCTGCTCGACGCTGCCCTGCAGGCTTGGCGGGGTGAAGATGCCTTCGGACTTGTAGCGCTCCAGATGGCAGCCGAACGAGATGTGTGCGAGGTCGGCTTTCGTCACCGGGCCTTGCCGCACCAGCGGCGCGGGCGCGAGCGGGAAAGGTTGGGTCTTCGACGGCACTTCGCCCGGCACGCCATCCTGCGGCACGGGTTTCTCGACGATCGGAAACACCGGTTTGCCGGTTGCGCGATCGAAGGTGAACAGCATGCCGGTCTTGGTCGGCTGGATCACCGCATCCACCGCGCGGCCGTCGTGCTGCAGCGTGACCAGCGACGGTTGCGCGGCGCTGTCGTAATCCCATAGGTCGTGGTGCACGAGCTGGAAGCCCCACGCCAGCTTGCCGGTGTCGCCATCCAGCGCGACCACGGAATCCGCCCAGCGGTTGTCGCCGGGACGCAGTCCGCCGAAGAAATCCGGACTGGCCGAACCCGTCGGCACGAATACCAGGTGCCGCTGCGGGTCCACCGACAACGGCGCCCAGGCATTCGCCGCACCGGTGATTTCCGCCGCGTGCGCGTTCCAGTGCGAATACATCGGATTGGATGGATCGCGCGGAATCGGATCCCAGCCCCAGACGAATTTGCCCGTTCGCGCGTCGTAGGCGCGCACCGTGCCATGCTCCAGTTCCACGCCACGGTTGTCGCCCACGGATGACCCCAGGATCACCTTGCCATCCAGGATCACCGGCGGCGAGGTGACGAGGTAATCCCGCCACTTGTCGCCCGGCTTCCAGGTGGAGTGGATGCCGTTCAACAGATCGAGCGCGCCGTGATCGGCGAAGCCTTCGCACAACTTTCCGGTTTTCGCATCCAGCGCCAGCAGCCTGCTGTCCAGGGTGGGTGCGAAGATGCGTGCATGGCATGGAGCATCCGCGGCGGATTGCGGATCGATCCACAACGTGACGCCGCGCGAGGCCGCATCCGAGTAATTGATCCGGGGCACGTGCGAATCGTGCCGCCAGCGTTGCCTGCCCGTGGTCGCATCGATCGCGACGACATCGGTCGCGCTGGTGGTGAAGTACAACGTGGCATCGTGGAGGATCGGCGTGGCTTCCGACGTCATGTGCGAGGTCCATGCGTCGCCCGGGAAGCCCGCGCCGTGCTCGCCGGTGCGGAACGTCCAGGCGACCTGCAGGTGACCCACGTTCTGCGGCGTGATCTGCGTGGCGCTGGAGTAACGCGTACCGCCGGCATCGCCGCCGTAGTGCGCCCAGCCTGCGTCCGCCGCGGGTGGCGGAGCGGCGTAGCCGCCACAGCCGGCCAGCAGGGCTGCGAGCGCGGGTATCATCCAGCGGCGAAGAGACAGACGCATCGTGCGACTCCGTTCGGGAATGCAACGCAAACTAGGCAGCGCAGTGGATTACCGCAAGCCGGAATGGGACAAGCGGCGCGATCCGGTGACGAGCGGCGCCGTCGCGGCGATCAATTGAAGAGTTGCGGCAGGCGGCTGCGGTAGCGGCGGCTGAAATTCACGTGGCTGCCATCGGCCAGCACGATGCGGTAGTCGCCGCTGTCCCACGGCTGGATTTCGCGGATGCGGTCGAGATTGACGATATGGCCACGATGCACGCGGGCGAAGCGCTTGGAATCGAGCTTGCGTTCCAGCGCGGCCAGCGATTCGCGCAGCGGCCAGGTCGCGCCCTGCGCGTGGATGGTGACGTAATTGCCGTCTGCGTCGATGCGATCGATATCGGCGGTGTTGAGGATGAACTCGCGATTGAGCTTTTTCACTACGAGTCTTTCCAGCGGCGCGGACCCGGGGGCGGCCGCCTCGCCGGGGGCAACGGGTTCAGGCGGCGGCGCGAGTTGGCTTTCCAGCCACAACCGGTAGGTGCGGAACGCCTGCAGGCCGCCGACGATCAACGCGTAGGCGACCAGGTCCTTGCGGTATTCGTAGATCCAGTCGCTGAGCCACGGTCCGAACCGGTAATGGCCGCCGAGCAATCCATAGCTCAGCTTGCGCAGCAGCACCATGCCACCGACGTGGAGCAGCGAGAACACCGGTGTGACCGCCAGGTGCAGCGGCACCGCCCAGCGCCAGGTGCGCGAGGTGATCGGTGCATGTCGATAAAGCCATGCGAGGAAGGGAATCAGCGCCCAGATCAGCACCGCGCTGGAGTATTCCCAGACGACAGGCTCCCACCACTGCAACGGATCACCCTGGCGCGCGTGGTCGGTCAATGCGGTAAACACATTGACCGTGCAGATCGCGGCGGTGATGCCGCCGAAAATCAGGATCTGCCGGACCAACAGGCGGCGCCGTATACCGGCTTCGGTGAGCTGCAGTGCGGGTGAGGGCGTCACCATCGCGCGCGTCGCACTCAGATGTCGCGCGCCAGTTCGGCCGCGAGGCCGGTATAAGTGGCGGGCGTCAGTTCCAGCAGCCGCTGTTTCGCATCGGCCGGCAGATCGAGCGCGTTGATGAATTCGCGCAGCGATTCGCGCGTGATGCCCTTGCCGCGCGTCAGCGCCTTCAACTGCTCGTAAGGCTCCGGCAGGCCATGGCGGCGCATCAAGGTCTGGATCGCCTCGGCCAGCACTTCCCAGCTCGCGTCCAGGTCCGCGGCGAGTCGCGCCTCGTGCACCTGCAGCTTGTTCAGTCCGCGCATCAGCGCATCGAACGCGACCAGCGTGTGGCCGAACGCGGTGCCGAGTGCGCGCAGCACGGTGGAGTCGGTGAGGTCGCGCTGCCAGCGGCTGATCGGCAGTTTTTCGGAAAAGTGTCCGAATAGCGCGTTCGCCACGCCGAAATTGCCCTCGGCGTTCTCGAAATCAATCGGATTGACCTTGTGCGGCATGGTCGAGGAACCGACTTCGCCCGCCTTCAACTGCTGGCGGAAGTAGCCGAGCGAGATGTAGCCCCACACGTCGCGCGCGAGGTCAATCAGGATGGTATTGATGCGGCGCGCGCAATCGCAGAGCTCGGCGATGCCGTCGTGCGGCTCGATCTGCGTGGTGTATTCGTTCCACTGCAAGCCGAGCGACTCGACGAACTGCTTCGACAGCGCGCGCCAGTCCACGTCGGGATAGGCAATCACGTGCGCGTTGAAATTGCCGACCGCGCCATTGATCTTGCCGGGGATTTCGATTGTCGCGAGTTGCGCGCGCTGGCGCTGCAGGCGTGCGACCACGTTGGCCAGTTCCTTGCCGAGCGTGGTCGGCGAAGCGGTCTGGCCGTGGGTGCGCGAGAGCATCGGCAGCGCGGCGTTCGCAACGCTGAGTTCGCGCAGTTTCGCGATGATCTTGTCGAGCGCCGGCAGCAGCACCGTGCCGCGCGCATCGCGCAGCATCAGCGCGTAGGAGAGATTGTTGATGTCCTCGGAAGTGCAGGCGAAATGGACGAACTCCTTCGCTTGCACAAGCTCGGCCGTGTCGCCGATGCGTTCCTTGATGAAGTACTCGACCGCCTTGACGTCGTGGTTGGTCGTGGCTTCGATCTGTTTGATGCGTGCGGCGTCTTCCACCGAGAAATCGTTGGCGATCTTCTTCAACGCGTCTTGCGTGGACGCGGAGAACGGCGGCAATTCGACGATGCCCGGGAGCGCCGCCAGCGCCAGCAGCCACTCGACCTCGACGTGTACGCGCGCCTTGATCAGCCCGTATTCGCTGAAGATCGGGCGCAGCGCGTCGGCCTTGGCGGCGTAGCGGCCGTCCAGTGGCGAAAGGGCGGTGAGGGGATCGAGGGGCATGGCGGTTCCGGGTTCCGATCAGCGCGCATTGTAGCGGCGACGCCAGGAACCGCGGGCGGCAAGCGAGAGCGCGCTATACTTGCCGGCTTTCATTCCACTGGACACGCCAGCAATGCCGAACTTCCGCACCGAGCGCGACAGCATGGGCGAACTGCAAGTGCCTGCCGATGCGCTGTGGGGCGCGCAGACCCAGCGCGCGGTCGACAATTTCCCGATCTCCGGCCTGACCCTGCCGCGCGAGTTCATCCGCGCGCTCGGGCTGATCAAGGCGTCCGCCGCCGCGGCAAACCTCAAACTCGGGCACCTGCAGCCCAAGCAGGCGCAGGCGATCGGCAAGGCTGCGCAGCGCGTGATCGAAGGCTCGCTGGACGCGCAGTTCCCGATCGACATCTTCCAGACCGGCTCGGGCACCTCGTCCAACATGAACGCCAACGAGGTGCTGGCCAGCCTCGCGGCCGAGCGGCTTGGTGGCAGCGTCCACCCGAACGACGACGTCAACGACCCGCTATCCTCCAATGACCAGTTCCCGTCGGCAATCCACGTCGCGGCCACCAAGGCGGTGGTGACCGACCTGATCCCGGCGCTGGGGCACCTGGCGGGCGCGTTGCAGGCCAAGGCGACCGAATTCGCCGAGGTGGTCAAGTCCGGCCGGACCCACCTGATGGACGCCACCCCGGTCACCCTCGGGCAGGAATTTGCCGGCTACGCAAGCCAAATCTCCTATGGGGTGGAGCGACTGCAGGCTGCCCTGCCCCGGGTCGCCGAGTTGCCGTTGGGCGGCACCGCGGTCGGCACCGGGATCAACGCGCCGGCCGGTTTCGCCGCCGAGGTGATCGCCTTGCTCGCCGAGGAGACCGGGCTACCGCTGACCGAGGCCCGGGACCACTTCGAGGCACAGGGCGCCCGGGACGGCCTGGTCGAGCTGTCCGGCGCGCTGCGCACGGTCGCGGTCAGCCTGAACAAGATCAGCAACGACATCCGCTGGATGGGTTCCGGGCCGCGTACCGGGCTGACCGAGCTCTTCCTGCCGGACCTGCAGCCGGGCAGTTCCATCATGCCGGGCAAGGTGAATCCGGTGCTGTGCGAGGCGGTCTGCCAGGTCGTCGCACAGGTGGTCGGCAACGATGCCGCGGTGGCGTTCGCCGGCGCGGCCGGCAACTTCGAGTTGAACGTGATGTTGCCGGTGATGGCGCGCAACGTGCTCGAATCGATCCGGTTGATCGCCAACGTCAGCCGGGTGTTCGCCGACCGGTGCGTGGCCGGCATCGCGGCCAACGCCGACCGCTGCCGGGAGTACGCCGAGTCCTCGCCGTCCATCGTGACCCCGCTGAACCACTACGTCGGCTACGACGAGGCGGCCAAGATCGCCAAGCAGGCACTGGCCGAGCGCAAGACCATCCGGCAGGTGGTCATCGAACGGGGCCATGTCGAATCCGGCGCGATTACCGAGGAAAAGCTGGACGAGGTGCTGGACGTGCTGTCGATGACCCGGCCTGCATCGTCCTGATCGGCGACCGGGCATGAAGGTGCTGGACGGCATCGAGCCCAAGCTGGCCCACTGGCTGCTGGCGCAGCCGATGTTCGTGGTGGCCACCGCGCCGATGGCAGCCGACGGTCATGTCAACGTCTCGCCGAAGGGAATGGCCGGCACGTTCGCGGTGCTGGACCAGTACCGCGTCGGTTACCTGGACTACTTCGGCTCCGGCGCCGAGACCATCGCGCACCTACGCGAGAACGGCCGGATCACCTTGATGTTCACCGCGTTCAGCGGCCGGCCGACCGTCGTCCGACTGTACGGCCGAGGCCGGGTGGTGCTGGTCGACGATCCGGAATTTGCCGAGTTACGCGGCATATTCTCCAAAGCACGGACGGTCGGCCAGCGGTCGATCGTCCTGGTCGAGCTCGATCGGGTACAGGAGTCCTGCGGCTATGCGGTGCCGCTGATGGATTTCGTGGCCGACCGTGAAGTGCTGGACCTGCATCAACTGAAGAAGGGCCCGCAGGAGTACGACGGGCGAGGGCACCTCAAGAACCCGGTGTCCATCGACGGCCTGCCCGCCCTGGCCGATGGCGAGCAGCCGACTCCCGGCTGACGCGCGCCGGAAGCTGACCGGCAACTGACTGCGGCGCCGGCTGGCTGACTGCGTTATCAACCGGGCGTACTTCGCGACTCTCTTATCGGCAGGTCTTCCGTACATCACAGGGCAAACGGCTGTGACTGCACCGACACGGCAACTTACCGAATTACCGACCGAATCCTGTTGACTACCGTCCGTTGTTAGGTTTATGTTTGCTCGGCGCGCCTGGCATTCGATGCGGTCTGCTCTTTCAAGAAGGATACCTGTGACTACTCAAAGCCTATTTAGTGCTGCCCAAAACCCGTCCGTCGAGCTTGCCCGGCCCAGCCGGCTCCGGGCGTCCGACCCGCGCGTCTCGCTTCCGTACGGGTCGTTGCGGCAGGTCGCCACGGTCGACCACCAAGGCACCGTGATCGCCTTCGCCCGCGCGGATCAGGGCACCGACCTGTACTACAACGTCCTGGATCTTAAGGTTTCGGCGGCGACGGACGATCAGGAATGGACCGGTTTCAACAAGCTGAACTTCCCTCAGCAACTCCGCCCGCTGGGCCTCGGCATCGTGACGGTCGAAGACGTCGACGGCACCATTCTGGCCACCGCCGACGTGCCGCCGGTGGTGGTGTCGGACGAGAAGTATCTATACCTGTTTCAGCAATCCAGCCGCGGCACCGTGTTATTGAACCGGTTCATGTTCAAGCAGGTGGCG
>DASSEW010000052.1:0-15378 GCA_035695065.1 Rhodanobacteraceae bacterium | reverse complement strand
GGTTCCTCGCGCTCGGCGCGGTGGTGTTGTGCGTGACCGGTGCGGAAGCGCTGTACACCGACATGGGCCACTTCGGCCGGCGTCCGATCCGCATCGCCTGGTTCGGTTTCGTGATGCCGGGTCTGCTGCTGAATTATTTCGGCCAGGCTGCGCTGCTGCTGCACCATCCGGATGCGGCGCAGAACCCGTTCTACCTGGCGATCCCGGAATGGGGCCGCATCCCGATGATCATCCTTGCCACCGCGGCGGCGGTGATCGCATCGCAGGCGGTGATCTCGGGCGCGTTCTCGATCACCCGGCAGGCGATCCAGCTCGGCTTCATTCCGCGCATGCAGGTGGTGCACACCTCGACCGAGGCGATCGGGCAAATCTACCTGCCCTGGGTGAACCGGTTCCTGCTGATCGCGGTGGTGCTGGTGGTGATCGGCTTCGGTTCCTCCACCGCGCTGGCCGGCGCGTACGGCATCGCGGTGACCGGCACGATGGCGATAGACACCACGTTGTTCCTGGTGGTCGCGCGGCGGATGTGGAACTGGGGCATCGGCCGGATCGTCGTGGTCGGGCTGGTGTTCCTGATCATTGACCTTTCCTTCTTTGGCGCCAACACGCTGAAGATCCCCGACGGCGGCTGGTTCCCGCTGGTGCTGGGCGTGTGCCTGTTCATCGTCCTCACCACCTGGCGGCGCGGTCGCGAGCTGGTGATGCGCGAAATCAAGCAGAGCGGCCTGGCTCTGGAGCCTTTCATCGCCAGCATCGTCGAACATCCACCCACACGCGTCGCCGGCACCGCGGTATTCATGACCAGCAACGCGGAGGCCGTGCCGCATGCGTTGCTGCACAATCTCAAGCACAACAAGGTGCTGCACGAGCGCAACGTGATCCTCACCGGCGAAACGCTGGAAGAGCCGTTCGCCGAACCGGGCGAGCGCACGCTGATCGAGGACCTCGGCCACGGCTTCTATCGCGTCACCCTGCGCTTCGGTTTCGCGGAAGATCCCGACGTGCCACGCAGGCTGGAACGTTGCGCGGCGAAAGGGCTCGGCTTCGACATGATGGACACCACCTTCTTCCTGTCGCGCGAAACCATCGTCGCCACCGAGCGTCCCGGCATGGCGCTGTGGCGCGACAAGCTGTTCGCCTTCATGGCGCGCAACGCCTTGCCCGCCACCGCGTTCTTCCGCATCCCGAGCAATCGCCTGATCGAGCTCGGCACCCAGGTCGAAATCTGATCGCGCCATTCGGGCGCAAAGAAGCAGGTCCTCATGACCGATTCCGTTCGTGGCAATCCGTCCATGCGTGCCCTCGCGCTCGGCGCGATCGGCGTGGTGTTCGGCGACATCGGCACCAGCCCGCTGTACACGCTGGGCGAGGTGTTCAGCGACAAGTACGGCCTGGGCGTTTCACGGGCCAGCGTGCTGGGCGTTTTGTCATTGGTGTTCTGGGCGCTGATCCTGGTGGTCACGTTGAAGTACGTGATCTTCATCATGCGCGCGGACAACAAGGGCGAAGGCGGGATCATGGCGCTGATGGCGCTGGCCCAGCGTTGCGTGCGTGGCGAACCGCGGCTGCGCTGGGCGATCGCGGTGCTCGCCATTTTCGGAGCGGCACTTTTCTACGGCGATGGCGTGATCACGCCGGCGATTTCGGTGCTGGGCGCAGTGGAAGGCGTCAAGGTGGGGGAGCCGTCGCTGGGGCAATGGGTGGTGCCGATCAGCGTGGCCATCATGTTGCTGCTGTTTTACGTGCAGAAGCGCGGCACCGCCGGGATCGGTGCGGTATTCGGACCGGTGATGTGCGTGTGGTTCGTGGCGATCGCCCTGCTCGGCGTGCACTACATCATCCTGGAGCCGCAGGTGCTGGCGGCGCTGAATCCGGCGCACGCCGTGCATTTCTTCCAGACGCACGGCCGCGGCGCCTTCATTGCGCTGGGTGGCGTGGTGCTGGCCGTCACCGGCACCGAGGCGCTGTACGCGGACATGGGGCATTTCGGCAAGGCCCCGATCCGATTGGCGTGGTTGTATTTCGTGCTGCCGGCGCTGCTGATGAACTATTTCGGGCAGGGTGCGTTGCTGCTCGGCAATCCGGCGGCGGTCAGCAGTCCCTTCTACCTGCTGGTCCCGAAAGTGCTGCTCTATCCGATGATCGCGCTGGCCACGGTCGCTGCGGTGATCGCCTCGCAGGCGGTGATCTCCGGCGCGTTCTCGATGACGCGCGAAGCGATCCAGCTCGGCTACGCGCCGCGCATGCGGATCGTGCATACCTCGCGCATGCTGTCGGGCCAGGTGTTCGTGCCCTGGATCAACGGGATGCTGCTGGTGCTGGTGATCCTGGCGCTGATCGGGTTCCGGTCTTCCGACAACCTGGGCGCGGCCTATGGCATCGCGGTGACCGGCACGATGGTGGTGACCACGCTTCTCGCCCTGGTCGTGGAACGCCGGATGTGGCGCTGGCCGTGGATCGCGATCGTTGCCACCGCCGTGGTGTTCCTGTGCATCGACCTGTCGTTCTTCGGCGCCAACCTGATCAAGGTCGAACACGGCGGCTGGTTCCCGCTGGTGCTCGGCCTGCTCGTGTTCATCGTGATGACGACCTGGCGGCGCGGGCGCGAACTGCTGTTGCGCGAATTGCGCCAGACGGGCCTTGCCTTGGCGCCCTTCATCGAGAGCATCGCCCAGCACCCGCCGCACCGCGTGCCGGGCACCGCGGTGTTCCTCGCCGCCAACATCAACGCGGTGCCGCACGCGCTGCTGCACAGCCTCAAGCACTTCAAGGTGCTGCACGAGCGCAACGTGATCCTGAGCGTGGAGACGCTCGAGACGCCGATGGCCGAAAGCGACGAACGAACCGAGCTGCACGATCTCGGCCACGCGTTTTATTCCTTGACGTTGCGCTTCGGTTTTGCCGAAACCCAGGACGTGCCCGCTGCGCTGGCCAATTGCATGATGGATGACAAGGGCTTCGACATGATGGATACGACGTTCTTCCTGTCGCGCGAAACCATCGTCGCCAGCCCGCGTGCCGGGATGGCGCTGTGGCGAGACAAACTCTTCGCGCTGATGGCGCGCAACGCGCTGGCTGCCACCGCGTTCTTCCGCATCCCGGGGAATCGCCTGGTGGAACTGGGGACCCAGGTCGAGATCTAGCAGAACGCCGGAAATCGGCGCGAGCCAGGAATTCACATCGCGAAAATGATGCGGCAGGCGCGCGCCCGCACGATCCGCGTCGTCGGCGCACTGGCACAGTGGAGCGGTCGGACGCGCCTTTTCAGGCTGGCGCGGTGGCGGCGAAAAACCGATTGAGCGGACGCGCCAAACATGCAAACAGCACTGCACTGGCGAGCGCGAATCCAGCGTGCATGGCCCAGAAATTCGCATGGCCCATGCGTTCGTAAAACTGGCCCAGCCATCCGGCCAGGAAGGCTGCGATGGCGACGCTGAAAAAAGCCACGCCCATCATCAACGACTGGATCCGCGCCGGCGCCGCGCGCGAGATCAGCGCCAGCACCAGCGGCCATACGAAAACGATGCCGACCGCTCCGAGGATCATGTGGGCGGCTGCCCAGGCGATATGGGTCTTGCCGGTGCCGGCCGGCGCCCACGCGATGATCAGCGCCGATACAACGTAGAGCACGCCGGAAATAGCCATCTTGCCCATTTCGCTGGGCTCGCGGCGACGCCGTTCCTGCCAGCGCCACCATGCGACCACAACCGGTGTGAGCGCCACGAACGCAAGCGCGTTGAGCGAGAACAGCCAACTCACCGGAATCTCGAAGCCCAGCACGTGGCGCTCGACATGATCCTGGGCCCAGATCGCGAGTATGTTGAAATCCTGGTTGTCGAGGATGGCCGGCGGAAGCTGGATGACCAGCACCAGCAGCAGCGCCGCGACGATGCGCCATTCGCGTGCATCGAGTCGTGCGATGGCGCGGATATTGCGTGCGCGGCGGGGCGGATCGGGCGGCAGGTGACGCCGCCCGGTCAGATAGATGCCGAACGCGAACAGCACGATGATCCCTGCCGCGCCGAAGCCGTAATGCCAACCCGCCATCTCGCCCAGTGCGCCGCACACCAGCGGGCCGACGAAGGCGCCTGTCTGGATGAACATGTTGAAGATGCTGAACGCGTCGCCGCGCCGCGGATCGCGTTCGGCGTACATCGCGCCGACCTGTGCGCTGATGTTGCCCTTCAGCAATCCGGAACCGGCGATGAGCAGCACCAAGGCGATGAGGAAAGAGGTCTCGATCGCCATCAGCAAGTGGCCGGCCGCCATCAGGGCGGTACCGACGGTCACCGCAGCGGTGCGGCCGGTGAAGCGGTCGCCGATCCAGCCACCGAGCATCGGCGTAACGAACACGCATCCCGCATACAGCCCGAAAATCTGCGAAGCGAAAGCCTGGGTTGACAGCGGGCCGGTGAAGGCTTCGACTGCGCCGCGCAATTTACCCAGACCAAGCACCGCTTCCGCATGTGCGGGATGCAACAGGTGACCCGTCATGTACAGGACGAGCAGGCCCTGCATGCCGTAATAGGAAAAGCGTTCGAACGCCTCGGTGAAACCGAGATAGGCAAGCCCCGCGGGATGCCCGAACAGGGTGCGTTCCGCTGGAGCAGAAGTGACTGCACTCATGGCGCGCCCCCCGGTCGCGTGTTCGGCTGAAGCATACCTTGGAACCGGGTCCGCTTGCGCGAGACTGCCTTGCGGTGTCGCGCGCGCACCGGGATTGAGAGTGGATCAATCGCCCCTTTGCCGGAACCTGATCTGGCCGCCGTTCATCGAGCGAACAATATCGGGTGCTCACCGGTCTGCGCTACAGCGGAAGCGCAGCACGCACGCAGGACTTCATCGCCTTGAGCGACGGGCGGCTGAGCAGCGATTTGCCCAGCTGCTGGAGCGCTTCCCGACGATGGCCGCTCCGGGTCAGGCAGTACGCCAGCAACTGCCGGCGATCGGCCAGGCGCTGCCGCACTGCGCTCCGGTTCGCGGCGGCGAAATCCGGGTGGGCGGCAAGGTATCGCTCCAGCGTGGCGATGCAGGTGCGTGCGTTGCAGGTTTCGTCCTGGTGGGAAACGCTGTCGTCCCGAATGGTGCGCACCAGCAATACATCGGGGGCATAGTCGAAGTCGTATTGCGTCGCCAGCCGCAGGAAGAATTCATTGTCCTCGCCAACGTACATCTGTTCGTCGAAGTAGCCGACGCGATCGATGCAGGCGCGGAGGATGCAGACCGCGGAGGTCAGCAGGAAGAAGTCCATGAAAAACGCCAGTTGCGCGTTGCCCCTCGCCAATGGGCGAGGCTGGACCCTCGGGATCGGAAGCCCGGATCCATTGACCTTCTCATGCTCGCACGCGACGAGCCCGGTCTTTCCGGCAAGCAGCGGCAGTTGCCGGGCAAGCTTGGTGGGCTTCCACGCGTCGTCGTCATCGAGAAACGCGATCACCTTGCCACGGGCAACGCGCATCCCGTGATTGCGCGCAGCCGCCGGCCCGGCGTTCTGCTGCCGCAGGTAGCGAAAGGTGACGTCGCTGCGCGCCGCGAATGCGCCCACGCGTTCGCGGGTGTCATCGGTGGAACCGTCATCAACGACCACCACTTCGATGCGGTCGTGCGGATAAGTTTGCGCATCCACCGAGTCCAGGGCGCGGACCAGCCGCTCCGCGCAGTTGTAGGTCGGGATGATGACGCTGACGGCATCCATGGGTGTTCTGCCCGCGGCGGCGGCCGCGCACATGTCGGTTGCAGCGGCGACATCATGTCGCCGGCGCGCTTGACGACGGCGTGAATGCGCGCCGCATCTGCCGGAACGTATGCTCTGCCATAATGCGCGCCATGAACGAAGCACGCGTCGTCGGCGCCGACGGAAACCGGGAAGAGGAAGCGCTGGAAGCTTCGATCCGGCCGCGCCGCTTCGACGAATACATCGGCCAGCGCGCGCTGCGCGAGCAGCTCGCCGTGTACATCGAGGCCGCACGCGGGCGCAACGACGCACTCGACCACGTGCTGGTGTTCGGCCCGCCGGGTCTCGGCAAGACCACGCTCTCGCACGTCATCGCCAACGAGCTCGGCGTGAACCTGCGCACCACCTCCGGCCCGGTGCTCGAGCGCGCCGGCGATCTCGCCGCGCTGCTCACCAACCTGCAGCCGCGCGACGTGCTGTTCATCGACGAGATCCATCGCCTCTCGCCGGTCGTGGAAGAGGTGCTGTATCCGGCGATGGAGGATTTCCAGATCGACATCATGCTGGGCGAAGGCCCGGCCGCGCGTTCGATCAAGCTGGACCTGCCGCCGTTCACGCTGATCGGCGCGACCACACGCGCGGGGATGCTGACCAGCCCGTTGCGCGACCGCTTCGGCATCGTGCAGCGGCTGGAGTTCTACACGCCGGCCGAACTCGCCGCGATCGTGCAGCGCTCGGCGAGGATCCTCGGCATCGCCTGCGCGGACGAAGGCGCGGACGAGATCGCCAACCGTTCGCGCGGCACGCCGCGCATCGCCAACCGGCTGCTTCGGCGCGTGCGCGATTTCGCGCAGGTGCGTGCGGCCGGCACGATCACGCGCCAGGCCGCGATGGACGCGCTCGGCATGTTGCAGATCGACGCGTGCGGCTTCGACGACCTCGACCGCCGCCTGCTGCGCACGATCATGGAGCAGTTCGAGGGTGGGCCGGTCGGCGTGGAATCGCTCGCCGCCGCGCTGGCAGAGGACCGCGACACCATCGAGGACGTGCTGGAGCCGTACCTGATCCAGCAGGGCTACCTCGCGCGCACCGCGCGCGGGCGGCTCGCCACCGCGCGCGCCTGGCGGCACTTCGGCTGGAATCCGCCCGGCGGTTCGGCCGATCCGGCGCTGAACCTGTTCACCGAAAAGGTGTCGAAGTGAGCGCAGGAGCGGTTGGCGTTGAGCCGGTGTTCAGTTGGCGGCTAAGGGTTTACTGGGAAGATACCGACGCCGGTGGCGTGGTGTATCACGCCAGCTACCTGAGATTCCTGGAACGTGCGCGCACCGAGTGGCTGCGCGCGCGCGGGTTGGGGCAGACGGAATTGCGCGAGCGGCAGGGAGTGTTGTTCGTGGTGCGCGAGATCACCACGGCTTTCGACAGGCCGGCGCGACTGGACGACGAACTGGATGCGACGGTGCAGCTCGCGAAGCGGCGCAGCGCGAGCCTGGAATTGCAGCAAAGCCTGCGGCGCGTGCCGGATGGAGAAATCCTCACGCGCGCGAAGGTGCTGGTGGCGTGCGTGGATGCGGACACATGGCAGCCGTGCCGCATTCCGGATGAAGTGACGAATTTGATCGAAGGGCTTTCCTGACGCTAATGAACGGCGAACTCAACATCCTCGATTTGGTGCTGCACGCCAGCCTGCCGGTGAAGCTGGTGCTGTTGATCCTGGTGGTCTTCTCGTTCGCCTCGTGGGTGATCATCTTCCGCAAGTGGGCGATGCTGGATGCCGCCACCCGCGATGCCGATGCGTTCGAGCAGCGGTTCTGGTCGGGCGCCGATCTCGCCGCGCTGTTCCGCGACGTCAGTGCGCGCGGCGAGGAGGCCGGTGGCCTGGCCTCGGTGTTCGAGGCGGGTTTCCGCGAATTCGCGCGCCAGCGCCAGCGCCGCGGCGGCGACACGCGCGCGATCCTGGAAGCCTCCGAGCGCGCGATGCGCGTCTCCGGCACGCGCGAGGTGGACAAGCTCGAACACAACCTCGAATTCCTCGCCAACGTCGGTTCGATCAGCCCGTACGTCGGATTGTTCGGCACCGTATGGGGCATCATGGTCGCGTTCCAGGGCCTGGGCTCGATCAAGGAAGCGACCATCGCGATGGTCGCGCCGGGCATTTCCGAAGCGCTGGTCGCCACCGCGATGGGCCTGTTCGCCGCGATTCCCGCGGTGTGGGCGTACAACCGTTATGCGACGCGGCTGGAGCGCATCACGGTGCGCTACGACACGTTCCAGGAAGAGTTTTCCTCGATCCTGCATCGCCAGATCCAGAGTGATGAAGCGTGATCGCTTCGCGGGTGAACTGACATGCAACCGCTGCGCACGCGCAAACGCCGCAAACTGAAGGCCGAGATCAACGTCGTTCCCTACATCGACGTGATGCTCGTGCTGCTGATCATCTTCATGGTGACCGCGCCGCTGTTGAACCTCGGCGTGGACATCCACCTGCCGCAGTCGGCGGCGAAAGCGCTGCACGACCAGAAGCAGCCGGTGCTGGTCACCGTGGAAAAGGATGGCTCGCTGTACCTCACCTTGTCCGGCGGCAAGCGCGAGCCGATCAGCGACCAGGACCTGGAGAGCAAGGTCGCCGCGTTCGTCAAGGAAAACCCGCAGGTCTCCGTGCTGATCGGCGGCGACGTGGATGCCGACTACGGCAAGGTGTATCACGCCATGGTGCTGCTGCAGCAGGCCGGCGTGCCCAAGGTCGGTTTGATGAGCCAGCCGGTATCGGCGTCGAACGGCCATGGAAGCAAATAACGCCACGCCGCGCGCGGTCGCCCTGTCCGCGCTGCTGCACCTGTGTATCGTCGGCTTCCTGGCCCTGGCGATGCTCAACTGCGCCGACTGGGAAAGGGTGACGGGGTTCCTGCACCTGCCCAATCCGGTCGCATGCGCGCAACCGTTGCAGCCTCTCGCCGGCCCGGTGATCGAAGCGACGCTGGTCGGCCCCGCGGCCGCCCCGCAGCCGAAGCACAGCAAGCGCGCGCAGCCCGCCAATCCGCCGCCGGAGCAGCGCGACCTGCCGAAACCGGAACTGCCCAAGCCCGCGCCGGTCAAAGTGCTGCCGCCTCCGCCGCAGCATCCCGACATCAAGGACCAGGAGAAGGTCGCCGACATCGCGCAGCAACAGGCCGATCAGCAGAAGGCGCAGGAGGAGAAGGAAAAGCAGCGCATGGCGGAACTCACGCGCGAGCAGGAAGCCGACCGCATCCTCAAGCAGCTGGACAAGATCAAGGCGCAGCGGCAGGCCACCGAGAAGCAGATCAAGCTGGCGCAGCAGAAAGCGGAGCAGTTGGCCGACCTCAAGAACAATCCGCCGCTGCCGAATGCGAACGACACCGTGCCCGAAGCCAAGCAGGCGATGACCGGACAGAACGGCACCAACAACGATGCTTACGTCGCCGCGCTGCAGAACGCGATCACGCAGAATTGGCTGCGCCCGGACAATATTCCGGACGGCGTGACCTGCCCGGTGGAGATCGTCCAGATACCCGGCGGTCAGGTGATTTCCGCCAAAGTATTGCCGAGTTGCCCGTTCAATGACGTCGGCCGGCACTCGGTCGAAGCCGCAGTGCTGCGCTCGTCGCCGCTGCCTTACAAGGGTTTCGAGAACCAGTTCCGACGCGAGATCACTTTCAATTTCACCGTCACATCTTCGCAGTAAGGATGGATGCCATGCGAAACCGTAGTCTTCTTTTCGCGCTCGTGCTGTTGCTCTGCGCCGGGTTGTTCGGGACGCAGGCGCAGGCGCAGGGCCTGACCGTGCAGATCGTCAACGGCGTGCCGTCGGCGATCCCGATCGCGGTGGTGCCGTTCGGGCAGCAGGCCGGCCCGCCGCCTCCCACCGACATTGCCGACGTGGTGCGGATGGATCTGGACCGCTGCGGCAAGTTCCGCTCGCTGCCGCGCGGCGAAATCGTGGAGACGCCCACCACCGGCGCCGAGATCAAGTTCCCGACCTGGCAGCAGCTCAAGCAGGATTACATCGTGGTCGGCCGCACCAGCGAAGTCGGCAACGGCGCGCTGCGCGCGGACTTCGAACTGTGGGACGTCAACAAGCAGCAGCGACTGCTCGGGCTTTCCATCACCGGCCAGGGCAGCGACCTGCGCCGCGTGGCGCACCAGATCGCCGACCAGATCTACCAGAAGATCATCGGCGTGCCCGGCGCATTCGATACGCGCATCGCTTATGTCACGGCGGTGGGCACCGGCCAGAACACGCAGTATTCGCTGATCATCGCCGACTCGGACGGCTACAACCCGCAGACGGTCGTGCGTTCGCGCGAGCCGCTGCTGTCGCCGGCCTGGTCGCCGGACGGCAGCAAGATCGCGTACGTCTCCTTCGAGCACGGCGACTCGGCGATCTACATGCAGGACGTCACCACCGGCGCGCGCCGCCTGCTGTCGGCGAAGAAGGGCATCAACGGCGCGCCCAAGTTCTCGCCGGATGGACGCCGGCTCGCGATGAGCCTGTCCTTCGAAGGCAACCCGGAGATCTACGTGATGGACCTGGGCAGCGGTGCGCTGACCCGCCTGACCCACAGTCTTTCCATCGATACGGAGCCCGACTGGATGCCGGACGGCTCCAGCCTGGTGTTCACTTCCGACCGTTCAGGCAAGCCACAGCTTTACCAGATTTCCGCATCAGGCGGCGCTCCCACGCGGTTGACCTTCCAGGGTCAGTACAACGCGGACGCCTCGATCAGCTACGACGGAAGCAAGATCGCAATGGTGCAGGGCAATGGAAACGTGTATCGTATTGCGATCATGGACAAGAGCCTGGGCGGCCAGGTGAAGTTCGTCTCTCCAGGCAGTCTGGATGAGTCGCCGAGCTTCGCGCCCAACGCCAGCATGCTTCTGTACGCATCCACCGAAGGTTCGCACGGCGTGCTTTATGCCGTGTCGGCTGACGGGCGAGTACGGCAGCGGCTGGTGCTCAGCGATGGAGATGTGCGCGAGCCCGCCTGGGGTCCGTATCGGCATTGAACGGGTTGAAAGCTGCTCCGCTCGCATCTCGCACGCCGGCGGTGCCCGGAATCCATGGGTACGGATACGTACTCTGCGGTTCCTGCGCTTCGGCGACGTGCGACCGCGGAGTTTTCTGCCATGGCCGGCAGCCTCGCTCGTGATGCTTTCAATTCCGTTCAGGCAAGGGTTTTAAGGTAATCGAAACAAAGCAGCACAACAAAACAGAATTTTCCTCAACCTCGTTCTAGTACAAGGATTCGCCATGAACGCTACCGTCCGCATCACCTTGGCCGCATTGGTGTGCGTGGGTCTTGCGGCCTGCGCCAAGAAGCAGGAAGTGAAGACCCCGCCGCCGGAACAGCCCGCCACCACCACCGAAACCACCACCACGTCCGGCC
Organism: Rhodanobacteraceae bacterium; assembly: GCA_035695065.1. Taxonomy (GTDB): domain Bacteria; phylum Pseudomonadota; class Gammaproteobacteria; order Xanthomonadales; family Rhodanobacteraceae; genus 66-474. The sequence continues at coordinate 4,302 of DASSEW010000052.1, read as the reverse complement.
TGTACACCCCGGCCGATCTCGACACTGACGCATGCCTGCGTCAGCGCGTGGTGTATTTCGACTTCGACAAGAGCGAGATCAAGCCGGAGTTCCAGCAGATCATCGCCTGCCATGCCAAGTACCTGCGTGATCGCCCGATGGCGCGCATGACGCTGGAAGGCAACACCGACGAGCGCGGCACGCGCGAGTACAACCTCGGCCTGGGCGAGCGTCGCGCCAATGCGGTGATGAGCGCGCTGGAAGCCGATGGCGCTTCCGCTTCGCAGATCAACGTCGTGTCCTACGGTGAAGAGCGCCCGGTGTGCCGCGAGCACAACGAGGATTGCTGGTCGAAGAACCGCCGCGTCGAGATCGTCTACACCGCCAAGTAAGCGTCGGCGATGATCCGCAGCAATCTGCGTTTGTGCATCAAGGCGGCGGTCGCGTTTGCGACCGCCGCTTTCGTTGTGTCCGGCGCCGGTGCGCAGACCCTGAGCTTGGGCGAGCGCGTCACGCGTCTCGAGCAGCAGCAGGCGCAGCAGCAGGCGCAAGGCGGCGTCGGCCTGGTGAACCGGATGTCCGACCTGCAATCGCAGGTGCAGCAACTGCAAGGGCAGGTCGAGGAACTGCAACATCAGGTGCAGCAGTTGCAGGACCAGAACAAGGCGCAATACACCGATCTGGATTCGCGGCTGAACCGGCTCGAAGGCGGCAAGCCCGGGAGTGCCCCGGTGGCTGCCGCATCCAGCGCGGCGCCGGCTTCGAATGCCGCCCCGCAATCCGCTTCGAGCACGGCGTCCGCCCCGCAGCAATCCGCCGCGCCCGCAGGTCCTCCGCCACCGCCGACGGCGGATCAGCAGGCGGCCTACAACGCGGCCTTCAAATCATTGACCGGCGGCGATTACGTCGCCGCTTCGCGCAGCTTCCGGGATTACATCCAGAAGTACCCGAACAGCGCCCTCGCGCCGAACGCGTACTACTGGCTCGGCGAGTCCTATTACGTCACCCAGAATTACCAGGTTTCGCTGCAGACCTTCCAGACGTTGCTGGCAAATTATCCCGACAGCGACAAGGCGCCGGATGCGTTGCTGAAGGTCGGCTATGCGCAAGCCGAGATGAAGCAATACGACGACGCCAAGGCCACGCTGACGGCGGTGATGAACAAGTATCCGGGCACGACGGTAGCGAAGCTGGCGCAAAGCCGGATGCGCGCGATCACGCTGCAGCAGAACGGCGGTTAGTGCAATGAACGCGAGCGCTTCCGCGCCGGCCGATGCCGCGGCGCAGCGGCTGCGCATCAGCGAAATCTTCCATTCGATCCAGGGCGAGGCCGATGCGGTCGGCTGGCCGACCGTGTTCGTGCGGCTCACCGGTTGCCCGCTGCGCTGCACCTGGTGCGACACCGCCTATGCGTTCGAAGGCGGCGGCTGGCGCACTTTCGACGAGATCCTTGCGGCAGTGGGCAAGTACGATGCCGGTCATGTGTGCGTCACCGGCGGCGAGCCGCTGGCGCAGAAGCGATGCCTCGATCTGCTGGGTCGCTTGTGCGATGCCGGTTACGAGGTTTCGCTGGAAACTTCCGGTGCGCTGGATATTTCGCAGGTGGATCCGCGCGTGCGCAAGGTGATGGACCTGAAGGCGCCGGGTTCGGGCGAATCCTCGCGCAACCTGATGGGCAACCTTGATCACCTCACCGCGCGCGACCAGGTGAAGTTCGTCCTGGCCGATCGCGCCGACTACGACTGGGCAGTCGCGATCCTCCGTGAAAACGATTTGCCCGCGCGCTGCATGGTGCTGTTCTCGCCGGTGTACGGCAAGCTGGATCCGCGCACGCTCGCGGAGTGGATTCTCGAGGATCATCTGCCGGTGCGGCTGCAGATCCAGCTGCACAAGGTTCTCTGGGGCGAGGCACCGGGCCGATGAAACGCGCGGTCGTGCTCCTCTCCGGCGGCATGGATTCGGCGGTGACGCTGGCGTTGGCGCGCGAACAGGGGTTCGCCTGCCATGCGTTGAGCGTGGCGTATGGCCAGCGGCACGCGTCGGAACTGCAAGCCGCGGCGCGCGTTGCGGCGATGCTCGGTGCGGTCGAGCACAAGGTCGTGGACGTGGACCTGCGCAGCATCGGCGGCTCCGCATTGACCGCGGAAATCGAAGTGCCCGCGCACGAGCGCGCGCATGCGGACGACGAAATCCCGGTGACCTACGTGCCGGCGCGCAACACGATCATGTTGTCGGTCGCGCTCGGCTGGGCCGAGGTGCTGGGGGCCGACGACATCTTCTGCGGCGTCAACGCCGTCGACTATTCCGGCTATCCGGATTGCCGGCCGGCCTTCGTCGACGCGTTCGAGAAGCTGGCCAACCTCGCCACCAAGGCAGGCGTGGAAGGGCATCGGCTGCGCGTGCACGCGCCACTGATCGCGCTTTCCAAGGCCGACATCGTGCGCGAAGGCGCGCGGCTCGGCGTGGATTTCTCCGCGACGGTGTCGTGCTACCGCGCGGACGGTGAAGGGCGCGCCTGCGGGCAGTGCGACGCGTGCGGCCTGCGCGCGCAGGGCTTCGCGGATGCGGGCGTTTCCGATCCGACGCGCTATCGTTGATCGGCCGGGCCCGCTAGAATGCGCGGTTCGCGGGGGCCGTTAGCTCAGCGGTAGAGCAGCGGACTTTTAATCCGTTGGTCGATGGTTCGATCCCATCACGGCCCACCATTTCCCAGCTGCTCCGCTTCGAGCCGTCCATGGCGTGCTCGCCCATTCGCCGTCCATGGCTCATCCTCGCGCTGCGCAGCCGATGCCGTTGAAGGCATCGGCTGAACGCGCAGCGCTCGACCCATCACGGCCCACCATTTTCGCCAGCGGTCTAACTCAGTGCCGCTCGAGGTAGTCATGCACCGCGCGCGCGGAAACACCGACCTCGTGCACCGCATCGCGCAGCTCATTCTCGGTGCAATGGAACTCCTTGCACCAGTGGCGCACTTCCCAGGGTTCGTTGACGTTGACGCGGCTGCGGTCCTGCGGGCCGCGGTTCTGCAGATCATCCGACATGGCCGTTCCTTGTGCCGTTTGCGTTCACCGTAGCACGCGGGTTGCGCGCAAGGATGACTTGCGGATGACGCTTGCTGGCCGGGAATTCGCGCTGCTCAGGTTTCCAGCGCCGCGGCAATCATGCCCGGCAGTGCCTCGATCTCGAACGGCTTCTGCAGCACGCGGTAGACCACGCGTTCCAGCTTCGGCGGCAGCGGCGTGGGCGCGTAGCCGGTCATCAGGATCACCTTCAGCTGCGGGCGCAGCGCCTTGGCGGCTTCGGCCAGCTCGTAGCCGTTCATGCCGGGCAGCTTGATGTCGCTCAGCAGCACGTCGATGCGGATGTCCGAGCGCAATGCTTCGAGTCCGGCGGTGCCGTCGCCGGCTTCGAACACGCGGTAACCCGCGTCCAGCAGGTTTTCCGCCGCCAGTTCGCGCAGGACGGCCTCGTCCTCGACCAGCAGGATGTGCGATGTGGGCATTTCTGCGGAAAACATTATGCGACCTCCGAGGCGACGGCGTTCGTCGCGCGCGGCATGACGATATTGATGGTGGTGCCCTTGCCTTCCTCGCTCTCGATGCTCGCGTGGCCGTTGGACTGCATGACGTAGCCGAGGATGGTGCTGAGCCCCAGGCCCGTGCCCTTGCCGACCGGTTTGGTGGTGAAGAAGGGATCGAACGCCTTGTTCCGCACTTCCTCGCTCATCCCGACGCCGGTGTCGTCCACGCAAAGGTGCACGTAGTCGCCCGGCTGCAGGTCGTCCAGCGGGTGCTCCGCGTCAACATGGATGTCGCGGGTGCGGATGGTGACCCGTCCGCCATCGGGCATGGCGTCGCGGGCGTTTATCACGAGATTGAGGATCGCGTTCTCCATCTGGTTGGCGTCGCATAAAACGGGCCAGTGCGAGCCCAGTTTGTAGTCGATGTTCACATTCGAACCCACCGAATGCTCCATCAGGGGTTGCATGCTCCGGACAAGGGCATCCAGGTGCAGCGATTTCAGCGTCAGCGGCTGCCGGCGGGCGAAGCTGAGCAGGCGCTGGGTGAGGCTGGCGGCCTTCTCGATGCCCTCGTGCGCATTGTCCAGGTAATGCTGGATCTGGCGATGCCGTGCATCCCGCTGATCGAGCAGCTCGACGTCCTTTTTGAGCAGCGGGAGGATTTCCGCCGCGCTCTGGTCCGGACCGAGCGCGATGCGGGTCCGCATGGCTTCCCTGAGTTGCGCCAACGCCGGATTGTTCTGGGTGAGTTTCTTCTGGAAAAGCGTGAGGCTGCTCTTGATGATCATCAGCAGGTTATTGAA
>DASSEW010000051.1:0-11409 GCA_035695065.1 Rhodanobacteraceae bacterium | reverse complement strand
GTCCCGAGTCCCGAGTCCCGAGTCCCCGGCTCTATGAAGTCATTTTCGACCAGAACTGCTTCACGCCGGACATGAAGGAGCTGGCACGCGGCGAATGTTTCGCCGCTTCTTCGGCATCGGCGAAAGTCGCTTCAAATTGCTCCAGCAGCTCGCGCTGCTCCCTGGTCAACCGCACCGGCGTTTCGACGACCACGCGGCACAGCAGGTCACCGGTGCGCCCGCTGCGCACGGATTTGACACCCTGCCCGCGCAGGCGGAACACGTGTCCGCTCTGGGTTTCCGGCGGCACGCTGATCGTGGTGCCGCCATTCAACGTCGGTACTTCGATCTGCGCACCCAGCGCGGCCTGTGCCAGGCGGATCGGCACCTCGCAGTGCAGGTCGTCGCCCTCGCGCTGGAAAATCTCGTGCTCGCGCACATGCACTTCCACGTACAGGTCGCCGGGCGCGCTGCCGGCGGGACCGGCTTCGCCCTGCCCGGAGAGGCGGATGCGATCGCCGCTGTCCACGCCGGCGGGAATGCGCACCGACAGCGTGCGTTCGTCCTGCAGCCGTCCCTCGCCATGGCACTGCTTGCACGGGTTCTGGATCGTCTTGCCGGCGCCGCCGCAATGCGGGCAGGCCTGCTGGATCGAGAAGATGCCGTTCTGCATGCGAACGCGACCCATGCCGCGACACGTCGCGCAGGCCACCGTCTTGCCATCGGCGGAACCCGAACCGTTGCAATGATGACAGTTGACGAGCGTGGGAATCTCGATCTTCTTCTCGACGCCGGCGACGGCTTCCTCGAGATCGAGTTCCATCACGTAGCGCAAATCCGCGCCACGCGCGGCGCGGCGGCCGCCACCGAAGATGTCGGAAAAGATGTCGCCGAAGATGTCACCGACGTCGCCGAATCCGGCGCCGCCGCGAGCACCGCCCATGCCGTTCTCGAAGGCGGCATGACCGAAGCGATCGTACTGCGCGCGCCGCTGCGGATCGCCCAGCACGTCCCATGCTTCCTTGGCTTCCTTGAATTTCTCCTGCGCCTGCGGATCGTCGGGGCAGCGATCCGGATGGCATTTCATCGCCACCTTGCGGAACGATTTCTTGATCTCTTCGGCAGTCGCAGTGCGCTCCACGCCGAGGACTTCGTAGTAGCAACGTTTCATGCCTGCAATCTTGTCTCGAGGCGGCGATCGGGGATAAACCACAGGGCCGCGATCGCGCCGTAAATCACACACGACAATATTGGCGCGAAAAACGCCAACACAATGCCGAGTACGTAACCGATCGGCGAGACGATGATCTTCCAGTCGCCTTTCAGCGCCTCGCCCAGCTTGCTTTCTTCCCCGCCGTTCGCCGCGATCAGCGTGCGCAGGAGCGGGATCCACGATAGCGCCGCGAGCAGCAGGACGATGCCGTAAAGCGCGGTGGGGACCGGCGCAGGCATCGGGTGCGTTTCATTCAGCCAACTGGTCGTGAAGGGAAACAACGACAGCCAGAACAGGAAAAAGAGGTTGGCCCACAGCACCTTGCCGTTCACGTGGCTGACCATCTGCAACATGTGGTGATGGTTGTTCCAGTAGATCCCCACATAGGCGAAGCTCAATACATAACTCAGGAAGACGGGAACATCCGCGAGCAGACCCTGCCAGCTCGCATCGCGCGGCAGTTTGAGCTCCAGCACCATGATGGTGATGATCACGGCGATCACGCCATCGGTGAATGCCTCCATCCGGCCCTTGTGCATCCCCAGTCCCCGTCCGGCGACGTCTTTCAAAATCAAAATGGATTCCGGGTTCCATCGCCAATGAACCGGCGATGGCCCCGGAATGACGACCGTTGAGAATCTTGTTCTTGTCCGTGTTGAGCCGCGTGCATTCCAACGCGGCTCGAACACGGACCCGCCGACGCGACGCATCGGCGGATAACACAACTTATTTCTTCTCGTCCTTCACTTCGGTGAACTCGGCATCCACAACATCCTCGTCCTGCGCGCCACCTTGCGCAGACGGCTGCTCGCCGCCGCCGGTTTCCGCTCCGGGCTGGGCGCCCGCCCCAGCCGCGGCGTACAGGGACTGTCCGGCTTCCTCGAGCTTGGTGATGCGCGATTCGATCGCGTCCTTGTCGTCGCCCTTCATCACTTTCTCAAGTTCCGACAGCGCTTCCTCGACGCGACCGATCACGTCGCCGCCGACCTTGCCGCCGTGGTCCTTGATCGCCTGGCGCGTGGCGTGCACCAGCTGGTCGGCCTTGTTGCGGGTGGTGATCAGTTCCTGGAACTTCTTGTCTTCCTCGCGGTGCGTTTCCGCATCCGCGACCATGCGCTTGATCTCGTCGTCCGACAGGCCGGAGCCAGCCTTGATCTCGATGCGCTGCTCCTTGCCGGTCTTCTTGTCCTTGGCGCTGACGTGAAGGATGCCGTTGGCGTCGATGTCGAAGGTAACCTCGATCTGCGGCATGCCACGCGGCGCGGGCTCGATGCCGGCGAGGTCGAAGCGCGCCAGCGACTTGTTGAAGCGCGCCTGGTCGCGTTCGCCCTGCAGCACGTGCACGGTCACCGCGCTCTGGTTGTCGTCGGCGGTCGAAAAAGTCTGCGACGCCTTGGTCGGGATGGTCGTGTTCTTCTCGATCAGCTTGGTCATCACCCCGCCCAGCGTCTCGATGCCGAGCGAAAGCGGCGTCACGTCCAGCAGCAGCACGTCTTTCACGGTGCCGCCCAGCACGCCGCCCTGGATCGCCGCGCCCACGGCGACGGCTTCGTCCGGGTTCACGTCCTTGCGCGGTTCCTTGCCGAAGAAATCCTTCACCGCGTCCTGCACCTTCGGCATTCGGGTCTGACCGCCGACGAGGATCACCTCGCCGATGTCGGATACGCGCAGGCCGGCATCGTTCAACGCGGTGCGGCACGGATCGATGGTGCGCTTGATCAGGTCCTCGACCAGCGCTTCCAATTTCGCGCGCGTCAGCTTGATGTTGAGGTGCTTCGGCCCCGACGCATCCGCCGTCACGTACGGCAGGTTCACTTCGGTCTGGTGCGCGGAGGACAACTCGATCTTGGCGCGCTCGGCCGCGTCCTTCAGGCGCTGCAGCGCGAGTGGATCGTTGCGCAGGTCGATGCCCTGGTCCTTCTTGAATTCCTCGACGAGGTAATCAATGACGCGCTTGTCGAAGTCCTCGCCGCCGAGGAAGGTGTCACCGTTGGTGGCCAGCACCTCGAACTGCTTCTCGCCGTCGACGTTGGCGATCTCGATGATCGAGATGTCGAAGGTGCCGCCGCCCAGGTCGTACACCGCGATCTTGCGGTCGCCGCCGGCCTTGTCGAGGCCATAGGCCAGCGCGGCCGCGGTCGGCTCGTTGATGATGCGCTTCACTTCCAGGCCCGCGATCTTGCCGGCGTCCTTGGTCGCCTGGCGCTGCGAGTCGTTGAAGTACGCGGGCACCGTGATCACGGCTTCGGTGACCGGCTCGCCAAGGAAATCCTCGGCGGTCTTCTTCATCTTCATCAGCACTTTCGCGGAGATTTCCTGCGGCGCCATCTTGCGGCCGTCGGAGGTTTCCAGCCAGGCGTCGCCGTTGTCGTGCGCGACGATCTTGTACGGCACGAGGTCGAGATCCTTCTTGACTTCAGCATCGGTGAACTTGCGGCCGATCAGGCGCTTCACCGCGTAGAAGGTGTTCTTGGGATTGGTCACCGCCTGGCGCTTGGCCGGCGCGCCGACCAGCACTTCGCCATCCTTCGAGAAGGCGACGATCGATGGCGTGGTGCGATCGCCTTCGGCGTTCTCGATCACGCGCGCGTTGTTGCCTTCCATGACCGCCACGCACGAATTGGTGGTGCCGAGGTCAATGCCGATGATCTTGCCCATGTCGGTTTGCTCCCTAGTGTCTTTTGTCTGGTAGGCGGCCTTGGCCGCAACATGCTTGGATATCTGGGGCTTGACGGCCCTGTTTCAAGTTTGTCCTGCGCCTTATTCCGGCTCTTTGGCCACGCTCACCAGTGCCGGGCGCAACAACCGGCCGTTCAGCACGTAGCCCTTCTGCATCACCATCACCACGGTGCCCGGCGCGTGCTCGGGAGTCGCGACCATGTTCATGGCTTCCTGCGTTTCGGAATTGAAGGCTTCGCCCAGCGGATTGACCTCGGTCAGGCCGTTGGATTCGCCGAGCTTGTGCAGCGCCTTGAGCGTCAGTTGCATGCCTTCGCGCAACGCGGCCGCGTCCGCGGTATCGGCGGCCAGGCCATGTTCCATGCCGTCGTAGACCGGCAGCAATTCGCGCAGCAGTTTCTCGTTGGCGAACCGCAGGGTCTGTTCGAGATCGCGCTGCAGGCGGCGGCGCTGGTTCTCGATCTCGGCGCGGTCGCGCAGCAGCGCCTCGCGCAAACCGGCGATCGTGGTCTCGGCCTCGGCAAGCTGCCGGGTCAATGCCTCGTGCTCGTCGGGTCCATTGGCGGCCTGCTCTGCGGCAGCCTTGCCGGCCTCTTCAAGCTTGTCCTTTTCCGTCATGTCCCTTCCTCTTTCGCGACGCAAACCGCGGCTTCCGCGCCGGGGCGTGGATCTCACAACAACTGGGTTATGCGGCCTGCGAGGCGCGATTCAAGAGCCGCCCAATACTCCGGAGAGCATCTGGGCGGTGGCCTGCACCACCGGGATCACGCGATCATAAGCCATGCGGGTGGGGCCGATCACCCCCAGCGCGCCCAGCACGCGGCCGCCGGCGCCATAAGGGGCGCTGATCAGGCTGAACCCTTCCAGCGGCGCAAAGCCGGATTCCTCTCCGATGAACAGCCGCACGCCCGGCGCCCGCGCGCAACCTTCCAGTAGGCTCAGCAGGTCGCGCTTGCGCTGGAACGCCTCGAACAGTTCGCGCAGGCGATCCATCTGCGGACCTTCCTCGCCGCCCATCAGGTTGGTCTGCCCGCTGACCAGCATGTCCGCTTCCGGCTCCGGCGCGAAGGTCTGTGCGGCCACTTCCACCGCGGCGTCCAGCGTGCGGTTCAATTCGGAGCCGGCCGCGCGCAATTCCGCCAGCACGCGCAGGCGGATCTCGTCCAGCCGCAGGCCGGCGTAATGCTCGTTCAGGAAATTGGAAGCCTGCTCCAGTGCACGCGCATCCAGCGGCTGGCGCAGCGCCAGTACGCGGTTCTGCACCTGGCCATCCGCGAACACCAGGATCGCCAGCACGCGCCCGGCATCCAGCATCACGAATTCGATCTGCTTCAGCGGCACTTCCGAACCACCCGGCACGGTCACCACGCCGACGAAATGGGTCATCGCCGAAAGCAGCGTGGACGCGTTGCCGAGCAGATCGCGCGTGGTCGCCTGCTCGCGCGGCAGTCCGCGCTGCATCTGCGCCATCGCTTCGCGCGGCAGTGGCTTGATTTCCAGCAGGCTGTCCACGAACAGGCGCAACCCCTGCGCGGTCGGCACGCGCCCGGCGGAGGTGTGCGGCGAGGCGATCAGGCCCAGCTCTTCCAGATCCGACATGATGTTGCGAATCGTGGCCGGGCTGACGTCCAGCCCGGACGAGCGCGACAGCGTGCGCGAACCGACCGGCTGGCCCTCTTCCAGATACTGCGCGATCAGCACGCGCAGCAGGTGGCGGGAACGGGCGTCGAGATTCGTGGGGCTCGGCATAGAGAAAAGATCGTACCGCATCCGCTCGCATACAATCCTCCACCATGCTCACCCATCTTTCCGTCCGCAACTTCGCCGTGGTCGAAGCCGCCGAGATCGAATTTGGCGCGGGGCTTACCGTGGTCACCGGCGAAACCGGCGCGGGCAAGTCGCTGCTGGTGGATGCGCTGCTGCTGCTTTCGGGCGCTCGCGCCGACAGCGGGATGGTGCGCGCAGATTGCGAGCGCGCGGAACTCGCCGCCGAATTTCAGCTGGCCGCCCTGCCCTCCGCGCGTGCGTGGCTGGCCGAACAGGCACTGGACGACGAGGACGGCGGCTGCCGGCTGCGCCGCGTCATCGCAGCCGAAGGCGGCTCGCGTGCCTGGATCAACGGCCGTGCGGCGAGTCTTTCGCAACTGGGCGAACTCGCGGCATCGCTGGTCGAAATCCACGGCCAGCACGAACACCAGGCGTTGCTGGACCGCGCGCAGCAATTGCAATTGCTGGATGCGTTCGGTGGTTTGCAGGAGCAGGCCGCGCACGTGCGCGAGCTTGCAAGCCAATGGCGCGACATCGTCGCGCGCGAACGCAAGCTCGCGGGCGGCGAGGATGCCCAGGCGCGCATTGAGCTGCTGCGCCACGAACTCTCCGAGCTGCAACGCTGGGCGCTCGCGCCGGAAGCACTTGCCGATCTGGAAACACAGCACCAGCGACTGGCGAATGCCGGCAAGCTGGCCGAAGGTGCGTCGGGCCTGGCCGAATTGCTGGACGGCGATTCCGAATACGCCGCGGCGCGCAGCATCGCGCGCGCCAAGGGCGAACTGGAGCGCCTCGCCGAACTCGACCCCGCGCTGCGCGGTCCGCTGGAATTGCTGGACAGCGCCGGCATCCAGCTCGGCGAAGCGGCCGATGCCTTGTCGCGCTATGCGCAGGACATGGATCTGGATCCGCAACGTTATGCGGAAGTGGATGCGCACCTGGCCGCGCTGCACGATCTTGCGCGCCGCCATCGCGTGCCCGCATCAGAATTGCACGCGCGCATGGAGCAATTGAACGAGGAATTGCAGTCGCTGGAAGGCGCCGGGGATGCGCTGGCGAAACTCGCCGCACAGCGCGAGCAACTCGCGCGCGATTACGACACGGCGGCGAAGGCGCTATCCAAAGGCCGCGCGAGCGCGGCGAAAAAACTCGGCGCTTCGGTCAGCGCCCTGATGGGCGAACTCGGCATGGCCGGCGGCAGCTTCGCGGCGGAACTCGAGCCGCAGGCCGGCGGCGAACCCGATGCGCAAGGCCGCGAGCGCTGCGAATTCCTGGTCTCCGCCAATCCCGGCATGCCGCCGCGGCCGTTGCGGCGCGTGGCTTCCGGCGGCGAGCTCTCGCGCATCGGACTTGCGATCGAAGTGGCGGCGCTGGGCGCTGACGCGACCGGCACGATGGTGTTCGATGAAGTGGACGCAGGCATCGGCGGTGCGGTCGCGGAAGTGGTCGGCGCGAAACTGCGCGCGCTCGGGAGCCAGCGGCAGGTGCTGTGCGTGACGCATCTTCCGCAGGTCGCCGCGCAGGGCCATGCGCACCTCCACGTCGCGAAATCCGTGGAAGGCAAATCCACGCGCACGCACATCGCCGCGCTGGATGCGAAGGGCCGCAACGAGGAACTGGCGCGCATGCTCGGCGGCGTGGAGATCGGCCGCGAAGCGCGCGCGCACGCGAAGAAGATGCTGGAGAAGGCGCAGACGACGTAGAGAGAAAGTCGAAAATCGCTTTAACACGAAAGTCGAAAGTCGAAAGTCGGGAGTCGAAGGAACCAGGTTTCGACCCGATCTTCGACTTTCGATTCACGACTTTCGATTCACGACTTACGGCTTTTTCTTCTTCGGCCTCACGTACAACACCAGCGAGTGATCGGCCAGGTCATAGCCGTGCCGCGCGGCGATCTCGCGTTGCAGCCGCTCGATCTCCTCGTTGACGAACTCGATCACCTTGCCGGTTTCCACGTCGATCATGTGATCGTGGTGCTTGCCGCGATCGAGTTCGTAGACCGCCTGCGCGCCTTCGAAATTGTGCTTGGTGACCAGCCCCGCGGCCTCGAATTGCGTCAGCACGCGATAGACGGTGGCGAGCCCGATGTCCTGGTCATCGCCGAGCAGGCGCTTGTAGATGTCCTCGGCGGTAAGATGGCTGCGCGAGGCTTCCAGGATTTCCAGCACGCGCATGCGCGGATGGGTGACCTTCAGGCCTGCCTTGCGCAGTTCCCGGGTCTCCATGATGTTGTCCGCGTCGTTTTCGGCCATGGCGTCGCAAGATGGTGTTCGCGTCAGCGAACGGTGGATGGCTGCCCCGGAGCGATGGATTTCCGTGATCGTGGGAACGCGCAACGTCAGGGAACAGCGAACTTCGGCCAAGGCTCCCGGTCCATTGCTTAGTGTATCATCCGCCCCTTTCCAGCCCCGAATTTTCCCGATGCGCAAACCCATTCTTGTCCTGCTCACCGTGTTGCTGGGTCTTGTGCTCGGCGGTTGCAGCGCCATCTACAAACCCGACGTGCAGCAGGGCAATCTGCTGGATCCCACGTCGGTGCAGAACCTCAAGCCCGGCATGACCAAGCAGCAGGTGCTGGCGCTGCTCGGCTCGCCGTCGGTGAGCAGCCCGTTTACGCAGAACCGCTGGGATTACGTGGCGACCATGCAGAAGCGCGGCGGCAAGGTGCTGGAGCGCACGCTCACCTTGTACTTCAACAACGACACCCTGGTGCGCACCGACGGCGATTTCCTGAAGGAAACGCCGCAGGCGCTGTTGCAGGAAGCCAGGAAGTACGGCCCGTTGTATCCCTCTAACCTGACCAAGGAAGAACAGCAGGAGCTGGAGAAGAAGGCGCAGCAGGGTGGCGGTGGCGGGTGATGCGAGGCGTTCGGGAGTCGTAGGGCGGACAACGTCCGCCGGGTTGGCGGGCAATGCCCGCCCTACCGTGTTCGCGCCCTTTTCCGCCGCGCATCCTTGGGATCGATCTTCAGCGCGCGATAGATTTCCACGCGATCGCCGTCTTGCAATGGCGTGGCGAGATCGGCCTTGCGCGCGAAGATGCCCACGCGATCGTCGCTGATCGAAACCTCCGGCCAGTCCTGACGAAATCCGGAAGCCTCGATCGCATCGTTCACGCAGGCCGCCGACGGAAGTTGCAGTTCGCGCAGGAACACGCGGTCGGGCGCAGCACAGACCACGCTGACGCGGATGGTCGCGCGCTCAGGCATAGGTGCGGTTGGATTCGGCCACGAAGTCGTTCACCATGCGATCGGCGAGCTGCTGGAAGCCGATCCGCAATGCCAGCCCGGTCAGCGGATTGCTGATTTCGAAATCCAGCGTCAGGCAGACTTTGCAACCTTCATCGCCGAGCGGCGTGAACACCCATTCGCCGCTCAGCGTGCGGAATGGTCCCTCGACGAAGCGCATGCCGATCCGATGCGGGCGTTCGATCTCGTTGCGGGTGACGAAATGCTGGGTCAGCCCGGCGAAACGCAGATCCAGCCGCGCCACCAGAAAACCTTCGCCGCGCTCTCGCACCCGGGCGCCCGCGCACCAGGCGAAGCGCTGCGGGTATGCTTCAACGTCATTGACCAGGTCGAACATCTGCGCGCAGGTGTGGTGCACCAGGGCTTCGCGGTGTACATGGGTCATCGGATCATTCTAAACAATCAACATGGCCAAGAAGAAAGACAAGGACGGAAAGGGAAGCTCGACCATCGCGCTGAACAAGCGCGCGCGCCACGAGTACCACATCGACGAGCGCTTCGAGGCGGGCGTCGCGCTGCAGGGCTGGGAAGTGAAAAGCCTGCGCGAGGGCCGCATCAACCTGAGCGAATCCTATGCGCTGGTGAAGGGCGGCGAGATTTTCCTGTTCGGCGCCTCGATCCCGCCGCTGATTTCCGCCTCGACCCACGTGGTTGCGGAAGACCGCCGCACCCGCAAACTGCTTTTGCATCGCGCCGAGATCGACAAGCTGGTCGGCGCGGTCGAGCGCCAGGGCATGACCCTGATCCCCACCGCGATGTACTGGAAGAACAATCGCGTCAAGCTGGAAATCGGCGTCGCGCGCGGCAAGCAGCAGCACGACAAGCGCGCCACCGAAAAGGAGCGCGACTGGCAGCGCGAGAAACAGCGCACCATGCGGGCGAAGAACCGGGTGGGATGACTTCGACTGGTGGAACGACTTTCCAAGCGGCTCTTGCACTTCCCTCTCCCCGCCTGCGGGGAGAGGGTGGCCGAAGGCCGGGGGAGGGGCAAATGCGCGGGAAACGCTCACATGCACGGGAACATTCGCTCCGACGCAATCAGACGGAAGCCGAACGCGCGTTGTGGGCGATGCTGCGGGACCGCCATCTTCTCGGCACCAAATTCCGCCGCCAGCACCGGCTCGGGCGCTTCATCGTGGATTTCGCAGCGGTGGAGCAAAGACTTGTCATCGAGGTAGACGGAAGCCAGCACATGGATTCCGCTTCCGACGAGCAACGCACGCGATATCTGGAAGCACTGGGCTTTCGCGTCCTTCGTTTCTAGAACGATGACGTGTTAGCGAGACGCGATCATGTTCTGCACAACATCGCACTTGCGTTGCAAGCCCCTCACCCGCCCTGACGGGCACCCTCTCCCCGCTCGCGGGGAGAGGGAGAGCCAGTAGTTTGCGCCAGGTTGTCAAAATCCCGCCGGCAGGTACTTGAACCTTGCCATCTGCTCGCGGTGATCGTGGACCACCCGCGCGACCTGCTCTCGGCTCAACGCCTCGCGCCACTGGTTCGCGCGGCCGGCGCGGAAGAACCGCGATTGTTCGTTGGCGGCCTCGATGAAACCCTCGCGCTTCTCCAGCGTGGACAGCGTTCCGAACGAGGCATGCCTCACCGCACGCTCGATTCGCGCCTTGTCCTGGATTCCCAGCAATTTCGCCGCCTTGGCGAAATGCTTTGCAGGTTTTTCGAGCAGATCCTCGTAGCGCAGCACCAGTACTTTCGAGCCCAGTCGCTCGGCGATTTCCGCCCAGCCCGCCACGTGCCGAGACCACGAGCCCAGCATCTGGGCGACGAACATTTCGTCGTTCGCGGTGGCGACGTTTTCGTTCGCAAGCCGCTCGATCGCTTCATCCGCCGTCAATCCGAAGTGGTGGGTCATGCTGACCGCCACGTCCAGCGGATTGCGCACGACGTGGATCGCGCCGGCGCTGACCTGCCAGTTGTAGAGCGGATGGCCGTCCACGCTACCGGTCATGTTGTGCGACTTCACCAGCCGCGTGCCCTGCGCGCGCTGCGCGATCAGCGCGTGCACGCGCGGGCGCAATTCCGCGATCTGGTCGAAATCCAGTTCGTGGCTCGGCCGTCCGGCGAGTTCGCTGAAGCGCTCCGGCAACGCCTCGTCATCGGCGTAGTTCTTCAGCTCGTTGGGCGCAAGCGGCTCGGCGCGATTGGCGATCAGGTTGGCCAGGAATGCGCGCATCCAGGTGTTGCCGGATTTGGGGTAGGAGGCGAGCCAGACGATGTTGCCCATGAGTTTCGGAAGTCGAAAGTCGAAAGTCGAAAGTCGAAAGTCGAAAGTCGGGTGAGCCTAAGAGAATGTGAATCCGCGCACCAGCCAGGAATTGATTTCGCTCGTGACCGCCGCCACTATGAACATCCCCGGGGGCGATCGGCTTCGACGGGGGCAGCAAAGTAGCTTGGAGCATGCCGAGGGCGTCATCTTCCTCGTTAATCCGGTGGCAAAAAACTAGACGCGAACGACGACGTCTACGCTCTGGCCGCTTAAGGCCTAGCCCCGAACCCGCTTGTGCC
>DASSEW010000050.1:0-58612 GCA_035695065.1 Rhodanobacteraceae bacterium | reverse complement strand
GGCACACAAGAAAGGCGTAGGTTCCTCGCGCAACGGCCGCGATTCCAACCCGAAATACCTGGGCGTGAAGCTCTATGGCGGCCAGGCGGTTTCGGCCGGCAACATCATCGTGCGTCAGCGCGGCACCCAGTTCCATCCGGGCACGGGCGTCGGCCTTGGCCGCGACCACACCTTGTTCGCGCTGGTGGACGGCAAGGTCGAGTTCAAGACCCACGGCCCGAAATCGCGGCGCACCGTGAGTGTCGTTTCGGGCTGAATCCCGAGCGCCATCGCGACGACAGAGCCCCGCCATGCGCGGGGCTTTTCGTATGTGCATCGGGGCTGGGGATTGGGGGCTGGGGGCTGGGGCGGCACAATGGCTGCTCAATTGAGCCGGAGAATCCAGCGCCGACCCCAGGCACTTGGCTGTTCTCCCGATTAGCATGGGTATTCGTGATCATTCATTTTTGCGCCCCAGTCCCTAGCCCCCAGTCCCCAGTCCAATGAAGTTCGTAGACGAAGCCATCATCAAGGTGCAGGCCGGCGACGGCGGGAACGGCTGCGCCAGTTTCCGGCGCGAGAAGTTCATTCCGTTCGGGGGGCCGAACGGCGGCGACGGCGGCTCGGGCGGAAACGTCTGGCTGGTTGCGGATGAAGGCCTGAACACGCTGGTGGATTTCCGCCACCAACGCTCGTTCCGCGCGCAACGCGGCGAGAACGGCATGGGCAGCGACATGTATGGCCGCGGCGGCGATGACAAGGAAATCCGGGTCCCGGTCGGCACCACCGTGATCAACGTGGACAGCGACGAGGTGATCGGCGACCTGACCGAGAACGGCCAGCGCCTGCTGGTCGCGCGCGGCGGCAATGGCGGCCTCGGCAACATCCATTTCAAGAGTTCGGTCAACCGCGCGCCGCGCAAGGCCACGCCCGGCACGCCTGGCGAGGCGCGCGAGCTGAAGCTGGAATTGAAGGTGCTGGCCGATGTCGGCCTGCTGGGATTCCCGAACGCCGGCAAGAGCACCTTCATCCGCGCGGTGTCCGCTGCCACGCCGCGCGTAGCGGATTATCCTTTCACGACCCTGCAGCCGCACCTGGGCGTGGTGCGTTCCGGCCCCGATCAGAGTTTCGTGATCGCCGACATTCCCGGTCTGATCGAAGGCGCGGCGGAAGGCGCAGGTCTCGGCGTGCAGTTCCTCAAGCATCTGGCCCGCACCAGCCTGCTGCTGCACCTGGTGGACGTCGCGCCGATGGATGGCGCCGACCCGGCCGAGCAGGTGCGCGCGATCCAGGGCGAGCTGCAACGTTTCGATCCCGAACTGCTGGCGCGACCGCGCTGGCTGGTACTCAACAAGATGGATCTGGTCGCTCCGGAAGAGCGCGATGCGCTGGCGAAGGGAATCGTCGAGCGCCTGCAATGGAGCGCGCCCTGGTTCGCGATCTCGGCGGCGAATCGCGAAGGCACCCGCGAGGTCGCGCTCGCGGCGCAGCGGTTCTTCGACGAGCAGAAGGCACTCAGGGCGGAAGACGGCCTTGATCAGGGGCAGCCCCAACAATGAGCAGGTGCGCGACGCACATGCCCCCTTCAGCCCTTCGGGCAGCTTCCCCCGCAAGCGGGGGAAGCGAGTATCGGAAGCGTTTTTCACTGAACCCTTCCCCCGTTTACGGGGGGAGGTGCCGGCAGGCGGATGGGGGCAATCCCGAGGGCGAAAGCGACACAACAACAAAAAAGCCGGCCAAGGCCGGCTTTTCTGGAATCACCAATGCTGCGCGATCAAGCCAGCGCCTGGATCTTGGCGCTCAGGCGGCTCTTGTGGCGCGCGGCCTTGTTCTTGTGGATCAGGCCGTCATGGGCGTAGCGGTCCATCACCGGCTCGGCGACCTGGTAGGCGGCCTGCGCCGCGGCCTTGTCCTTGGCTTCGATCGCCTTCAGCACCTTGCGGATCGAGGAGCGCAGCATCGAGCGCTGGCTGGCGTTGCGCATCCGGCGCACTTCCGACTGCTTGGCGCGCTTCTTGGCGGACTTGATGTTGGCCACGGGTTGAAACTCCGGAAAAGGTTCGAAAAAAGACTGGCAAGTATGCGGGCGTCGCTTTCCGGAGTCAACTCGTGAAGCGGCCCAGCATGCTCCGCGGGCTGCTGTCCTTCAGCTCGATGACCATGGTTTCGCGCGTGCTCGGGCTGGCCCGCGACATCGCCATGAGCCATGTGTTTGGCGCCACCGCGGCCACCGACGCGTTCGTGATCGCCTTCCGCATCCCCAATTTCATGCGCCGGCTGTTCGCGGAAGGCTCGTTCAGCACCGCTTTCGTACCGGTGTTCACGGAGGTGAAGGAAACCCGCAGCCACGAAGAACTGAAGGAGCTCACCTCACGCGTCGCGGGCACGCTCGCCGCCGTATTGCTGGTGATCACCGCGCTGGGGCTGATCTTCGCGCCGCAGGTCGCGACGATGTTCGAGCCGGGCGCGCTGGACGACCCGCAGAAGCTGGAACTCACCGTTGAACTGCTGCGCCTCACCTTCCCGTTCCTGCTGTTCGTCTCGCTGACGGCGCTCTCCGGCGGCATCCTCAACAGCTTCCACCGCTTCGCGCTGCCGGCGGTCACGCCGGTGATCCTCAACATCTGCATGATCGCCGGCGCGCTGTGGCTGGCGCCGAAGCTGCACGTGCCGATCCTGTCGCTGGGCTGGGCGGTGCTGGTCGCGGGGTTCCTGCAACTGCTGTTCCTGTTGCCCGCGGTGCGCCGGCTGGACCTGCTGTCGCTGCCGCGTTGGGGATGGAACCATCCCGGCGTGCGCCGGATCATGCGGCTGATGGTGCCGACCTTGTTCAGCTCGTCGGTGTCGCAGCTCAACCTGCTGCTCGACACCATCGTGCTGTCGCTGCTGATCACCCGCTCGCAGACGTGGATCTACCAGGCCACGCGTTTTCTCGAATTGCCGTTGGGCGTGTTCGGCGTGGCCCTCGGCACGGTGATCCTGCCGGCGCTTTCGCGGCACTACGTCACCGCCGATCGCGAGGGCTTCTCGAAAGCGCTGGACTGGGCGCTGCGCACCACGCTGCTGATCGCGCTGCCGGCCACGCTCGCGCTGATGCTGCTGGCCGAGCCGATCGTCGCGACCTTTTTCCAGAACGGCCAGTACACCGCCTTCGACACGCACATGACGGCGATGGCGATCGTCGCGCTCAGTTTCAGCGTGCCCGCCATCGCGCTGGTGCGCACATTGCTGCCGGCGTTCTATTCGCGGCAGGACACGAAGACGCCGGTGCGCGCGGGCGTGACCGCTCTGGTTGCCAACATGGTGTTCAATTTCGCGCTGATCGCCTTGCTGTTCGAACTGTGGGCGCCGCCTTCATTGAAGAGCCTGCCGTGGCTGCAGGGCATCGCGCGCCAGCCGGGATTGCACGTCGGGCTTGCGTTCGCGAGTTCCCTGTCGAACTGGCTCAACTGCCTGCAACTCTGGCATTACCTGAAGAAGGCCGGCGTGTACCAGCGCCAGGACGGTTGGGCTGAGCAGATGTTGCGGCTGAGTTTTGCCTGCGCGGCGATGGTCGTGGTGCTGGCCGCCGGTTTATGGTTCTGGCCTTGGCAGCACTGGACCGAGGTGCGCATCTTGGTGCGCGCGTGGCACCTCGCGGTGCTGGTCATCGCGGGTGGCGGGGCGTTCCTGCTGGCGCTGTTCGCGGCGGGATTCCGGATGCGGGATCTGCGAGCGGCGTAGGGCGGGCACTGCCCGCCAATGTGGTGGATATGCGGCGCAAAGTTCGAAGTAGACGGCGGACGATGTCCGCCCTACAGGTGCGCGCCCCTGCATCGCTATACTTTGCGGATGTTCAAGGTCTTCCGGGATGCCGCGGGGCCGTGCCTGGCTCCGGCCGGCAGCGTGCTCGCCGTGGGCGCGTTCGACGGTCTGCATCGCGGCCATGCCGCGCTGCTGCGCCGCGTGCGCGAGCGCGCGGAAGCGCGCGGGCTGACCCCCGCGGTGGTGAGTTTCGAACCGCTGCCGCGCGCATTCTTTTCGCGCTCGCCGCTTCCGCGCCTGTCCTCGTTGCGCGAGAAGCTGTGCGGCTTTCGCGGTGCGGGCATCGAACTGCTTTTGCTGCTGCGCTTCGACGCCACGCTGGCAGCAATGAGTGCGGAAGACTTCGTGCGCAAGGTTCTCGTGCAGCGGATGAATGCGCGCGAGGTCTGGGTCGGTGCGGATTTCCGTTTCGGTCATCGCCGCGCGGGCGATGTCGCGCTGCTGCAAACGCTCGGGCGCGAACTCGGGTTCGAGGTGCGCACGCTGGCAGCGGTCGAAGCGGAAGAGGGCGGGCGTGTGTCCGCCACGCGCATCCGCGAGCTGCTCGCCGCGGGTGAATTCGCGCAGGCCGCGCGCCTGCTCGGCCGGCCGTTCACCATCGGAGGTCGCGTGGTGCATGGCAACCGCGTCGGTCACCAGCTCGGCTACCCGACGGCCAATATTCGCCTCGGCAGGCGCGCGTCGCCGGTGCAAGGTATCTTTGCGGTTCTGATTCATGGCGTGGATGCGCAGCCGATGCCGGGCGTGGCAAGCCTCGGCGTGCGTCCGATGTTCGATGGCCGCGAGCCGCTGCTGGAAGCGCACCTGTTCGATTTCGGTGGCGACCTGTATGGGCGCCGCATCGAAGTGGAGTTCGTCGCCAGGCTGCGCGATGAGGAGAAGTTCGCCGGTCTGGATGCGCTGAAGGCGCAGATGGATCGGGATGCGGCCGAGGCACGTGAGATATTGAATGTGGTTCCGGCGAAACCTGTAGGAGCGCGCCTGCGCGCGACACATGCGCCGCGTTGACGTGGTGATTGTCGGCTCGGCGTTCGCGAAGCGGGTTCGATATCCACTGAAAATCAAAATGGATTCCGGGTTCCGTTCGCAATGAGGCCGCGAACGGCCCCGGAATGACGACGAGGTTTGTTCGCTTTTGCAAGTTCCAACTTCCAACTTCCCGATTCCCGCATGGACTACAAACCCACCATCAACCTTCCCAGGACCGGCTTCGCGATGAAGGCGGACCTCGCCCAGCGCGAGCCGAAGATGCTGGCCGAATGGGAAGCGCAGGATCGCTACGCGCAGTTGCAGGCGCACACCGCGCGGCGCGGGCACGCGTTCATCCTGCACGACGGCCCGCCGTACGCGAATGGTGCGATCCACCTCGGTCACGCGGTCAACAAGATCCTGAAAGACGTCGTGGTGCGTTCCAAGTTGATGGCGGGCTTTCGTTCGCCCTACATTCCGGGCTGGGATTGCCACGGCCTGCCGATCGAGATCGCGGTCGAGAAGAAGGTCGGCAAGGTCGGCCAGAAAGTGGATGCCGCGGAATTCCGCAAGCTGTGCCGGGATTACGCCAACGCGCAGATTGATTTGCAGCGCAAGGACTTCAAGCGGCTGGGCGTGCTCGGCGACTGGGAGCACCCCTATCGCACGATGGATTTGAAGTACGAAGCCGACATCCTGCGCGCGCTCGGCAAGGTGTACGCCAACGGGCACATCGTGCGCGGCTTCAAGCCGGTGCACTGGTGTTTCGATTGTGGTTCCGCGCTGGCGGAGGCGGAGATCGAATACGCCGACAAGCACTCGCCGGCGATTGACGTTGCCTACGACGCGCTCGATCCGAAGGCGCTCGCCGCGAAATTCGGCGTGCAGGTGAGCGACAACGATATCGTCGCGGTGCCGATCTGGACGACCACGCCCTGGACGTTGCCGGCGAGCCTGGCGGTCACGCTCGGCCCGCAACTCGAATACGTGCTGGTGGAAGGCCCGGAGCGCGGCGGCAAGCGCGTGTTGCTGGTGCTGGCCGAAACGCTGGCCGACAAGGCGCTGGCGCGGTACGGCGTCGAGGAAGTGAAAGTCCTCGGGCGCGCGCGGGGCGAGTTGCTGGCCAGCTTTTCCCCTCTCCCTCCGGGAGAGGGTGCCCGAAGGGCGGGTGAGGGTTCGGGCGGAGCGAAGACTCGCGGCGATACCGAACCCTCACCCCAACCCCTCTCCCGGCGGGAGAGGGGCTTGAAGCATCCTTTCTACGATCGCGAAATCCCGCTTATCCTCGGCGAGCACGTGTCGGCGGAAGAGGGCACCGGTGCCGTGCACACCGCGCCGGGCCACGGCGCGGATGACTTCGTGGTCGGCCAGAAATACGGATTGGTCGAGAACACGCCGGCAAACGTGCTGAATCCGGTCGGCGCCAACGGCGTGTATCTGCCGGGCACGCCGATCTTCGAAGGCCAGCACATCTGGAAAGCCAACGATTCGATCATCGAGTTGCTGCGTGAGCGCGGCGTGCTGCTGCACGCGGCCAAGATCACGCACAGCTATCCGCATTGCTGGCGGCACCGCACGCCGATCGCGTTCCGCACCACGCCGCAGTGGTTCATCGGCATGGAGCGCGCGGGCCTGCGCGAGAGTTCGATGCGCGCGATCCGCAACGACGTGACGTTCTACCCGTCATGGGGCGAGGAGCGCATCGCCGGCATGGTGGAAGGTCGGCCGGACTGGTGCATCTCGCGCCAGCGCACCTGGGGCGTGCCGATCGCGTTGTTCGTGCACAAACTCACGCACGAACCGCATCCGCGCAGCGTGGAGTTGCTGGAGCAGGTCGCGCAACGCGTCGAGAAGGACGGCGTGGATGCGTGGTACGCGCTCGATCCTTCCGAATTGCTCGGCGACGAGGCGAAGGATTACGACAAGGTCACCGACATCCTCGATGTGTGGTTCGATTCCGGCACGTCGCATTTCTGCGTGCTGGATCAACGTGCCGAGCTGGCGCGCAAACCGGGCGACCAGGTTATCTACCTGGAAGGCTCGGACCAGCATCGCGGCTGGTTCCAGTCGTCCCTGCTCACCAGCTGCGCGATGCACGGCCACGCGCCGTTCGACGAAGTGCTGACGCACGGCTTCACCGTGGACGCGGCCGGCCGCAAGATGTCGAAGTCGCTCGGCAACGGCATCGAACCGCAGGCCGTGATGAAGCAGTACGGCGCGGACATCCTGCGCCTATGGATCGCCTCGGCCGATTACCGCAACGAGATGGCGCTGTCGGACGAGATCCTGAAGCGCGTGGCCGATTCGTACCGGCGCATCCGCAACACCGCGCGCTTCCTACTGGGCAACCTGGACGGCTTCGATCCGGCGCAACACCTGTTGCCGGTGGAACAATGCCTGTTGCTGGATCAGTGGGCGGTGCAGTGCGCGCACGACGTGCAGCGGGCCGTGATCGCGGCCTATGCGAAATACGATTTTCCGGAAATCGTGCAGCGCGTGCAGAACTTCTGCACCAACGAAATGGGCGCGCTGTATCTCGACATCACCAAGGACCGGCTCTACACGATGCCGCTGGACAGCCACGGCCGGCGCAGCGCGCAGGGCGCGATGTACCGCATCCTGGAAGCGATGGTGCGCTGGCTGGCGCCGCTGCTCAGTTTCACTTCGGAAGAAATCTGGCAGCACATGCCGCGCACGATGGTGCTCGGCGGCAAGGTGGTCGAACGCGACGCGTCGGTGTTGTTCCACACCTGGTACGACGGGCTGGCGGCGACGCAGGGCTCGCCGGACCAGCGCCGCTGGTGGAGCGACCTGCTCGGCATCCGCGAGGCGGCGTCGCGGGTGCTGGAAGGCATGCGCAAGGACGGCCAGATCGGCTCGTCGCTGGATGCGAAGCTCTCGATCCATGCCGATCCGGCGGTCGTGGAGCGCTACCACCATGTTGCCGACGAGCTGCGCTTCTTCTTCATCGTTTCGGATCTGCGGCTGGATCGCGGCGCGCAACCGGAAGGCGCCGTGCTGACCGAACTGGAAGGCGCGGACGTGTACGTTGCCGCCAACGTGAGCGATGCGCCGAAGTGCGTGCGCTGTTGGCATCATCGCGACGATGTCGGCGCGAATGCCGAGCACCCCGAGTTGTGCGGCCGCTGCGTGGAAAACGTCGAAGCGTACGAAGGTCGCGGCAGCGGCGAAACGCGGCGGTGGTTTTGAACCCCTCTCCCTCCGGGAGAGGGGCAGGGGTGAGGGTTCGGCATTCTCGAACCTGTCCCTCCAAAACCGAACCCTCACCCGGCGCTGCGCGCCACTATGGAGCTCTTGGCCATGGATGGCGCTTTCCGAAGGGAGAGGGGAAGAGCAGGTACCCATTCAAATGATCCGGTCCCCCAAACCCAACGCACTTCCCTGGCTGATCGTGTCAGCCCTCATCATCGCGCTCGACCAAGGCACCAAGTGGCTGGTGCTGCAGAAGCTCGTGCCGTACATGCCGCACGTGGTGATTCCGCACGTGCTGAACTGGACGCTGGCCTTCAACACCGGCGCGGCGTTCTCGTTCCTCGCCGGGGGTTCGGGCTGGCAGGTCTGGCTGTTCGGCGCGCTGGCAGTGCTCGTGTGCATCGCGCTGATCGTCTGGCTGGCGCGCACGGATCGCGGCGAGTGGCGGACCGCGCTGCCGCTGGCGCTGATCGTGGGCGGCGCGATCGGCAATCTCATTGACCGTGTCCTGCGCGGGCAGGTCACCGATTTCATCCAGGTCTACTGGCGCGCGTGGTCGTGGCCGGCGTTCAACGTGGCGGATTCCGCGATCTGCGTCGGCGCGATCGCGTTGATCGTGACCGGTCTGTTTGTCCGCACGCCGCAGCGGGATAATTGACGCGTGGAAATCATCCTCGCCAATCCGCGCGGCTTCTGCGCCGGCGTCGACCGCGCGATCGCGATCGTCGAACGCGCGCTGGAGAGCTACGGCGCGCCGATCCATGTACGCCACGAAGTGGTGCACAACCGCTACGTGGTGGAAGGGCTGAAGCGCAAGGGCGCGGTGTTCGTGGACGAACTCGCCGAGGTGCCCGACGGCGCGACGGTCATTTTCAGCGCGCACGGTGTCTCGCAGGCGGTGCGCGAAGAAGCGGTGCTGCGCGGACTGAAAGTATTCGATGCGACCTGCCCGCTGGTGACCAAGGTGCACATGGAAGTCGCGCGCCAGGGCCGGCAAGGCCGCGACGTGGTGCTGATCGGCCACGCCGGCCATCCGGAAGTGGAAGGCACGATGGGTCAGTGGGACGCGCGCAACGAAGGCGCGATCCATCTCGTCGAGAAGCTGGAAGACGTCGCCGCGCTGGAAGTAGAACATCCCGAGCGCATCGCTTACGTCACCCAGACCACGCTTTCGGTGGACGATACGAAAGCCATCATCGCCGCGCTGCGCGAAAAATTCCCGGCGATCGAAGGCCCGCGCAAGGACGACATCTGCTACGCCACCCAGAATCGTCAGGACGCGGTACGCGAACTCGCGGACGAGTCCGATCTTGTGCTGGTCGTCGGTTCGCGCAACAGCTCCAATTCCAATCGCCTGCGCGAGCTGGCCGAAAAGCAGGGCGTGCGGGCGTTCCTGATCGACGGTCCCGAGAGCATCGATTGCGCGTGGCTGGAAGGCGTGCAGAAGATCGGCGTGACCGCCGGCGCCTCCGCGCCCGAGCAACTGGTGCGCGAGGTGATCGCGCACCTGCGCGAGCTGGGCGCGACCTCCGCGCGTGAACTGCACGGCGAACCGGAGGACGTGACCTTCGCCCTGCCGAAGGAATTGCGCGTTGCGCCGGAGCGGGGCGGCCTCTAAACTTTCCCGTTCGCCGCCGGGTATCCGTGCCGTTGTAGCTCAGTTGGTAGAGCAACTGATTCGTAATCAGTAGGTCGGAGGTTCGACTCCTCTCAACGGCACCATCTTCTTCGAAGCGGCGTTCCGTCCGGAACACAAACGTCCGGCGCAAAATCGAAGCCGTCCGGCCGCTCTTTGGTCGGAGGTTCGACTCCTCTCAACGGCACCATCTTCTTCGATGCGGCGTTCCGTCCGGAACACAAACGTCCGCCGCAAAATTCGAAGCCGCCCGGCCGCTCTTTGGTCGGAGGTTCGACTCCTCTCAACGGCACCATCTTCGTGCAATCGTCCGTGATTGCTGTTGCCTGACTATTCGGTGCATGTTGTCGTTGGCCGCATGATCCAGACCAACAGCGGCCATCCATGGCCGCACTGTTCAACAACAGCCGGCTTGGTTGGAGTTTCCCGCTGGCGGTTGATTGGCCGGCTCTGTGCGCCATTTCCGGATCCCGTGCCGCTCATCGGCTACTCTGGGCCACTCGTCGCCTTGCGCTTGGCGCCGGCCGCGTTCGCGGCCATCCTGCACCGTGCGCAAATGGGGACAAGGGCGCATGCGTAGCGGGGAGCCAAAACAATGATCCGTTTCGTGTCGCCGCGCGGCGCGCGCGGCGTGTCCATGATCGAAGTTCTGGTCGCGATCGTGGTGTTCAGCCTAGGACTGCTCGGCCTGGCGTTGATGCAGTTGAAGGGTGCCAATTTCACCAAGGATTCGGCCGCGCGGAGCGTGGCGGTGCTGCAGGCGCGCAGTCTCGCCGATCGCATGCAGGCCAATCCGACCGGCGTTACCGCGGGCGATTACGTCTGGACCAGTGGCGGCAAGCCTTCCTATACCGATTGTTCCTCCACGGCCTGCACGCCCGCGCAGGTTGCCAACAATGACATCAATGCGTGGCTCACCCAGATGCAGGCATCGCTGCCGGCCAGTGCCAGTACTTCGGCCGTGATGGGGCAGGTGCTCAGCAACGGCGACGGCACCTACACGATCAAAGTGCAGTGGAACGGGCTGGGCATCGTGGGCAATGGCAGCGAGACCGACAGCTTCGTGTTCGTGCCGAGGGCCGGCGGATGACCTCCATGCGTACCCAATCCGTCATGTCGCGCGCGCATCGGGCCGGCTTTTCGCTGATCGAGCTGATGATCGCGATCGTGCTCGGCGCGCTGGTCGTGGCCGGACTGATCAACGTGCTGATGGCCAACCGGCAGGCCTATCACCTGCAGGAAGCCAACAACTACAACCAGCAGAACATGCGCTTCGCCATGGATCGCATCGGCTGGTCGCTGCGCCAGGCGAGCTTCTGGGGTGGCGTGTACCCGAATCAGATCATCGGCACTCCGGCCGTGGCCGGGACCAATGGAAGCTGCAACGCGGCATGGGCGCTGGATGTCAGCGATTCCGTCTATGGTTATGACGGCGCCGCTGCCTTCCCGATCGCGGGTTGTGTGGATGCGGCCAACTATGTTGCCGGCAGTGATGTGCTGGTGGTGCGTTATGCGGACACGGACGCTGTGCCGTGGTCGGCAGCGACCGTGCCGACGCTCAATGCCAAGCAGATCTATCTGGAAACGCGCGCGGGCAACTACGGCGTGCTGTTCGCGGGGAACTACCTCAAGCAGTTGCCGTTCACCGATGGTGCAGGCGCGCCGCAGGAAGGCTCTTACATCTATCCGTATGCCATCGAGATGTATTACCTGCGCCCATGCAGCGATCTGGGTGGTGCAACCGATTGCGGTCCCGGCTCGGACGGTGGCCATCCGATTCCCACGCTGATGCGCATGCGGCTGGACAGCACGGGCACGCTGATCAACGAACCGGTGGTGGAAGGCGTCGAGCAGTTGCAGTTCGAATACGGCCTGCGCGATCCGTCCGACCCGAACAAGAACCCCGTGCCGGTGAAATACGAAAACGCCAGCGCCATGGCCGCAAGCGACTGGGCCAATGTGATCTCGGTGCGCATCGGCTACGTGTTGCGTTCGCAGACCCGCGACACGGCGGTGCCGCACCCGTTCGACAGCCAGAGCAACGACGTCACCAACGCAAATTATCCGCTGCGCCTGTCCAACGACTGCGAATACAAGGTTGCGGCCGATGGCACCGCCTCAATCCTTAGCGGTTGCACCGGGTTCAACGTCAATACTTCGCTCGGCGACAAACCCCAGCAGTACACCCGCGCGGAGATGAATGCGGTGGTGCAGTTGCGCAACATCATCCGGCAGATCTGATCATGCGAATTCCAACCAGCCCTCGTTTCCGTGCGTTCCCCATGCCCTCGCGCCAGCGTGGCATCGCGCTGTTCGTGGGGTTGATCTTCCTGGTCGTGCTTTCGCTGGTGGCGGTGATCGCGATGCAAAGCACCTTCCTGGAAATGCGCATGGCCACCAACGTGGCGCGCCATGAGGAAGCGTTCCAGATGTCGGATTCCATGCGCGGCGTGGTGGGTCCGTTCCTGGATTCCAACTTCTTCAACGGCGGCTGGCCGGTGAGCTGGGGCGGCAGCGTGCCCGACAACGATTTCGATTGGACCATCGCCTGCAACGGCCAGAGCACCTGCGCGGCGTTGACCATGTTCAAGGCCGGGCTCACGGCCGCATCCAATCCGCCGAAGCAGATCACCGGCTCGCTGGATACAGGCGAGGAGCCCTACGACCCCAGCACTTGGGTGACGGACCTGGTTCTCACCCAGAACAATCCCAACGGCATCGGGAAGATCGCCTCCAAGATATCGGTGATCCCGGACGGCGTGGCCGCGAACCAGGGCTCCGGGACGGCCCAGGCCGCCGGTTATCGCGGCCTGGGCGTGTCCATCGCCGGCGGCGGCTTCGC
Organism: Rhodanobacteraceae bacterium; assembly: GCA_035695065.1. GTDB lineage: Bacteria > Pseudomonadota > Gammaproteobacteria > Xanthomonadales > Rhodanobacteraceae > 66-474. The sequence goes on along the minus strand of DASSEW010000050.1, from coordinate 46,169 downwards.
CAAATTCTTCGAGGTGCAAAGCGTGGGCCTGTCGCCGGATGACGGCAGCAATGGCCGCGCGGTCACCATCGCCCAATACCGCGCCGTGGCCAGGTAGCCCGGCAACGCAAAGCGAGAACGATCATGTCAATCGGACCGTTTCGAATCAGGAAGCCCGGGTTGAGGAGCGTGTTGCTCGCCGGCGTTTGGGCACTGGTGGCCGCTCCGTTGCTGTTCGCGGTGATGGGCCGTGCGGCCATCACTTCCAACCCCAACGCCCAGCCGACCTTGTATCCGCTGCAGAACACCGGCAGCGTGCCGCCGCTGGTGATGCTGGTGATGTCGCGCGACGAACAGCTCTACATCAAGGCGTATACCGATTACACCGATCTCACCAACAACGGCATTCCGGATACCACCTACAACAACAGCTACTCGTATGCCGGGTATTTCGACCCGAACATCTGCTACAGCTACGATTCCACTGTTGCGGTGAGTGGGAAGAACGGCGCGGGCGCGTTCAAGGCTTCGGCTGCCGCGACCAATCATCAGTGCGGCGGCACCACGTTCAGCGGCAACTTCATGAACTGGGTGGCGATGAGCCGCATAGACGTGCTGCGCTACGTTATGTATGGCGGCAACCGCGTGGTGGACACCGTCAGCCCGGACCAGACCATCCTGGAGCGCTCCTATATTCCCGATGACCTGCACTCGTGGGTCAAGGTGTACACCGGCAGCGATATCAACAAGTACACGCCGTACACCAGCTACCCGATTTCGATGTGCAACACCTCGCCGACGACCACCAGCGAGCCGCAGATACGCGTAGCCAAGGGTGCTTACTACACGTGGTCGGCGACCGCGCGCGAGCAGTGCATGTGGCGCGAGGACGCCACGGCCAAATACGGGACTCCGGCCGATCTCAACCCCCTCGATGACGCATCTTCCGCGACCGACAAGCTGGCCGTCTTGACCGCGCGCGTGGACGTCTGCGACAACACCACCTATCTCGAATCCTTCTGTCGCGAGTACGACCAGACTTCCAGCACCGGCACGGTGATCCAGCACTACAAGCCGGCCGGCCTGCTGCAACGCTATGGCGAGAACGGCTCGCTCCGTTTCGGCCTGCTTTCCGGTTCCTATTTCAAGCCGCGCGATGGCGGCGTCCTGCGCCGCGACATCGGCCTGTTCGCGGGCAACAGCTCCAGTACCGCTTGCGATTACGAGCCCGCGGTCGGCAAGGTGGACGAGGTGAACCTCACTACCGGCCAGTTCTGCAACCAGGTCGACGGCTACGAGGGCATCATCAATACCTTGAGCCGGTTCCGGATCACCTCGTGGAACCCGAACAACGACGATTACGGCAGCCGTTCGCCCGTGTCGGGCGATTGCCCGACCTACGGCATCCTGCAGCGTGACGTCAGTGGCGCCAATGGACATATCCTGGATCCGGATGGTTCCGGTGGTTCTACCACTGCCTACCAGTGCAAGGACTCCGGCAATCCGCTGGCGGAGATGTATGCCGAAGCCTTGCGCTACATCAAGGGGGCGAATGCGGCCGGTGGCGACACGCCCACCGCGGCGATGATCGACGAGAGCAACACCGGCGGCGCATCGCTGCTGGGGTTGCCGGTCATGAAGACCTGGCTTGATCCGTACCGCAGCCCCAAGAATGGCGGCAATGCGTATTGCGCGCAGTGCAGCATCGTGGTGATCAGCACCGGCCTGGATTCGTTCGACAGCGATGAAATCCCCACGGTCAACTTGAACCTCGAGGCCGGCCCGGCGACCACCCTGGTTGGCCAAATGGAAGGACTGGATACCAAGACCGGTTCCGGTGCACCGTTGAAGTACCTGGTTGGTCGCGAAGGCGCGCTGACTTCCACGACCTATCAGGACGTTTGCTCGCCGTACGAGATCACCGACCTCAACCAGACCTTCGGCATCTGCCCCGACACGCCTTCGCTGGAAGGTGGCTACCAGATGGCCGGTCTGGCCTACGAGGCGTGGACCACCGACATGCGCCCCGACCTGACCAAGCCGGCGGGTGCCATGAACAAGGTGGCGACCTACGCGATCGCCCTGGCGGAATCCATGCCGACCTTCGAGGTCGGTGTAAAAACGAGCAGCAGCACATACGACCGGATCTCGGTGACGCCTTCCTGCCAAGCCAACAACAATGGCGGCGCGGCATTGAACAGTTCGAGTGGTTGGAGGAGTTGCTATCTGGGAAATCTCATCCTCACGAGCCTCGGCAATCCCGATGGAACCGGGAAGGGCAGCTTGCTCATGTCCTCGAACCTGTCCGAAAAGGCATGGTTGCAGGTCGTGCAGCAACAGACGCCAAGCAGTTCCGGCAGCGGCACCTGCGGCACATCCACCAATCCGTGCCATACCTTCGGCATGCCCGCGCAGTACAGCACGGACGCGGACGGTGTCGTCCGCCAGACCAGCGGCAGCTTCGAGATCGTCTGGGAAGATTCGCAGTGGGGTAACGATCATGACCAGGACGTGATCGAACTGCTGAGCTACTGCCGGGGCAGCGCCTGTACTTACGTGAGTCCGAACAACCCGACGAGCGGGACCAAGAGTCCCGTGCCGGACATCTGTCTGGGTGCGAGCGGATCAAGTGCGTGCAATTCATCTGGAGGAAGCCTTGGCTCGCTTGGCGACCAGACGATGCTGGTGCGTACCGAGGCGATCGCCGCCTACGCTGGCAATGCGCTGCAAATCGGCTTCACCATGGGTGGCGCCAACAATGCGACAGGGCAGGCGGCCAAATTCACCGTGCTGCGGCCCGGTGGCACGGATGGCAGCCTGCTCGCCGGCAGTATTGGCGGCGCGACGAGCTGGAATCCTCCTGAGGTGGAAAAGCTCACCACGGGTCCTTCCGAACAGGTGCCGTTGCAGAACCCGCTATGGTTCGCGGCGAAGTACGGCGGCTTCATCGACCAGAACAACAACAAGAAGCCCGACCTCCAGGCGGAATGGGACAGCCAGAACAACTTCACCGGCGCGCCCGGCGCGGATGGCGTGCCCGACAATTACTTCCTGGTGCGCAATCCGACCCAGTTGCTCAACAGCCTGACCCGCACCTTCAATGCGATCCTGCAGCGTTCCGGTTCCGGTACCGCGGCAGCCGTGGTGGCCAATCACGTCAACGGCATCGGCGTGGCGTACCGCGCCACTTACCAGTCTTCGTTGTCCGACACCCAGACGCCGCCGCGTACGGTGGCGTGGACCGGCTCGCTCGATACGCTGTGGGTGGATGCGTACGGCTTGTTGCGCGAGAACGGGACGGTCGCCAGCCCGGCCAGTTGCTCCAGTGGCTGCGCGCTCTCGTCCGATTACACGGTGGATCCGATCGCGGTGTTCACCACCGACCCGTCCACCAATCAGCCGGAATTCCAGGAATGCATTCCGGTCGACGAGACGACTTTCGACCCCAGCAAATTCGATCCGACCGATACCTCGACGGTCACCTGCAGCACCTATCCGCTTTCCAAGTTGCCGATCGTGTGGAATGCCGAACAGCAGCTGTGGTCCGGACCGACCACGACTTACGGCAAGGGGCTTGCGACCCAGCGCAGCTACACGGCCAATGCGAATACGGGCCGTTACATCACGACCTGGATCGACAGGAACAAGAATGGCGTGGTGGATCCGGGCGAGCAGATGGATTTCGCCTGGAACAGCGGTATTAGCTGCACCGCCTCAACCAATGGGTTCTGTGGCGCGGTCACCACTACTACGACCGGCAGTGGGAAGAACAAGGTCACTACCACGACGACGACCGGCAACTACGGCTTCCTCAACACCGACAACGCTACCGAAGCGCAGAACATCGTCAACTGGATCCGCGGCGTCGAGGTTTCGGGCATGCGCGGGCGCACGCTCTCGTTCGATTGCGCCACGTTGAACCTCGCGGGGTGCGCCACACCGGGCATGCCTTCGCAGGGCACGGACATCACCCTCCGGCTCGGCGACATCGTGGACTCCACGCCGCTGGTGGTCGGCGCTCCCGCCGAGGCCTACGACCAGATCTACGGCGACAAGAGCTATGCCACTTTCAAGGCGAAGTATCGTGACCGCAGGCAGGTTGTCTACGTCGGCGCCGATGATGGATTGCTGCATGCCATCAACGGCGGTTTCTATGACGCTGCCAACCATGCCATTTACCTGCAGCCGCACAATTCTTGCAGCACCAGTGGGGGCACGACGACTTGCTCGGCGAACACCTCGTACACCGCAGATCCGGTGGGCAGCGAACTCTGGGCTTACGCGCCCGGCAACCTGCTGGCGCACCTGCGCTGGCTGACCAGCACCGGATACACCCACGTGTTTTACGTGGACGGTTCGCCGGTGGCGACCGACGCCAAGGTCTTCCACGACGATGGCGATTGCAGCAGCTTCAGCGGTACCGGTATGTGCCATCCGTACGGCTGGGGCACCGTGCTGGTCGTGCCGTTCCGCCTCGGGGGCGGCGATATCAAGGTGCCGGTGGCGATTGATCCGAGCAAGAATTGGGATCCCACCGGCGCCAAATGCGACGGCACTACCGCCACCAACTGCACCTGGAAGGAATCCTTCTCCGCGTACGTGGTGCTGGATGTGACCGATCCCGAAAAGGCTCCGGTGCTGCTTGCGGAGTTGACGCCTGCATCCAGCGTGGGCGGCACGGCTTCCACCAGCGGTGGCAGCACGACCAGTACGCTTGGCTCGCAGAGCTACACCACTTCCGAACCTGCATTCGCAGTGATGCGCGATCCGACCTCCAGCGTGCCCAGCCAGTTCGTGCTGTTCATCGGCTCGGGCCCGACTTCGGTTGCGCAGGACAAGGTCACGTCCACCGCTGCGTTGCGTGTCTATGCCTACGATCTGGCCGCGCTTGCCTGCCAGGCCGGCGATGGCGGCAGCAGTTGCACCGGGGCCAGTGGCGCGCCCGCCGGCACCTTCGATATGTCCAACGGTGGTGCGGTGGCGCAGGGCAAGAACAGTTTCGCCGGCGACCTGATCGCCAGCGACTTCAACCTCAACGAATTCGCCGAAGCGCTGTACTTCGGCAGCGTGCGCGACGACCAGTCCGACACGCCGCGCAATTACACCGGTTCGTTGTGGAAGCTGAAGATCGGCGAGACCCCGCTTTCCTGCAGCGGCGGAACCTGCAACTGGACGCCGGAGCTGATGTACGACGCCAAGTTGCCGATCACGATCCGGCCATCACTGGGCCTGGACAGCCGCAGTGCGCCCGAGGTTTACGCCGGCACCGGCCGCCTGCTGGATACCAGCGACCTGTCGAGCACTGGGCAGCAGCAGATCCTCGGCATGATCGATCCGGATCTTCTGCCCAGCGGCGACATACAGAGCGATTTCAGCCTGCCGCTCGCACAGGGCGACCTGCTGGACGTGACGAACATCGGCGTGTGCGTGACCGTGGTCACCGGCACCTGCTCTGCGGTCGGGAACCTCGTCAATGGGCCGTCTTCGTCCGTTGCCACATTCACGGACTTGCAGAACCTGTTCTCCACGTCCAAGGCGAAAGGTGGCTATGCCGGGTTTTACCTGAAGCTCAACGCGCCCGGGACGACGCCTTCCGAGCGCGTGATCAGCGCGCAGGCGCTGCTGGGTGGTGTGCTGATCACCAATGCCTATACGCCAGGCTCCGACAGTTGCAGCAGCCTCGGCACCGGCCGCGAATTCGCGACCGACTACGAGACCGGCACGGCCAATCCGTCGGCGTTCTCCACCAACAGCGCTTTCGGCGCGGCGGCGAACGGGACCGGCAATACGTCGATCAGCCTTGGCCCGGGCCTGCCTTCCTCGCCTAGCTTGCACGCAGGGGCTGGCAACCAGAGCAATTCCAAGACAATTACGGCTTGCACCCAGACTTCCACGGGCGCCATCATCTGCCAGAAGGTCGCATCGCTGTTCCCGGTGACCAGCGGCGAGGTGTCCTGGCGCGAGCCGCTGGATAAATGAGGGAAACGTTCGTGAAGAGACACGGTTTTACCCTGATCGAACTGATGATCGTGGTGCTGGTGATCGGCATCCTCGCCGCGGTCGCGATTCCCGCTTACCAGAACTACATCACCCGTGCGGCGCGCACCAAGGCGACGCAGGGATTGATGAACCTGGCCGGCATGGAGGAGCGCTTCTTCTACAGCAACAACAAGTACACCAAGACGCTCTCGGATCTCGGTATCACTGCCAGCCCGTATTGCGTGGATAGTTGCTCGGATTCCCGCTATTACACGATCACCATCCCTTCTGCGAGCAGCACCAATTACACGCTGCAGGCAGCTCCGGGCGGCGCGCAGGCCGCCCAAGATGGTCAGTGTGGCACGCTGACCCTCAACCGCGCTGGCCAGAAGGCTGCCTCGGGCGATCCCTCCAATACCAAACGCTGCTGGGGAAGCTGAGATGCGCATCCGTGTCGCCGCGATGATTCCGCTGCTGCTCGCCGCGTGTGTGGTCGCACAGGCGGGCGATTACTACAAGTGGACCGACGCGCAAGGCACGGTGCACTACTCGCAGACTCCGCCGCCGGATCGCACGTCAAAATCCGTATATGTCGACGACGGCGCGCCCACGCCGCCGTTGCCGGGCACGGGTTCCGCGCCGCAAACGCCTGAGCAGAAAGCGCAGGCGCAATCACAACAGGCTGCCCTGCAATCCGCCAACAAGGAGGCGGTCAGCGCAAACTGCAAGGCCGCGCAGCAGAACGTGGCGAATTTGCAGGGCCGCCGCATGGTGGTGAAGAGTGGCGATCCCGACAAGGCGCGAGCACTCGATTCGCAGCAGCGCGAGCAGGCACTGGCCGATGCGCAGAAGCAGGTCACGCTTTATTGTTCACCGGCCAAGTAGGCGAGCCCCATGTCATTGTCCCGCCATCGTGGTTTCAGCCTCGTCGAATTGATGATCACCGTCCTCGTGGTGGCGATCCTGACCGCGATCGCCTGGCCGAACTTCCGCGACTTCATGCATCGGAATGCGGCCACCTCGCAGGCCAACCAGGTACTGGCAGCCTTGCAGTACGCACGCAACGAGGCGGTCAGCCGCCGCTATCCCACGGCACTGTGCGGCAGCACCAGCGGTACGGCTTGCACGCCCAATGACACCAAGTTCGAAGGCGGCTGGATGATCTGGCGCGACAGTACCCTCAGCGGCACGCCGAGTTACAGCGCGACCAAGGACGAACTGCTGCGCGTGGTGGATGCGCAAAATGGCGTCAGCATCCGTTCGTTCGGCGGGACCAGCGCGGGGGTCATTGCCTTCGACCAGCGCGGCGCCGTGATCGGTGCGGGGGGCACGACGACCAATATAGTGGTCTGTGCGAAGACCAGCGCCAGTGACGCGCTGGGCACCAACTCCCAGAGGGTGCCGGGCAAGTACGTGCGCGTGGACGCGTCCGGCCGGATCACCGTGCAGGATCTCGCCACCACCGACACGTGCGATGCCGTGCCATGACTCGCACGGCGGAGCGCATCGGGTGAGGAAGCCGGGCCAGTCCCGGCTTTTTTTCGTCCCCCGCAGGCAGAAATCCAGCAGTCGGGCCGTCGGCTACTACGCTGTGGCGCGCGTCCGGTGTGAAACTGTTCGCATTTGTTGACATTCATGGAACCACGGGGGTAGGGTTCGCTCTCGTTCTTTGTTCGGGCCGGTTGCGTTCACCGACACCAGAGGGGTACCGGTGCGGCGCGGCGGCAGTGGTGTGGTTCGCTTCAACCGCAGGTCGAACAGCCGCAGGAAGCGCTCGGTGCCGGGACGCACCAAGGGGGGACCAAGGGTCCATTTCGTCGCGGCAGGCGACGGAGACCGGTGTGCATGCGCACGCCGCGATGGACCGACCCATCGACCCGCGCCGCCGTGACGGCGGAGCGCGCACGGATCGCGCCGGAGCATCGTCGCGCATTGCAACGCGGTGGCCGGTGGGCCACCCGTCATGTCTCTATCCCTTAGGAGGCGCGGTATGGCCAAGCAGAGCAGTCAGAAGTTCATTGCGCGCAACCGCGCGCCCCGTGTGCAGATCGAATATGACGTAGAGGTGTATGGCGCGCAGAAGAAGGTGCAGGTGCCCTTCGTGATGGGCGTGATGTCGGACCTGTCCGGCGCCAACAATGCCGAGTTGCCGGCGATCGAGGATCGCAAGGCACTCGAAATTGACGTGGACAACTTCGACAGTCGCCTGCAATCCATGAAGCCGCGCGTCTCCTTCGCCGTGCCGAATACGCTGACTGGCGAAGGCAACCTCAACGTGGACGTCACCTTCGAGAGCATGGACGATTTCTCGCCTGCGGCGGTCGCCCGCAAGGTGGGCGCGCTGCAGAAGCTGCTGGAAGCGCGCACCCAGTTGTCCAACCTGGCCACTTATCTCGACGGCAAGGCCGGCGCGGAGAAGTTGATCGCGCAGGCGATCAACGACCCGGCGCTGTTGCAGTCGCTGGTATCCGCGCCGAAACCGGAAGAGACCAAGGAGTAAGCAGCCATGGCAGAGACAGTGCTCGAAAAAGGCGCGCCGGCGACGCAGACCGCGGAATCCGGCGATTTTGCCTCGCTGCTCAACAGGGAATTCAAACCCAAGAGCGAACGCGCCCGCGAGGAAGTCGAGTCCGCCGTTCGCACGCTGGCGGAGCAGGTGCTGCAGAAGTCGGACATCGTTTCCGACGATGTCACGCAGACGATCAACGCCTACGTCGCAGAGCTCGACCGCAAGATCTCCGAGCAGCTCAACCTGGTCATGCACCACGAGGACTTCCAGAAACTGGAAAGCGCCTGGCGTGGCCTGCACTACCTCGTCAACAACACCGAAACGGATCAGCTGCTGAAGATCCGGGTGATGAACATCTCGAAGAAGGAACTCGGCAAAACGCTGAAGCGTTACAAGGGTACGGCGTGGGACCAGAGCCCGATCTTCAAAAAGATGTACGAGGAAGAATACGGCCAGCTCGGTGGCGAGCCGTACGGCTGCCTGATCGGTGACTATTATTTCGACCACAGTCCGCAGGACGTGGAAATGCTGGGCGGCATCGCGCAGGTGGCCGCCGCCGCGCACGCGCCGTTCCTGGCCGCGGCGAACTGCACGCTGATGGGCATGGACAACTGGAACGAGTTGGCCAATCCGCGTGACCTCGCCAAGATCTTCTCCACGCCCGACTATGCCGCATGGCGTTCGCTGCGCGAATCGGACGACTCGAAGTACCTGGGCCTGACCATGCCGCGCACCCTGGCGCGCCTGCCGTATGGCGCCAAGACCGACCCGGTCGAGGAGTTCGACTTCGAGGAAGACACCTCCGGCGCCGACTCGTCCAAATACACCTGGCAGAACGCGGCCTATGCGATGGCGGTCAACATCAACCGCTCGTTCAAGATGTACGGCTGGTGCTCGCGCATCCGCGGCATCGAGTCGGGCGGCGCGGTCGAAGGCCTGCCGGTGCACACGTTCCCGAGCGACGACGGCGGCGTGGACATGAAGTGCCCCACCGAAATCGCGATCACCGACCGGCGTTCGGCCGAGCTGGACAAGATGGGCCTGATGCCGCTGGTGCATCGCAAGAACTCGGACATGGCGGCCTTCATCAGCGCGCAATCTCTGAACAAACCCGAGGAGTACGACAACCCCGATGCCACCGCCAATGCGGCGCTGGCCGCGCGGCTGCCGTACATGTTCGCCTGCTGCCGCTTCGCGCATTACCTGAAGTGCATCGTGCGCGACAAGATCGGTTCCTTCAGCAGCCGCGAGTCCATGCAAACCTGGCTGACCAACTGGATCATGCAGTACGTCGACGGCGATCCGGCCAACTCCAGCGAGGAGACCAAGGCCCGCAAGCCGCTCGCCGCCGCCGAAGTGGTGGTGGAAGAGGTGGAAGGCGCGCCGGGTTATTACACGTCGAAGTTCTTCCTGCGGCCGCATTACCAGCTTGAAGGTTTGACGGTATCGCTGCGGCTGGTGTCGCGGCTGCCGTCGGCGGCCAAGGCCTGAGTTGCGGAGCAGAGGACTGTAAGCGGCTTTCAGTCAGCGGGAACGGCGACGCCGGGAGCACCCGGCCGAAGCCGGTCAACATCAATCGGCTCAATCAAGGAGAGGTTTCATGGCTTTCGACATGCATATCAAGTTCGGCTCCGGCAAGGTCGAGATCAAGGGGGCTTCCAACCACAAGAAGCACAAGGGCGAGGTGCCGATCCTGGCGTGGTCGTGGGGTGCCAGCAACACCGGCGACCTGCACAGTGGCGCGGGCGCCGCCAGCGGCGGCAAGGCCCACGTGCAGGATCTCTCGATCACCAAGTACGTGGACGGCTGCTCCAGCGCGCTGCTCAATGCCTGCTGCACCGGCGGCCGCGTGGACCAGGCGTGGCTGTACGTCACCAATGCCACCGGCGAACAGACCGACTTCCTCACCCTGGAGTTGAGCGAAGGCGTGCTGGTTACCTCCGTTTCCACTGGCGGTTCCGGCGGCGAGGACAAGCTCACCGAGAACGTCACCCTGCATTTCGGCAAGTTCAAGTATTCGTTCCAGCCGCAGGACGACAAGGGTGGCAAGGACGGCGGCACCAAGGACTTCACCTGGAACATGCAGCAGGTAAGCGTCTGAAGCAAGCCTGATCCGAAGTATTGCAGCCTCGCTCCAGCCATTCGAAAACCCGTTTCGAGTCCAAGCCATGACACCCGAAAACATGTTGAAGGAAGGACGGCTGGACGAGGCGCTGCAAGGGTTGGCCGCGCGCGTGCGCGGCAACCCGTCCGATGCGAAGGCGCGCGTGTTCCTGTTCCAGCTGCTTGCGCTGCTGGGGCAATGGGAACGCGCCGGCAACCAGTTGAAGATGAGTGGCGAGCTCGATCCGCTCAACACCTTGATGGTGAGCGCTTACGAGCAGGCCCTGCGCGGGGAGCGCGAACGCGCCGATGTGCTCGCCGGGAAACGCCAGCCCACGATCATCGGCGAACCCGAATCGTGGCTGGCACTGCAGCTCCAGTCCCTGAAGCTTGCAGGGGAACAACATTATGCGGCGGCGTTATCGTTGCGCGAGCAGGCGTTCGAGCAGGCCGAAGCGGTTTCCGGCCAGATTGACGGGACGCCCTTCGAGTGGCTGGCCGACGCCGACCCGCGGTTCGGCCCCTGCCTGGAAATCATCCTCAACGGCGGCTACGCCTGGGTGCCGTTCGCACGCATAGCGAAGCTGAAGTTCGAAGAGCCGACCGATCTTCGCGACAAGGTATGGACGCCTGTACAGGTGACCTGGAGCAACGGTGGCGAGGCGCTGGGCTTCGTGCCGACGCGTTATCCGGATTCCGAGAAATCCGCCGATGGCGACGCGGTGCTCGCGCGCAAGACCGAATGGATCGACCAGGGCGAGGAATTCTTCGTGGGCTGCGGCCAGCGCATGTTCGCCACCGATGCCGGCGAATATCCCCTGCTGGACGTTCGCAGCATCGTGTTCGGCGCGGCCTGAGCGGGCCGGCCATGGCCGAGCTGACCACCCAGGAACGGTTGCAGCCTTCGCTGCTCGACCGGCTGACCGACGATGAACCCGACAAGGCGGTCGAGAGCCGCGAGAAGCGCGTGATCTCGGCATCACGGCTGCGCGAGTGCGTGGCGCGCGACATCGCGTGGCTTCTGAACTGCGTCAATCTCGGCGAAGAAGAGGCCCTTGCAAGCTACCCGGAAGTTGCGCGTTCGGTGATCAACTTCGGCATTCCCGACCTCACCGGCGCCGCCGTTTCCGGCGTTGATTCGGGCGTGCTGCAACGCAAGCTGCGCGAAGCCATCCTCGCATTCGAACCGCGCCTGACGCCCGCGACCTTGCAGGTGACCGTGAGTGCAGACGCGCAGCGCATGGACGGTCGCTCGCTCACCTTCAGCATTGCTTCGGAGATGTGGGCGCAACCGATTCCCATGAACCTGTATCTGAAAACCGACGTGGATCTGGAAACAGGCCGCTTCAACGTCGCCGAAAGTTTCGGTTGACGACCATGGATCCGCGCCTGCTCCGCTACTTCGATCGGGAACTGCAGCACGTCCGCGGCATGGGCGCGGAGTTCGCGCGCGAATATCCCAAGATCGCGGGTCGGCTCGGGCTCGAAGGCTTCGAGTGCGCCGACCCCTATGTCGAGCGGTTGCTCGAAGGCCTGGCGTTCCTGGCTGCACGCGTCCAGTTGAAGCTGGATGCGCAGTATCCGGTTTTCACGCAGCACCTCATGGAGATGGTGTATCCGCACTACCTCGCTCCGGTGCCCTCCATGGCCGTGGTGCAGTTGCATCCGGATCCGAAGGAAAGCGCGCTGGCGACCGGATGCACCGTGGCTCGGCAGACCGCGCTCCGCGGGATCGCCGCGCGCGACGAGCGCACGGCCTGCGAATATCGCACCGCGCACGATGTGACATTGTGGCCACTGGAACTGGCCGAGGCCAAGTATTTCGATACGCCCGCGGCGCTTGCCGCCGCAGAAGTTCCCGTGCCTGACGACCGCACGGTGCGGGCGGGCCTGAGCTTGCGCTTCAACGTACTTGCCGGCGCCCAGGCGAACATGCTGCCGATCGAGGAGCTGCCGGTGTTCATCGCCGGCGCCGACGAGTTGCCCAAGCGCCTGTACGAGCAGTTGTTGGGCAACGCTGTCGGATTCGTGGTGCGCGCGAAGTGCAAGAGTGGCGTGGTCAGCGAATTCCTCGACGCCAGCCACATCCGCGAAAAGGGATTCGCCGACGACGAGTCGCTGCTGCCGTACGGCGATCGTTCGTTCAGCGGCTACCGCCTGCTGCAGGAATACTTTGCTTGTCCCGAGCGCTACCTGTTCGCGGTGTTCGCCGGATTGCGGCGCGTGCTGGCGCGCATGCCGAGTGGCACGTTCGAAATCATCGCGCTGTTCGATCGCAGCGTGGGGCGCCTGCACAACGCGGTGGACGCCGGCAATTTCCGGCTGTTCTGCGCGCCGGCGATCAACCTGTTTCCGCGCCGCGCCGATCGCATCCACCTGCAGCAGGGCAAGACCGAATACCACGTCCTCGCCGATCGCGCGCGGCCGATGGATTTCGAAGTGCACTCGCTCGGCAATGTGGAAGGGTTCGGCGATCGCCAGGAACCCGAGCAGCGCTTCCAGCCGTTCTACGGTTGCGACCAGCGCACGTGGCACATGGGCGGTGGCGCGTTCTACACCGTCCGGCGCGAACCGCGGTTGCTGTCCGATCGCCAGCGGCGCACGGGTGCGCGTTCGAGTTACGTGGGCAGCGAGGTTTTCATCGCGCTGGTGGATTCCAATGACGCGCCGTATTCCACGCAGTTGCGCCAGGTGGGCATGCAGTTGCTGTGCACCAACCGCGACCTGCCGTTGCAGATGCCGATCGGGAAGTCGCACACGGATTTCACGCTGGATACCGGCGCGCCCGTGACCGCAATCCGTTGCGTCGCCGGCCCGACCAAGCCGCGCGCGCCCAGTGCGAGCGGTGAAACGGCGTGGCGGCTGATCAGCCACCTGCAACTCAATTATGTGTCGCTGCTCGGAGAGGGCGGCGAGCAGGGCGCGGCGGCGTTGCGCGAAATGCTGACGCTGTACTGCGACGAGTTCGACGCCGGCGCACGCCGCCAGATCGAAGGCGTGAAGGCGGTCCGCGCCCAACCGGTGGTGCGGCGCATTCCCGTGCCGGGCCCAATCAGCTTCGGGCGCGGGCTGGAGATCACGCTGACCTGCGACGATGGCGCCTTCGAAGGGACAGGTGCATTCCTGCTCGGCTCGGTGATGCAGCATTTCTTCGCGCGCTACGTGTCGGTGAATTCATTCACCGAAACCGCGCTGCGCACCCTTGAACGCAACGAGGTGGCCCGATGGCCGGCACGGCTCGGCAAGCGCCCGATCCTGTAGCGCTGCAACGCGCGTTGCAGGAGCGTCCGGAGAGCTTCGAATTGTTCGAGGCGCTGCGGTGGATCGAGTGCGCGCATCCCGACCGCCCGCGGCTGGGGAGATCCGCGCGCCCGTCTGAGGATCCGGTGCGCCTGGGCTCAACCCCTTCGCTCGCATTCGCGCCCAGGGACATTGATCGCGTCGCACCGGGAGTGGACGGCAAGCCGCCGCGCCTGGACAACCTGGTGTTCGGCTTGTTCGGCGTGAATGGCCCGCTTCCGCTGCACCTGACCGAGTACGTGCTGGAGCGGATGCGTGCAAAGGACCCGACGCTGGATGCGTTCGCGGACGTCTTCCATCATCGCCTGACCTGCCTGTTCTACCGGGCATGGGCAGATGCGCAGCCGACGGTGCAGTCCGACCGGCCGGACGAGGATCGCTTCAGTCTTTACCTGGGCGCGCTGGTGGGATTGTCCACGCCCGGCCTCGCCCATCGCGACGCATTGCCCGACCAGTTCAAGCGCTATTTCGCCGGCCGCCTGGTGGCGCAATCGCGCAACGCGGAAGGGCTGCAACGACTCGTCGAGCATTTCTTCGGGGCCCCGGTGCGCGTGATCGAGTTCGTCGCCGACTGGATGCGGCTGCCGGCGGGCGCGCATTTGCGCATCGGGCGTTCGGAAGCGGTCGCGAGCCTTGGCCGTACCGCGGTACTCGGCGAATACGTGTGGGGCGCGCAGCAGCGCTTCCGTTTGCGGATCGGCCCGCTTTCGCTGGATCGATTCAACGAATTCCTGCCGGGCGGCGAAACCCTGCGGCAATTGGTGGCCGCGGTGAAGACGTACGTCGGCGATGAAAAGGCGTGGGACGTGCAACTGGTGTTGGAACGCACGGAGGTTCCCGCGACGCGGCTCGGCAAGACCGGCCGCATGGGCCTGTCCACCTGGATGGGATCGCCGCGCCGGGATGTCGACGCGGATCAGGTCGTACTGAAGGCGGTTGCTTGAGCGGTAGCGATACGGTTCGAAAACGTTTATCGGAGAAGTCGAGGTTCTGGTCATCAACACCGACGCTGCGGCGATGCCGCCGTCGCCAAACACGGGGTGAGTTCTATGGCAGAGATCAGTCGCGGCGCGTTGTTCGGCAAGCTCAACAAACTCGCCTATCGTGGCATCGAAAGCGCCACCGTGTTCTGCAAGCTGCGGGGCAACCCGTACGTCGAACTCGTGCACTGGTTGCACCAGATCCTGCAATTGCAGGATTCGGACCTGCATCGCATCGTCAAGCAGTTCAATATCAATCCGTCCAACCTCGCGCGCGACATCACCGACGCGCTGGACAAGCTGCCGCGCGGCTCCACCACGATCACCGATCTCTCTTCCAACGTCGAGGAAGCGGTCGAACGCGGCTGGGTGTTCGCCACGCTGATGTTCGGCGAGGCGCAGGTGCGCACCGGTTACCTGATGGTCGGCATCCTGCGCACGCGCCACCTGCGCAACGTGCTGGTCGGCATCTCGTCCGAGTTCGACAAGATCAAGCCCGAGCCGCTGGTGGAGAAGTTCGCCGAAGTGGTCGCGGGTTCGCCCGAGGACGGCCAGAGCGCGAGCGATGGTTTCAAGATGGGTGGCGCGGCGCCGGGCGAGGCCAGCGGCGCGATGGGCCCGGCGCAGATGGGCAAGCAGGAGGCGCTGCGCCAGTTCACGGTGGATCTCACCGAGCAGGCGCGCAACGGCAAGATGGATCCGATCGTCGGCCGCGACGATGAAATCCGCCAGGTCGTCGACATCCTGATGCGCCGCCGCCAGAACAATCCGATGCTGGTCGGCGAAGCGGGCGTGGGCAAGACCGCGGTCGTGGAAGGCTTTGCGCAGCGCATCGTGCAGGGCGACGTGCCGCCGATGCTGAAGGACGTGGAGTTGCGCACGCTGGACGTGGGCCTGTTGCAGGCCGGCGCCAGCATGAAGGGCGAATTCGAAAACCGGCTGCGGCAGGTGATCGAGGAAGTGCAGTCCTCACCGAAGCCGATCATCCTGTTCATCGACGAGGCACACACGCTGGTCGGCGCCGGCGGCGCGGCCGGCACGGGCGATGCGGCCAACCTGCTGAAGCCCGCGCTGGCGCGCGGCAACCTGCGCACGGTCGGCGCCACCACCTGGGCCGAATACAAGAAGCACATCGAGAAGGATCCCGCGCTCACCCGCCGGTTCCAGACCGTGCAGGTGGACGAGCCGAGCGAGGAGAAAGGCATCCTGATGATGCGCGGCGTCGCGAGCGTCATGGAGAAGCACCATCGCGTGCAGATCCTCGACGAAGCGCTGGAAGCCGCGGTGAAACTTTCGCATCGCTACATTCCTGCGCGGCAATTGCCGGACAAGGCGGTGAGCCTGCTCGACACCGCCTGCGCTCGCGTGGCGATCAGCCAGCACGCCGTGCCGCCGGAAGTGGACGACACCCGCAAGCGCATCCAGGCATTGGAAACGGAGCTTGCGATCATCGGCCGCGAGAAGACCGTCGGCGTCGACGTGGCCGAACGCGAAGCATCCGCCGGCGAGAAGCTCGCGATCGCCAAGGCGCGGCTTGAAACGCTGGAGGTCAACTGGCAGGTTGAGAAAGGCCTGGTCGAAAAAATCCTCGCGATCCGTGCGCGACTGCGCGGCGACGCCGCACCGGTGGAAGGCACCGGCAGCGCGCTGGAGGAAGCGGCCAGCGCCGAAGCGGATGCGGTCGCCACCGCAAGCACGGGTGCGCTGACCGAGGCCGAGCGCGCGGCGGCTCTGGAAGAGCTGAAAGGCTTGCAGGCACAGCTGTCGGAACTGCAGGGCGAAAGCCCGCTGATCCTGCCGACGGTGGATTATGTCGCCGTGGGTTCGGTGGTATCGGACTGGACCGGCATCCCGGTCGGCCGCATGGTCAAGAGCGAACTCGAGACCGTGATGAACCTGGCCTCGATCATGGGCAAGCGCGTGATCGGTCAGGACCACGCGATGGAGATGATCGCCAAGCGCATCCAGACTTCGCGCGCGGGCCTCGACAATCCCAACAAGCCGATCGGCGTGTTCATGCTGGCCGGCACCTCGGGCGTCGGCAAGACCGAAACCGCGCTGGCGCTGGCGGAAGCGCTGTACGGCGGCGAGCAGAACCTGATCACCATAAACATGAGCGAGTTCCAGGAGGCGCACACCGTCTCCACGCTCAAGGGCGCGCCTCCGGGTTACATCGGCTACGGCGAAGGCGGCGTGCTTACCGAAGCCGTGCGCCGCAAACCTTATTCGGTCGTGCTGCTGGATGAGGTCGAGAAGGCGCACCCGGACGTGCACGAGATCTTCTTCCAGGTGTTCGACAAGGGCGTGATGGAAGACGGCGAAGGCCGCTCGATCGACTTCAAGAACACGCTGATCCTGCTTACCACCAATGCGGGCACCGAGCTGATCGCCGGCTTGTGCAAGGATCCGGACCTGATGCCCGATCCCGAAGGCATGGCCAAGGCCCTGCGCGAGCCGCTGCTGAAGGTGTTCCCGCCCGCGTTGCTGGGCCGTCTGGTGACGATCCCGTATTACCCCTTGAGCGAAAAGATGCTGGGCGAGATCGTCAAGCTGCAATTGAACCGCATCAAGAAGCGCATCGAGGCGCGCTACAAGATCCCGTTCGACTACGACGAGGACGTGGTGAAGCTCGTGGTGTCGCGCTGCACCGAAAGCGAATCGGGCGGCCGCATGATCGATGCGATCCTGACCAACACGATGCTGCCGGACGTCAGCCGCGAATTCCTCAATCGCATGATCGAGGGCAGGCCGGTGGCGGGGGTGAAGGTCGGCGCCAAGGATGCTGGCTTTTCGTACGAATTTGCCTGAGTTTTCCGGAGATTTTTCTGACGCACCCTGCAGCGGAGCAGCCAGACCGCGAAGGGTGGCCAGCTCTATACCATTCGGAGATAGACATGCCCGATAAAGCGCAGCCAAAACATCTGGACACCCGCGAGCTGATCGCTCCAGGGCTCGTCATCAAATATCACTCCGGGCGCAAGCCGGATGACGCGACCAAGCGATTCTTGCGGTCGTCCACGAGTATTGCGAGGAGCGTAATGCGCAGCACGGTGTGGGAGGTCGACAAGATCGTGCTGTTCCATCGCGACGAACCCGACTGGATGACCGAGACGCTCGACAAGCATTTCTGTCTCAATCGCGATCCTGCGCTTGCGAGCACGAAGGATGCAAAGGGCAAATTGGTCAACGCCAAGGCACGGCGAAAGTACCTTTCGGGGGTGCGCAAGGTCATGCTGTCGATCTCCTTCCATCTCAATACGGGTGCCTATCTGCTGGACGTAGACGCGGGGCATCGCATGAGCGTCGGCGATTTCGCCATCGACAACCTCGGTGCAGGGTGGCAGGAGCAGAACCCCGCTGGCGCCAATGTGGTCAGCCGCAACATAGAAGGCTACGTGCAGAAGCGGGATGGGCTGATGAAAACGCTAGGCGGATCCTCCTCGGGGGGCATCCACGTCGGGTTTTCACTGGGGTCGGCCTTTGGCTATTCGCCGGAGCGGATGGCGCGCATCATCATCCACGAGGCAACGCACAAGTACTGCTATACCGATGACGTCAAGTATTGCCACGATCCCAACTATGACGTGGAATCACCGGTGACCATGGCGAAGAACGCGGATAGCTTTGCGTATGCCGCCATGTCAATTGGCGCAAAGGAAATGCTCGATTACAACGGGTTGATCGGTTACTCCTACACGTGAGGCGCTTCCCTATGTTTCGCAGTTTTATATTGCTCGGACGAGCCGCCGGTCATCGCCGAACCGGAAAGTGACCGGGACAATCAGAGGGGGAAACCGTTGCAACGTCCTCGGTTCGAGCATGAAGAATGGCGACTGGAGTGGCCGCGCCACCCCGGATGGCTGGTCGTCGCATGCGTGATGTTGTGTTTATCAGGGTTATCCGAGGGGTGTGCCATGGGGGTATCGAAACGGCTGGTTCTGTTTTCCGAAGTACGGGGGACCGTGCTGATGCACGGCAGCGCCGTGCAGGGTGCGCAGATCCGGCAGGAGGTGGTGTGGTCGGACAACAAGGATGAGATTCCGCCACAACAAGCGGTGAGCGATGTGCAGGGCGCTTTTTCGTTTCCGGCGATCGAACGGAATGCCGGCGTGCTCAGGCTGGTGCCGCACCAGCCGGTGATCCTGCAGAAAATCCTCATTCAATACCAAGGTGTCGAGTACACCGCTTGGCGGCACACCAAGGACAGCTACGAAGAGAATTCGGAACTCGGCGGCCGGCCGCTGAAGCTTGTCTGCGATCTCGCCAGCAAGCCGGACTTCGAAGGCACGCATTATGGAATCTGCAGGGCGGTGTAAGCCCCGCAGCATTTGATTCACCGCGAACAAGGGACCAGCATGGAACTCTCACCAGCCCAAGCTGCCGAGATCGCCGAAAGCGCGTACGCATTGCGTTTGTCGAGCGATATGCTCGATGCTGCCGTTGCTGCCCCGCTGGTTCGCTCAGAATTCGATCTGCTCAGGGGTGTTCGTTTGACCGGCATCACCGGCTTGAACGTGCCAGCGGTGGAGCAGAGAACCGGCTTCGGCTATGTCGCGCGCGGCACGGGCTTGCGCCAGGGTGAGTACTTGGTTTCCGTGCGCGGAACCTTCAAGACCAGCACTTGCGACTGGCTGACCAATATTCGCATGGGTGGTGTCGTGGGACCCAGCGGCTACTGCGTGCATGCCGGCTTCTGGCGAGCAGCGCAATCCGTGCTGCCGCAAATCTCCCAGTCCTTGCGTCACAGCACTCCCTCCACACTGCACGTTGTCGGTCACAGTCTGGGAGGCGCGATGGCGACGCTGATTGCGGACAGCCTCAGCCACATGGGTTGTGGCATCCGGCTGTACACATTTGGAGCGCCACGCGCCGGCGTCGAGGGGCACGCGGAATACCTGACGTCCCGTTTGGGTGCAGACCACATTTACCGGGTTTATCACGACACCGATCCTGTACCGATGGTGCCGGTATTCCCGTATTGCCATGTGCCGTACGCGAGCAATGCCTATCGCATGAAGGGAACGGGAAAGCTGGTGAGCATTGATGCGCACCTGATGCCCGGCTACCGGAAATCAGTCGGCGCCTGCTCATGGTCGACACTGCCACTGTTGCGGCCGAAGCTAGACAGTTTCGAGGAAGCGAGCGAATGGTTATCCGGGGTAGCGAAAGACGGTGGTGTGTGCATCATGCTTTCGGCCACGGCGCTGCAGCTGATCCTTTCCGCGCTCCACTGGCTGTTGAAGGAGATCGGCAAAGGATTCGGGTATGCAGTGCTGGGCGGAGCCACCGTGATCGATGCCCTGGCGCGCGTGCTTTACAGCGGCGCGCTTCAGTCGGCCAGGTTGGCGCAGACTGTCCGCCACATGCTGATGGCCGCCATGAGATTCATGGGACGGACCGTCGGCGCCGCGACCCAGATCACGACAAGTTTCATCAATTACGTACTGGACCTGCTGTTCCGCTTTGTAGGCACGATGGCCAAGCGGGCCGTGGATGCAATTTCGTGATGGCGTTGACGCCTTCGGCAAACCAATTCGAGGACTGGTCATGCAACCTGCAGCACGACTGACAGACATGCACACCTGCCCGATGAGCACCGGGCCGGTGCCGCACGTGGGCGGACCCATTGCATCGCCCGGAGCACCCACGGTTTTGATCGGCGGATTGCCGGCCGCGTGCGTGGGCGACATCGCCGTTTGCGTCGGGCCGCCTGACTCGATCATCAAGGGTTCGCCGACGGTGTTGATCGGCGGTCGGCCCGCCGCGCGCATGGGCGACAGCACGGCGCACGGGGGCGTGATCGTGCTGGGCTGTCCCACGGTGATGATCGCTTGAGGGAACGGACGTGAACGGGGAGCACGCACTGACATCGGCGCGCACATCGCAGGCATCGCTGCCGGCGTCGGATGTGCGCGCCATGATGGAGCGTGCGATCGGCGCGCATCGCGCAGACGATCTGGACACGGCCGAGCGGTTGTATCGAGAAGTGCTGCAACGTGACGCCGCGCAGCCCGATGCGCTGCATTACCTGGGCGTGCTGTGCCACGAGCGCGATCGCAGCGAAGAAGCGGTGGGGCTGCTGGCGGCGGCGCTGGCAATCACGCCGCGCCATCCCGACGCGCACAACAACCTCGGCAACATCCACAAGGAATGCGGACGCCTGGCCGAAGCGGAAGCCTGCTACCGGCGCGCGCTGGCGTGCGATGGCGGACACGTCAATGCGCTCGCCAACCTGGCGGTCGTGCTGGAAGCGCAGAAGCGGCCGCACGAGGCGTTCGTCGCCTACATGGCGCTGCTGAAACATGCGCCGGAATACGCGCACGGCCACTACCTGCTGGGTCTGTTCCTCCGCGACAACGCGCAGGGAGAGGAGCACCTGGAGCAATCGGCCGAGTGCCTGCGCAATGCGTTCACGCTGGATCCGCGCAACACGGGCGCGCTCTCGGCGCTGGGTGTCTCGCTGTACGTGCTCGGCCGCCGCGAGGAATCGGCCCAGGTCTACCGCGACTGGCTTGCACGCGAACCCGGGCATCCGGTTCCGCGTCACATGTTGGCTGCATGTGGCGGCGCGGAAACACCGCCCCGTGCAGACGACGCCTATGTGCGCGGCTTGTTCGACAACTTCGCCGACAGTTTCGACGAACAACTGCTGCAGAACCTGGATTACCACGCTCCGCGCGCGCTGGCCGAGGCGCTTGGTCGCGTGCTCGCTGCGCCTGCTGCTTCCCTGGACATCCTTGATGCGGGATGCGGCACGGGGCTTTGCGGCCCGCTGTTGCGCCCACGGGCGCGTGAACTGACGGGCGTGGATCTTTCCGGCGGCATGATCGCCAAGGCCCGGCAGCGCGGCGGTTACGACAAACTGGAAGTCGGCGAGCTCACCGCATTCCTGCAAGCGCATCCCGCGGCATGGGACGTGGTGATCTCCGCCGACACGCTGGTGTACTTCGGGGATCTGGGTCCGGTGCTGGCGGCCGTGGCGAGCGCGCTGCGCCCTTCGGGTTGGCTGGCGTTTTCACTCGAAGCGATGCCGGATGCGGAGGATCGGGTGGAACTCACCCCGAGCGGGCGCTACCGTCATTCGCGCGAGCATGTGCGCGACCGGCTCGAACACGCCGGTTTCGGCGAGATCGCGATCACCGCCGACAGCCTGCGCAAGGAGTACGGCCAGGCGGTGGCAAGCTGGATCGTGCTGGCGCGCGCTGCGGGCAGTGGCTCGGGGGCGGCGTGAACACGAGGAATCGAATGTTCGCTGGCATGGCCGCGTCGCACGGACGCGCGCTCCGGGTTTCGCCTGGGCGGCCACTCGTAATAGGATCGCCAATGGACAAGGCGCGCGGGATCTGCGCGTGGCCGGCGGGGGCGTCATGACTGCACAGATCTCCATTTCGGGCAGCAAGCTCAAGGACGCGCTGTTCACCCGCATGCGGGCGGACGAGCGGCTGGGCGAGCTGTTCGCCTACGAAGTGGAATTCGAGAGCGAGGACACGAAGCTGGATCTGAGCGGATTGCTCAGCTCGACGGCGACCGTGACCCTGCAAACGCAGGACGGGTATCGGCGCTATTTCAACGGAATGATCTGCGAAGCCGAGCAGACCGCCGTGGAAGCCGTCAAGTCGCTGGTGTTTGCCCGCTACAGGGTGCGGCTCGTGCCCAAGGCCTGGTTGCTGGGCCGCATGGTGGATTGCCGGATATTCAAGAACCAGAGCGCGACCGACATCGCCAAGACGCTTTTGAGCGAAGCCGGCTACACCGACGTGAAGTTGAACCTCAGCGGCAGCTACGCCCAGCGCGAATACTGCGTGCAGTACCGCGAGGACGGCCTCAACTTCATCAATCGCCTGCTGCAGCAGGAAGGCATCTACTACTACTTCACCCACACCGACAGCACCCACACCATGGTGCTTGCCGACGGGGTGGGTTCGCACGAGCAGGCGCCGCAGTTCAAAAACGTGGAATATGCGCGCACGACCGAGAGCGTGCTGCGCGCCAGCGCGAGCATTTCCGAATGGACGTCGCTGCGCGGCGTGGATGGCGCCAAGTACCAGTTGACCGATTACAACCCGCTGACTCCCAAGGCCTCGCTGTTGTCCAACGCCGAGAGCGACGGCCACGGCGCGAGCGGAATCGCCGTGTTCGAATATCCCGGCACGCACGAGAAGGCCGAGCTGGGCAAGCACTACGCGCAGGTCCAGGCCGAGGCATTGAGCGCATCGCGCTCGCGTTATACCGGCCATACCGATGCATGCGGCGTCCTGATCGGCGGCTTGTTCACGCTGAAGGATTACCCGCGCGACGACCTCAACCAGGAGTACCTGGTCGTGGCGACGTCCATGCACCTGGAAGGACAGGGTTACGCGTCAGGCGCCGGCAGCAGCGCGCCGGCCTTCGCCTGCCGCCTGGAAGCGCTGGAAAGCGCGCAGCCATTCCGCTGCCTGCCGACCGCGCGCAGGCCGATCGTGGTGGGATTGCAAACGGCCATCGTGACGGGCAGCGACACCGACGAAGACATCGCGGTGGACAAGTACGGCCGGGTGCAGGTGAATTTCCACTGGAACATGCCCGACAAACCCAAGGCCGATTGTTCCTGCCCGGTGCGCGTGGCCTCGCCCTGGGCCGGCAAGAGCTGGGGCGCGGTGAGCCTGCCGCGGATCGGGCAGGAAGTGGTGGTGAGTTTCATCGAAGGCGACCCGGACCGGCCGCTGATCGTCGCCAGCGTCTACAACGCCGACAACATGCCGCCGTATGCGTTGCCCGACAACAAGACCCAGAGCGGCATCAAGAGCCGCAGCCTGCTGGGCGGCACGGACGATTTCAACGAACTGCGGATGGAAGACAAGAAAGGTTCGGAGGATTTCTTCATCCACGCGCAGAAGGACATGCACGAGGAGGTGGAGAACGACCACGTCGTGGCCATCGACCACGACGAGACCATAACGATCAAGAACGACCAGACCCGGACGATCAAGCACGACCAGACCCTGACCGTCGAGAACGACCAGACCGAAACGATCAAGCACGATCGCAAGGCCACCGTGCAGAACGACGACAAGCTGGACGTCACCCAGAACGGCACCACCAGCATCGGGCAGAAGTTCAAGCTGACCGCCGGCCAGGAAATCAAACTGGTGTGCGGGTCGACCAGCATCACCATGAGCAGCGACGGCAACATCCAGATCCAGGGCATGAACGTCAAGATCAATGCCGACATGGCCGTTGAAATCAGCGGCAATACCGCAGCCAAGTTGCAGTCGTCCGCGACGACCGATGTCAAGGGCACGATGGTCAACGTGAACGGAGCTGCCATGACGTCCGTCGCCGGCGCGCTGGTGAAGATAGGCTGAGGCGAAGAGCAATGTCACTCATCATGCAGGCATCCGCGCAGATGGAATTGTCCGACCAGGCCAGTGCGCGCTTGCGGGCGGACATGGCGCCGCGCGCGGCCGTGCAGGCATTGCTGGACGCCGGTGAAGTGCAGGAAGCGTTGAAATTGACGGCGCGCCTGTTGCCCAAGCGCTACGTCGTGGCCTGGTTGTGCCAGTGCGCGCGCGACCAGAAGCTTTCGGTCGAAGATCGCGCCGGCGCATCGCTCGCGGAGAAGTGGGCGCGAGATCCGAGCGAGGAGAATCGCCGCGCGGCCTTCGAATTCGCCAACGCCGGCGGATACAAGTCGCTGGGCGCATGGATCGCCGCGTCGGCCGGCTGGGCGGGTGGAAGCCTTGCGCCGGCCAAGCTGGAGGTGCAGGCGCCGCCGCCCGAATATCTGACCGCACGCGCCGGCGTGGCGGCCGTCAACCTGATGGCGGCGCAAGTCGCGGACCAATTCGAAGCGCGCAGAATTTCATTCATCCAAAGGGCAATGGATTTGCTTGAAGTCCGCAAGGAAGCTCATGGGCAGGCCGAAAGATCCGCATGAGCACACCGGAACCCCAAATCCTTGCCTTGAGCGTGACCGGCGCCCAGGCCGCGCAACTCGGCACCCGCAGCCGCAAGATGTTCGTCGGCAAGGACGGCAGCATCGGCCGCGCCGAGGATTGCGACTGGGTGCTGAGCTCGGCCGGCGTCTCGCGCGTGCACGCGATGATCCGCTACGTCAACGGCATCTACTTCGTCGAGGACCGCAGCACCAACGGCATGCAGTTGAACGGCGCCCCGCTGATCAAGGGCGACCCGGCCGCGCTGAAGGATGGCGACAAGCTGCGCATCGACAACTTCGAGATCTCAGTCCGCCTGCAGCAGGACAGCGAGACCATCGTGCAGGTGGTGCCGCGCGCCTCGCAACCCGCTGCCGAACCGGCCGCTCCCGTTGCGCCGGTGGCCCCGGTTGCACCGATCCCGGCGAGCGGGGGCGATGACCTGCTGGATTTCGCATTCGGCGATTCGCCTGCGGTCGCGCCGAGGGCTGCGGCCGGACCGTCTTCGGAAAGCCTGATTCCCGACACGCAGCCCGCCAATCCTGCGAGCCTTGATCCACTCAGCTTCCTCGATGCTGCGTTCGCGCCGGCCGCGCCTGCGGCAGAAGCTGCGCCATCGCCGAGCTGGAACCATTCGCCCGGCATCGAGGATCACTTCCGTCCGCCGACGACCGACGTGCAGCGCCAATCCAATGCGTTGCCGGATGACTGGGATCTCGGGCTGGGCGATGCGCCGGTGGCGCCACCCGCACCGGCGCCGGTAGCCGCCAGGCCCGCGCCGCCCCCGGTCGCTGCGCCGCCGCAGCCGCCCGTTGCTCCGCCACAACCGGTGCAAGCGGCCAGCGCCGCGGTTCCCGGCGACGTGGACGCGATCCTGCGCATCGTCGTCGACGGCGTGATGGATGTCCTGCGCGCGCGCGCGGAAATCAAGAACAACTTCCGCCTGCCGATGACGATCATCCAGCGCTCGGAAAACAACCCGTTGAAGTTTGCGCTCGGCGTGGACGAAGCGCTGCAGAAGATCATGGCCGCCCCCAACCCGGCGTTCCTGTCCGGCACGGCGGCGTTCGACGACGCGTTCGACGACATCCGCTGCCACCAGATGGCGATGCTGGCCGGCGTGCGCGCCGGTTTCGATGCGCTGCTGCGCCATTTCAATCCGGATCGCTTCGAACAGGAATTCGAAGGCGGCGGTGGCGTGTTCGGCGGCAAGGGCAAACATTGGCAGCGCTATCGCGAACACTACCAGTCGCTGGTGGCCGATCCGGACGAGTGTTTCCGCCGGCTGTTCGGCGACGAGTTCGCGCGCGCCTACGAAGACCAGCTCGCGCGACTGAAGTCGGCGCGACGCATGCAGCAAGCCAGGCGGGGCTGATCGCCCGGCCCGGCTCGTGGCCGGGCACAACCGTTCATTACAGGCGCAGGGGCATGGCACGAAACAACAAGGTCATCTGGAGCGAGGGGTTGTTCCTGCGGCCGCAGCACATGCAGCAGCAGGAGCGCTACCTCGAGCGCTATGTGGAACTTCGCGCGGGCGAAATGCAGCCGTACGGGTGGGGTTTCCAGGAACTCGAGCTGGAAAGCGATCTGCTGGCGGTGGGCAAGCTCGGCATCAAGCGCGCGCGCGGGGTTTTTCCGGACGGCACGCCGTTCGACATGCCCGGCGACGATCCGCTGCCGCCGCCGCTGGACATCGCCACCGACTGGCGCGACCAGACCGTGTTCCTGACCATTCCCCTGCGCTCGCCGACGCAGCCGGACAGCGGCCGCCCGGAAGCGCCGTCCGAGCAGTTGTTCCGTTTCCGCGTGCGCGAGACGGAAGTGCGCGACGCGTCCGGCAGCGTGGATGGCCTGACGCCGCTGGAAGTCGGCGGCATGGCGTCGAGGTTGTTGCCGCAATCGCAACCGATGGAAGGCCTGACGCGCATTCCGCTCGCGCGCATCGTCGAATGCCGCGCCGATCGCCGCGTGATGCTCGATGAAGCATTCATCCCGAGCGCGAAGAGTTGCCAGGGCGGCGCGCGCCTGGTGACGTTCCTCACCGAACTGCTCGGCCTGTTGCATCAACGCGGCGAGGCGCTCGCCAGCCGCGTGGCGCTCACCGACCGCGGCGGCGCGGCTGAGATCGCCGACTTTCTGCTGCTGCAGGTGGTGAACCGCTGGCAGCCGCTGGTCGCGCATCTGTCGCAGGCACCGGTGATCCATCCGGAAGTGTTCTATCGGATGCTGGTGGCGATGGCCGGCGAGCTCGCCACGTTCACCGCGCCGGGCAAGCGCGCGCCGCAGTTCCCGCCGTATCGCCACGAAGCACTGCGCGAGAGTTTCGATCCGGTGATCCTGGCTTTGCGCAACAGCCTGAGCGCGGTGATGGAACAGACCGCGACGCCGATTCCGATCCAGCAGCGCCGTTACGGCGTGTGGGTGGCGGTCGTGGCGGATCGCACCTTGCTGGACGCAGCCGTGTTCGTGCTGGCCGCGAAGGCCGACATGAAATCGGAAGAACTGCGCAGGCGACTTCCGGCGCAATCCAAGATCGGTTCGGTGGAGAAGATCCGCGACCTCGTGAACCTGCAACTGCCCGGCATCACGGTCAATCCGATGCCGGTGGCGCCGCGCCAGATTCCGTACAACGCCGGCTACCTGTACTTCGAATTCGACAAGCATTCGGCGATGTGGGGCGAACTCAAGACTTCCGGCGGCATCGCCTTCCATTTCGGCAACGAATTCTCCGGTCTCGACCTGCAGTTGTGGGCGATCAGGGGAGGGTGACATGAACAATCCAAGGGGCCCGTACGACGACATGCAGGACGATCGCACGGTGGTGTTGCCGCAGCAGCGGCCGTCCTCGCCCGCACCCGCAGCTCCGCCCCCACGCGCGAGCGCGCCCGCACCCTCGGGCATTCCCGCCGACGTGAACGCGATGCTCGGCAGCGGCATGAATCCGCTGGTGCGCGCCGCGGCACCGTTGCTGCTGCTGGGCGTGCAATTGCGGCATAGCGTCACGCCGCCGGATGCATCGAACCTGCGCGAGCAGGTGGTCGCGCAGATCCGGCGTTTCGAAAGCCGCATGCAATCGGCCAACGTGCCGGCGCAGACCGTCACCGCCGCGCGCTACGTGCTGTGCACGATGCTGGACGAGGCAGTGCTGAATGCGCCGTGGGGCGAACAGAGCGGCTGGTCGCAGAAGACGCTGCTGGTGATGTTCCATGGCGAATCCTACGGTGGCGCCAAGTTCTTCCAGATCCTCGATCGCCTCTGCGCGGATGCGTCGAAGCACATCGACCTGATCGAACTGATGTACATCTGCCTGGCGCTCGGTTTCGCCGGGCGTTACCAGATCGAGGCCGGCGGCCGCGCCAGGCTCGCCGACATCCAGGAAGACCTGTACCAACGCATCAAGTCTCAGCGCGCCGCACCGCCGGCCGAACTGTCGCCGCACTGGCGCGGCATCGAGGATCGCCGCAATCCGGTGATCCGCTATATCCCACTGTGGGTGATCGCGGCCGCCGCCGCATGCATCCTGCTGGGCGTGTTCCTGTTCTTCTTCACCAGGCTCAATTCGTTGTCCGCACCGGTCAGCGAACAGGCCGCGAAGATCGGCCTCGAGAACGTGGTGTTCCCGGAGAAGCCCAACCTGCCGCCTCCGCCGGCGCAGAAGACGCTGAAGGAATTGCTGGCGCCGGAGGCCAGCGCCGGCAAGCTCGAAATCATCGAGCAGGGCAATGGCCGCGAACTGGTACGGCTGAGCGGCGCGGGCATGTTCGCGTCCGGCGGCGTGGATGTGGCGGCGCAGGAAGTCCCGCTGCTGCACGCGATCACCGCGGCGCTCAACCAGGTGTCCGGACGCGTGATCGTGGTGGGCCACACCGACGACCAGCCGATCCACTCGCTGCAATTCAAGGACAACTTTGCGTTGTCGGCGGCGCGCGCCAAGGCGGTGGTGAAAATTCTCGAGGACGGATTGAACGATCCGGGACGGATCGAATCGAGCGGCGCGGGCTCGTCGCAGCCGATCGCGCTGCCGCCGGATACGCCGGCCAATCGCGCCCGCAACCGGCGCGTGGACCTGATCTACATTCCTTGAGGGGTGAGTGCGGTGAAGAAGCTTCTGGACTTGCTCAAGGCAGGATGGTTCATCGCCCTGGTCGGCATCGCCCTGCTGTCGGTGCTGATCTGGTTCGGCGGCCCGTACCTCGGGATCGGCGATTCGCAGCCGCTCGCCAGCGCCACCGTGCGGCTGGTGGTGATCATCGTGATCCTCGCGATCTGGGTGGTCTGGTTGCAGGTGGCGCAATTGCGCGCACGCGGGAAGGCCAAGCAGATGGCGGGCGACGTGGCCGGCCAGGCCGCGGCGCCGGCAGCCGGCGACCGCGACGAGCGCAGCGCCGATGAGCGCGCGCAATTGCAGGGCCGCTTCCAGGAAGCGGTGGACATGCTGCGCAAGCGGCGCGGCGGCGGCAACCTGTATACGCTGCCCTGGTACGTGGTGATCGGTCCGCCCGGTTCGGGCAAGACCACGCTGCTGCAGAATTCGGGGTTGCATTTCCCGCTGTCGGACCGCTTCGGCAAGGAGGCGCTGCGCGGCGTCGGCGGCACCCGCAATTGCGACTGGTGGTTCACCGACGAAGCGGTGTTCCTGGACACCGCCGGCCGCTACACCACCCAGGATTCCGACCGCGCCGCCGATGCCGGCGCCTGGACCGAATTCCTCTCGCTGCTGCGCAGGTACCGCAAGCGCCGCCCGATCAACGGCGTGCTGGTGGCGATGAGCCTGTCCGACCTGCTGATGCTGGACGCGAACGGCTTGCGCGACCACATCGGCGCGGTGCGCCGCCGGCTGGATGAACTCGGCGAGCAGTTGCGCATCCGCGTGCCGGTGTACCTGGTGCTCACCAAGTCCGACCTCGTCGCCGGATTCGAGGAGTTCTTCGACGACCTCGATGCCGAGCAGCGTGCCCAGGTCTGGGGCATGTCGTTCCCGCCGCAACAGACGATGGATGGCAGCGCGGCGAGTGCATTCCCCGCGGAATTCGACCTGCTGCTGGATCGCCTGAATGCGCGCGTGCTGGATCGCCTGCATGGCGAACGCGACCGGACGCGGCGCGCGAACCTGCTGTCGTTCCCGCTGCAACTCGGCTCGCTGCGCGAGATCCTGCGGCAATTCGTGGACGGCGTGTTCAGTGGACAGCAGTACGGCATGCCGCCGCTGCTGCGCGGTGCGTACCTGACCTCGGGCACCCAGGAAGGCATGCCGATCGACCGCATGATGGGTGCGGTCGCGCGCACGTTCGGGCTGGATCCCGCGCGCGTGCAATCGCCCGGCGCGAAACAACGCACCTTCTTCGTCGAGCGCCTGCTCAAGGACGTGTTGTTCCGCGAGTCCGGATTTGCCGGCACCAACCCGGCGCTGGAGCGCAAGAAGGCGCTGTTGCAGGTCGCGGCCTATGCCGGCATCGCCGCGGCGACCGTGCTGCTGGTCGCGGCCTTCGTCACCAGTTACGGTCGCAACCGCGCCTATATCTCGCAGGTGCAGCAGGCGATCAGCCAGTATCCGGCACAAGCCGATCTCACCGGCACCACCACGCCGAAGCAGTATTTCGCCGAAGCGTTGCAGCGGCTGGAAGCGTTGGCCTCGGTACAGCAGGTCGCGCAGCAATACGACGGCAACGTGCCGCTGCTGATGCGCTTCGGCCTGTACCAGGGCAATGCGATGGGCGGCGAAGTGCACGACGCCTACCTGCGCGAACTGAATGGGTTGCTGTTGCCCGGCGTGGCCGCGCAGTTCCGCGCCGGCCTCGACGGCAATGCCGATGATCCGCAGGCGCTGTACTACTACCTCAAGGGCTACCTGATGCTGGGCGAGCCCCGGCATCGCAACGTGGACCAGTTGATCGCGCTCACCAACATCGAGTGGAACAGGCTGTTCCCGGATGGCCCGGTGTTGCAGCAGGCGCTGACCAAGCACTTCACCGCACTGGTGGACGATCCCGTCAAGCTGCGCGCGATCCCGCTGGATCAGAACCTTATCGGGCAGGCTCGCAGCACGCTGCAGACCGCCGATCTCGCCACCCTGGTGTACGGCAGCCTCAAGCTCGACGAAACCAGTTCCAGCGATCCGCCGCTGCAACTGGACAAGGACCTGGGCCTGCTCGGCAACGTGTTCCGGCGCCGCAGCGGCGCGGCGCTGTCGCAGCCTTTCCCGGCGCTATACACCCAGCCGGTGTTCCAGCGCGAGGCCGACAAGGGCATCGCCGAGGCGGTGAAGCAGTTTGCGCAGGACGACTGGGTGTTCGGTTCCACGAAGATGGATGCGCTGGCGCAATCGCGCCTGCAGCAGCAGGTGCTCGCGTTGTACGAGCAGGATTACATCAAGGCGTGGGACGGGCTGCTCGGCGACATCCAGTTGCAACCCATCGCCAGCATCCAGGATGCGAGCGCGGTCGCGGCGAAGTTGTCGGGGCCGAGCTCGCCGCTGAAGGCGTTGCTCAAGGTGGTCAGCGACAACACCAGCGACATGCTGCGCGCGCCGCCCGAGTCCGCCGGCGAGAAGACGGCTGCGGCGGCGGAAAAAGCGCTGGAGCAGAAAGCGATGCAGCGCGCGACGCAGAATGCGCTCGCGCGCGCGCTGGCAGGCGGCAACGGCCAGGCCGCTCCGGCGGCGGCTCCCCCGGGCGCGGCGATCAGCGCGCACTTCGATGCGCTGGACAAGTTGACCGCGGGCGCGCCCGGTGCGGCGCCGATCGACCAGACGCTCGCCTCGCTCGACCAGCTCAGCAAGACGTTGCTCACGATGACCGACTTCAGCAATTCCGCCGGCCAGCCGAATCCGCAATTGCTGCTCGCGCAGCAGCAGGTCGCGCAATTGCCGCAACCGGCGTCGGGCTGGCTGGCGGTGCTGACCGGCGCCAGCCAGAGCCTGGTCGCCAGCGGCACCAAGAGCGCGCTGGGCGACCAGTTCCAGCAGGCGGTCGGCAAGGATTGCGCGTCCTACATCAACGATCGCTATCCGTTCTTCCCGACCAGCCGCAACGACATCCCGCTGCAGAACTTTTCCGAACTGTTCGGCAACGGCGGGCGCTTCGACAGCTTCTACAAGCAGACGCTGTCCAAACTGGTGGATGCGAGCGGCAGCGTGTGGCAATGGAAGACCGGACCCGGCGCCGTCGCCGGACCACCGGGCATGCTCGCGCAGATGCAACTCGCAGACACCATCCGGCAGCTGTATTTCCCGGGCAGCTCCAGCACGCCGGAAGTGGATTTCACCCTGGTCGCGCCGCAACTCGACAGCGGCATCGGCAAGCTGTCGATCGACATGGAAGGCCAGACCTTCACCTACCAGCCGGGCGCCGCGTCCAGCATGGCGATGAAGTGGCCGGGGCCGAAGCCCGGCAGCGTGACCGTCTCGGCGTGGGATCCAAGCGGAACGCTCTTGAGCGCATTCAACTACCAGGGCGACTGGGCGTTCTTCCGCGCGCTGCAGGCGGCGAACCTGCAGAAGGAATCCAGCCTGCGTTACGTCGCCAGTTTCAATTTCGGCGGCCACATCGCCAAGGTCACGCTGCAGGCGGGCAATCTCAAGAACCCGTTCCTCAACACCGCGGTGCAGCGATTCCGGTGCGGGAGGTAGCCGATGGCCGATCCGACAGGGGTGGGATATTTCGGCAAGCTTCCCGGCGCCGGCGATTTCGTCCGGCGCCGGTTGCCGCCGGAATTCATTGACCGTTGGGATCGGTGCTTCGAGGCGGCGCTGTACGCCAGCCGCGGCGTGTTCGGCCAGAACTGGCGCGCGGGATGGCGCGCGAGCCCGATGTGGCGCTTCGCATTGCCGCCGGGCGTGTGCGGCGCATCGGCGTGGGTCGGCCTGATGGGCCCGAGCATCGATCGGGTGGGGCGCGGTTTCCCGATGGCGCTGGCGGCTCCGCTGCGCGATTCGGATGCGGTGATGCGCGTGTTGCGCGAAGGCGCGCGCTGGTTCGCGGCGGTGCAGTGCGTCTATCTGGAAGCGCAGGCCGACGATGCGATGGACGCCGCGACGTTCGAAGCGCGCGTGCTCGCGCTGCGCGAGCCGCTGCATGAGCTGTCCCACTCGGCCGAAACCGATGCACAGGAGATCAACTGGGCGCTGGGCGACGCGTGGCGCGTGCCGTGGCTGCGGACGTCCGGGCACGAACTGTTGCGGCGCTGGAATGCATGCGTGGCCGCGGGCGATGGCTGCCTGTGGTGGACCCACGGCGGCGCGCGGGTCCCGCCCACGATGCTGCTGACCCGCGGCCTGCCGGAGCCCGCCGCGTATGCCGGCTTCCTGGATGCGTCGTACACGCCGGGTCCATGGCAGACCGATCCGGGGTTCGATGCATTGGCGCCGGCACCCGCGGTCGCGCGCGCACCATTGCAGAACCACATCCTGCCCGCCGACATGGACGACGTGCTCGGCGACCTGCTGCCCTCGGTTGCTCCGGATTTCCAGCAGGCATCCGAACCGGCGGTGCAGGCGCTCGGCGAAGTGCAGTCTCCGGCCCCGGTCACGCAGGACTCGCCGGCGATCGCGGTCACTCAACGCTGCGGTGGTGCGCTGACGCTGGTGGCGGCTGACGAGGGCCCCGCGGACGTGCGCCGGCAGGCCGCGGCGGTGGTGCGTTCAACCCTCGCCGCAATATCCGACGACGCGCTCGTGCAGGACCTGCAGGCGCTGTTCGCAAGGCTGCTCGCGATCCACCCGGGCCTGCTCGAGCGCCGCGAGGACCTGATCAACCCGGTTCCCGAAGACGGTGCCGTGATCGCGGCCTATGTCGCTGGGGATCGCGCGGACGTGTGGCGGATCGGCAATGCCGCGGGCTGGCATTGGCGGCGTGGACAGTTGCGCCCGGTTTTTGCCGCCGCTTCCGCGGTGTCGTCGGAAGATGACACCGAACGCAAGGACGCATTCGGCAACCTGATCGGGCATGAAGTCCATCGCGCCTTGCCCGGCCTGGGCGCGGCCGGAACGCCGCGAAGCGAAGCGGTTGCGTGTGCCCTGGAACCCGGTGATCGCCTGCTGCTCGCGGCCACCGGCCGGCTGCTGCAACTGCCATCGGAAATGATCGCCAGCGCACTGGCCCAGCCTTCGTGCGAGGATGCGCACGCGCAGGTCGCCATCGCCGCAAGCCTGGGCGGTGATCCGTCCGCGTGGCCGTTCACAGTCATCGAGGTGGGCAGATGAGCATGCACTTTGAAGCGGTCGGGCGGACCGATCCCGGCAAGGTCCGGCGTCGCAATGAAGACGCCATCCTGATGCGCGACGATGTCGGGCTGTGGGTGGTGGCCGATGGCATGGGCGGCCATGCGGCCGGTGACTACGCCAGCAGCCTGATCGTGCAGCGCCTCGGCGCGCTGCCGCGCTCGGGCAGCACGTTCGACTTCATCGAATCCATCGAGGACGTCCTCTCCGGCATCAACACCGAGTTGCGCCAGGTCGCGCTCGAGCGCGGCGTGGACATCATCGGTTCCACCGTGGTGATCCTGGTGCACGATCGCGATTTCGTGCTGTGCGGTTGGATCGGAGACAGCCGCGCCTACTGTTTCGAGGACGGGCAGCTGCGGCAGATCAGCCGCGACCACGTGCACGGCGTCAAGGACGACGTCACCCAGTTCGGCGGCATGCCCACGCAACCGCAGGCCAATGCCGGCGTGCTGACGCGCGCGGTTGGCGCGGAGGACGCGATGTTCGTGGACTGGGTGGTGGCCGACAGCAAGCCGGGCAACCAGTTTGTCCTGTGTTCGGACGGCATCAACAAGGAAATGGCGGACATCGAGATCGACGATGTGTGCCGCCGCAACCCGTCGCCGCAGGCGGCGCTCTCGGAGATGTTCGAGGTGTCGCTCAATCGCGCGGCGCGCGACAACATTTCCGCGATCGTCGTGCGGCTCGACGATTGAGTGGGCCATGAGTTCCCTTGGCGAACTGATCGAAGCGTTTCGCAGCAATGAGCTGAAGCTGCCGGCGTTGTTCGACGCCCTGAGCGCGCGCGGTCCGATTTCGGACGACGAATACGCGCGCGAGCGCGCCGAGGTCGAACGCCTGCACGGTGACAGGCAATTCAATCCGGAGCTGGCGCAGGCACTGCTGGCCAAGCTGGAATCGTTGCGTGCCAGCTCCGCCGCACAGGCGGACGAGGACATGACGGCAGTGCGCCCGGCCGGTCCGCGAAATGCGTCGAACGATGCGACCGTGGTTTATCCGGTTGCACGCCCGCAGCCGAAGCAGCCCGAGGCATCCACCGCGAGTGAACCGGAACCGGAAGACGCCACGATGGTGCTGCCTGTCACGGGACGTCAGCCGGAGCCGCGGCCGGAGCCGAACGGCTCCGATACGCGCGTGCGCACTTCGTCCTCGCCGGCTCCTGTCGCGGCTGAGGCGGACGGCGCTCGAGCAGATGGCGCTGAAGCAGAGGGTGCCGCCCGCGAAACCGGCGGAACTTCCTCCACCAGTGGTGGTACCGGCTCGTCGAGTTGGCAGCGCATCGCCGACGCAGCGGGGGGCGAATACGCGACGGTGGGGATGTTGCTGAAAGGCCGGTTCCTGCTGGAACGGGAGATCGGCCGTGGCGGCATGGGCGTGGTGTTCGTCGCGCGCGACGAGCGCAAGGTGGAGGCGCGCGACCGCGATCCGTACGTGGCGGTGAAGGTGTTGAACGACGAGTTCCGCCGCCATCCCGATTCGCTGATCGCGCTGCAGCGCGAATCGCGCAGGTCCCAGCAGCTGGCGCACGACAACATCGTGCGGGTGTACGACTTCGACAAGGACGGCACCGTCGTCTTCATGACGATGGAGTACATCGACGGCTCGGACCTGAAGACGCTGATCCGGGAGCAGGCCTACAACGGGATGCCGCTGTCGAAGGCGCGGCCCTTGATCGAGGGCATGGCGTGGGCGTTGAAGCGGGCGCACACGGCGGGGGTGGTGCACTCGGACTTCAAGCCGAGCAACGTGATGGTGACGCGCGAAGGCGTGCCGAAGGTGTTCGACTTCGGTATTGCGCGGGCGGGCAAGTTCCAGGGCAGCGAGGCGATCGGCGAACAGACGGTGTTCGACGCGGGCACGCTGGGCGCACTGACGCCGGCGTACGCGAGCCTGGAGATGCTGCGCGGGGGCGAGCCGACGCCGAGCGACGACATCTACGCGCTGGGCTGCGTGGTGTTCGAGCTGCTGACGGGCAAGCACCCGTTCGACAAGCAGAGCGCGGAGGTGGCGTTCAAGGAAGGGCGCAAGCCGCCGAAGGTGCCGGGTCTGACCAAGCGCCAGTACAAGACCCTGTGCGATGCGGTGGCGTTCAGCGCCGACCGGCGCCTGAAGAGTACCGAGCAACTGGTGCAAGGACTGCGCGAGATCGGCCTGCGCGAACGCGTCGGCCGTCCGCTGCTTTACGCGGCCATTTGCGTCCTCGCGATCGCCGGCGTGGCCTGGGGCGTTACCCAGCAACTGCATGTGCGCCACGTGCAACAGGTCGCGGCGCGTTTCCAGCCGGCCGATCCGCAACGCTACGCGGACGAGGCGCAGGCCATCGCCGCGCTGGCGAGCCTCGACGACAACGAGCGCAAGCAACTGATGCTGGAGCAGGGCGAACTCGTGCAGCAGTTCCTGATCGGGCGCGTGGACGGTTACTGGGATCCGGCGAAGGGCCGGCGTGATTACGCTTCCGCGCGGCGCGTGTTCGACCTGCTCGGCCGGTTGCACCTGTTCCTGCCGCAGCTCGACCTCAAGCGCGTCGCGATGGAGAAGGAGAAGTACGACCTCGATCATCCGAAACCTGTCGCGACCGATGTGGCCGCAAGCTCCGCGTCGGAGCCCGCGAGCGCCGGCACGGCGGGGGCTGCTGCGGCTGCCGAGGCGGAACAGGCGGCCGCTGCCGCCGCGCAGAAAGCGGCGGCGGAGCAGGCGGCTGCCAGGGCGCAGGCGGAGCGGATGCAGCAAGCGGTCGCAGGCATCCTGCGCGACGGCGAGCGCAATTTCGCACAGCAGAAATATTCCGCGGCTATCGCGAATGCCAGGGCGGCGCTCCAGATCAACCCGGACGATCCGGGTGCAAAGCGGCTCCTGAAACGTGCGCAGCAGGCACAGCAGCGGGCCATGAGCAACATCACGATCAACTGAGGGAGGGGTGGTCATGAATGCATACGGTTTTCGCGGCGCAGGCGTCCTGGCTGCGGTGTGTGCGCTGGGCTTGATGGCGGGTTGCGCGCAGACGGGCGGGACGAGGCCCGCCGGCGGTTCCGACGTGGCGAGCAGCGAAGCGCCGCACGAATGCAACCCGGGGGTGGGCGCCGCGATCGGCGCAATCGCCGGCTCGTTCTTCGGCAAGGGCAAAGGCCACATCGCTGGCGCGGCGATCGGCGCCGGCATCGGTGCGTTCGCCTGCATGGCTTACAACTATCACGCGCGCAAGGTGAGGGACGCGCGCGCGGTGGAGGCGCAGTACAGGCAAGAACGCGGGGCGCTGCCGACCACGAATACGGTCGAGGCTTACCAGAGCGCACTGGTTCCGGGCCAGGCGGTGCAGCCGGGCGGCAAGGCCACGATGCAATCGCGCATCACCGTGTTGCAGGGCACCCACGGCACCAGCCCGCAGCTGCAGGAACAGCTGACGCTGTTCTCGCCGGAAGGCAAGGAACTCACCAGCGTCACCAAGGACGCCACCGCGATCGATGGCACCGGCGAGTACGAAACCAATTTCGATTTCAACCTGCCGAAGGGCATCCAGGAAGGCCGCTACACGATGCAGTCGGCGCTGTACATGAACGGCCAGAAGGTGCGTACCAACAAGGTGCCGATGCTGGTGGTCGCATGAGCCCAGGCGTGTCCCCGACCTCCGCGCACGATGGCGGAATGAACAAGAGTCCTGCATGAAAGCGCTTTCCGAGCTGATCGCGGCCTTCCGCGGCAACGAGTTGAAACTTCCCGCGCTGTTCGACGCGCTGACCGCGCGCGGGCCGATCCCGGAGGACACCTATCAGCGCGAGCGTGCCCTGCTGGAACGCCTGCTCAAGGACAAGGATTTCAATCCCCAGGTCGCGCAGGCATTGCTGGCGAAACTGGAAACCCTGCGCGTGGCGGTTCCCGCGGGAATGGATCCGGCCGACGAGGACGTCACCGCCCTGTTTGCCGCGCCGCCGCGTCCCCAGGGCGAGGCGACGGTCGTATACCCGACATCCACCACGACTGGCCGGGAAGATGCCACCCAGGTGCTGCCGTCCGCGGAGACTCCAAGTGAAGGTGCCGGCGCGACCGGCAACACGCAGGACACCGGCGGGTCTTCGACGGGCGGGAGCGGCTCATCGAGCTGGAAGCGCATTGCGGATGCCGCGCAAGGCGAATACGCGACGGTGGGGATGTTGCTGAAGGGCCGGTTCCTGCTGGAGCGGGAGATCGGCCGCGGCGGCATGGGCGTGGTGTTCGTCGCGCGCGACGAGCGCAAGGTGGAGGCACGCGACCGCGATCCGTACGTGGCGGTGAAGGTGTTGAACGACGAGTTCCGCCGCCATCCCGATTCGCTGATCGCGTTGCAGCGCGAATCGCGCAGGTCCCAGCAGCTGGCGCACGACAACATCGTGCGGGTGTACGACTTCGACAAGGACGGCACCGTCGTCTTCATGACGATGGAGTACATAGACGGATCTGACCTGAAGACGCTGATCCGCGAGCAGGCCTACAACGGCATGCCGCTGTCGAAGGCGCGGCCGTTGATCGAGGGCATGGCGTGGGCGTTGAAGCGGGCGCACACGGCCGGGGTGGTGCACTCGGACTTCAAGCCGAGCAACGTGATGGTGACGCGCGAAGGCGTGCCGAAGGTGTTCGACTTCGGTATTGCGCGGGCGGGCAAGTTCCAGGGCAGCGAGGCGATTGGCGAACAGACGGTGTTCGACGCGGGCACGCTGGGCGCGCTGACACCGGCGTACGCGAGCCTGGAGATGCTGCGCGGGGGCGAGCCGACGCCGAGCGACGACATCTACGCGCTGGGGTGCGTGGTGTTCGAGCTGCTGACGGGCAAGCACCCGTTCGACAAGCAGAGCGCGGAGGTGGCGTTCAAGGAAGGGCGCAAGCCGCCGAAGGTGCCGGGCCTGACCAAGCGCCAGTACAAGACCCTGTGTGATGCGGTGGCGTTCCACAGCGAGCAGCGCCTGCACAGCGCGATCCAGTTGATCGAAGGCCTGCGCGACGTCAGCTGGCGCGAACGCGCGCGGCCGTTCCTCGTTTATGGCGTGGTGGGACTGGTCGCGCTCGCGGCCGGCGCGTGGGGCGTCAGCCGCTACATGAAATCGCATCACCTCGACCAGGTGGTGGCGCGTTTCAGCCTGGACGATCGGCATCATTACTACAACGAGGACCAGGCGTACCAGGCGCTGCAAAGCCTCGGCGAGGACGAGAGCAAGCGCGTGATCGTCGATCACAGCAACGCGATCGAACAGTTCCTGCTGAGCCGACTGAATTCGTATTGGGATCCGGCGAAGAAGCACTACGACTATGCCGGCGTCCAGCACGTGTTCCAGGTGCGCGACCAGCTCAAGCTGTTCTCGCCGCAGCTCGACATCAAGCGCAGCGCCATCGACCAGCAGCGCAACGCGCTGCTCAACACGCTGGACACGCAATTGAGCGAGCGCATCGCCGCCGACGCGATCTTCGAGAACCAGCCGGACAACGTGGTTTCGACGCTGGACACGATCCGTGCGATCGACCCGCACAGCGAGCTGCTCGACAACGCCGAACTGGAATTGAAATACGACATCGCGATCGGGCAGTCGCTCACGGCGGGGCACGTCGACGAGGCGAAGCAGAGGCTTGCGCTCGCGACACGCCTGTTCCCGGAATCGAAGCGCCTGAAGCAGCGCTCGGCGCAGTTGCTGGCGATCGAGCATGCGAATGCCGCGGCGACTCGCGTTGCCGTGCAGCAGGACGTGCCGCATGCGCGCACCGCCCTGGCGGAACTGATCGCCAAGCCGGAACTCACGCCGGAATGGCAGGCCTCGGCCGCTGCCGCCTTGCGCGTCCTGCAGATCGACCACACCCCGGAGACGCAGAAGCTGCTGGCCTCGCTCGCCAATGCCATTGCGGGCGAAGCCGCGACCGCCAGTGCGCCGGCGCAGATCCAGGAGTCCAGCAGTGCGGTGACGCTCGGCCTGCAATACGTGCCCGCATCGCAGCCGCTGCGAGCGCAGCAGGCCCGCCTGAACACGCTCCAGCAACAGCTCCAGGCGCAGCTGCA
Source organism: Rhodanobacteraceae bacterium (assembly GCA_035695065.1). Classification (GTDB taxonomy): domain Bacteria; phylum Pseudomonadota; class Gammaproteobacteria; order Xanthomonadales; family Rhodanobacteraceae; genus 66-474. Next base: position 6,169 of record DASSEW010000050.1, on the reverse strand, counting down.
ACAGGAAAGCGTGGCTGCGGAACTCGACTCGCGCATGGAATCGATGAAGCGCGCGGCCGCGGCGCACGACGTCGCGAAGGCGGCGGCATCGCTGGCGCAGATCCGCACCTTGCAGCCGGACAGCAAGTTCCTCGCCGAAGAAGGCCCGCAACTGCTGGCGAACGCCTACTTGGGCGAAGCCGAGAGCCTGGTGAACCACGGCCAGTACCAGCACGCTGTGGATACGTTGGACCAAGGCTTGAAGTCGCTGGGCAATCGTCCCGACCTTCGCAACGCGCGTGCACGCGACGCATTCGCAGTCTCGCTCGCGCAGGCGCGGAAGAATCCGCCCGATGCGGACGGACTCAAGCGCCTGCATTCGACGCTGGCCGCGCTGGGCAAGGCGGATGCCAGCGGCCTTGCGGCACTGCAGTCGGACATGAAAGTGCGGGGTGCGCTGCAGGAAGGCACGTTCGCCGATGCGCTCGACGCGCTGAAGCCGGCAACCGCGACGGCGCCGACCACGACTCCGGTTGCCGCCCCGCCGGAACAATCACCTGCGACTGCCACCGCTCCGATGGAAATTGCGTCGCGCCCGCACGCGCCAACGGTCTCTGCACCCTCGGTCGCCGTGCCTGCGCCGGGCGCTTCCGCTGCGGCTGCGGTGGCGGTCTCGGATCCGTGCGCGCGTCCCGACCTCGTCGGCAAGGGCCGGATTTGCTTCGATCCCCTTGGCGCGGGCAGGGGGCCGGCGCTGGTGGTGATTTCCGGGCTCAACGGCGGAAAGTCCTACGCGATGTCGCGCACCGATATCACGGTGGCCGAGTTCAACCGGTTCTGCCAGGCCACGCACCAGTGCGCCGGCCGCAGCGGCGAAGGCGGCGCCAGCCTGCCGGTGACCGACATCAGCGTGGCCAGTGCCAAGGCGTATGCCGCGTGGTTGACGGCGACCAGTGGTTATACCTACCGTCTGCCCACCGACGCGGAATGGATGCACGCCGCGCAGGCCGACCAGGGCTGGAAGCAATCGCCGGACAGCAATTGCATTCCTCCTTCGGCGGACGCCGGCAATGGTCCGGGCGGGCCGATTTCCGCGCGCGGTCGCCAGCCCAACCCGTGGGGGCTGGTCAACCTGACCGGCAATGTCTGGCAGTGGGTCGTCAGTGGGGGAGAGATCATGGTGCGAGGCGGCAGCTTCAACAGCTACTGGTCGGATTGCACCGTGGCCGCGCATCGCAGCGACAACGGCAACCCGCAGAGCGACGTCGGTTTCCGCGTACTGAGGGAATTGCGATGAACGAGCGCCTGCGCCAGATCAACCAGAGCCTGGGCGCGCTGGACGAGGCGCATCGCCTCGGCCGCATCACCCGCGAGGACTATCGCACCCGCCGCCGGCACCTGCTTGGCACTTTGTGCGACAGCGGCGGCATCACCGCGCGGAATGACATCACCGCGCCGAATCGCCCGGCCCCCACGCGGTCGCACGGCAATGAAGCCCTGAACGGGCTGTTCCCGAAGCGGCGCCTGTTCGACTGGAGGCGCTTGCTGTTCTGGTCGCGGTAATCGGCTTTGCATCACTCCCAATGAGTTTGATGAGGCACGGACGCTTCGATCCGGATGCCGTCGCTGCTGACGCGCTCCGCAAACGAGGTGGCCATGCAATTTCCAGAGTCCAGTGCAATAATCGCCGGCCATCGATTGCTGAGGGGGGCGATCGCAATGCGCAAGGCATGTCTTGCCGCAGCCGTGCTGCTGGCACTTTCCGGCACGGGCGGTATTTCGCTGGCCGCAGAAACGCAACCGGTCCCGGCTCCCGCACCCGCGCAAGCCGCGGCGGCCCCCAACATCCTCGTCAGCGGCGTGCCACAGGGCGCGCCCGCGGTGCAGGCGATCATCGACGCGGCTTACAAGCAGGTCGCAGCCGCCGCCGGCAATCCGAGTGAATTGACCCATGCGCAGTGGCAAAGCGTGGTGGACGCGGTCAACGCCGCATTGAAGGGCGCCGGGTTTGCCGGCGCGCATGCGTACCTGCCGGAACAGGTCGTGGCGTTCCAGGTGCACGAGCCCGCGGAAGCGGTGGCACAGACGGCACCCGCCGCGCCGCCTGCGCCCGCGATTGCAACGACGCCCACCAAGGTGCTTCCGCCGGTGCGCGAGCGCAGCAGTGAGCAGGGACAGACGCAGCAGATCGCGGTGCGCGGTTTCAGCGTGGAAGGCGTCGGCGAACATCCCGGCTACGGCATCACCCCGGCCAGCATCCAGCAATTGCTGGATGCGCAACTGGCCAAGCTCGGCGGCAGCGCGTCGCAACCGGCGCAACTGGATTTCGACCAGCTGCAGGGTGTCGCGGATGCCGTCACCGACCGCTACCGCAAGGCCGGTTTCATCGTTTCCACCGCTTACCTCCCGGCGCAGACGGTCGGGCCGGACGACATCGTGCACCTGCAGGTGCTGGAAGGGCGGATCGGCAAGATCGAAGTGCAGGGCAACAAGCATTACCGCTCGTGGGTGATCGCGGCGCCCGCGCAGAAGCTGCGCGGCAAGCCGCTGCAGCAGCGCGACATCGACGAGGCGCTGCTGTACGACCGCGACCTGCCGGGCGTCTCGGTGTCCTCGACCTTCCAGCCGGGCGAGCACACCGGCGAGACCGATCTGATCATGGTCGCGCGCGAAGCCAAGCGTCCTTACACCTTCTCGCTGGGGCTCAACAATTACGGCACTTCGCTGACCGGCCGCTATCGTGCCGAAGCGGGTTTCACCTGGAACGATCCGCTGGGCATCGGCGACCAGCTCGCAGCGGCGATCGAATACGCCTTCGATCCGCACCAGAACACCTATGGCACGTTGAATTACAGCGTGCCCACCGTGACGGTGCCCGGCCTGAGCGGCGTGGTTGGCGCCAGCCGCAGCGAACTGCAACTCAATACCGGGCCGTTCGCCGCGCTGGACGTGCGCGGCCCGACGACCCAGTACTTCGCGGGCGCGGAATGGAAATTCGAGAACAGCCGCGACCTGAAGATGACGGGGCTGGCGGACTTCATCCGCGAGGAGTCGCAGTTGAGCAGCCTCGGGTTCCCGTTGTCGGACGAGCGCTTCGACGTCGCGGACTTCGGCTTCTCGCTGCACCACACCGACCGCCGTTTCCACGGCATGGACATCTTCTCGCTGGAACTGCGCAAGTCGATCAACGACGACTCGCGCGAACCGGATCTGGTCGCGCCGGATCATTCGCACGACTTCCTGGTGACCAGGCTAGCCTACACGCGCGTGCAATTGCTGTCGCCGACCCAGCAGCTGTATTTCAAGTTCAACGGCCAGTACACCAATGATGCGCTGACGCCGCTGGAGCAGTTCGTGCTCGGCGGGCCGGACAGCGTGCGCGCGTATCCGATCGCGCAGGCGCTGAGCGACCGCGGTTACTACGCCGCGCTGGAATACCACGTGGACGCGCCGGGATTCGCCGACAAGCGCTCCCCGTTCGGCGGCCAGCCGTGGCGCGAGCTGCTGACGCTGGAAGCCTTCATCGACCACGCCAGTGGTTATCCGGCGGGTGCGGACCGGTTCAACGGCACCAAGTCCTACAACTACAACGGCTTCGGCGTCGGCTTCATCTTCCGGCTGCCGCGCTGGAACAACCTGCTGTTCCATTTCGACGATTCCGTGCCGATCGGCAGCCGCGAGGATTCGCACGGAAACCAGATTTACGCGCGCGTGAATCTGACGTTCTGAGAGGGCCAGACCATGAAGAGCACGACTTCCAAGATTCGGCGCACGCCGGTTGGTCCAGAACTCACCCGCAGCGGGGCGCCGTGGCTGCGCTACAAGAAGCTGGCATTCAGCCTGGCCCTGGCGGCCGGATCGCTGAGCGTGGCCGGCGTGGCTTCGGCCGCGGGCGGCGTCGCCGCCGGCGCCGGCCCGACCGGCGGCACGGTGGTGGGCGGCGTCGGCTCGATCACGCAGAACGGCGCCAGCACCGTCATCAACCAGCAGTCCAAGTTGCTTTCGTTGAACTGGCAGACGTTCAACGTGGGCAAGGACGCTTCGGTGTTGTTCAACCAGCCTTCGTTCAACGCGGTGGCGCTCAACCGGATCCTCGACCAGAGCCCCAGCCAGATCTTCGGCAGGATCAATTCGAACGGCCAGATCTTCCTGATCAACACCCACGGCATCATCTTCGGCAGCAGCGCGCAATTGAACGTCGGCGGGCTGGTCGCCAGCACGCTCGACCTCACGCCCGATGATTTCCTGAAGCAGCACTTCAACCTCGACGCGCACGGCGGCCACGCCGGCATCGTCAACCAGGGCACCATTGCTGCCGCGAGCGGCGGTTCGGTCAGCCTGATCGGCGGGCACGTCGAAAACGACGGCCTGATCGTCGCCAACTACGGCCAGATCAACCTCGACGGCGCCGACAAGGCGGTGCTGGATTTCGACGGCGATGGGCTGGTCAATATCCAGATCACCGGTGCGCTGGAACAGCGCCTGGACACCGAGCAGGCCGCGGTCGCCAACAAGGGCACGCTGCGCGCGAACGACGGAACCGTGGTGCTGCAGGCCTCGGCCGCGAAAGGCCTGTTCACCGACCTGGTCAACAATTCGGGCGTCATCGATGCGCACGGCATCAGCACCGATGGCGGCGTGGTGCGCCTGGTCGGCAACGGCGGCAACACCATCAACAGCGGCAGCATCGATGTCTCCGGCGTGCACGGCGGCAGCGCGCAGTTGCTGTCGGACCAGAACGTCGGTGTCGCCGGCGGCAGCATCAACGCCTCGGGTACACGGGGCGGCGGCAGCATCCGCGTGGGCGGCGGCTGGCAGGGCGGTGAAGGCTTGCAAACCGCTTCGGCCACGTATGTCGCGCAGGACGCCACGCTCAATGCCGATGCCACGCAATCGGGCAACGGCGGTTCGGTGGTGGTGTGGGGCAACAATGCCAACAATTTCTACGGCCGCATCAGCGCGCGCGGCGGGGCGAATGGCGGCAATGGCGGACAGGTCGAAACTTCCGCACATTACGGACTGAATGCACAAGGCACGGTGGATGCCTCCGCGCCGCGCGGCAGCAACGGAACGTGGTTGCTGGATCCTTACGACGTGACGATCAGTACCGGCGCGGACACCAATACCGGCACTGCGCCTTACTACACGGCCAGCGGCACGGGGTCGGTCGTGAATGCAGGCGAGATTGATGCCGCGCTGACCGGCAATACCGACGTTTTCGTGTTTACCAATAACGCGTCAACCGGCTTGGAAGCCGGCAACATCACGCTGAGTGCGCCGATCTCCGCCGCGGGTGCGGGTTCCCTCTACCTGCAAGCCGTTGGCAGCATCCTGCTCGATAACACCATCACCGCCAAGAGCACAACCAAGCCGCTCAACGTCTACCTGTGGGCCAACTATGGCGGCGTTGCCGGCGGCTTTAGTTATACGGGCAATACGACTTGCAACGCGTGTCAGGTCATCATCGGCAGCTCGGCCAACGCCGGCATCACCACCGATGGTGGCAACGTTTTCATCCAGACCGGCGATGCCCTTCACGCCGGAGGCGGCGTGCAATTGGGCAGCAGTACCACGACGGGCTTCATCAATGCCGGCACCGGTTCCTTGAACGTGATCGCCACCGGGATCAGCCAGCAGGGCGCTGGCACCATCACGGCCGGAGCGGCCAGCCTCGACGCCGGCTCGGGCGCGATCACGTTGACCAATGCCGGCAACGATTTCACCGGCGCCGTGACTGCCACCGGAACGGGCGTGGCACTGACGGACGCCAACGCCCTGTCAATCGCCTCGCTCGCCGCGGGAACCGGAGATGTCGCATTGAACGCGAGCGGCGGCGTTCTGTCGGTGAACGGCGGGGTGTCGGGTAACAACGTTTCGCTCACGGGAAGCGGTGGCATCTCGTTGTCGGGCAACGTGACCTCCGCCGGTACCCAGACCTACAACAATGCCGTGACGCTCGGTGCGGATGTGATTGCGGGTAGCACCGGTAATGGTGCGATCGAATTCAAATCGACGGTGGATGGGGCACACGCACTCGCTGTGAATACCGGTGGGGCCACCACCTTCGGTGGCGCAGTCGGCGGCACCACGGCGCTCACCAGCCTGACCACCGACGCGGGTGGCAGCACCGCGCTCGGCGGAAACGTCAGCACCACCGGTGCGCAGACTTACAACGATGCAGTCGCACTCG
>DASSEW010000049.1:0-46606 GCA_035695065.1 Rhodanobacteraceae bacterium | reverse complement strand
ACTGGGCAGATTCCGATGCATTCCTCACCCGTCCGCCACTCGCCATCAACGTGTATTGCTACACGTCATGCTGCCGTTCGACTTGCATGTGTTAGGCATGCCGCCAGCGTTCAATCTGAGCCAGGATCAAACTCTTCACTTAAGGTTTCGACGATCTTGCGATCGTCTATCTTTTGAAGGTCTAAACCCAACCCAATAATTCATCGCTGAATTACTTAGGTTCTTAGGTTTGGACACTTTGCATCTGGACTTTCATCCATCCGCAAGGCGCCCACACAAGTCACCTGCGCACACTGTCAAAGATCGTGCTTCGCGCGTTCCGGCGTTTCGCCGTCGCGACCCGACATATCGCCGAGTGAGCCGACAATCATACAACACATTCCGGAGCTGTCAACACTTCCGGCCATGTTTTTTCGTCGGCCTCTTTCCCGACGGACCGCGCCGCCGGGCTGCGAAGAATAGCGCGAACGCGGTGCGCTTGGGAAGCCCCTGCTGCGGTCGCGTTACACTGCGGTCTCCGCAACCGGGACTGCCGCCATGCGCCGATCGCTCGCACTCTTTTTTTCGCTCGTGTTGGCATCGATGGGCGTCGCCTGCGCCGACGCGCCGGCGAAATCCGCACCCGCCGACCAGGGCGCCGCCGTCATCCTGCGCGGCCATCGCATCGGCGTGGAAATCGCGGCGGACGACGTCAGCCGCGCGCACGGCTTGATGGATCGAACATCCATGCCGGCAAATCACGGCATGTTGTTCGTGTTCCCGGCGGCGGCGGTGCAGACGTTCTGGATGAAGGACACGCTGATCCCGCTGGACATGGTGTTCTTCGACGCGCGCCGCAAGGCCGTGACGGTGCTCAGCGACGTGCCGCCGTGCAAGGCCGATCCGTGCCCGATTTATCCGAGCACGGAACCGGCCCGTTACGTGTTGGAGTTGAACGCCGGCGTGGCCGCGAAACTCGGCGTGCGCACGGGCGACATCGCGACGTTCATCAACGTACCGCCCGCGACGCAGTGATCCTCGTCATTTGCGGGTGCGAAGTGCGCGCAGGGCACGCCCACGTGATACGGCACCAGCGGGCCCGGAAACGCCTCGCCCGCATCGAACCAGCGATCGTCGAACGGAATGAATTGCTGCATGGCCGTCTTCCCTCGTTGAGACGGTTCCATTTCAGCAATCGCGTGTGCAGGCGCGGTGACCTGGATGTGGCGCAGCGGTGACGGATGCAGGAATTTTTGTGAACTCTGTCGCGCAACTTGGCGCATCCAGCCGCTTCGCAGGTCAGACCTCGATCATCTCGAAATCGTCCTTGGTCACGCCGCAGTCGGGACAGGTCCAGGTGTCGGGGATGTCTTCCCAGCGCGTTCCCGGCGCGATGCCTTCTTCCGGCAGCCCCGCCTCCTCGTCGTAGATGAAGCCACACACCACGCACATGAACTTGCGATAGGCCTCGACGGGTGTGCCGGTTGCGGTCATGATTCTTCGTTGCTGGAGCGGATGACTTCCCTATTCTCGCAAGATGCGCCGCCGCATGAAAGCGCGGCGATCCAGCCATTCAGGAGATGCCGCGTGTTCCACCCGCTGCTGCGTCGTCGCGGGCTGTATGCGATCACCGATGGACCACGCGCGGATTTGCCCGAGGCCGCGCGAGCTGCGCTGCTCGGCGGCGCGCGAATGCTGCAGTACCGCGACAAGACGCCCGACTCCGTGAGACGGCTGCAGGAATCGCGCGCGCTGGCGGAACTCTGCGCGGAGTTCGACGTGCCGCTGATCATCAACGATGACGTGGAGCTCGCACGCGCAAGTGGCGCGGCCGGCGTGCATCTGGGCGAAGACGATGCGGACGTCGCACTCGCGCGCGCGGCGCTCGGCGCTGATGCGATCATCGGCGTGTCCTGCTACGACTCGCTGCAACGCGCGCGCGCTGCCGTCGAAGCGGGTGCGGATTACCTCGCCTTCGGCGCGTTTTTCCCCTCGCGCACCAAACCGCATCGCCGACAGCCTTCGTTGACGTTGCTGCATGAAGCGAAGGCTTTCGGACTTCCGCTGGTGGCGATCGGCGGGATTACGCCGGACAATGGCGGGCCCCTGATCGAAGCCGGCGCCGATTTTCTCGCCGCGATCTCGGCGGTGTTCGGCGCATCCGACATTCATGCCGAAGCACGTCGCTTCGACGCTCTGTTCAATCACCAGACCTGTTCGCCATGACCACTAACCACGAACTTTTCCAGCGTGCGCAACGACTGCTCCCCGGCGGCGTGGATTCTCCGGTGCGCGCGTTCAAGTCGGTCGGCGGCGAGCCGTTCTTCAGCGCACGTGCGGACGGCGCTTACCTGTGGGACGTGGAAGGCAAGCGCTACATCGACTACGTCGGGTCGTGGGGACCGATGATCGTCGGCCACAACCATCCGCGCGTACGCGAAGCGGTCGAGCGCGCAGTGCGCGACGGGCTCTCGTTCGGCACGCCCTGCGCCGCGGAAGTCGCGGTGGCCGAGGCGATCACCGCGCTGGTGCCGTCGGTCGAAATGGTGCGGATGGTCAACTCCGGCACCGAAGCGACGATGGCGGCGATCCGGCTTGCGCGCGGCGCGACCGGCCGCGAGCGCATCGTGAAGTTCGAGGGTTGCTACCACGGCCACGGCGACTCGTTCCTGGTCAAGGCCGGTTCCGGCGCATTGACGCTCGGCGTGCCCGATTCGCCCGGCGTGCCGCGCGCGCTGGCGGATCTCACGTCCACGCTCCCGTACAACGACGCGGAAGCCGCGCGCACATTGTTCGCCGAGATCGGAGGCGAAATCGCGTGCGTGATCGTGGAGCCGGTGGTTGGCAACATGAATTGCATCCTGCCGCGCGAAGGTTTCCTGCAAACCCTGCGCGAGCTGTGCACGCAACACGGTGCGTTGCTGATCTTCGACGAAGTGATGACCGGCTTCCGCGTGGCGCCGGGCGGCGCGCAGCAGTGGTTCGGCATCGCGCCCGACCTCACCACCTTCGGCAAGATCATCGGCGGCGGCATGCCGGTCGGTGCGTACGGCGGCCGGCGCGAACTGATGCAGCAGATCGCGCCCAGCGGACCGATCTACCAGGCCGGCACCTTGAGCGGCAATCCGGTGGCGATGGCGGCGGGCCTGGCCATGCTGGAACTGATCCGCGAACCCGGCTTCCACGCCGAACTCGAACGCAAGATGCGTGCGCTCACCGACGGCCTGCTCGCCTGCGCGAAGGAAGCCGGCGTGCCGTTCTCGGTCAACCACGTGTGCGGCATGTTCGGGTTGTTCTTCACTTCAGAGAAAGTCGAAACCTTCGCGCAAGCGACGGCCTGCGACATCGCTGCATTCCGGCGCTTCTTCCACGCCATGCTCGAACGCGGCGTGTACTTCGCGCCGAGCGCCTTCGAAGCGGGATTCATGTCCTCGGCGCACTCGGAATCCGATATCGCCGAAACCCTGGAAGCCGCGCGCGACGCGTTCCGGCTCGCTGCCGCAGGCTGATCCGATTCGTGCGATCATGGCCTTGTCACAAGGCCTTTGCACATATAGCACTTCAGTAATTGGCTGAAGCGTCCATCATTCCCGGAGCCGCATTCCGCGGCATCGAACCGAAGGAACTGGACATGAAACCGCTCTCCCTCGCTTGCGGCCTTGCACTGGGTCTGGTGCTGGCCGCTTCCGCACCGGTGGCACTCGCGCACCAAGCCGGCGCGGCGCCCGCATCCACATCCAGCAGTGCGACCGCGCTGAAACTGCATGAAGCCATGCGTTCGCTCTGGCAAGGCCATGTCACGCACACCACCGCCTATACCGCGGCGGTGAAAGCCGGCGATCAGGCTGCGGCGAAGAAAGCCGCCGATGACGTGGTCGCCAACGCCAAGCAGATCGCCGATGCGGTTGCGAGCTTCTACGGCAAGCCCGCGGGCGAGCAGATGCTGAAACTGCTGGCGGGGCACTGGGGCGGCGTGAAGGCTTATGCCGACGCCACGCACAGCGGCGACAAGGCCGCGCAACAGAAGGCGGAGCAGGATCTCGCTGACAACGCCACCGCGATCGCAAAATTCCTCTCCGGCGCCAACCCCAACCTGCCCGAAGCCACGGTGCAAGGCCTGCTGATGATGCACGTGGCCGACCACGAGACGCACATCAACGAAGTGATGGCCGGCAACAATGCCGCTGCGGCGAAGACGCTGGAGCACATGCGCACGCATATGAACACGATTGCCGATGCGCTCGCCGGCGCGATCGCCAAGCAGTTCCCGTCGAAGGCCTCGTGAACGCATTGCCTGCCAGGCACCAGCCCGGTGAAACGCAGCAACGCCTGCTGCGTTGTCTGCTGCAGGCAACGCAGGGCAAAAGCGTCGAGGAACTTTGCAGCGCACTCGGCATCACCCACAACGCGGTCAGGCAACACCTGACCGCGTTGCTGGCTGCGGGGTTCATCGCGCGCGGCGAAGCCCGCCCGAGTGGCGGCCGCCCGCGCGCCGTCTACGTACTGCTGCCCGCCGGGCGCGAATTGTTCCCGCGCAATTACGCGCTGATCGCCGGCGGCATGCTCGAGCATCTCTATGCGAGCGGCGGCGTGCCCGCCGTGCAATCCATGCTCGCCGAGCTGGGCACCAGGCTCGGTGCCGCGGCGAAACAGCGCATCGCAGGCAGCGATGACCCGCAGGCGATCGCGGACGCGCTCGCCGAACAACTCGATGCACTGGGTTACGAAGCGCAGGCCCTGCATCGCGGAGAACGCGGCGAAGTCGAAGCCTGGAACTGCGTGTTCCATGCGCTGGCGAAAGCGCACCCGGATGTCTGCCGCTTCGACATCGCTTTCATGCAGGCCGCCACCGGCCGCAAGATCCAGCACACCGAATGCATGCTGCGCGGCAGCCCGGCCTGCCGCTTCCGCATCGGCGCGCCGCTACCTACTTCGGATTGATCGAAGCCACGCTGGCCGGATCGCTTCCCGCTATGCTGATGCGCTGGCTTCGGGAAGATTTCCATGACGATGAAGTTCGACACGCTCGCCGTGCATGCCGGCGCGGAACCGGACGCGCAAACCGGCGCGCTGGCGCCGCCGATCCACTTGTCCACCACGTTCCTGCATGGCCCGGCCGGCGAGCGCACCGAAGGGCTCGAATACCAGCGCGAGGATCACCCGACGCAACGGCGCCTCGAGGAAGCGCTCGCGGCGCTGGAGGGCGGCGAACGCGCGCTGGCGTTTGCTTCCGGCATGGCCGCCATCGCCGCGATGCTGGAGTCGCTGCCCAGCGGTTCGCGCGTGATCATCCCCGACGATTGCTACAGCGGCTTGCGCATGCTGGCGAGGGAGTTCCTGCCGGAGCGCGGCGTCGAAACCCTCGCCGTGGATCTCGCCGACCTCGATGCCGCGCGCGCCGCCTGCGCGCAAGGCGCCGCACTGGTGTGGGTGGAGACGCCTTCGAACCCGCGCATGAAGATCTGCGACATCGCCGCGCTGGCGCACATCGCGCACGAGCACAATGCGCTGCTCGCCTGCGACAACACTTTCGCCACGCCGGTGTTGCAGCAGCCGCTGCAGTTGGGTGCGGACGTGGTGATGCATTCGACGACCAAGTATTTCGGCGGGCACAGCGACGTGCTCGGCGGCGCACTGGTGTTCGCGCGCGCGGACGATCTTTACGCGCGTGTCGCGCACCGGCGCCATATCACCGGCGCCACGCTCGCACCTTTTTCCGCGTGGCTCACCTTGCGCGGCTGCCGTTCGCTGCCGGCGCGCGTGCGACTGCATTGCGCCAATGCGTCGCGACTGGCGGAGTTCCTCGCCAACCATCCTGGCATCGAGCGCGTCAATTACCCGGGGCTCGAACAACACCCGGGCCACGCCATCGCCGCGCGCCAGATGCGCGAGTTCGGGGGCATGTTGAGCGTGCAGGTGCGCGGCGGGCGCGAGGCGACGCTGGAGGTCGCCGGCAAACTGAAACTCTTCCACAATGCCACCAGCCTCGGCGGTTGCGAATCGCTGGTCGAACACCGCGCGTCCGTCGAGGGCGCGAATCCGGTTTCGCCGCAGAACCTGCTGCGGCTGTCGGTAGGGCTGGAAGACGTGGAAGACCTGATCGCGGATTGGCAGCAGGCGCTCGCAATGTAGGGCGGGTCTTGACCCGTCTTGCGCAATGGCGGGTCAAGACCCGCCCTACGTCAATCTTTCTGGAAGCGCGGCAGTACGTCCCGCAACACGCGCAACCGCTCCAGCGGATCGGTGAGTTCCAGCAACTGCTGGCGTTCGGCTGGTTGCAGCGGCAGGAATTCCGCAAGGCGAAACCCGACCCAACTCGCGTCGTCGTAGCGCTCGCGCGGCGCATCGCGCCACCATCCGCCCGCCTGCTCGACCAATCGTTCCAGGATGTCCGCGAGCAACCCGTATTCCGGCGGCACCGGCACGAGCGGCTCGTCCGGCCAGCACGTCACTTCGCCGCGCACCAGCCCGTTGTCACGCACGCGCGTACGCAACACGCGGAACCGCGCGCAACCTTCCACGTTGATGCCGAGCAGGCCATCGGGATGCGTGTAGAAGTCCGTGACCCGCGCCAGCGTGCCCACGGCGGCCGGCAGCGCGGGCGCGCCGGTCTCGCCGCCTTCCAGGATGAGGCAAATTCCGAAGCAACTCTGGTCGCGAGCGCAGTCGCGCACCATCTGCAAATAGCGCTGCTCGAAAATCCGCAACCCGAGCGGCCCGCCGGGAAACAACACGGTGGAGAGCGGAAACAGCGGAATGTCTTCGCGCGTCACGCAGTCAGTGTAGGCGCGCGCAGCGCATCGAGAAAACGTCGCGGCGCGTTCTCGAAACCGCCGTTGGACATGAACACCACGTGGTCGCCCGCACGCGCCTGCTCGCGCAACGCTGCGATCAGCGCGTCCACGCTCGGAGCGGTGCGTCCGCGGCCGGCGAGCGCGTCGGTGACGCGCTGCGCGTCCCACTTCAGTTCCGGCCGCGCCAGGAACACCACCGCATCCGCGTCGCGGAGTGATGGCGCGAGCTCCGCCGCATGCGCGCCGGCGCGCATGGAGTTGGAGCGCGGCTCCATGCCGACCAGGATGCGCGCGCTGCCCACTTTCGCCCGCAAACCCGCCAGCGTGGTCGCGATCGCCGTAGGATGATGCGCGAAGTCGTCATAGACGCACACGCCATTCGCCTCGCCCACCACTTCCATCCGCCGCTTCACGTTGGCGAATTCGGAGAAGGCCGGCAGCAACGAAGCGGGATCGATACCCGCAGCATTGGCGGCAGCCAGCGCAGCCAGCGCGTTCATCACGTTGTGCCGTCCGAGCAGGCTCCAGCGCACTTCCCCGATGCGTTCACTCGAATGCGCGACTTCGAATGCGGAGCCATCCGCTTCGAGCAATCGCGCACGCCAGTCGCCGGCTTCGATGCCGAACGTTTCGACCGGCGTCCAGCAACCCATTGCCAACACTTCGCGCAGGTGCTCGTCTTCGGCATTGACGATCAATCGTCCATTGCCTGGCACGATGCGCACCAGATGATGGAACTGGCGCTGGATCGCCGCGATGTCCGGAAAGATGTCCGCGTGGTCGTATTCGAGGTTGTTGAGGATCGCGATGGTGGGCCGGTAGTGCACGAACTTGGAGCGCTTGTCGAAGAAGGCGGTGTCGTATTCGTCCGCCTCAATCACAAACGGCGTCGCCGAAGGTCGAAGTTGCTGCGCTGACGCGATGCCTTGAATGGCATCGCGTGCAGCAACTGAGGAGGAGGCGGGACGCCGACTGGATGCGGCTCCATCGATGGATGCTTGCTGCGCCGCCGAACCCTCACCCCAACCCCTCTCCGGGGCGGAGAGGGGCTGTGCCCCGAGCCGCGCCGACACCCCAAAATTCCCCGGCACGCCACCGACCAGGAACCCCGGATCGCGCCCCGCGCTCTCCAGGAGATGCGCGAGCAAGCTCGTCGTCGTCGTCTTGCCGTGGGTGCCGGCCACCGCGAGCACCGTGCGATTCCTCAGCACGTTCTCGCCGAGCCATTGCGGGCCCGAGATATACGGCACACGCGCGTCGAGCATGTACTCGATCGCCGGATTGCCGCGCGACAGCGCGTTACCGACGATCACCAGGTCGGGCGCCGGTTGCAGGTGCTCCGCCGCGTAGCCTTCCATCAAGGTGATGCCGAGCGCGCGCAACTGGTCGCTCATCGGCGGATAGACGTTCGCATCCGAACCGGTCACTTCATGCCCGAGTTCGCGCGCCAGCGCGGCGATGCCGCCCATGAAGGTGCCGCAGATCCCGAGGATGTGCAGGCGCATCAGCCCGCCCCGAACGCGGCCGCGAACAGCACCGCCGCGATCACGTCGGTGAAGCCGAGCGCGAACAATGCGAGTATCGCGCCGGGCAACGGCACCTGCAGCGCGCCACGCAGGATGCGAACGGAAATCCCGATCTGCCACAGCAGCAGGATGAAGACCACCAGCGCCGCGAGCAGTTGCGCGCCGCCGACCTGCTCGGGCTTGAGCGGATGGCCGACATACAACAGCAGCGGCAGCACCAGCACTTCGAACAGCAGGCCGGTGGAAAGCAACGCCAGCGCAGTCTGCACGAAACGCTCCGGGCTGCCGCGCCAGCGCAGCATCGCGTGCAACGCGCCCAGCGCCGCCAATGCACCGAGGTTGGCCGCTATGACTGTCGCGACGCCGCCGCCCTGATGGAAATCCCAGAACGTTTCCAGCACGGCACCGGCGATCAGCAGCGCGATCACCGCGCGCGGCGAATACGGCAGATCCTGCGGACCGGCACGGAACAGGCACAGGTCGCGCACGCGGCCGAGCGTTCGCAGCGAAGCGTTCACGGCTTCCACGAAATCAGGCGGTCGCGCTGCGCCGCGATTGCAGGGCAGCCAGCAGGCGCGCGCTGATCGCGTCGATCGCGCCCACCCCGTCGATCTCGCTGAGCAGCCCGCGCTTCAGGTAGTAATCAGCCACCGGCGCGGTCTGTTGCGCGTACACCTGAAGGCGCTTGCGTACCGTTTCCGGATTGTCGTCGGCGCGGCCTTCGGCCTTGAAGCGGATCTCGCAGCGCGCCACGATGTCGGCATCCGGCACGTTCAACTTCAGCACCGCGTCCAACGGCTGGCGGACACGCTTCAGCAACTGGTCCAGCGCGTCGGCCTGGGCGAGATTGCGCGGATAGCCATCCAGGATGAAGCCCGCGCGCGTGTCCGGCTGCGCGAGGCGTTCTTCGAGCATGCCCAGCACGATTTCGTCGGACACCAATTGACCGGATTCCATGACCGCCTTGGCCTTGAGCCCCAGCGGCGTGCCGGCCTTGACCGCTGCGCGCAGCAGGTCGCCGGTGGAAATGTGGGCCACGCCAAGCTCCGCCTTCAGCCGCGCGGCCTGGGTGCCCTTGCCCGAACCGGGCGCGCCGAGTAACACGATACGCATGGGTTCTCCGCGAGCGGCCCGTGCACGGGCCCGTCTGCCAAAAGGATTAAGTGTACGCTAGCGGTTGCCCGAGGTCCGCGTCAAACGCCGCACTGTTGCTAAGGAGTAGCAATGAAAGACAGCCCAGGCCATTCCGGCAAATTGCTGTATGCGCAGTCCGGCGGCGTCACCGCCGTGATCAACGCCACCGCCGCGGCAGTGATCGAAACTTGCCGCCGGCACAGGATCACGGCTTACGCGGCACGCAACGGCATCCTCGGCGCATTGCGCGAGGACCTGGTTGACACCTCGAAGGAATCGCCCGCCGCGATCCGTGCCCTGCGCCACACGCCCGGCGGCGCGTTCGGATCCTGCCGCTACAAGCTGAAGTCCATCGAGGACAATCGCTCGCAATACGAGCGGCTGATCGAAGTCTTTCGCGCGCACGACATCCGCTGGTTCCTCTACAACGGCGGCAACGATTCGGCCGACACCGCGCTGAAGCTCTCGCGGATCGGCAAGACCCTGGGCTATGACATCCGCTGCATCGGCGTACCCAAGACGGTGGACAACGATCTCGTCGTGACCGACTGCTGCCCGGGTTTCGGTTCGGTGGCCAAATACACCGCGGTGTCGGTGCGCGAATGCGCGCTGGACGTGGCCTCGATGGCCGAATCCTCGACCAAGGTGTTCGTGATGGAAGTGATGGGCCGGCACGCCGGCTGGATCGCCGCTTCCGCGGGGCTCGCCGGCGAGCATCGCGACGACGCGCCGCACATCATCCTGTTCCCCGAGATCACCTTCGACGAAGCGAAATTCCTGGAACGCGTGCGCGAAACCGTGGCGCGCGTGGGCTGGTGCGTGGTGGTGGCCTCCGAAGGCATCCGGAATCCCGACGGCAAGTTCGTTTCCGAAGCCGGCAACACCGACGCCTTCGGCCATGCGCAATTGGGTGGTGTGGCGCCGACGCTGGCAAATCTCGTCCGCGAGAAATTGAAACTGAAGGTGCACTGGGCCTTGCCGGATTACCTGCAGCGCTCGGCGCGCCACGTCGCTTCGAAAACCGATGCCGAGCAGGCGTACGCGGTCGGCCAGGCCGCGGTCGAATACGCGATCAAGGGCATGAACGCGGTGATGCCGGTGATCACGCGCACGTCCGACTCGCCCTACCGCTGGAAGATCGAAGCCGCAAAGCTGGACAAGATCGCCAACCGCGAGAAGAAGGTGCCGCGTTCGTTTTTCAGCAAGGGCGGTTATGGCATCACCGCCGCCGCGCGCACCTATCTTTCGCCGCTGATCCGCGGCGAAGCGCCGCCGCCGTATGGAAAGAACGGATTGCCGGAATACGTAGCACTGACGAATGCGCCGGTGCGGAAGAAGCTGCGGGTGTTCGAGATTTGATGTCGCAAGGCGCAACTGGTCCGAGTTCATGAAGCCTAGCTCGGTGGGACATTGGATTGCTGGGGGTTCGCCGGCTCAGGCCGTCTACGCGGAATCTCCGCCTTCCCACCATCCACATTCGTCCCGGACGCGCTCTATTTCCAACAAACACTCATTAAAATAGCCACGCATAAAATAATGGAACCCAGGAGCAATCGGTGGAGGGTAGTTGATGCAGGACTGAATGGTCTCCGCGTAATCCTCACACACCTGCAAGGTTTCAAGAATGATGTGCGCAATAGCTGGCCGTAGAGAGCAAAGGTCATTCGGCAACATGTGCTCCTGATTCCATATGCCAAACTCACTGAATGGTTTAGCGTTCGATTGAACAGCAAATCCTTTCTCTGTCACGAAAATCAGCTCCGATCGTGATCCCCCATGAAAGAATCGATCTCTAAATGTACGCACCGTCTGAAAAAATGGCCCCGCTCTGGTATAAAACTCAGACAATGACAGGGGTAAATTGAACTTCTGTTCAATTTCCTTTGCCGTTCTCAATGCACCATCTTTCAAAACAATGCTAGAGAACGTTTTTGGTAGCTGTTTCTTGCTGATTGTTGGATCTGCCAGCTGTACCACATCCCACTGCCGTGCAACCATCTCTTGCAGTAGATCAAAAATACTTCTACATAACCCAAATAGATATTCCAGCTCGGTTGCAACCAGTCGCGAAATGGACGTCTTTTGCTCTAATTTAAGCTCATGTAGGATATTAAATTTCTTAACGCACGCGCCTAAATTAAAAAAGTCATCTTGTAATCCAGAGAGAAGTTTACTAACAACCGGCCAGCATCCTCGCTGAGCAATGAATTCAAGAAAGCGCAGATGGATGTCAGTTGGAAGTTCTGGCTCTTTCGCAAAGTAGAACCCCTCCGCAACCTTGCCGCTCGTCTGAATGAGTCCTACCGCAGTTGGAAGCCAGATCTGCCATTTGCCGTCGACAAAGAACGACAAAGTCGGGATCGTGCGGCCTCTCAACTCGGCAGCATCAATGTGCGGGATTTTCGCAACTTCTGCGGCGGGGATCGAAATCATCTTTCTTTACCGTAGTTCGGGATCTTACATATCACTGGTAGCAGGCTCTAGCCACGGCGCCCCTTCCGGCTATACTCGGCCGGTTGCCCTCCGCGGGCATTGACGGGAAGGGGTCATCCGATGCTGCTGCAAGAGTATGGTCTGTGGATCGCGCTCGGCTGCGCGATCGTCGCCATCCTGTATGGCGTGTTCTCGGCCGGCTGGATCATGAAACAGTCCGCCGGCAACGAGCGCATGCGCGAAATCGCGCAGGCGATCCAGGAAGGCGCGCGCGCCTACCTCAACCGGCCGTATTCGACGATCGCGATCGCGGGCGTGGTGCTGTTCCTGCTGATCGGCTTCGGGCTGACGTGGCCCACGGCCGTCGGCTTCCTGATCGGCGCGATCCTTTCCGGTGCTGCCGGCTACATCGGCATGAACGTGTCGGTGCGCAGCAACGTGCGCACCGCCGAAGCCGCGCGCAGCGGGCTCGCCGCAGCGTTGAAGGTCTCGTTCCGCGGCGGCGCGATCACCGGCATGCTGGTGGTTGGCCTCGCCCTGCTGGGCGTGGCCGGCTACTACACCGTGCTGACGCTCGGGCTCCACTACGAGCAGGAAAAGGCGTTGCACGCGCTGGTGGGCCTTGCCTTCGGCTCCTCGCTGATTTCGATCTTCGCGCGCCTGGGCGGCGGCATCTTCACCAAGGGCGCGGACGTCGGCGCAGACCTGGTCGGCAAGGTCGAAGCCGGCATTCCGGAAGACGATCCGCGCAACCCGGCGGTAATCGCCGACAATGTCGGCGACAATGTCGGCGACTGCGCAGGCATGGCCGCGGACCTGTTCGAGACCTACGCGGTGACGCTGGTCGCGACCATGCTGCTGGGCGGCGTGCTCGGAGCCGATGTCGGCGCGAATGGCGCGCTGTATCCGCTGGCCTTGGGCGGCGCCTCGATCATCGCCTCGGTGATCGGCACCTTCTTCGTCCGCACGCGCCAGGGCGGCAAGATCATGAACGCGCTGTACGCGGGCGTGCTCGTGTCGGGCATCCTCGCTGCGGCGGCGTTCTGGCCGATCACCGCGCAACTGATGGCCGCCTCGACCTTCGGCGTCGCCAAGCTGTACGGCGCGGCGATTACCGGCCTGGTGCTGACCGCGGTGATCGTGTTCATCACCGAGTACTACACCGCCACCGAATACAAACCGGTGCAGCACGTGGCCAAGGCCTCGACCACCGGACACGCGACCAACATCATCGCGGGCCTGGGCGTCTCCATGAAGGCGACCGCGGCGCCGGTGATCGCGATCTGCGCGGCGATCTGGATCTCCTACGACATGGCGGGCCTGTACGGGATCGCCATCGCCGCCACCGCGATGCTGTCCATGACGGGCATGATCGTGGCGCTGGATGCGTACGGCCCGATCACCGACAACGCCGGCGGCATCGCCGAGATGGCCGACCTGCCGCCGGAAGTGCGCGGCGTGACCGATCCGCTGGACGCGGTCGGCAACACCACCAAGGCGGTGACCAAGGGTTATGCGATCGGCTCGGCCGCGCTCGCTGCGCTGGTGCTGTTCGCCGACTACACGCACACGCTGGCGATCGAACATCCGGAAGTGCAGTCGTTCAACTTCTCGCTGTCCAACCACATGGTGATCATCGGCCTCTTCATCGGCGGCCTGATCCCGTTCCTGTTCGCCGCGATGGCGATGGAGGCGGTGGGGCGCGCGGCAGGTTCGGTGGTGGAGGAAGTGCGCCGCCAGTTCCGCGAGATCACCGGCATCATGCAGGGCACCACCAAGCCGGACTATTCGCGCGCGGTGGACATGCTGACCAAGTCGGCGATCAAGGAAATGATCATCCCGTCGCTGCTGCCGGTGATCGTGCCGATCCTGGTCGGCTTCATCCTCGGCGCCGAAGCGCTGGGCGGCGTGCTGATCGGCACCATCACCACCGGCCTGTTCGTCGCGATCTCGATGACCACCGGCGGCGGCGCCTGGGACAACGCCAAGAAGCACATCGAGGACGGCCACTTCGGCGGCAAGGGTTCCGACGCGCACAAGGCTGCCGTCACCGGCGACACCGTGGGTGATCCGTACAAGGACACCGCCGGTCCGGCGGTGAATCCACTGATCAAGATCATCAATATCGTGGCGCTGCTGATCATCCCGCTACTCGCGTTCCACTGATCGCAACGCTCCACGCGACCTTCGAAGCCCCGCACCGCGGGGCTTCTTTTTTACGCGACGAATCGGCTTGCTCTAAAATGGCGGGTTTCCCGCAGCAAACGTCGCGCACAAGGAATTCCCATGGGTCTCGAACTGGTCAGCACCGGCCGCAACGTGCCGGAAGAAATCAACGTCGTCATCGAGATCCCGAAGGACGCCGAGCCGGTGAAGTACGAGGTGGACAAGGCCTCCGGCGCGATGTTCGTGGATCGCGTGCTGTCCACGCCAATGCGCTATCCGTGCAATTACGGCTACATCCCGCACACGCTGTCGGGCGATGGCGATCCGGCCGACGTGCTGGTGATGATCCCGCTGCCGCTGATCCCGGGCGCGGTGATCCGCTGTCGCCCCGTCGGCGTGCTCAAGATGACCGACGAGAGCGGCGAGGACACCAAGATCGTGGCGGTGCCCACGAGCGCGGTATTCGCCGGTTACGCGCACATCAAGGACATCGGCGACCTGCCGACCCACTGGCGCGAACGCATCGCGCACTTCTTCGAGCACTACAAGGATCTCGACAAGGGCAAGTGGGTGAAGATTTCGGGCTGGGGCGGCATCGACGATGCGCGCAGGGAAATCCGCGAGGCGGTGGATCGCTACAGCGAGGCGCCGGAGAAGCCGAATTTCTAGTCGCTGCGCGTTCTTGCGTCTGAAGGGCGGGCACCGTCCGCCATCTCCGCACAGCCGGCGGGCAGTGCCCGCCCTACTGCTAGCTGCGTCATTCCGGGGCCGTTCGGGCTCTATTGCGAACGGAACCCGGAATCCAGTACTTGCCCGCGACGTGCAGATTCTCAAAGGCGCTGGATTACAAAGTCCGTCCATGGACTTTGCCCTTCGGGCCGACCTTCGGTCGTTCAAATTCGTTCCCGACGAATTTGTCCGGCGTTCGCCGGGATGACGTCGTAATGGTTTCAGTGCGATGTCGGACTAAGCACATCACTCGCCCGCCACGCGCCGATGCGCTTGCTGCCGCTGAGGAAATACGGCCAGCTCCAGGCCGGCTGCACTCCGTGCGGTTCGTCGCTCTTGTCGCTTGCCATCAACAATCCGTCCGGGTGCGCGTGGCACCATGCCGTCACCTGCGCACGCGTGATCACCGGAAGCGGCTGGCGCAGCCGACCGGTGTATCCGAACAGCCCGTTGTGCCACTCGACGTGCGCGATCGGAATGTGTGCGTGCATCGCAGTCGCGACGAATTCCGCCTCGGGACGCACGTCCAGCGCCGGTTGCAGCGCAAGCGCACCGGCCAGCAGCGACACCGATGCGAGCGCCGTCGCCGCAAGCGCCAGCGGACGAGCATCGAAACCCCATGCTCGCCACGTTCCTATCGCGATCACGAACGGCACCAGCGCGAACAGCATCAGCAAGGGTTGCGGCGCATACCCGTAGGCGCGCGCCGCCCACCACGGCAGGTACAGCAGCCCGGCCGTGACGAGCAACGCGAGCAATGCGTACAGCACAGGCCGCAAGCGCGCGTGCGCCTGTTGCAGCAGCCACGCACCGCTGAGTGCCCAGGCCGGCAGCAGTGGCGCGAGATAGTGGATCTGCTTGCCGCTGATCGCGCAGAACGCGAGCAGCGGCGGCAGCCACCAGCACAGGAGGAACATGCCGATGCGTCCGCGCGGCAGCTCGCGCCAGGCGGCGAACGGTGCGCGCAGGCTCAGCACCCACGGCAGCAGCAGCACCGGGATCAGCGGGAAGTACCACCAGAACGGCCGCGCGTGCGCGAAGCTCGAGTGCAACCTTCCGGTGACTTTCGCGACCAGCGGTTGCCAGTAGGTCGGGCCGCCGTACAGCGCCGCGGGCAGCAGCCAGCACAACGCGATCGCGATGCCGATCAGGATGCCCGCGAGCAGCGACAGGTACCAGCGCGCGGGCGCTTCGCGTGTGCTTCGGCTCCATAGCGGCGCCAGCACCGCAGCGCCGGCGATGTGCAACAGCACCACCGGCCCTTTGGCGAGAATCCCCAAACCCAGCATCAACCCGAGCCAGCCGATGCCGCGCGCGTAGCGGCGCTCATCGAGATCGAGCAGCGCGTGCAGCGCGCCCAGCACGCAGGCCGCCAGTAGCAGGTCGAACATGATCGCGGTCGCGAACAGCGCGAAGCCCGCGCAGCCGGCCAGGAGCCACATCGCGGCATTTGCGCCACGCACATCGAGCCGCAGCCGTTCGGCCAGGCGGCGCAGCGTGAGCAGCATGACCGTCGCAATGATCAGCGCTTCCACGCGTGCCACCCAGGTGTGCACGCCGACCAGCTTCCAGCCGCCGGCGATCAGCCAGAACAGCAGCGGCGACTTGTCCGAATACCAGGCGCCGTTGACGGTCGGCACCAGCCACTGCCCGGAGTTGAACATCTCCCACGCGGCGGTGAGATAGCGTGTTTCGTCGATCGGGATCGGCGGGAACAGGATCGCCAGCGGCAGCAGCAGCGCGAACCACAATGCCAGCCACGGCCATTCGGTGCTGCGCGAAACGGGCAACGTGCCTGAAGCGAGGTCGTTCATCGCGCGCAGAATAGCGTGAACCTCAAACGAAATCGCCGGCTTGCGGCCGGCGATTTGCTTCGGGTATGGGCAGGATCAGCGACGCTTCCCGCCATTGCCGCCATTACGCCGGCGACGCGGGTCGGCCGGCTCGCCCTTCTTGCCGAAGTCCTCCATCAGCGTCTTCATGTCTTCGGCATGCTCTTCTTCCTGCGCCAGCACTTCTTCCAGCAGGCGCTTGGTGGTGGTATCGCGATCACCGACGTAGTTGATGATCTCGCGGTAACTGTCAATCGCGATGCGCTCGGCCACGAGGTTCTCCTCGATCATCGCAGCCAGTTCTTCGGGTACCACGAACTCGGCATGGCTGCGCGTGGACAGGCCGTCCGGTTCGAAGTTGGGCTTGCCGTCGAGCTGGGTGATCCGCTCGGCGATGCGATCGGCGTGCTCCTGTTCCTCGTTGGCGTGCTCGAGGAATTCCGCCGCCACGCTCTTGGCATTGATGCCGGATGCGAGGAAGTAGTGCGCCTTGTAACGCAACACGCAGATGAGCTCGGTCGCCAGCGCCTCGTTCAGCAGCTTCAGCACCGTTTCGCGATCGAGCGTGTAGCTTTCCGTCACCGCACCGCGCCGGATGTGCTCGCGCGCGCGATTGCGGATCGTCTGGATGTCGGTGAGGAATGGCTGGGATTTGGCGGGCATGCTCGAACTCCTTCTCTCTGATGGCCAGCGACAGGACAGTGTAGCGCTGAATCGGCGCCACGCCTCAAACATTCATGTTTGCGCCACTCGTTGGGCGCGCGCAGCGACTTCGGCGATTTGCGCCATTGCCTGGGCAACCTCGTGCTCGCGCGCGCGCCACTTCTCGCGTCGCGGCGCGGAGACGGTATGGCTCGCCACGGGCAATTCCGTTCCGAGCCGGCGATCCCACTCGAATCCAACCGCCGCGCATACCCGCGCGACCTCGGCATCGGGGGCGGCAAGCAGCGCGTCGTAGCGCGCCACGCACCACCGCGACGCCGGCAATCGCTGCAGGTCATCCAGCAGCATCCGCGTGGTCGTCGCCCACTGCGCGGCGACGATGTCGGGCAGCGGCTTGCCGATCAATTCGCGCCAGCCAGGCACCAGCACCAGCGACCAGGGCAAGCCGGTCCAGCCCGGCAACTGCGGATAGGTCCGGAAGCCACCCGATTCCCAAGCCTCCATCATGCTCGCGAGCACTTCCTGCGGATCACGATAGAGATAAATGAACAGGGCGTCGGGGAACACTTCCGTCAGAAACGGAATGCGCAGCGCGTTCTTTGGTGTTTTCTCGAGCAGCCGAATGCGGCCGGGCGGCTGCCTGCCCTCGCGATTGAAAGCGCGCCTGTGGAAACGTTCGCGCAACGCCGCGATGATCTCTGGCGAGGCATCGCTCGCATCGAGGCGGTTGGATTCATAATTGCGGGCCGCGGCACCCAGTCGACCGGCGGCGGTACTGCCTTCGATGATCCCGTGGCTCTCGCCGCCGATGGTGCATGCGCTCGCGCTCTGCGCCAGGGTTTCGAAAAACAGCGAGGAGCCGGAGCGCGGCGGCGATACGATGAACACCGGGCGGTCGAACGGGTAATCCGGCTCACTGCCCGTGCCCGGAATCTTCGCGCGTGGCGCGCGCGTGGCTTCCTCGCTGGAAGCACCCATTCCGCCACTTCGGACTGCGTGGCCGAGCAGACCATTCACTGCCGAGGCGAACTGGGCCTGGTTCTTGAGGCGCACGTCGCCACCGAGCCGGCGCATGCCGGCCAGGAATTCGTCGAGGATTCGCCTGAATTCGGGCTGCCCGGCAGGGTCAGCACCGAAGCGAAACCACAAGGTTCGCCATTCCAACACGAATTCGTTGGCCACGTGCCTGATCACCGGCAGCAGTGGATGCGCTTCGGCTTCCGAGAGCAGGAAGCCCACGTGGTCGCGCAGCTCCCAGTAGCTCATCGGCGACATCAGGTTCACCGACTCGAACATCAGCTCGGGTTCGCTTGTACCCGGAGCAATGAATCGCGGACTCCATCCATCGCGCGGGTCGGTATGCGGCCGTCCCGCATTGACCAGTTTGCCGAACGCGCTGCTTCCGATCGTGTCCACGACCAGGTGCACGCGCGGGAAATCGGCATCGTTGGTGACCCGGTGCAGACGCCAGGTGTCGAAAATCCAGCATTCGCCCGCCGCCATGTGCGTGTGCGTGTCGCCGCAGAAAAACCGCACCGACGGATGGGTCAGGATCGGAACGTGCACGCGCACGCGTTCATTCCAGTAGTGGTTCGTGTCCACGTGCGGATCGACCTCCGCGCCTGCGGACAACCGCATCAGACGTACGCGGCCGAGCACCGCCTCCAGGCTGCCCAGCACCTGGCGCAGATAGCTACAGCGCTCCAGCGCCGGTGTCGGTCGCATCGGCCCGGACAGTGCATCACCACGCGCGGGATCGCCTTCCGCGGCGACCAGCGGCAGCGCGGTGTTCCCCGGCAGACCACTGGGATGAGGGCACCAGAGACTTTCCTCGAGTGCCGAAATTTCCTGCGCGAGCACGGTGGCGTCGAAACTCAGGGGCAGCTGGATGAACGGAACGGGCAGCTTCATGTCACGGACACGCCCGCAGGGACGCGCGGCTCATCTACGACGAGCTGCTCGCGCCGGTCGGCCAGCGCCACGCCCAGCACCATCGAACGCAATGTGCTCATGAACTGCATGCCGTTGACGAGCTGCAGCGGCACCGCGTTGCGCTCCATCAACTCGGCGAACTGGTCCAGCGCACGCCGGTATTCGGGCCAGCCGGCGCGATCCTCGCCGTACTGCGCCCACAACGCGTGCCAGTTCGCCATGAACCGACTGGCCTGCTGCTGGACCAACCCGAGCTGCGGATTCGGCACGACATGCGCGAGGATGAACTCCAAGTGGTTGCGCAATTCCCAGGGCGTCATCACCTGGGGTGCATTGCTGGATTCGAACACCAGCGGTTCCGGCATTCCCCGCTCGCCTGCTCCGAAGTGCTCGGCCTGCCAGCCGACGAAATCACCGTAACCCGGTGCGCGCCCCCGTCCGGCGAGTTCCCAGAACGTCTCCCCGCCCACCGTATCGGCCACCAGATGCACGCGCTCATGATCGGCGACGTTGATCACCCGGTGCGGGCGCCAGGTGTCGAAGATCCAGCATTCGCCTGGCGCCATGTTCACTTCCGCGTCGCCGCAGATGAAGCGCACGCCCGGCTGCGTCTGGATCGGCACGTGCACGCGCATGCGATCGCGCCAGTAATAGTTGATGTCCGCGTGCGGCGTGACCTCGGCGCCGCCGACCAGTTTCATCAGTCGGGTTCGCCCCCACACCGCACCGAGCCGCGCCAGCACCTGCGACAGATACGGACACTGCTCGAGATAGGGTGTCGGCCGCATCGGACCGGCGATCGCATCGCTGTCCGCGTCGCCATCCACCGAGATCAGCGGCAACGCGAAATTGCCGGGATACTTCTGCGGATGCGGACGCCACGCCGCCTCGCCCAAGGCATGCATCTCGTCAGCGAGTCGCGCGGCATCGAAGCGCAGCGGCAGCTGGACGAACGGCACCTGCAACTTCATCGGACGATGCTCATTCGGCCCGGTAGATGTCGCCGCCGCGCTCGCGGAATTCGCGCGCCTTCTCGGCCATACCTTCGCTCAGCGCCGCGGATTCATCCACACCGTGTTCGCGCGCGTAGTCGCGCACGTCCTGGGTGATCTTCATCGAGCAGAACTTCGGCCCGCACATCGAGCAGAAATGCGCGGACTTGTGCGCGTCCTTGGGCAAGGTCTCATCGTGGAATTCCTTCGCCTTCTCCGGATCGAGGCCGAGGTTGAACTGGTCTTCCCAGCGGAATTCGAAGCGCGCCTTCGACAGTGCGTTGTCGCGCGCCTGCGCGCCCGGATGGCCCTTGGCGAGATCCGCCGCGTGCGCGGCGATCTTGTAGGTGACGATGCCATCGCGCACGTCCTGCTTGTCCGGCAATCCGAGATGTTCCTTCGGCGTGACGTAGCAGAGCATCGCGGTGCCGAACCAGCCGATCATCGCCGCGCCGATCGCGCTGGTGATGTGGTCGTAACCCGGCGCGATGTCGGTGGTCAGCGGCCCGAGCGTGTAGAATGGCGCCTCGCCGCACTTCTCGAGCTGCCGGTCCATGTTCTCCTTGATCAACTGCATCGGCACGTGGCCGGGGCCTTCGATCATCACCTGCACGTCGTGCTTCCACGCGACCTGCGTGAGTTCCCCCAGCGTGTCGAGTTCGGCGAACTGCGCCTCGTCGTTGGCATCGGCAATCGAGCCCGGCCGCAGGCCGTCGCCCAGCGAAAACGCGACGTCGTAGGCGCGCATGATTTCGCAGATTTCCTCGAACCGTTCGTAGAGGAACGATTCGCGGTGGTGCGCGAGGCACCACTTGGCCATGATCGAACCGCCGCGCGAAACGATGCCGGTCACGCGTTTCGCCGTCAGCGGCACGAACGGCAGCCGCACGCCGGCGTGGATGGTGAAGTAATCCACGCCCTGCTCGGCCTGCTCGACCAAGGTGTCGCGGAACAGCTCCCAGGTGAGGTCTTCGGCGATGCCGCCGACCTTTTCCAGCGCCTGGTAGATCGGCACGGTGCCGATGGGGACCGGCGAGTTGCGCAGGATCCACTCGCGCGTCTCGTGGATGTGCTTGCCGGTGGAAAGATCCATCACCGTGTCGGCACCCCAGCGGATCGCCCAGACCATCTTCTCCACTTCTTCGGCGATGGAGGAAGTGACCGCCGAGTTGCCGATGTTGGCGTTGATCTTCACCAGGAAATTGCGGCCGATGATCATCGGCTCGCTTTCCGGGTGGTTGATGTTGTTGGGCAGGATCGCGCGGCCGCGCGCGATCTCGTCGCGCACGAATTCCGGCGTGATGGTCTTCGGGATCGCCGCTCCGAACGACTGGCCGCGATGCTGCTTCAGCAGGCCTGCGTCACGCAATGCATCCAGCCGCTGGTTCTCGCGGATGGCGACGAACTCCATTTCCTGCGTGACGATGCCGCGCCGCGCGTAGTGCATCTGGGTGACGTTCGCGCCCGCTTTCGCGCGCCGGGGTTTCGGCAGGTTCGGAAACCGCACATCCTCGAGTTCGCGCGCATTCGCATGCCGGCGCGTGAAAGGCGAAGTGAAATCGGCAAGTTGTTCGGTGTCGTCACGGCCGGCGATCCACCGCGCGCGCAAGGCCGGCAGGCCCACGGCGAGGTCCACCGAGTAGTCCGGATCGGTGTACGGACCGGAAGTGTCGTAGACGGTGAACGGCGCATTGGCTTCCGCACCGAACGTGGATGGCGTGTCGGCCAGCGCGATCTCGCGCATCGGCACGCGGATGTCGTCGCGGCTGCCGCGCACGTACAACTTGCGCGAGCCGGCGATCGGTCGCGTGACATCCGCGGTCAGCGCCTGGGTGGCGCGCAGAAGTTCGGATACAGCAGCGTTCATGGCGCGCTCCGTCGCATGGGCGAAAAACGATTATAGGTCGAAGCCATTGCGCTTACGCGATGCCACGAAGGCATCGCGTGCAATGGCTGAGGGTGAGGCATGGATGCCGATCGGAAACAGCACCATGGACGGTTGCTCGCAGAGAACCCAAAGCGAACGAATTATCTGCGCGTATACGCGCGCAGGAACATCTCCACTGCCGCTTCCGCGGTGGCGACCACTTCGCGCTCGAAGGTCTCCTGGCAATCCACGCAGCCGAACAGCCGCATCGCGTGCAGATCGCCCTTCAGCAACGCCAGGAACTGGCCGGCGGCGCGGCCGACGTCGTCCATTTCGAGTTCGCCACGCTGCACCGCGATCCGGAGAAAGCCCTCCATCTTGGCGCGCATGCGGCACGGGCCTTCTTCCCACATCAACTGGCCGAGCCGCGGGTTGCCCTGGCGGCAGTCGCCCAGGATCGCGCGCCAGGTGCCGATCGCTTCCGGATCGGTGATCGCGCTCGCATGCGCGCGCGCGATCGCCAGCAGGCTTTCGCGCAGCGGACGCACGCCTTCGAACACGCTGTCGGGCAACGCCTGCCGGCAGCGCTCGCGCAAGGCTTCGCGGAACAGCGAATCCTTGTCGCCGAAATGGCTGTAGACGGTGAGCTTGGAGACACCCGCCTCGGCGGCGACCGCATCCATGCTGGTGCCTTCGTAGCCGTGCTGCGGGAAAAGGCGCTTGGCCGCGTCCAGGATGGCGGCGCGCTTTTCCATGTCCTTGGGCCGGCCGGGGCCGGTCGTGCGGGCAGTAACGGTGCTCATAAAACGACTCATTGGGATACGCAAGTTGAGTTAAGCCGCGCAAGGGGGCCTTACCCCCGCGCGTCGGCTTCAACGAAACCAGTCCATATAATTATACGGCCAAGTTCATATTTCCCAAGGCCCCGACCCGCAACCCGCGCCGTTGATTCAGCATCAAACACGTGTTCGCGTGTCCGTACGCGAACACATGAACGTCCGCGGACAAGGTGCCGGCGCGTGCAATGCCGATGCGGACGTGGTGGCACAGGCTTTGCTGAAGAGCACGCGACACCGTGCAGGCATGACGTATCTCACCTGCGCGTGATGACTTCCGGCACTTCGTTACGGGTGTCGCGGAAGCGAGACTATGTGTGTTGGTGTTGTAGTACAGTCAATACAGACCGTTTTGTGCGCAGGAACGCCGCAAACGGATTATTCTTTCGAGTCTTTGACCACCCTGATGCGAATCATGTCGAATACCGAAACGATCAACCTCGAACGCGCGCGCCGCAACATGGTCGAGAACCAGGTGCGCCCGTCGGAAGTGCTGGACGCGCGCGTATTGAGCGTGCTCACCGAACTGCCGCGCGAATCGTTCGTGCTGCCCGCCTATCACGCGCTGGCGTATGCGGATCTCGCGCTGCCGATCGCGCACGGCGAGACGATGCTGAAGCCGATCGTGGAAGGCCGGATCCTGCAGGCGCTGGATGTGCAGCCGAACGAGGAAGTGCTGGAGATCGGCACCGGCTCGGGCTATCTCACCGCCTGCCTCGCCAAACTGGGCAAACACGTGGTGAGCGTGGACCGGCACGCCGACTTCGTGGAGACCGCGCGCGCGCGGCTGCGCAGCGTGGGCATCGAGAACATCGAACTGGTGCATGCGGATGCGCTGCGCGATTTCGATCCGGGTCGCACGTTCGACGCGATCGCGGTGACCGGCGCGGTGGCCGAAGTGCCGCAGCGGTTCCGCGACTGGCTGAAGGTCGGTGGACGCATGTTCGTGGTGGCCGGCGTGGAGCCGGCGATGCGCGCGCTGCTGCTGCGCCGCGACGCCGACGGCGCGTTCGGCGAGGAGCGCCTGTTCGAAACGGATCTTGCTTACCTCGCCGGCGCCGAACCGCGCCGTCAATTCAATCTTTGATCCACCATCGCGGCGTCACCCACGCCCCAACGAGAAAAGGTTTCCGATGACGCACCGCCCGACCCTGCGCCCGCTCGCCCTGCTGATCTCGCTCGCCTGCCTTGGCGCGACCACCGCGCACGCCGAAGACCTGATGGACGCCTATCGCCAGGCGCGCCAGTCCGATCCGCTCCTGCAGCAGTCCGAAGCGCAGCGCCGCATCGTGTCCGAAGACGTATCGCAGGCGCGCGCGGTGCTGCTGCCGCAGATCAGCGCACAGGGCAGCTTCTCCGACGAGCACGGCTTCAGCACCACCAACAAGCCGGTCAGCGACGGCAGCGGCGGGTTCCAGGTGTTCGCCACGCGCACCGACACCGCCGGGCGCAGCTTCCAGAAGAGCGCCACGCTGGACCAGACGATTTTCGACTTCGGCAAGTTCGAGTCGGTCGCTGCGGCGCGCGCGCAGGCGCGCAGCGGCGACGCAAATTACCAGGCGGCGGAGCAGGACCTGATCCTGCGCACCGCTACCGCCTATTTCAACGTGCTGACCGCGGAAGACGAGCTGCGCTTCGCCAAGGCCAACGAGCAGGCGCTGGCCAAGCAGCTCGACCAGGCGCAGCAGCGGTTCAACGTGGGCCTGTCCGCGATCACCGACGTGGATGCCGCCAAGGCGCAGCACGATGCCGCCGCGGCCGCAGTGATCCAGGCGCAGAACACGGTCTTCGACAATCGCGAGGCGCTCAGCCAGATCACCGGCAAGCCGGTCGGCGACCTGAAGACGCTCACCGATAACCTGCCGCTGAACAAGCCGCAGCCGGACGCGATCGACGAGTGGGTGAACCTGGCGCTGCAGAGCAACCCGGCGCTGCAGGCGCAGCGCGACCAGGTGGAAGCCTTCAACCACGACATCACCGTGGCGCGCGCCGGCCACCTCCCGACCTTGAACGCGCAGGTGAGCTACACCGACTCGCCGCAGTGGGGCTCCCCGGTCGGCGCCGGCATGCCGAGCTACGCCTTCAACAGCGGCCGCCACGACACCGTGGTCGGTCTGGTGCTGCAGGTGCCGATCTTCTCCGGTGGTTTTACCCATTCGCGGGTGCGGCAGGCGATCGCGCAACGCGACGAGCAAGGCGACATCCTGGAACAGGATCGCCGCAACGTGATCCGTAACACGCGCAGCGCGTTCAATGCGATCGAGGCGGGCATCAGCGAAGTGGAAGCGCAGAAGCAGGCGGTGGTGTCCGCGCAGAAGGCGCTGGAAGCGACGCAGGCCGGCTTCGAAGTCGGCACCCGCACCATCGTCGACGTGCTGATCAGCCAGCAGAACCTGTTCCAGGCGCAGAGCAACTACTCGCAGGCGCGCCACGCCTTCGTGATCAACCAGCTCACGTTGAAGGACGCGTCGGGCACGCTGGACGTGAAGGACCTGCAAGCGGCGAACGCGCTGCTGCAATGACCAGCCGCGCGCTGCATCACTTGGCGCTGCGCAAGCGCACCTCGTTCGATCGCGCGTAAATCCGCTCGATGAGGATCATCGTGCGGCGCACCGCGCCGCGCTCGCGCGCGAACACCACCCGCGCGTTCGCACCCATGCGGTGCCGCAGCGGCGCATCACGCAGCAGCTCAAGCACCGCCGGGCCCAGCTCGTCCGGCGCCTCGACACGACGCGCCCCGCCGCCTTCGACCAGGCTGCGGGTGATCTCTTCGAAATTGAACGTGTACGGGCCGACCAGCACCGGCCGCGCCAGTGAAGCAGGCTCCAGCACGTTGTGCCCGCCGATCGGCACCAGGCTGCCGGCCACGAAGGCGAGGTCGCTGGCCGCGTAGTACCGCATCATCGCGCCCATCACGTCGATCACGAAGCACTGGCAATTCGCATCGGGCTTCTCGGTGCCGTTATGGGTGCAGGTGGCGAAGCCGAGATTGCGCGCGGACTGCTCGACCGCGCGGAAGCGCTCCGGATGCCGCGGCGCGATCAGCAGCAGCGCGTCCGGCAGGCGATGCAGCACGTCCAGGTGCGCCTGCAGCACGGCCAGTTCCTCGCCCTCGTGCGTGCTGGCCGCGAACCACACCGGCCGCGCTTCGCCCCAGGCATGGCGCAGGGCCTCGCCGCGCTCGCGCACGCCCTGCGGGATCGGCATATCGAACTTCAGGTTTCCGGCGATGCTGACGCGCGCGGGGTCCGCTCCGAGCGTGCGATAACGACGCGCGTCCGCGTGCGATTGCGCGGCGATGTGACCGACGTTGCCCAGCGCCTGCGCGACCAGCTTGTGGATCGGCGCGTAGGCGCGCAGCGAACGCTCCGACAGGCGCGCATTGGCGATCACCAGCGGGATCTTGCGCTCGCCGCAGAGATGGAACAGGTTCGGCCAGATCTCGGTTTCCATGATCACGCCCAGGCTCGGCTTGATGCGATCGAGGAAACGCCGCACCGCGTGCGGCAGGTCGTAGGGCAGGTAGACGTGGAACACCTCGTCGCCCAGTTGCGCGCGTACCCGCTCCGAGCCGGTGGGCGTCACGGTGGTCACCACCATCGGCAACTGCGGATAGCGCCGGCGCAGGGCGCGGATCAACGGCAGCGCGGCATTCACCTCGCCCACCGACACCGCGTGCACCCAGATGCTTTCGGAAAAGTGCGGATCGGGGAAACGGCCGAAGCGCTCGCGCCAGCGCGCGAAATAGCCACTGTAATGCAGGCCGCGTGCAATCAGCCGCAGCACGATCACCGGCGTGGCGAGATAGATCGCGATGGTGTAGAGGAGTCGCAGCATGCGGCAAATCTGGGGAAAGCCGCGCGAGTATAACGATCGCGATTGTTATCATCGCGCCCCATGCAGAATCCGCCGTTCACGCCGTCACTGCTCGCCCCGCGCAACTGGCCGGCCTGGCTGGGTGCCGGCGTGCTGCGCCTGCTGGTGCTGCTGCCGCATCGCGCGATCCTGAAACTCGGCGCGGTGTTCGGCACGCTGGTCGCGCCACTGCTGCGCGCGCGTCGGCACGTGGTCACGCGTAACCTCGAATTGTGCTTCCCCGACCTGGACCCGGCCGCGCGTGCCAAATTGCGCACCGAGGCCTTGCGCGACATGGGCGTGATGCTCGGCGAATTCGCGCTGGGCTGGATGGCATCCGATCGCAAGCTTTCGAAACTGCCCGTGCACATCGAAGGCCTGGAACATCTGCAAGCGTTGCGGGAACAAGGACGCGGCGCGCTGCTGGTCGGCGGGCACTTCTCGCACCTCGAGCTGTGCGCACGGCTGATCTCGCGCGAGCTGCGCATCGCCGGCATGTACCGGCGCATGGATTCGGACGTGTTCGAGTGGATCGTGCTGCGCGCGCGGCTGGGCTACGCCGACACGATGTTCGACAAGGACGCGCTGCGCGCAACGGTGAAATACATGCGGCGCGGAGGTGTCGTCTGGTACGCGCCCGACCAGGACATGCGCGGCAAGGACAGCGTATTCGCGCCGTTCTTCGGCATTCCCGCATCCACCATCACCGCGACGCATCATCTCGCGCGATTGTCCGGCGCGGCGGTGGTCCCGTTCTTCCATCGCCGCGAGCGCGATGGAAGTTACGCATTGCGGCTGGAAGCGCCGCTGGCGGATTTCCCGACGGCGGACGTGGTCGCCGACACCGCGCGCGTCAACGCGCTGATCGAACGCATGGTGCGCGAAGCGCCCGCGCAATACCTGTGGGCGCACAAGCGGTTCAAGACCAGGCCGGAAGGTGCGCCGCCGGTGTATTGAAGGTCAGCGGTCGGCGGTCGGCGGTCAGCGGTCAGCGGTCAGCGGTCAGCGGTCAGCGGTCAGCGGCCAGCGGCCAGCGGCCGGCGGCCAGCGGCCAGCGGCCAGCGGCCAGCGGTCAGCGGCCAGCGGCCAGCGGTCAGCGGTCAGCGGTCAGCGGTCAGCGGTCAGCGGTCAGCGGTCAGCGGTCAGCGGTCAGCGGCAAAAGCTTAAAGCCTGCGCGCTTTTTCCGCTCACCGCTCACCAATCACCGCTCACGCCTCATTCCAGTCGCCGCTCACCGCTCACGATTTCTTCGGGCTTCGTACAGCTTCG
Organism: Rhodanobacteraceae bacterium; assembly: GCA_035695065.1. Taxonomy (GTDB): domain Bacteria; phylum Pseudomonadota; class Gammaproteobacteria; order Xanthomonadales; family Rhodanobacteraceae; genus 66-474. Next base: position 18,599 of record DASSEW010000049.1, on the reverse strand, counting down.
CGTACTTCAGGAACACATAGAACGCCCCCAACACGCTGGCGACGAAGCCGGCCCAGCCGGACAGGAAATAGCGCTTGAGAACGTACTGCCGCAGGAAGAACACCGGCGGGTACAGCACCATCATCGCGCCGCTGAAGCGCTGCTTCCTCGCGAGCTTGTGCGCGACCATGCCCGAGGAATAGCGGTTGATCTTCTCCACGCGCGTGGCGATGTCGCCGTCGCCGTCGTTGACGAAGTCGGCGCGCCACAGGGTCTTCACCGGGCCACGCACTTCCACCGCGGCGTGCACCGGAATGTCGTTCATGCCGCCGCGCCGGCGATCGAACAGGCGCAGGTGTCCATTGCGCCAGCTCAGGCGGCTCGGCACCGTCCAGAACATCCGCTCGCGCCTCGGCAGGCGGAACCCCGCAGCGCGCGGATGCTCCAGCGCACGTTCGATCACCTCGCGCGTGCCGGGCGAGAGCACCTCGTCCGCGTCGAGATTCAATATCCAGTCGTGACTCGCCATGTCGTAGGCGCGCTGCTTCTGCGGTCCGTAATCATCGAACGGATGCACCGCCACGCGCGCGCCGAAGCGCTGCGCGATTTCCACGGTGGCATCCGTCGAACCGGAATCCAGCACCACGATTTCGTCGGCGAAATCGGCCGCGGCCAGACAACGCTCGAGCGTATCGGCGTTGTTGAAGGTGATGATGACCAGCGAGAACTTCTCACGCATGGCTCGACCCCGTGCGCGTCAGCGGCGCCGCAGCCGCGGCCGTCCCCGGCAGGTCCGCATGAAGCGCTGCGCACCAGAGCGCTACCAGCCACCAGAACAGCAGCCCCCACCACGCCGAGTAAAACGCCAGGTGCGTGTTGACGGGGAACACCATCACGAACAAGCCGACCGCGGCCGGCCACGCCCGGAACCGCGCGCGCGAGTCCGCGTGGCGATACGCCCGTACCACCAGCACCACACCGAACAGCCACAAGGCCACGCCGATCGCACCGGTGTCGTCCAGCACTTCCAGCACGATCTGGTGCGGATGGCACGCGCCCTGGCCCGGCCCGCAGGCCTCGATGGACAGGAAGCGATCGCCGGGCCGCGCGAACTGCGGATAGGCGAAGCGGAAATCGCGCACGCCCACGCCGTTCACCGGATGCGCCCACGCCATTTTCAGCGCGGTGCGCCAGATGTCGAGGCGACCGCTGCTTGCGGTATCCAGCGCCTGCGGCGAATCATCGAAGGCCAGCAGCGTGCGCTGCATGCGCTGGTCGAAACGCGGCGAAGTCTTCCACGCGATGCCCACGGCGAGGGCCGCAATCACGACCGCGCACATGATCCACGCGGCGAAGCGCACAGTTGATTCGGACTCGCGCCAGAAGCAGGCGATCACCACCAGCGCAAACATCAGCCACGCGGCGCGTTCGCCGGCCAGCAGGATCGGGCCGAGCAGGAACAGCAGCGCGACAATCAGACCCGCGCGGCCGAAACGTTCGCGCGCGGCCCAGGCCACGAACGGCGAGAGCACCGCCAGCACCAAGCCGAGCTTCAGGTCGTCCGCGCCGAAGATGCCGGAGATGCGTTGCGCTTCGGCGTGGCCGCCGAGGCTGTAGCCGGTGAGGATCTGCACCCAGGCATCCAGCGCCCAGAGTGCGGCGATCACTCCGGTGGCGGAATACAACACGCGCACGCGCGACTCGCGACGCACTGCGAAGCACACGTAATAGCCGAACGGCGCGAAGCGGAGGATCGCGGCGACCGTGCTCCAGCTCTTGCCGGGCTGGATCGCGTCGAACGCGGAGATCAGCGCGGCGGCGAAATAGCACGCCCAGAGCGCCAGCAGCAGTTTCGCACCGGGATGCGCCTTCCATGCACCGCGCGAGCGCGCGAAGAACAGCAGTGCGCCGAGGATGCAAACCAGAACGCCCAGTTCGCTGGCGCGTCCGAACGGCAGCAGGAACACGACCGCGAAGATCGGCAGCAGCGGCGAAAGCAGCGCGGATTTGACGTGCGTGGCGAGGGGCATCGGGCGGCCGCATCAATCAGGCCGCGATTGTACGTGAGCGCCGGGATCAGGCAGCCACGACTTCCCGATACAATTTCAACGTCGCCTGCTGCATGTCGGCCAGCCGGTAATTGTGCAGCGGCGCGATCGGCGGCGCGCGGCGCAGCAGTTCGGCGGCGCGCTCGATCAGCTTCTCCATGTCGCCCACCGGCACGCGCCCGGCCGGATACAGTTCGGCCAGCAATTCGCCGACACCACCGTGCGCGTAGCCCAGCACCGGACGGCACAGCGACAGTGCTTCGACCACGGTGCGGCCGAAGCTCTCGGGCTTGTTGGACAACTGCAAAATCAGCGCGGACGCGGCGAACACGTCTCGCACGTCCGCCCGCGGCGGCGTGAACACCACCGCATCGTAGACGCCGCGATCCTGCGCCAGCGCGTGCAATTCCGCGAGATAGGCCTCGCGGCCCTTCTCGATCACGCCCAGCAGCAGCAGCCGCGCCTCGACGCCGCGCGCGCGCAGGCCGGCCAGCAGCGCGATCGCATCCGCATGGCCTTTCAGGCGCGTGCCGCGGCCGGGCAAGGTCAGCAGCGGCGCGCCGCCGAGCTGCGGGAAATCGGCGAAGAAGCGCTGCCTCCACGTGTCATCGGGGCGATAGCCGTAGGGGAATTCGTCCTGGTCGATGCCGCGCGGAATCACGGTCAATCGCGCCGGATCGGTGCCCGGATAATGGCTCAGCACGAAATCGCGCACCGTCTGCGACACCACGATCACACGCTCGCCACGGGTCATGATGCGGCTGTAGCTGCCCGGCGAATTCAGCCCGTGCACGGTGGTGACGAAGTGCGGGCGCGGACGCACCCCGCGCAAAGCCAGCCAACCCATCCACGCCGGCAGGCGCGAACGCGCGTGCACGACGTCGGGCCGCAGTTCCTCGATCAGCTTGCGCAGCGGCGGCACGTGGCGGAGCGTGCGCAGCGACTTGCGCCCGAGATCCATCGGCACGTGTTCGCTACCTTCGGCCTGCAGCTTCGGCACCATCCTTCCGCCGGCGGACACCACGACCGACCGGTGCCCCGCCGCGACCAGCGCGCGCGCGACTTCCAGCGCCGAGCGCTCGGCGCCGCCGTTCTCCAGCGCCGGCAGCAACTGGAGCACGGTCATGGGGCGGCTGGCGGGCTGATCGTGCATCGTCCTGAATGCTGCGGCTGCGGGCGCCTGGTACATGCACAGGCTCCAAGCAAGAATTAAGCCGTGAGAAAGTTGCGCGAAGCTGGGCGATTCAACCGCGGAGGGGTTCGAGAACTGCTCAATCCTTGAGCACGAACACCGCGCCGCAGTACGGGCATCGCGATTCGCCGCCGTCCGCCTCGATCGGCAGATAAATGCGCGGATGCGAATTCCACAGCGCCATTTCCGGCAGCGGACACGACAGCGGCAACTGCGCACGGGTGATTTCGTAGCGGCGCTGCGCGTTGGCAGGTTCGACGGGGGTTGCGGCTGTGCTGCTCATGGCGTAGTCGATCGGGTGGAAAGCGACATTCTAGCCGACTCGGCGCGGAATCACTGGCCGGCGCGCTGCTCCAGCGGCAGCAACTTGGTTTCATAGGCATGCGATTCGATCGCCTCGGCGCTGATCGTGACCTGCAATGCATCACCCACCATCGGCACGCCGTAGCCCACGCCGAAAGCGCTGCGATCGAACGTGGCGCTCGCACCGAAGCCCAAGGCCGGCGCTTCGATCATCGGATACTTGCCGGCCTTGTTCAGTGTGACCTGCAGCGTCACCGGATGGGTCACCCCATGCACGCTCAGCTGGCCTTCGACCTTGAAGCGCTTGCCACCTTCCGGCTTGACCTTGCTGCTGATGAAAGTGATCAGCGGATACTTCTTCGCATCCAGATAGGTCGGCCCGAGCAACTGCGCATCCAGCGCCGGCACGTGCGTATGCAGGCTGGACACCGGAATGCTGACGCGCACGGACGACTTGGACGGATGCGCAGCGTCGTAAATGAGCGTGCCGTTCACATGATCGAACTCGCCGGTGGGATGCGAATAGCCCAGGTGATCCCACGAGAACAGCACCTGGGTATGGCTGGGATCGAGCGTGTATTGCACGGGTGCGGCGAAGCAGGCACCGCTCGTAGCGAACAGGGCAAACAGGGCAACGGTTTTCATGGCTCCTCCGAAGGCAAATCGCGCGCGCACGCGGTCGAACTGTGAGATAACGCGCGCCATTGATCAAATGACGAATCAGGCGGGCGGCATTCGACATGCGTGAAGCATGGGTCATCACCGATGGCGCGGCAGGTAACGAGCGCCAGGCACTGGCGCTGGCCCAGGCCCTGGATGCGCCTGCGCGCGTGTTGCGCCTGCCGCTGCGCGCGCCGTGGGCGTGGTTCGCGCCACGCAAGTTGCCGGGGGGCAGATTGGCATTGGCCGCGCGCGATCGTGCGCAGTTCGCGCCACCGTGGCCTGCCCTCGCGATCGGTTGCGGCCGGCACGCGTCCCTGCTGACGCGGCTGTTGCGCGAGGTTTCGCGCGGCAAGACCTTCAGCGTGCAGATCCTCGATCCGCGCATCGACACACGGCACTGGGACGCGGTGATCGCGCCGCGCCACGACGACCTGCACGGCGACAACGTGATCCAAACGTTGGGCTCACTGAATCCGATCGACGACGCGTGGCTTGCGCAAGGCCGCGAGGCGTTCGCGCATTTCGCGCAATTGCCGCAGCCGCGGGTCGCCCTGCTGATCGGCGGCCCGCGCCGCGGCGTGGCGTTCGACGAGGCGTATGCAAAGGCGCTCGTCGGCGGTGTGGCTGCGCGCGCCCAAGGCGGCAGCGTGCTGGCGAGCATCTCGCGGCGAACGCCATCGGCATTCGCGCAAGTCATCCGCGAGAAACTTTCGCGATTGCCCGGCGTGTTCTGGAGTGGCGAAGGCGATGGCCCGAATCCGTATCCGGGCCTGCTCGGCTGGGCCGATGCGATCGTGGTCACGCCCGATTCGGTCAACATGCTTTCGGAAGCGGCTGCGGTCGGAGCGCCGGTGCACACGCTCGTCGCTGCACCACTTCCCGGCAAGCTCGCACGCTTCCACGAAGCACTGCGCGAACGCGGTTCGCTGCATGACCTGGATGCGCGGGCTGTGCGCGCCGCGCCGCCGTTGCGCGAAACCGCGCAGGTGGCGGCGGGCATTCGCGAACGCATCGAAGCGCGTTCGCTGTAGGGCGGACACCGTCCGCCGTCCAACGCAAAGCGGCGGGCGATGCCCGCCCTACGAGCCGAAATCGAATCCCGCTTCGCGCGCGATGCGCAGCACCTGTGCGCTGATTCCCGCCACGGTCGCATCGCGGTTCATCACGCGCGGACTCGCCTCCAGCGTGCAGTTCAGCGCACGCGCCAGCAGCGCGGCGTGCGCGTCCAGCAATTCCTGCGCGTCGCGTTCGGGCAGCACGTTCGCTGCCGCGCAGGCGGCGATCAGTCCGGGCGTGTCGGTCGCCGCGGTCAAGCCGGAATGCCGGCCGGCGTGGCGCAGCACCAGGCCTTGCAGCAGGAATTCGATGTCCAGCAATCCGCCTGCGCCCTGCTTGAGATCGAAGCGCTGCACATCCGAACGGTCGCGCTCGGCGCGCCACTGCGCGCGCATCTTCAGCACGTCCGCCACGATCCGCGCCGGCTCGCGCGGCAACGCCAGCAACGCCGCACGCTCGTCCTCGAAACCCGAACGCAAGTCTGCGTCGCCGGCGATCGCGCGCGCGCGCACCAGCGCCTGGTGTTCCCAGGTCCAGGCGCGCTCGCGCTGGTAGTCCACGAATGCCGGCAGGCTCGCCACCAGCAGGCCCTTGCTGCCGTCCGGCCGCAGGCGCGTATCGATTTCGTACAGGCGTCCGGCGCGCGTGGGCGTGGACAGCCAGTGCACGATGCGCTGCGCCAACCGCGCGTACCAGCGCGCGCCTTCCAGCGGACGCGCGCCGTCACTGCTCTCGGCTCCGCGCGCCGGATCGTAGACAAATACCAGGTCGAGGTCGGACGCAAAGCCCAATTCCGCGCCGCCGAGGCTGCCGTAGCCGAGCACCGCGAAACCCGAACCTTCGCCGGGCAGGTTTCCGTGCTGCGCGATCAATTCGCGCCGCGCCAGCTCCAGCACCGCCCCGACCACCGCGGCCGCCGCGAGCGCGAGCCGCCTCGCGGTCAGCACCGCGTCGGCATGGCCGTCGCGCAACGCGAGCCCTGCGCGCAAGGCGAAGCTGTCACGCCATTCGGCGATCGTGCCCAGCGCTTCTTCCGGATCGTCCGCATGCGCGGCCAGCAGGCTGGCCAGCTCGCGCTCGATCTCCGCTTCGCCCTGCGGCAGGTGTTCCAGGCGCGGGTCGAGCACGTCGTCCAGCAGCAGCGGCTGCGCGATCACGCGCTGCGCCAGCCATGCCTGTTCGGCGCACAACCGTGCGAGACGCGTGCGCGCGGCCGGGTGCTCTTCGAGCAGTGCAAGGTAAGCCGAGCGCCGCGCGATCGCCTGCACCAGCTTGCAGAGGTTCACGAGCGCACGCGTCGGCACAGAGGTCGCGCGCGCCGCTTCGATCAGCAGCGGCAGCAGGTGTTCGACGCGCTTGGTCGCGCGTGCCGAGAGTCCGCGCAGATGCGCGACCTGCATCAGCGCCGCGGCGGCTTCGTCGGCCGGATCGAACCCGGCCTGCGCCAGTTTCTGCGCGTCCGCCGCGCCGGCGCGCGCGCCCTGCCACGCCGATACGCTCTGCGGCGAAGGCGCATGCGCTTCGCCGCGCGCGCGCGGCAGCAGCACCGCCGCGAAGGCTTCCGCCACGTTGCCGCGATGCAGGTCCAGTTGCGCCTGCAATGCATCCCATTCGGCGAAGCCGAGCGTGACCGCCAATCGTGCACGAACCAGCGGATCGTCCGGGATCGCGTGCGTCTGCTGGTCGGCGAACATCTGCACGCGGTTCTCCAGCCGACGCAGGAACAGGTAGGCCTCGCGCAAGATCTTCGCGCGCGCGGCGGGCAGGTAACCGCGGCGCGCGCAGGCTTCCAGCGCCGGCAGCAGCCCGTGCACGCGCAACGCCGGATCGCGACCGCCGCGGATCAACTGCTGCAACTGCACGATGAATTCGATCTCGCGGATGCCGCCGGGACCGAGCTTCAGGTGCTCGGCCAGGTCGCGCCGCGCGACTTCCGCGTCGATCAGCGCCTTCATTTCGCGCAGGCCGGCCAGCGCGGTGTAGTCGAAATAGCGCCGGTACACGAACGGCCGCAGCAGGTCGAGCAGCTTTCTTCCCGCCGCGATGTCACCGGCGATCGGGCGCGCCTTGATCCAGGCATAACGTTCCCAGTCGCGGCCCTCGCGCTGGTAGTACTGCTCCATCGCCGCGAACGACACCGCCACCGGCCCGGCTTCGCCGAACGGGCGCAGGCGCAGGTCCACGCGCGCCGCGATGCCTTCCTCGTCCGCTTCGTTCAGCAGCCGCACGAATTCACGTGCCACCCGCGCGAAGAATTCGGCGTTGTCCAGCGCGCGCGTGCCATCGGTTTCCCCGGTGTCGGGAAACGCGAGGATCAAGTCCACGTCCGAGGAAAAATTCAGCTCACCGCCGCCGAGCTTGCCCAGCGCCATCACGATCAGCGACTGGGCATCGCCATCCGGATTGCGCGGCGTACCGTAGCGTTCGCGCATGCGTGCTTCGGCGTGGCGCAGCGCCGCGGCGATCAGGGTTTCGTACAGCGCGGTGGTGCCGCCCAGCGTGTCGGAGAGATCATCGAGCCCGTTCACGTCGCGGAACACCAGCCGCAGCGCCTCGGCGCGGCGGAAACGGCGCAATCGCGACGACAGATCCTCGCCGTCGTTGGACAACACCGAAGCACGCGCCGACGCGGGCGAGGGATCACGCAACAGCTCCAGGCCCGCGCCACCGAGCAGGGCCGGATCGCGCCGCAATGCTTCGTAAGCGAAGTCGCTGGCCAGCAGCAACCGACGCAGGCGCTCGGCCACGCCGGCATCGTCGTGCACGCGCACGCCGGCGGCGCGGCAGCGCTCGACCAGTTCGGCGTAGCGCGCGTCGGCCAACATGGTCAACGCAGGTGCGGGCGAGTGCGTTGCGGTCGTCATCCGCGGATTATGCGGGCGCGATGCTCCGGCCGGACACAAACACGGCGTTCATCCCGGTTGGGCTAGAGTCCGCGCCCGCTCCATTCAATGATGTTGTCGCGCGCAGCGCGACGCCTTGAGTTCCCCTCTCCCCTTGGGAGAGGGCAAAGGGTGAGGGGCAAAACTTGTCCATGAACCAATCCGTGACTACCGCCCGCAGCCCGGTTCTTCTGCGCGCCGTGCCGGCCATTCTGCTGGCGCTGCTGTTCATGCTCGCCACCGGCTTGCTGGACGGCAATCCCGGCGTGGCGCCCGTCGCGCTGTTCCAGGCGCCGCTGGCGCTGTTCACGAACGCGCTGCCCGGCCTGCTGCTGGCACTTATGCTGCTGGCCATCAGCCGGCGCTGGGTGTTCTCGCTGCTGATCGCATTCGGCGCCGAGGCGCTGCTGTACTGGGTGAACGCGCAGAAGATCGCGAACCTCGCATCCCCGGTGGTGCCGGCGGATTTCCACATGCTCGGCCAGCTCGATCACGGCGGCGCGCATCTGCTGAGCGGTTACGCGCATCTGGGCGGCTGGCTGCTGTTCGCGGCCATCGCCGGATTGGTCGCGCTGATCGCCTTGGGGATTTACGAGCCGCCGCTGATCGCGCGCCGCGCGTTGCCGCGTACCGGCATCGCGGCGTGTGCCGCCGCTGCGCTGCTGTCGCTGTGTGCGGGCGTGCCCGGCTGGCGGGTGATCTACAACCGCGAAGCCTTGCAATTCCAGCCGTGGTCGGCCACCGAAACCGCCAAGCGCAGCGGCGTCATCAGCATGCTCGCGTTGTACCGGCTGGATTACGCGGGGCAGCACCTGAAGATCGACAGGCAGGCCGCACGCGCGCTGCTGGGCAGCACCGGACCGGCGGTGCGCGCGGCGATGGCCGCGGGCAACGATGGCGTGCGTCCGGACATCGTCATCGTGCAGAGCGAATCATTCTTCAACCCGGGCCGGATGGTCGGCTACGCGCCGTACCAGTTCATCCCGAATTTCGAGCGGCTCGCGGCGGAGGGCGAATCCGGCCCGCTGCACGTGCCGACGTTCGGCGGCGGCACGATCCGCACCGAATTCGAAGTGCTGACCGGCTTGCCGCTGCGTTATTTCCCGCAGGTGCAGTTCCCGTACCTGCAGATCGAGGCGAAGGTGATTCCGGGCCTGGCGCGCACGCTGCGCACCAACGGCTACACCACGCTCGCGATCCACGACAACAACCGCAGCTTCTGGAACCGGGCCAGTGCGCTGGAGCGGCTCGGCTTCGACCGCTTCATCGCGATCAACGATTTCCCGAAGAACCTGCCGCACGACGGCCACTACGTCGCCGACAGCGCGTTGACCGACGAAATCCTGAAGCAACTGCGCGACAGCGGCCCGCCGCAGCTGATCTTCGCGATCAGCATGGAAGCGCACGGCCCGTACGATGGCGATCCCGGCCCGATCAACGTGGCCGAGCGCGACGCAATCCCGGTGCCTGCCGGCGTCACCGGTGTCCCGAAAACGATGTTGCAGACCTACCTCTATCACCTGCACCACGCCGATGCGCAACTGGGGCGGCTCGCGGATGTCTTGTCGAAGCGCTCGCGTCCGACCTTGCTGATGTTCTACGGCGACCACCTGCCGGCGCTCGGGCAGGCATTCGAGGTGAACGGTTTCAAGGACGGTCGCGACCAGCTGGAGCAGACCGGTTCCTGGCTGATCGTGGATCCGGCGCATCCGCACGAGCAGCCGACGCAGGCACTCGCCTCATGGGCGCTGCCTGGACAATTGCTCGAGCGCGCGGGCATCCGCGATGACGCGTGGTTCGCGCTGACAGACGTGCTGGCGCCGCAGTTGTCCGACCTCACCCGCGCACCGGATGCGCCGCCGCCGCCGGAAACCGCCGAGCAACGCCAGCTCGATCAAGGGATGACCAACGTCGCCCAGCTGCGACTCAAGGGCAAGCTCGACAAACTGCTCCCGCAGACCGAATCCGCCGCGGCCGTCGCCGCACGCGCGGTGCACCCGCCTGCAGTGGCGCGGCCGGACGGTGTGGCGCAATAATCCGCCCGCCCGGCAATGCGCCGGCAAGACATGCCTCCGCGAGGTTGCCAACTGCCGGGGTGACGCCATGCGACTGCCGATCCGCGTGTTGTTCGTTTCGTTCCTCGCATCCTGCATCGGAGCGGCGCAGGCCGCTCCGCCCGATGCGCGCTCAGGCGTGGAGGCGTTCAACCATGCGTTCGACCAGGCCACGCGCAGGATGGACAACGCCGCGACGCTGGCGCTGTGGGAAGACGATGGCGTCAGCCTGTTGCCCGGTACCGCGCCGATCGTCGGCAAGAAGGCGATCGCGCAATTCATCGATCGCGTGACGCGCCAGATGCCCGGCGCACATATGCAATCGTTCGAGGATCACTGTTCCGACATCCAGGTTTCAGGCGACGTCGCGTCGGAGTGGTGCGAAGAACATCAGGTCGTGGTGTTCGCCGACGGCAAACCGCCGTTCGACGGTCGCGGCAAGATGCTGCTGGTGCTGCATCGTGGCAGCGACGGGCGTTGGCGCTTGCGGCAGGAGATGTGGAACCAGGCGGCGCCTCCGGGCACGCACTGATCTGCCGCATTCGCGCACAAAAAAAGCCCCGCATCGCTGCGGGGCTTTTTGCTTTTGGGCTTCGTTCGGAGCAGCGCGAACCAAGGGATGGTTCGCGCCACCACGTAGCCCGGGTTGAGCGGCTCTACCGCGAAACCCGGGTTGATCGGTCAGGGATGACCGATCAAAAATCCATTCCGCCCATGCCACCCATGCCGCCCATTCCACCGCCGCCACCGGCGCCGTGGTTGTGCTCTTCCTTCTTCGGCGCCTCGCCCACCATCGCTTCGGTGGTGATCATCAGGCCGGCAATGGAAGCCGCGTTCTGCAGCGCGGTGCGGGTCACCTTGGTCGGATCCAGGATGCCCATTTCGACCATGTCGCCATAGGCGCCGGTCGCGGCGTTGTAGCCGAAGTTGCCCTTGCCTTCCGCGACCTTGTTCAGCACCACCGACGGCTCTTCGCCGGCATTGGTGACGATCTCGCGCAACGGCGCTTCCATCGAACGCTTGGCGATGACGATGCCGTGGTTCTGGTCTTCGTTGTCGCCCTTGACCGAACCGATCGCCGCCAGCGCGCGCACCAGCGCCACGCCGCCGCCCGGCACCACGCCTTCTTCCACCGCCGCACGCGTGGCGTGCAGGGCGTCTTCGACGCGCGCCTTCTTCTCCTTCATCTCGACTTCGGTCGCGGCACCGACCTTGATCACCGCCACGCCGCCGGCGAGCTTCGCCACGCGCTCCTGCAACTTCTCGCGGTCGTAGTCGGAGGAGGTCTCCTCGATCTGCGCCTTGATCTGCTTGATGCGGCCTTCGATGGTCTTGGTGTCGCCGGCGCCGTCGATGATGGTGGTGTTTTCCTTGCTGACCACGATCTTCTTGGCGCGCCCCAGATCCTTGACGGTCGCCTTCTCCAGCGACAGGCCGACTTCCTCGGAAATCACGGTGCCGGCGGTCAGGATCGCCATGTCTTCCAGCATCGCCTTGCGACGATCGCCGAAGCCCGGCGCCTTCACCGCGCAGACCTTGACGATGCCGCGGATGGTGTTGACCACCAGCGTCGCCAGCGCTTCGCCTTCCACTTCTTCCGCCACGATCAGCAGCGGCTTGCCGGACTTGGCGACGCCTTCCAGCACCGGCAGCAGGTCGCGCACGTTGGAGATCTTCTTGTCGTGCAGCAGCACGTACGGATCTTCCAGCTCGCACTGCATGCTCTGCTGGTTGTTGATGAAGTACGGCGAGAGATAACCGCGGTCGAACTGCATGCCTTCGACGACATCCAGCTCGTTTTCGAGGCCCGAACCGTCCTCGACCGTGATCACGCCTTCCTTGCCGACCTTGTCCATCGCCTGCGAAATCAGGTTGCCGATCACCTCGTCGCCGTTGGCGGAGATGGTGCCGACCTGCGCGATGGACTTGGAATCGGCGGACGGCTTGGAGATGGCCTTGAGCTGCTCGACCGCCGCGTTCACGGCCTTGTCGATGCCGCGCTTGAGATCCATCGGGTTCATGCCGGCGGCGACCGCCTTCATGCCCTCGCGGATCATCGCCTGCGCGAGCACGGTCGCGGTGGTGGTGCCGTCACCGGCGTTGTCGGAAGTCTTGGAGGCGACTTCCTTCACCATCTGTGCGCCCATGTTCTCGAACTTGTCGGCCAGCTCGATTTCCTTGGCCACGGACACGCCGTCCTTGGTGATGGTCGGCGCGCCGAAGCTCTTCTCGAGCACGACGTTGCGGCCCTTGGGGCCCAGGGTGGCCTTGACCGCGTTGGCCAAGGCGTTGACGCCGCGCAGCATGCGCGCGCGCGCGTCTTCGGAAAAACGGATTTCTTTGGCTGCCATGTGTGTGATTCCTTAAAGACTTTGCTTTTGATCGTCATACCGGCGAAAGCCGGTATCCAGTTTTTTGGCCTGCGCCGGATGACGGCTGGAGAATTCCGAGCGGTATCGCTCAGCCTTCAATCACAGCCATCAAATCTTCTTCGCGCATGACGAGCAGTTCGTCGCCATCCACCTTGACCTCGGTGCCGGAGTACTTGCCGAACAGCACCTTGTCGCCAGCCTTGACGGCCATCGGGCGGACGTTGCCGTCTTCCTGGATCTTGCCGGTGCCCACGGCCACCACTTCACCCTTGATCGGCTTCTCGGTCGCGGTATCGGGGATGACGATGCCACCGGCGGATTTGGTTTCCGCCTCCAGGCGCTTGATGATCACGCGGTCGTGCAACGGACGAAGCTTCATGGTTTGACTCCACCTGTCTGTCTGAAGAAAAACGCCCTCGCCCAATCTGGGGTGTGTTGCCCCACAAGCCCCTCACATCATTCGACGCGTCTTTTCGCGTCTGGCTGTGTTGCGGCTCCTCGCCATAGCTTTGGCTATGTCTCGTCGCCGCGCCTTGCCAGCCACAAAAATCCATCGCCGACTGATGCAACTTGCCTGTGGGGCAACACACCTGACTGTTAGCACTCGGACGCGGAGAGTGCCAATTGTAGGCGCAACGCCACGCTGCGGAAAACCCCGCCGGCGCGGCGAACCCAACGGCAGATAGGGGCGGATCGGCCGGGTTCAAGGGCGACTGCTACGCTTTCGGCATGACCGAACCCGCCGCACTAGTAGTCCTTTGCACCTGCCCCGATGCCGAATCGGCCGGCCGCATTGCCCGCACATTGGTCGACGAGCGCCTGGCCGCCTGCGTCAATCGCCTGCCCGGCGTGACTTCGGTTTATCGCTGGCAAGGCGAAATCCGCGAAGACAGCGAGGTGCTACTGCTGATCAAGACCCGCCGAGAGCTGTTCGAGGCATTACGCGGGCGGCTGGTGGCGCTCCATCCGTATGACGTGCCGGAAGTGATCGCGCTGGAGATCGCCGCCGGCCATGCGCCGTATCTGCAGTGGCTTCGAGCGGAAACCACGTGAGCTGGCGGCAACAAGTCCGGTCTTGCGACAATAGATCCTTCGCAAAGCCATTTGGCAGGAGCGCGCCCACGTGCGAGCCTGCAACACCATCCCCACCCAACCCTCCCCTTGAACGGGAGGGCTGAAAGCTGCGCTCCGGGAACGCCACGAACACGACCATGCTGATTCGCCTGCGCCTCGCTCTCTTGCTGCTGCTCGCGCTGCCGGCCTGGGCCGTGGCGCAGGCGTCGCCGGAGTTGCTGCAGGTGGACGAGGCGTTCCGGCTGAGTGCGCAGATCGCCAAGCCCGGCAGCCTGCACCTGCACTGGGCGATCGCGCCGCACTACTACCTGTATCGCGGGCGCATCCACGTCAAACCGCTGGATGACAAAGTGCAGCTGGGTGCGCCCCAGTTGCCGAACGGCCTGAAGGAACACGATCCGTATCTCGGCGACGTCGAGATCTACCACGACGCGCTGGATGCGACGGTGCCGTACACGGTTGCGGGCACGACGCCCGCCAATCTGCGCGTGGCGGTGACCTTCCAGGGCTGCCATGAGGTGGACCCGAAGATCTGCTATCCGCCGGCGACGCAGGATCTCGAGATTCCGCTGACCGGCGCCGCGGCCGGCGCGATCAGTCTGCCGGACGTGCAGCCGGCAGCACATGGTGGTTTGGGCGCCGCCCTGGAACGCTTGCGCACTCCACAAGACGTAGGGCGGACATCGGACGTAGGGCGGACATCGTCCGCCGATTCCGTTTCGGCTCGGGCCACCGCGGTGGGCAATGCCCCCCCTACAACAACGGCGGGCAATGCCCGCCCTACGGCTACAGTCAGCGCCTCGCCCACGCCCGTCAACCAATCCGCCGAACAGAAACTTGCGGGTCTGATCGGCGCGCATGGCTTCGCGGCACTGGCGGTGTTCTTCGGTGCGGGGCTGCTGCTGGCTTTCACCCCGTGTGTATTGCCGATGATCCCGATCCTCTCCGGTCTGATTGTCGGTGCCGGGAAGCTCTCCACTGCGCGCGCCTTCGGCCTGTCGCTCACTTACGTGCTGGCGAGTTGCGTGGTGTTCACGGTCCTCGGCGTGATCGCCGGGCTTGCCGGCGCCAATCTCGCCGCGTGGATGCAGCAGCCCGCGATCCTGATCGCCTTCGCGATCCTGTTCGTGCTGCTGGCCTTCTCGATGTTCGGCGCGTACTCGCTGCAACTGCCCTCGTCGTGGCAGACCCGGCTTGCCAACCTCAGCAATAACCAGCGTGGCGGTTCGCTGGCGGGCGTGGCGGTGATGGGCGTGCTGTCGGCACTGATCGTCGGCCCGTGCGTGGCGCCGCCGCTCGCCGCGGCCGTGCTCTACATCGGCCAGAGCCGGGATCCGGTGTTCGGCGGCGCGGCGCTGTTCGCGCTGAGCTTCGGCATGGGCGTGCCGCTGCTGGTGATCGGCACCGCGGCGGGCCGGCTGCTGCCGCGCGCCGGCGCGTGGATGAACGTGGTCAAGGCGATCTTCGGCGTCGGTTTCCTGGCGGTCGCGATCTGGATGCTGTCGCGCATCCTGGATGCGCGCTGGATCCTGTTGATGACCGGCGCACTGCTGGTCGGCTGCGCGGTGTTCCTCGGCGCGCTGATGCGCACGCCGGCAGGCACTTCCAACTGGCGTCGCGCAGGCCAGGTGCTCGGCCTGATCGCGCTGGTGATCGGCGCGTGCGAGCTGGTCGGCGCCGCGGCGGGTTCGCGCAACCTGGTCACGCCGCTGGCCGGCATTTTCGGCGGCGAACGCGCGGCGGCGCAGACGCTGGATTTCCGTCCGGTGAAAAGCGTGGACGACGTGCAGCGCGCGCTGGCCCAGGCGAGCGCGGCCGGGCAACCGGCCATGCTGGATTTCTATGCCGACTGGTGCGTGAGCTGCAAGGAAATGGAGGCGCGCACCTTCAGCAAACCGGATGTGCAGCAAGCGCTGAAGAACTTCGTGCTGCTGCGCGCGGACGTGACCGCCAACGATGCGGCCGATCAGGCGCTGCTGAAACGCTACGACCTGCTCGGGCCGCCGGCTACGCTGTTTTTTACGGATGGTCACGAGCAACGCGCAGAGCGCCTGATCGGTTACGAAGATGCGCAGGCTTTCAGCGCGCGACTGGAGAGGGTGACCCATGATTGACCGCCGCGCGACCATCGTGATCCTGGCGTTGGCGGCCGCCGCGGCGACCGGCGGCTGGTGGTTGCAGCGCAGCCTGCAGGCACCGCCCTCGCCGCCGGTCGCGCTGACCACACCGGCCACCCACACTTCCGTGTTGAAAGTCGGCGATCGCGCCGACGATCTGGCCCTGCCGGACCTGGACGGCAAGCCGCAGCCGCTTTCGCAATGGCGCGGCAAGCGCGTGCTGCTGAACTTCTGGGCGACCTGGTGTGCGCCGTGCCGCAAGGAAATGCCGGAACTGTCGGCCGCGCAGACCCGCTACCCGGGCGTGCAGGTGATCGGCGTGGCGCTGGACCAGCCGCAGGCAGTGCGCGAGTACCTGAAACACACCAAGGTCGACTATCCGATCCTGATCGGCATCGACGCCGACCCCGATCCCACCCTCCGTTTCGGCGATACCGTCGGTGCGCTGCCCTACAGCGTGCTGATCGACCCGGACGGGAAGATCGAGCGCACCAAGCTCGGCCCGTTCAACGCTACCGAGCTGCAGGACTGGCTGAGCGGCAAAGACTGAAAACGGCCTCGAACTACGCCGATCTGGCGGTAAACGTCTGGACACCGGGTCGCTCCCGCGTCACACTTCGCGACCCTGACGCCCTGATCCGAGCCGCACGTGGCCAACCTGCTGGTCCTGCACGGTCCCAACCTGAACCTGCTCGGCGAACGCGAGCCGGGCATCTACGGCCGCACCACGCTGGCGCAGATCGACGCGCAGCTGGCCACGCAGGCGCAGAACGCCGGGCATGCGCTCGCCAGTTTCCAGAGCAATGCCGAGCACGAACTGATCGGCCGCATCCACCAGGCGCGCAACGACGGCACCGCGTTCATCCTGATCAATCCGGCCGGGCTCACCCATACTTCGGTCTCGCTGCGCGACGCGCTCGCCGCGGTGGCGATCCCGTTCATCGAAGTGCACCTGTCCAATCCCCACGCGCGCGAGATGTTCCGCCGGCATTCGTATCTCTCCGACCTCGCGGTCGGCGTGATCGCCGGCTTCGGCGCGGAGAGTTATCACCTCGCGCTGGAAGCGGCGATGTCGCGGCTGCCGCGGCCGCAAGCAGCCGGTCCGGTCAGCCATTGACCGGCGATCCAACGGAACGCATTCAATCTAAGGAACCACCATGGACCTGCGCAAGATCAAGAAACTGATCGATCTGCTTGAGCAATCCAATCTTTCCGAACTCGAGATCCACGAGGGTGAGGAAGTGGTGCGCCTGTCGCGCCACCCGGTCGCAAGCGCCACCCAGCCGACCGTGCTGGTGCAGCAGACCCCGTCCGCGCCGGCTCCCGCCGCGAGTGCACCGGCGGCGGCCCCGGCACCGGCCGCGAGTGCGGAAGCCGTACCCGCCAGTGAGCGCGGCCTGCCCGCCGGCCACGTCGTGCGCGCACCGATGGTCGGCACGTTCTACGCCTCGGCTTCGCCGGGCGCGCCGGCTTTCGTGGCGGTCGGCTCGCAGGTCAAGGCCGGCGATCCGCTCGGCATCATCGAGGCAATGAAGATGTTCAACCAGCTCGAAGCCGACGTCTCCGGCACGATCCTCGCGATCGTGGCCGAGAACGGCCAGCCGGTCGAATTCGACCAGCCGCTGTTCGTGATCGGCTGACGCCATGCTCGACAAAGTCCTCATCGCCAATCGCGGCGAGATCGCCTTGCGCGTGCTGCGCGCCTGCCACACGCTGGGCATCCGCACGGTCGCGGTGCACTCCACCGTGGATCGCAACTTGAAGCACGTCGGCATGGCCGACGAAGCCGTGTGCATCGGACCGGGCCCGGCCGCGCAGAGCTACCTCAACATTCCCGCCATCATCGCCGCCGCGGAAGTGACCGACGCGTCCGCGATCCATCCCGGCTACGGTTTCCTTTCCGAGAACGCCGACTTCGCCGAGCAGGTGGAGCAATCCGGCTTCGTGTTCATCGGCCCGACCGCGAACGTGATCCGCCTGATGGGCGACAAGGTCGAGGCGATCAAGGCGATGAAGGCCGCGGGCGTCCCGTGCGTGCCCGGTTCCGGCGGCCCGCTCGGCGACGACGTCAACGAGAGCATGCGGATCGCGCGCGAGATCGGCTATCCCGTGATCATCAAGGCCGCCGGCGGCGGCGGCGGCCGCGGCATGCGCGTGGTGCACACCGAGGCGCACCTCGGCAACGCGATCGCCACCACCCGCGCAGAAGCGCGCGCGGCATTCGGCAATCCGCAGGTGTACATGGAGAAGTTCCTGGAGAACCCGCGCCACGTGGAAATCCAGGTATTGGCCGACGGCCAGGGCAATGCGATCCATCTCGGCGAACGCGATTGCTCGATGCAGCGCCGCCACCAGAAAGTCGTCGAGGAAGCGCCCGCGCCGGGCATCACGCCGCAGCTGCGCGCCGAAATCGGCAAGGTCTGCGTGGACGCGTGCATCCGCATCGGCTATCGCGGCGCCGGCACCTTCGAATTCCTGTTCGAGGACGGCCGCTTCTATTTCATCGAGATGAACACGCGCATCCAGGTGGAGCACCCGGTGACCGAACTGATCACCGGCGTGGACCTGGTCCGCGAGCAATTGCTGATCGCCGGCGGCGAGAAACTTTCGATCCGGCAGGAAGACATCAAGATCACTGGGCACGCGATCGAGTGCCGCATCAATGCCGAAGACCCGGACACCTTCATGCCTTCGCCCGGCACCGTGAAGCGCTTCGAGGGCGCGGGCGGCCCGGGCGTGCGCATCGAGACGCACATCTACGATGGCTACAAGATCCCGCCCAACTACGATTCCATGATCGGCAAGCTGATCGTGCACGGCCGCGACCGCGAAACGGCGATCGCGCGCATGCGCATCGCG
>DASSEW010000048.1:0-10092 GCA_035695065.1 Rhodanobacteraceae bacterium | reverse complement strand
ATGACCGAAGACTGGCGCCACCGCTACAACCATCATCGCCCGCATCGCGCACTCGGTGGCCTGCCGCCTATCAGCTATGCCATGGCACAATCACCCACAACCTCTACTTTCGATTGACTCGAAAAAACGAGTACGCTTCACAGGGCGAGCGGCTGCGCTTACGATCTGCCTTGAATGGCAGATCGTGCAGCTGCGAGCGACCGGCCAAGGATGGCCGGGCCGGCGCCCCGCACCATGGACGGTTGCTTGCCGGAACATTCAACGAAGCCAAGCTCCGTCGTCCTTTATGGCGGTGGACATCATGTCCGTGGATTGCAAGCGCTCAGCTCAGGAACGAGTCGTGCTTTTGCTTCTGCTCAGCACGCACTCAAGCTCACGTGCCCGTTCGCTTCCTCGCCTCCACCTCATCCACCACTTCGTACAACCGCACCAGCGGTTCCATATCCAGCAGGAACTTGTCGTCCTCGGCGAAGTAGATCGCGCGCTCCGGCTCGTTGCCGGCGAATGCGCGCAGCGCGTCCATCGAATCCCACAGGGTGAGCAACTGGAACTCGCAGCGGTCACCCTGCACGCGGCGCAACACCCACGCGCCGCGTTGTCCGGGTCGATCGGCGAGCGAGGGAAGCGCGGTCTGCTGCAGATGCTCGAGATACGCGTCGCCCTGTTCCCGGGGCGTGATGCCGCGCCAGATACGCATGATCATGCGGATTCTCCGGTCAGTCGGTCGTGTGCGCTGCCTTCAAGCTAACCCGACCATCCGTTCGGAGAAGGTTAAATCTCCGGATTCAAGCGGAAGCCCGGAGTGCGCGCCGCAATGGCTCGGGATCGGCCAGCGAGATGAGATACACCAGACCGGTTTCGTCTTCCAGCAAGGTGACGCGATCGCGCTCGGGGACCAGGCACAGCGCCTTGCGGCCGTCGCGCAGCCGGTACCAGCCGCCGCTGAAACCCGGCAGACCCAGTCCCAACGTGCGCAACAGCGGGCGCAGTTCCGGCCGCTGCTTCAGGTCGACTTCGTGCATTCCGCGCGGAGCCAATCTTTCCAGCGCGACGAGCCGGCGGCTGAAGCCGGTGTCGATGCCGATCGCCCGCGCATTCAGCGCCACGCCGGCGCAGCGGATGCGCCAGGCGAGGAAAAGATAAAGCACGTCCAGCAACAGCAACGGTCCGAGCAGCGCGCTGCCGGCGAGCCACGCGGGTGCGCCCATGTGCAGCACGCGCACGCACAGGATGGCCAGCAGCACGGCACTGGGCACGAAGAGCAGCAAAGCGAGCCAGCGCAATGGTTTGCCGCGATCGCCGGCGAGCGGCAGGACTTGTGCGCTTGCTTGATCCGCCATGCGGGTTCCCGTGCTTCGATCGTGTGCTAGTTTAGCCGCATGAGTACAGTCCGCCGCACCCGCATCGTTGCAACACTCGGCCCCGCCACCGATGCCGATGGCATGCTCGAACGCATCCTGCGCGAAGGCGTGGACGTGGTTCGCCTTAACCTGTCGCATGGCAGCGCTGCCGATCACTTGAAACGCGCCGAAGCGGTGCGCGCCGCGTCCGGAAAAATCGGCTGCGAGGTCGGCGTGCTCGCAGACCTGCAAGGACCGAAGATCCGCGTCGAACGATTCGCCAGTGGCGCGGTGATGCTTGAGCCCGGCCAGGCCTTCACCCTGGACTGCCGGGCCGACGCGCCGCCCGGCGATACCACGCGCGTGGGCGTGAGTTATCTCGGCCTGCCGAACGACGTGCGCGCCGGCGACGTGCTGTTGCTGGACGATGGTCTGATCGCGCTGCAGGTGCGCGAGGTCGAGGGCGACCAGGTGCATTGCATCGTGCTGATCGGCGGCAAGCTGTCCGACCGCAAGGGACTGAACCGCCAAGGCGGCGGCCTGACCGTATCCGCACTGTCGGACAAGGATCGCGCCGACATCAAGCTCGCGGCGCAGCTGCAGGCGGATTTCCTGGCCGTGTCGTTCGTGCGTTCGGCTGCCGATATCAACGAGGCGCGCAGGCTGCTGCGCGAGGCGGGCGGCAACGCCGCGCTGGTCGCCAAGATCGAGCGTGCCGAGGCGATCGATGCACTGGAGGAAATCGTGGATGCGGCCGATGCGGTGATGGTCGCGCGCGGTGACCTGGGCGTGGAGATCGGCGACGCCGAACTGCCCGGCCTGCAGAAGAAGATCATCCGCGAAGCGCTGATCCGCAATCGCGCAGTGATCACCGCCACGCAAATGCTGCAATCCATGGTGGAGGCGCCGATTCCCACGCGCGCCGAAGTGCTGGACGTGGCGAATGCGGTCATTGATGGCACCGACGCGGTGATGCTGTCGCAGGAAACCGCGGCGGGCAAGCATCCGGACAAGGCGGTCGCGGCGATGCGCCGCGTGTGCCTCGGCGCGGAGCGTCAGTTTCAGCCGACCGAAGACATGTCACCCGCCGCGCACCGCATCGACCGCAGCGACCAGGCGATCGCGATGTCGGCGATGTTCCTGGCGGCCCGAGTCGGCGTGCGCGCGATCATTGCGCTGACCGAATCGGGCAGCACCGCGCAATGGCTGTCGCGCTTCCGCTCGGCGGTGCCGATCTACGCATTGGCGCGCGATGCCGCCGCGCGCCGGCGCATGCTGCTGCTGCGTGATGTCACGCCGGTGGCGTTCGATCCGGGTGACGGCAATCCCGCGCATGTCGCGCGCGCGGCCGTGCAGCATCTGTTTTCACAGGAAGTTTTGAGCGTCGGTGATCTGGTGCTGCTCACGCACGGCGACCACACCGGCCGCGGCGGCGGCACCAACACGCTGAAGCTGCTGCACGTCGGTGCGGACGGGATTGCGGAAAGCTTGCGGGATCTGTAATGAAACCAGGAGCCGCAAATGGCAAATCGGGAATCGGCGGAGCGCTGATCGCGGCGATCGCGCTTGCGCTCGCCTTCAGCATGGAAGCGTCCGCAGCATCGAATCTTCGCGCCGTCCCGCCCGAGCAGCTCGATCACTATTGGTGGATGACCAACACCCAGATCGACGCGGACGTGCCGAACTTCGGCCGCAACCTTGAAAAGCCCACCTGTGCCGCGGTGACCTATGAAATCGGGGCGGATGGGGTGACCCGCGACATCGTGGTGCGGCGGGTGGTGCCCGCGGGCGATCTGGGCCAGGTCGCGAAGAGTGCGGTCGCCGATCTGCATTACGCGCCGGCTCCCGACAACAGCGCGCGCGAGCCGGTGTTCACCTACATCATCATGCCGTTCAACCTGCCGCCTGACCCGGCCACGCGGGCGAAGATCACCGCGGCCTGCAAGCTGGCGGATTTCCCGGCGGCATATCAATGACCCGCGCATTGCCGGCGCCGCGGCGCCACCCGCCGCCATGGCGGACAGTGTCCGCCCTACGTCCGCTAGCGCCTACGCTCTGGACGAACGGTTGCCGCAGCGTTCCCGCGTCTACCTTATAATTCCCGGTTCGGCCACAGGAACCCGGACCCGCCATGAGCATCGAACAACTGGAAACCGTCGCGCAGGCGATGGTCGCGCCCGGCAAGGGCATCATCGCCATCGACGAATCCACCGGCACCATCAAGAAGCGGTTCGATTCGGTCGGCGTGGAGAACACGGAAGAGAACCGCCGCGCCTACCGCGAGATGCTGCTGACGGCGCCCGGTCTGGGCGAGCACATTTCCGGCGCGATCCTCTATGACGAAACGATCCGCCAGTCGACCAAGGCCGGCGTGCCGTTCACCAAGGTGATGCGCCAAGCCGGGATCATTCCGGGCATCAAGGTGGACTTGGGCGCGAAGCCGCTGGCCGGTTTCCCCGGCGAGCTGGTGACCGAAGGCCTGGATGGCCTGCGCGAGCGCCTGGCCGAATACGTGAAGCTCGGTGCGGAATTTGCCAAGTGGCGTGCGGTGATCACCATCGGCGAGGACATGCCGAGTTCCACCTGCATCGAGGCCAACACGCATGCGCTGGCGCGTTACGCCGCGCTGTGCCAGGAAGCCGGCATCGTGCCGATGGTCGAGCCGGAAGTGCTGATGGACGGCGACCACGATATTGACGTCTGCTACGACGTGACCGAAGCGACGCTGCGTTCGTTGTTCGGTGCGTTGTACGAACACAACGTGATGCTGGAAGGCACGATCCTGAAGGCCAGCATGGTGGTGTCCGGCAAGGATTGCCCCGAGCAGGCCGACGTGGATGAAGTCGCCGAATCCACCATCATGTGCCTGAAGTCCACGGTGCCGGCGGTGCTGCCGGGCATCGTGTTCCTGTCCGGCGGACAGAGCGACGAGGACGCGACCGCGCACCTCAACGCAATGAACCAGATGGGCCCGCACCCGTGGCCGCTGTCGTTTTCGTATGGCCGCGCGATGCAGACCGCCGCGCTGCACGCGTGGGCGAAGGACATGCAGGGCAACTTCGCCGCGGCGCAGCGCATCGTGGTCGAGCGCGCGCGCGACAACGGGCTGGCTGCCTTGGGGCAGTGGAAGCAGGCTGCGTGATTCTTTGTCGTCATTCCGGACGCCGCGCAGCGGCGATCCGGAATCCATTTTGATCTTGGTTGTGAGGCCGGAATGGCTCCCGGCCTTCGCCGGGATGACGAGCTGAATGCGGACACTCTACGCAGTCGTTTCCCGCGGCGCGTCCACCTGGCATTCCGGCGCGGCGTCGCGGAAAGCGTTCAATTCGCGGCAGGCCGCGTCGATGCGCGCGAGCGTCGGATATTTCCCCATGTCCAGGCCGAACCGGCGCGCGTTGTAGGCCTGCGGGACCAGGCAGATGTCGGCCATGCTCGGCGCATCGCCCTCGCAGAACGCGCCCGTTCCGGGGTTGCCCACCAGCATCGCTTCCAGCGCGTCGAAACCGGTTTCGATCCAGTGCTTCGTCCAGCTCTGGCGTTGCGCCTCGCTGGCCTTGAACTCTTTTCCCAGGTACTGCTGCACGCGCAGGTTGCCGAGCGGATGGATGTCGCACGCGATCGACTGCGCGATCCCGCGCACCCGCGCCCGCGCGCGTGCCGTGACCGGCAGCAGCGGCGGACCCTCGGTGTAAATCTCGTCCAGGTACTCGATGATCGCCAGTGACTGTCGGATCACGCGCTCGCCGTCGAAGAGGATCGGGATCAGCTCCTGCGGGTTCATGTCGCGGAATTCCGCCGCGCGCTGCTCGCCGCGCAGCAGCGAAACCGGCTTCACCGTGTACGGCAATTGCTTCAGGTTGAGCGCGATGCGCACGCGGTAGGCGGCGCTGGAACGCCAGTAGCTGTAGAGCGTCAGTTCGGTCGGCATGAACATACCCTCGTCTGTCCCGGGCCGCCATCCAAGCGGTGTCGCACAGACTACGCCGCCCCTGTGCCGGTTTGAAGCCCTGCGTTGCCCACTCCCGTGGCAACGCGGACAATAGATGGTTCGCCCGAACGGAATTCCCCCATGAATTTTCTCCGCATGACCGACCTGGATCTTGCCGGCAAGCGCGTACTGATCCGCGAAGATCTCAACGTGCCCATCAAGGACGGCGCGATCGGTTCCACCCAGCGCCTCGATGCTGCATTGCCCACCATCCGCGCCGCGCGCGAGGCGAATGCGGCGGTGATGGTGATGTCGCACCTGGGCCGGCCGAAGGAGGGTGTGTTCGAGGAAAGCGAATCGCTGGCGCCGGTGGCCGAATGGCTTTCGCGGCAACTCGGCGGCACGGTGCGGCTGGAGCGGGATTATCTGGATGGAGCAAACGTCGCGCCGGGCGAAGTCGTGTTGCTGGAAAACTGCCGCATGAACATCGGCGAAGGCAAGGACGACGAGGCGCTGGCGAAGAAGTACGCCGCGCTGTGCGACATATTCGTCATGGACGCGTTCGGCACCGCGCATCGCGCGCAGGCTTCCACGCATGGCGTGGCCAAGTTCGCGAAGGTCGCCGCCGCAGGTCCGCTGCTGGCGGCGGAGCTGGACGCATTGGGTCGCGCCTTGCAGAGCCCCGCGCGTCCGTTGCTGGCGATCGTGGCGGGCTCCAAGGTTTCGACCAAGCTGACCCTGCTGGAGAACCTGATCGGCAAGGTGGATCAGCTGATCGTCGGCGGCGGCATCGCCAACACGTTCATCGCGGCGATGGGATACACCGTCGGCACATCCTTGTACGAGCCGGATCTGCTGGAGGCCGCGAAAAAGGTGATGCGTGAGGCCAAGGCGCGCGGCGCGGAGGTGCCGATTCCGACAGACGTGGTCGTGGCGCCGGCGTTCGCCGCCGATGCGCCCGCCGCGATCAAGCGCGTGGACCAGGTCGGCGACAACGAAATGATCCTGGATATCGGCCCGGAAACCGCGCAGCGCTACGCGCAGATGGTCAAGGCCGCGGGCACGGTGGTCTGGAACGGGCCGGTCGGGGTGTTCGAATTCGACGCCTTCGGCCATGGCACCGAAACGCTGGCGCGCGCGATCGCCGATTCGGATGCCTTCTCCATCGCCGGCGGCGGCGACACGTTGGCCGCCGTGGACAAGTACGGCATCGAATCGGGGATTTCGTACATCTCCACCGGTGGCGGTGCGTTCCTGGAATTCCTGGAAGGCAAGACGTTGCCGGCGGTTGCGATGCTGGAGCAGCGCGCGCGCGGCTAGCGAAGCAGGCGCCGCGTCGCGTCGAGCACGCGTTCGACGGTGAACCCGAATTGCGCGAACAGCGTGTCCGCCGGCGCGGATGCGCCGAAGCTGGTCATGCCGATCACCTCGCCGTCCAGGCCAATGTACTTGCGCCACCAGTCGGAGCTCGCGGCTTCGATCGCCACGCGCGCGCGGCACCACGAGGGCAGCACGCCTTCGCGGTATTCCAGGGGCTGCGCGTCGAACAATTCCGCGCACGGCATCGAGACCACGCGCACGCCGATGCCGCCGGTCTGCAACGCGCGCATCGCTTCCATCGCCAGTTCCACCTCCGAGCCGGTGGCGATCAGGATCGCGCGGAACTTGGTGTCGGCCGGATCGGAAAGTATGTAACCACCGCGGCCAATCGATGCAAGCTGTTCTTCATTGCGCGGCTGCGGCTTCAGCGCCTGCCGCGAGAACACCAGGCACGAGGGACCGGCGCGGTGTTCAATCGCGCTTTGCCACGCGACCGCGGATTCCGCGGCATCGCACGGACGCCACACGCGGTTGTTCGGAACCAAACGCAAGGAGGCAAGGTGTTCGACGGGCTGGTGGGTCGGACCGTCCTCGCCCAGACCGATCGAATCGTGCGTGTAGACGTGGATCGTGTGCGCGGGAATCAGCGCCGACATGCGCACCGCGTTGCGCGCGTAGTCGGAGAACACCAGGAATGTCGCGTCGTAGGGGATGAATCCACCGTGCAGCGCGAGGCCATTGCTGATCGCGCTCATGCCGAATTCGCGCACGCCGTAATGGATGTAGTTGCGCGGCGCGGCCTCGCCGTTCACGTTGTGCGCGCCTTTCCACAGGGTCAGATTCGATTCGGCCAGGTCCGCCGAACCGCCGACCAGTTCCGGCAGCAGCGGCGCGTACGCATCCAGCGCCATCTGTGAAGCCTTGCGCGAGGCGATGTTCGGCGCCTGTTCCTGCTGCGCGCGGACGAACGCCTGCGCGCGCGCGGAGAAATCACTCGGCAACTTGCCGGCCATGCGGCGCTCGAATTCGGCGGCGAGATCCGGATGCGCGGAGCGATAGCGATCGAACAGCGCATTCCACTCGGCTTC
Source organism: Rhodanobacteraceae bacterium (assembly GCA_035695065.1). Classification (GTDB taxonomy): domain Bacteria; phylum Pseudomonadota; class Gammaproteobacteria; order Xanthomonadales; family Rhodanobacteraceae; genus 66-474. The sequence continues at coordinate 2,416 of DASSEW010000048.1, read as the reverse complement.
GCGCTGCGCGCCTTTTTCGCGCGCGTTCCACGCGGCGTAGTGCTCGTCCGGAATCACGAACGGCGGCCAGTTCCAGCCGAGCTGGTCGCGCGCGGCGGCGATTTCGTCCTTGCCCAGCGGTGCGCCGTGCGCCTTCTCGGTGCCTTGCTTGTGCGGGGCGCCAAATCCGATGGTGGTCTTGCAGCAGATCAGGGTCGGCTTGTCCGGATCGAGCGCGGCGGACACCAGCGCGGCCTTGACGCTTTCCGCGTTGTGGCCGTCCACGTCGCGCAGCACTTCCCAGCCGTAGGCCTCGAAACGCGCGGGCGTGTCGTCGCTGAACCAGCCGCGCACCTCGCCATCAATCGAGATGCCGTTGTCGTCGTAGATCGCGATCAGCTTGCCGAGTTTGAACGTGCCCGCGAGCGAAGCGACTTCATGCGAGATGCCTTCCATCAGGCAACCGTCGCCGACGAATACATAAGTGTTGTGGTCCACGATCGGGAACCCATCGCGATTGAATTCGCGAGCGAGCAATTTTTCCCCGAGCGCCATGCCGACCGCGTTCGCCAGGCCCTGGCCGAGCGGGCCGGTGGTGGTTTCCACGCCGGGCGTTTCGTGCGCTTCCGGATGGCCGGGTGTTTTCGAGTGCCACTGGCGGAAGCGCTTCAGTTCCTCGATCGGCAGGTCGTAACCGGACAGGTGCAGCAGCGCGTACTGCAGCATCGAGCCGTGCCCGTTCGACAACACGAAGCGGTCGCGATTGCTCCAGCGCGGGTTCGCGGGGTTGTGGCTGAGGAAATCGTTCCACAGCACTTCCGCGATATCGGCCATGCCCATCGGCATGCCGGGGTGGCCGGACTTCGCCGCCTCGACGGCATCCATGGCCAGCGCGCGCACGGCGTTGGCGAGTTCGCGACGAGTGGGCATGCGGAAGTTCCCCGGGGACAAAGGCGCGAATTGTATCCGTTCACGCGAGGGTTAAAGCGATGAACTGCGCCTGAGCCGTACTTAGCGAAAACGCAACAACCGGATGCCGACGTGGTCACAGGGATTGCGCAGGCAAAGCATCGCGTGCGCGCTGGAGTTTCAAAAAATTTCCCCAAGCTGGAGAAAGATAATGCGCAAGACCCTGACTGCCCTTTCCATCGCCGCGGCCTTCGCGGTGAGCGTGCCGGCCTTGGCACAGAACACCGGCAACACCGACAACGGCGGCTTCTTCGTCAACGGCAACGTGGGCCATGCCCAGGTGATTTCCGGACCCAACAGCGGCAGCGACACCGGTTACGCCATCGACGGCGGCTATCGCTGGTCGTTGACGCCGAACTTCGCGCTGGGCGCGGAAGTGGGCTACAACGACCTCGGCAACGTGCAGATCAAGAACGTGTTCAACAGCCAGCCAGTAGTCGCCAACGACAAATCGTCGTTGCACGGCTGGACCGCCGGCGCGACCGCGCATTACAACTTCACCCCGAACTGGTACGTGTCCGGCCGCGCGGGCCTGTACGCATGGCGTGGCGATGGCATGACCAGCGATCCATTCCCGATCGACGAGCACCGCAGCGACAACGGCTATTACGCCGGCGCGGGCGCGGGCTACGACTTCAACCGCCACTTCGGCGTGGGCGTGGCCTACGACTACTACCACGCGGACAAGAACAATCTGAACCTGTCCACCAATTTGTGGTCAGTGAATGCGGAGTATCGGTTCTAGTCTCCCCGGTACATCCAACGTCGGCGGGCGCCCAAGGCAGGGCGCCCGTTTTTTTAGAACGTTGTCATGTCGTACGGGTCATTCTGCGTCAGGTCGCTGCCCGACGCGCCTTCGGCAAGGCGGATCTTGAGCGCGAGGCCGTCGCGCGAGTCGGCCTTGGACAGCGCCTCCTCCAGATCGATGGTGCCTTCCTTGTAGAGCTTGAACAGCGACTGGTCGAACGTCTGCATGCCTTCCTGCAGGCTGCGCTCCATCGCGTCCTTGATCTGGTGGACCTCGCCGCGGCGCAGCAGGTCGCGGATGTGCGGCGTGTTGATCAGCACCTCCACCGCCGGACGGCGGCGGCCGTCCTTGCCGATCACCAGGCGTTGCGAAATCACCGCCTTGAGGTTCAGGGCGAGGTTCATCAGGATGTTCTTGTGCGCGGCATCCGGGAAGAAGTTGAGGATGCGCTCGATGGTCTGGTCGGCGTTGTTGGAGTGCAGCGTCGCCAGGCACAGGTGCCCGGTCTCCGAGAACGCGATCGCCGCGTCCATGGTTTCGGTGTCGCGGATCTCGCCGATCAGGATCACGTCCGGCGCTTCGCGCATCGCGTTCTTCAGCGCGCTGTGGAAGGCGTGCGTGTCGAGGCCGACCTCGCGCTGGTTGACGATGGACTTCTTGTGCCGGTGCAGGTACTCGATCGGGTCCTCGATGGTCAGGATGTGACCCGAACTGTTGGTG
>DASSEW010000047.1:0-98838 GCA_035695065.1 Rhodanobacteraceae bacterium | reverse complement strand
CATTCGGGCGTTCCTTCGCGACGGACCTGCTCGGCAGTCTTGCCGAATGCCAGCGCCTCGGTCTGCGCGAAGAGGTTCGCCATCAACAAGTCGTGCTGCCCGGCCATCGCATTCAGCGGCTGCTGGAAGCCGATGAAGTCGCACGGAATCAAGCGCGTGCCCTGGTGGATCAACTGGTAGAACGAGTGCTGGCCGTTGGTGCCCGGCTCGCCCCAGTAGATCGGGCCGGTCGCGTAGTCCACGTGCCTGCCGTCCAGCGTGACGTGCTTGCCGTTGCTCTCCATCGTCAGTTGCTGGAGATAGGCCGGAAAGCGCTTGAGGTACTGAGCGTACGGCAACACGGCCACGGTCTGCGCGCCGAAGAAGTTGTTGTACCAGAGCGAGATCTGCCCCATCAGCATCGGCAGGTTGCGCTCGGCCGGCGTGTTCCTGAAGTGCTCGTCCATGGCATGGAAGCCCGCGAGCATCTCCTCGAATGCGTCCGGCCCGATCGCCAGCATCGTGGACAGGCCGATCGCCGAATCCATCGAGTAGCGGCCACCGACCCAGTCCCAGAAGCCGAACATGTTGTCGGTGTCTATGCCGAACTTCTCGACTTCCTTCTCATTGGTCGAAACCGCGACGAAGTGTTTCGCCACCGCCGCTTCGTTGCCGCCGAACTGTTGCACGCACCAGCCACGCGCCGCCCGCGCGTTGGTCAGCGTCTCCAGCGTGGTGAAGGTCTTGGAGCAGATGATGAACAGCGTTTCTTCCGCACCGATATCGCGCGTGGCTTCCACGAAATCGGTCGGGTCCACGTTGGAGACGAAGCGGAACGTCATGTCGCGGCGGCTGTAATCGCGCAGCGCTTCGTAGGCCATCACCGGCCCGAGATCCGAGCCGCCGATGCCGATGCTGATCACGTTGCGGATGCGCTTGCCGGAATGGCCCTTCCATTCGCCGTCGCGCACCTTGTTGCAGAACGTGGCCATGCGATCGAGCACCGCATGGACTTCCGGGATGACGTTCTCGCCGTCCACTTCGATGTACGCGTTGCGCGGTGCACGCAAGGCGACATGAAGCACCGCGCGTTTTTCCGTCTCGTTGATCTTGTCGCCGCGGAACATCGCATCGCGGCGTTGTTCGACACCTCGCACACGCGCAAGGTCCTGCAGCAGTTTCAACGTCTCGGCGGTGACGAGATTCTTGGAGTAATCCAGGTACAGGCCCGCGCCTTCCACGACCAGTTTGTCGGCGCGTTGCGGATCGCCGGCGAACAATTGGGTCAGCGTGGTGCCGCGAAGGGATTGCCAATGCGCAGCGAGCGCCTGCCATTCCGCCGATGCCGTCAGTGAAGTCATTCCAGGATTCTCCAAGGCTTTGTTGATACCGATTTACGGGGACGGACGGGAATGCCCCGCGAAGGGCGGACACACCGTCCGCCGCGGCGGGCAATGCCCGCCCTACGATTCGGCCGCGGCGGGCAATCTCCGCCCTACGGTTCGGCCGCGGCGGGCAATGTCCGCCTACGACTGCCGCGCGCTGCGTCCGCCCGTAACCTTCGCGGCCTTGTCGGCGATGCGCTTCAGCAGTTCGCTCCATGACTTGTCGAAGGATTCCTTGCCTTCGCGCTGCAACTGTTCCCCGAGCTGCGCATCGTCGATACCGGCCTGCTTGAAGCGCGCGATCACCTGCTCGCAATCACCGCCGTCTTCGCGCATCGGCTGGCCCACGCGGCCGTGCTCGGCAAACGCGACGAGCGTCTTGTCCGGCATGGTGTTGATGGTGGCGGGCGCGGCCAGTGCCTCGATGTAGAGCGTGTCGGAGGCCTTCGGATCCTTGGTGCCGGTGCTGGCCCAGAGCATGCGTTGCGGCAGCGCGCCGGCGGCTTCGAGCTTCTTCCAGCGATCCGATTCCAGCAGTTCGCAATAGGCCTTGTAGGTGTGCTGCGCGATCGCGATGCCGAGCCGGTTCCGCAATTCCTCGGGCACCTTGTCTTTCACCGCCACGTCCCAGCGGCTGACGAAGAGCGAGGCGACGGAGCCGATCTTCGGATCGAGGCCGGCCTCGATGCGCCGCTCGATGCCGCGCATGTAGGCATTCGCGGCGGCAAGATACTGCTCGCGCGAGAACAGCAGCGTGACGTTGATCGGCACGCCGTTGAAGATGGATTCCTCGATCGCCGGCACGCCCGCGGGCGTGCCCGGGATCTTGATGAAGAGATTTTCGCGCCTGGCCTGCGCGTGCAGCCGTTTCGCTGCATCGATGGAACCTTGCGTGTCGTCGGCCAGCAGTGGCGAAAGCTCCAGCGAGACCCAGCCGTCCACGCCCTGCGTCTTCCTGTGGATCTTCTGGAACAGGTCGGCCGCGCGGGTCAGGTCCTGCATCGCCAGTTCGAAGAACGCGTCTTCGCCGGACTTGCCCAGCACGGCAACGTGCGCGATCTGCTCGTCGTAATCGTCGCCGCCGGCGATCGCGTGGTCGAAGATCGTCGGATTCGATGTGAGCCCGGTGACCGAATCGTCGTTGATGTAACGCTTCAGCGTGCCGTCGTCGAGGATGCCGCGGGTGATGTTGTCGAGCCAGAGGCTCTGGCCAAGTTCGTGCAGTTCCTGGGTGGGATTCATGGATGACTCCTTGGTCATGGCCATTCAATGCAATTCGGGAAAATCGCGGCGCGGGCACCATCCGCCGCGGCGGGCAATGCCCGCCCTACTTGAAATCATAAGCCGTGCATCGGATCAATTCGCCGATGCCTTCCAGCGAAACCTGTGCCGGCGGATACTCCGCGATCAGTTGCGGATCGTGTGCGTAGTGGCCCTGGCGCACGAACACCGTGGTCAGCCGTTCCCGCCAGTGTTGCTTGAGCGCATCCAGCACGCGCAGCTTGTCCTCGAACATCACGTAATGCCGCGAGGGAAAGCGACGCTCGACATCGTCCAGCATGGTTTCCTTGTGCACGTAGACCAGCACGTTGCCGTCCACCGCGTCGGCGATGCCGGAGGCGCTGATCTTGCGCGGCTGCAGCACGGCATCGCCGTCGGACAGCACGACCGCCGGGCCGAACTGCGAAACGTGCGCGATCGCATCCAGTGCTTGCGGATACAGGCGCTCCGCGAACGGATACTCCAGCAGCCACGCGCCGAGGTCCTGCGCGCGCACCTCGTCTCCGCATTGCACGCGGAAGCGCTGGATCGCGCCGAGGTAATCGGCGTAATGCAATTCATCGCGCAGCGATTCGTAGATGTCGCGGTAGAGCTTGCGCGCGTCCGCGCCGAACACGCGCTCGATGTGCGCATCGAGATCGGCATTGATGCCGTCGTTGTCCAGCAACGTGTCGTCCACGTCGAACAGGAACACCGTGTCGTGCGTTGCGCTCATTTCGATTTCGCGGGCGTCTTGGCCACCACCGGGTTGTGCCAGCCGCCGTCCGGCGCGATCAGTTTGTCGGACGCGGAAGGGCCCCACGTCCCCGGCTTGTAGCGCGTCACCGGCTCGGCGTCGTTCAAGGCGGGATCGATGATGCGCCATGCTGCTTCGATGCCGTCGTCGCGCCCGAAAAGCTCCGCGTCGCCGCGCAGCGCGTCGCCGAGCAGGCGCGCATAAGGCAGGCGCACGCGCTTGGGTTGCTGGCGCGCGATCAATTCCACGTTCTCGCCGCGCATCGCCTCGCCCGGCTTCTTCACGCGTGCGCCGGTGGAGATGACCACGTCCGGGCTCAGCCGGAAGCGGAAGTAGTTGGCCTGCTCCGCTTCGATCTTGTCGAACACGTTGAGCGGCGGGCACTTCAGGCTCACGAACACTTCCGTGCAGGTGACCGGCATTTCCTTGCCGGCGCGGATGTAGAACGGCACGCCGGCCCAGCGCCAGGTGTCGATGTGCAGCCTCAACGCGGCGAAGGTCTCCACCTGCGAATTGCGCGCGACGCCTGCCTCGTGCCGGTAACCTTCGAACTGGCCGCGCACCACTTCATCCGGGTCGAGCGGGCGGATCGCGCGCAGCAGGCGCTGCCGCTCGCTGCGGATCGCCTCGGCGTCGCGCCCGGTCGGCGCATCCATTGTCAGCAGCACCAGCACCTGCAGCATGTGGTTCTGCACCACGTCGCGCAGCGCCCCGACTTCCTCGTAGAAGCTGCCGCGGCCCTGCACGCCGAAGGCCTCGGCCATGGTGATCTGCACGCTCTCGATGTAGGTGCGATTCCAGACCGGTTCGAGGAAGGAATTGGCGAAACGGAAGTACAGCAGGTTCTGCACCGCTTCCTTGCCGAGGTAATGGTCGATGCGGAAGATCGCGTCTTCCGGGAAAATCCGGTGCAGCGTGGCGTTGAGTTCGCGCGCCGAACGCAGGTCGCGCCCGAACGGTTTCTCCACCACCACCCGCGCGCCCTGCGCGGAACCGGATTCGTCGAGGTGCTTGACCACCACCTCGAACAGGCTCGGCGGAATGGCGAGGTAATGCAACGGATGCTTCGCGTCGCCGAGCTCCTTGCGCAATTGCGCGAAAGTCGCCGGATCGTTGTAGTCGCCGTTGACGAAACGCAGCAGCTTGCACAGTTTGCGCGCGGCCTTCTCGTCCATGCCGCCGTGCTCGCGCAGGCTGGCGCGCGCGCGATCGCGCAGCCGTTCGAGGTTCCAGTCCGAACGCGCCACGCCGATGATCGGCAGGTCGAATTTTTCGTTCTGGATCAGCGCCTGCAGCGCCGGGAAGATCTGCTTGTAGGCGAGATCGCCGGTGGCGCCGAAGAAGACGAAGGCATCGGATTTTATGGCCACTCTTGAGTCCTTCAGGTGTAGGGCGGGCACTGCCGCCATGTTGGAACGGCGGAAAGTGTCCGCCCTAAGGGCCCAGCGTCATCTTGATGTGGTGGATGGCACCGTCATCTTTCAGCGGAATCGCGTTCGCATCGTTCACCTTCTCACCGTCAAGCTCCACGCGCGCCACGCCGCGGCATACGTGATCCGGATTCTCCACTTCGATCGTGTAGCGCGACGATCCATGGCGATATTCCACCTCGAAACCATTCCAGGGTTTCGGAATGCACGGCTCCATGCGCAGCGTGTCGCCCTGCAGGCGGAATCCCAGCAGCCATTCGAGGCCCGCGCGATACAGCCAGCCGGCCGAACCCGAGTACCAGGTCCAGCCGCCGCGGCCGACGTGCGGTTCAACCGAATAGACATCCGCGCACGCGACGTAGGGTTCGACCTTGTAGCGCTCGGTACCTTCGGGTGATTGCGTGTGGCGCAGCGGATCGAAAATGCGGAACAACTGGTGCGCGGTGTCGCCCTCGCCCAGCATCGCGAAAGCGATCGCCGACCAGATCGAGCCGTGCGTGTACTGGCCACCATTTTCGCGCAGGCCCGGCGGATACCCCTTGATGTAGCCGGGGTCGTGCTTCGTCCTGTCGAACGGTGGCGTGAACAGCGCGACCAGGCCGTCTTCCTCGCGCACCAGGCGCTCGCCCACCGCGCGCATCGCGCGTTCGGCGCGCGCAGGTTCGCCGTCGCCGGAGATCACGCTCCAGGACTGCGCCAGCGAATCGATCATGCATTCGCGATTTCCGCGCGAGCCCAGCGGCGTGCCATCGTCGTAGTACGCGCGCCGGTACCATTCGCCATCCCAGGCGCGATCGAGCGCGTCGCGCAGATCATCGGCGTGTTTGCGCCAGGCCTGCGCGCGCTGCGTCTCGCCGCGTTGTTCGGCGATCGTCACGAACTCCTCCAGCACGTCACAGAGAAACCAGCCGAGCCACACGCTCTCGCCCTTGCCGCCGATGCCGACGCGGTTCATGCCGTCGTTCCAGTCGCCGGTGCCCATCAACGGCAAACCATGCGCGCCGTTTTGCATGCTGACTTCGATCGCGCGCGCACAATGTTCGAACAGCGTGCCGGATTCCCGCGCCGCCTGCGGCGCGAAGAACGAATCGGTCTCGCCGGGCTTCAGCACATCGCCCTGCACGAACGGCACGTCCTCGTCCAGCACGCGTGTGTCGCCGGTGGTCCGCATGTAATGCGCGAGGATGTAAGGCAGCCATAGGCGATCATCGGTCATGCGGGTGCGCACGCCGCGCCCGTCCGGCGGCAGCCACCAGTGCTGCACGTCGCCTTCGACGAACTGCCGCGCCGCCGCGCGCAGGATGTGTTCGCGCGCGAGATCCGGCCGCGCCACGCACAGCGCGCCGACGTCCTGCAACTGGTCGCGGAAACCATAGGCGCCGCTGGCCTGGTAGAACGCGGTGCGCGCCCACAAGCGACACGCGAGCACCTGATACAGCAGGCAGCGGTTCAACAGCCGATCCATCTGCGGATCGGGCGTGCGCACCTGCACCGCGTCGAGCGTGGCGTTCCATTGTTCCTGCACTTCTGCGAACGCTGTATCCAGATCGGCCCCGCGCCAATGCCGCACGAGATCGAGAGCCTGCACCCGATCCGCGCCTTCGCCCAGCATGAATACGATTTCAGCCTCGCCGTCGGGTGCGAGCTCGACGTGGGTCTGCAAGGCCGCACAAGGATCGAGGCCTGCTCCCGTATGGTTCGAGAGCGGTTGCTCGCCGGTCAATGCGGCGGGTGCTTCCAATGCACCATGACGGCCGAGGAACTCGCCGCGATCGCCGGTGCAGGAATCCGGCGCCTTGTCGAAAGCGGCGAAGGCGACGCGATCAGCGAGCGGGTCGCGCCAGCGATTACTCGCAAGCAAGGCATTCGCCTGCTTGTCGAAAGACGTGATGCCGAATGGCGCGGCATCGGTGCCGATCGCGCCCAGTGCCCAGCGCACGTAAGCCGTGACGTCCAGCGTGCGCGCACGACCGCTGCGGTTGCGCAGGCGCAGCCGTGAGACCTTGATGCATCCTGCAACCGGCACGAATTGCAGCAGTTCCGACTCGATGCCGTGAGCCACGGTTTCGAATTTCGCGTAGCCCGGACCGAAACGCGCGACGTACGTTGAATCCTGTACGCGGATCGGAGAGGCAGTGGCCGACCACAGCGCGCCGGTCTCCGTGTCGCGCAGGTACAAGACTTCGGATGGCGGATCGCACACCGGATCGTTGGACCAATGCGTGATCTGGTTCTGCTGGCTGTTGACGGCCCAGCAGTAACCGCCACCGGTCGTGGTGGCGAGGAATCCGAAATCCGGGTTGGCCACGAGCTGCGACCACGGCATCGGCGTGCTCTGTCCGTCGCGCAGCACGGTGACGTATTCGAGGCCATCCGCGCTGAAACCGCCGAGGCCGTTGAAGTCTTCCAACTGCTCAGACTTACGCTCGCTGGAGAATGATGCGCGTGCGTAGTGCTTGTGTTCGTCATCCCGGCGCAGGCCGGGATCCAGTGGCTTTACCCTCCATGGTTCTGGATCCCGGCCAAGAGCTGCCATCCATGGCCGGGAGCTCCGTGGCCGGGATGACGGATTCTGAAACCCATTCGGCCGGGGAAGCCTCGCAATCTGCGCTTTCAACTCCCCGTTCTTCCCATCCAGCACGATGCGCGCGACGGTCAGCAGGCCGTTGCGCAGGCGATTGTCCACCTGATCGCCGCGCAGCACGAACACCGAACCTTGAGCCTTGTCCGGCTTGCCGTCCGCCGCCTGTGCAGTGAGGGCTTCGAGTTGCTGCTGCAGCGAAGCTGCGGCATCGCCAGAAGCTTCGTTCAACACGACGAGGTCGGCCGGCAATTGTCTGGAACGCCAATACGCCTGCGCGCTCAACAACTGCTGCAACAACGAGGACTGCGAGGTATCGCCCAGTCGCAACAGCACGATCGGCAGGTCGCCGGAAATGCCTTTCGCCCACAGCACCGGCGCGCCGCCCTCGCCTTGCGCCAGCACTCCGGGCGCGGCGCGCAATGCCGGATCGCTGTAGAGCAATGCGTCGGCAAGTCGGCGGAAGTCGCGCGCTTCCTCATCACTGATCCCGAGCGAGCGCAGGCGCGATGCGCATTCGCCCCGCGCTTTCGCGAACACGTCCGCGCACGCGCCGACATTCGCATTCCGCGACACCAGTTCAAGTACTTCATCGCGCTTCGCCGCCGCCGCGGTGAGGAACGCAACCCGTCGCGTTGAACGCGCCGGGACGCGCACGCGCACGCGCAGGGAAAAAATCGGATCGAGCACGGTGCCGACCGTGCCGGACAACTTCGCGCCCTCGTCCAGCGCCTGCGGCGAACGCGGCGTGCGGTCGCGGCCGATGAACGCCAGGCGATCGGTTTCCCATTGCGCTGCACCGAGCGCCTCGCCATCCACCACCACCCCGTGCGCGGCCCACACGTCTGGCTCGGGCGGATCGCGCTTGCGCCGCGTCGCGAGCAGCACGTCGCCTTCGCGATGCGTCTGCACGAACATCTTGGAGAACGCAGGATGCGAGGCATCGCCCTGCTGGTTTCCGAGCACCAGCTCGGCATACGAGGTGATTTCGATCTCGCGCGGCGTGTCCCCGTCGTTGCGCAGGCCGATGCCGCGGATTTCCAGCGCATCGCTTCCGTGCAGCGCGACTTCCAGCGTGGTGGTCAGGTCGCCGTCGCGATGCGCATACAGCGCCGCGTGTTCCAGCAGGTGGCATTCGCGTTGCGAATCATCCGGTCCGAGCGGCTGCACGGTTGACGACCACGGAGCGCCTGGCCACAGATGGCGCTCTTTGCCGCCGTGCACGTCGCGCAGGTAGAACCAGCTCCCCCACGGATCGCAGGTGGTGTCCTCGCGCCAGCGCGTGATGGCAAGATCGCGCCAGCGGCTGTAACCGGAACCCGCATCGGTGAGCATCACCGCGTATTCGCCATTGGCGAGCAGCGTGGTGCGCGGGCAGCCTTGGCTGGACATCGGCCGGTGGACTCCTTGTCGCGGCAAACAAGTGCCCATTATGTACCCGGCGGGACTGTATGTTCACGGAATCCGGCGTCCTGACCTGAGACATTTTTTCGATGGGCGTATGATCGGACGGTTGCGTCGTCCACCGGCGCGATCCGCACCACAAGGAGCCATGAATGGAACTTGGAATGATTGGTCTGGGGAAGATGGGCAACTTCATGGCCCAGCGGCTGATGAAAGGCGGACACCGCGTGATCGGTTTCGACCCGATGCCGGAGGCGCGCAAGCGGCTGACCGACCAGGGCGGCGACGTGGTGGACGCGCTGGAAAAGCTGCCCACCATGCTGAAAGATCCGCGCGTTCTCTGGCTGATGGTGCCGGCCGGCGAGATCGTCGACCAGACGCTGGATGCGCTGATCCCGAAATTGCAGGCCGGCGACATCGTGATCGACGGCGGCAATTCCAATTACAAGGACACCATGCGGCGCGCGCAGCGCTTGTCCGCGCAGAAGCTGCATTACGTCGATTGCGGCACCAGTGGCGGCGTGTGGGGCCTGAAGGAAGGCTACAGCATGATGGTCGGCGGCGACGCGGATGTCGTCGAACACCTGCGGCCGATCTTCGAAGCGCTGGCGCCAGGCAAGGACACCGGCTGGGGCCGCGTCGGCCCGACCGGCTCCGGCCACTTCACCAAGATGGTCCACAACGGCATCGAATACGGAATGATGCAGGCCTACGCCGAAGGTCTTTCCGTGCTGAAGCACAAGCAGGAATTCAAGCTGGACCTTGAGCAGGTCACCCAGATCTGGCGCTACGGCAGCGTGGTGCGTTCGTGGCTGCTCGACCTCACCGCCGACGCGCTGAAGAAGAATCCCGGACTCGACGGCATCGCGCCGTACGTGGTGGATTCGGGCGAAGGCCGCTGGACGGTGGCGGAAGCCATCGATCTGGATGTGCCCGCGCCGATCATCACCGCCGCGCTGATCGAGCGGTTGCGTTCGCGCGATTCGGATTCGTTCTCCGACAAGCTGCTTTCGGCCATGCGCAACGAGTTCGGCGGACATGCGATGAAGCACGAAGGACTGACGCCGCCTCCAACGGCAACATGAAGGAACATCTTCCAAGCTACTGGGCTCGGCATCTTGCGCGCCGGCGAGCTGGTGCTCGACCGGCCCGGTACATGGACGTACCGTTTTTCGGGCCGAGGAAATCCTCACGTACTGTCCGTGTACGCTCCGGTTCCTGCACTCCGGCGTCGCACAATCTGCCTTCGCTCGTGACGCTTGGGAGATGTCCCTTGCGCCATCAGGGTTCCTGAACCTTTGAATTCCACGCCACCACAGACCATTCGCTGGCACGGCTTCGCCGACGTCACCGATTTGCAGGCCGATGCATTGCTGCGCATCCGCACCGCGGCAGCGCATGCGATCGGCGCGCGTGGCGTGTTCCGGATCGTGCTCGCCGGCGGCAACACGCCGCGCGCGATCTACGAAATGCTGCGCAAGGCGATCACCGACTGGTCGAAGTGGCAGGTGTATTTCGGCGACGAGCGCTGTCTGCCGCTCAACGATTCGCAGCGCAACAGCCGCATGGCACGCGACACCCTGCTCGACCAGGTGCCGATCCCGCGCGCGAACATCCACACGATCCCGGCCGAGGCGGGTCCGATCGAAGGCGCCGCGCAATACGCACAAGTGCTGCGCGCGGTCGGCGAATTCGACCTGGTGCTGCTGGGGCTGGGCGAGGACGGCCATACCGCCAGCCTGTTCCCGGAACACGACTGGGGCACGTCATCCGATGCGGCCGATGCACTCGGCGTTTTCGACGCGCCCAAGCCGCCGTCCGAGCGCATTTCGTTGAGTGCCGCACGCTTGAGCCGCGCGCGCTGCGTGCTGTTCCTGGTGGACGGTGAGTCCAAGCGCGAGGCGATCACGCGCTGGCGCGCCGGTGACTCGATTCCTGCATCGGTAATCGCGCCGGCGGGGGGCGTGGATGTGCTGACGGAATCGGGCCTGCTGTAGGGCGGACACCGTCCGCCGCTTCCTGATCCGAGACTTCGAAGGCGGGCAATGCCCGCCCTACGGATTTGGGGGCTACTTCCCCGCAAGCTCCGCCATGTGCTCACGGTAATACCGCAACTCCGCGATCGAATCCTGCACGTCCGACAGCGCGGTGTGCGCGGCTTCCTTGCTGAAGCCCTTCGCCAGTTCGGGTGCCCAGCGTCGTGCCAGCTCCTTGAGCGTGGACACGTCCAGGTTGCGGTAGTGGAAATACTTCTCCAGCGCCGGCATCTGGCGATAGAGAAAGCGACGATCCTGGCAGATCGAATTGCCGCACATCGGCGACTTGCCGGGGGGCACCCATTGCTGCAGGAACCCCAGCGTGTCGGCTTCGGCGCGCGCATGGTCCACGTCCGATTCCAGCACGCGCTGCCACAAGCCGGATTTGCCGTGCTGGTTGCGGTTCCAGTCGTCCATTGCGTTGAGCCGGATCTCGTCGTGGCGGATCGCGTATTCCGGTCCCGTCGCCAGCACGTTGAGTTCGCGATCGGTGACCACGCAGGCGATTTCCAGGATCGAATCGGTATCCGTGCAGAGACCGGTCATTTCCAGGTCGATCCAGATCAGGTTGTCATCAGCGATAGTGGCCATGCTCCCTCCCGATACGAGTGTAACCCGCGATGTCGGCCGCAAGGCAAGCAAGCTGCATTGATTGCCGCGGACGCGACCGCTACCCTCGCCCGCGATGGCGAGCACCTTCCTGTGGCACGACTACGAAACATGGGGCGCGGACACGCGCCGCGATCGCCCGGTGCAATTCGCCGCGATCCGCACCAGCTCCGAGCTGGAGCCGCTCGGCGAGCCGATCGCCCTCACCTGCAAGCCCCCGCGTGATCGCCTGCCGCATCCGCAGGCCTGCCTGATCACCGGGCTGGCGCCGCAGGATGCGCAGCGCGAAGGCATGATCGAGGCCGAATTCGCCGCAGCCGTGCACGAGCAACTGGCCACGCCCGGCACCTGCACGGTGGGCTACAACTCGATCCGCTTCGACGACGAGGTCACGCGGCACCTGCTGTACCGCAACTTCTACGATCCCTACGCGCGCGAGTGGGACAACCAGTGCTCGCGCTGGGACCTGATCGACCTGGTGCGGCTGTGCTACGCGCTGCGGCCGCAAGGCATCGAATGGCCGCTGCGCGAGGATGGCGCGCCGAGTTTCAAGCTGGAACATCTCGCCGCCGCCAACCGCCTGCACCAGGCGCGCGCGCACGACGCGTTGTCCGACGTGGAAGCCACGATCGCGCTGGCGCGATTGATCCGCGTGCGCCAGCCGAAATTGTTCGAGTGGCATTTCGGCATGCGCCGCAAGCAGCGCGTTTTCGAGTTGCTGGACATCGCAGGCATGACGCCGGTGCTGCACGTCTCGCAGCGTTATTCCGCCGAGCGCGGTTGCCTGGCCGTGGTCGTTCCGATCAGTGAACATCCGCAGCGCAAGAACGAGATCATCGTGGCCGATCTCGATGCCGATCCCGCCTGGGCGCAACTGGATGCACAGGACATGCGCGAGCGGTTGTTCGTTGCGCGCGGAGATCTGCCTGAAGGCATGGAACGGCTGCCGCTGAAAACCATCCACGCCAACAAGTCGCCGGCACTGGCGCCGTTGTCGGTGCTGCAGGGCGTGGACACCGCGCGCATCCGGTTGGATCTGGATCGCTGCCTCGCCCATCTCCAGGTGTTGCGCAGCGCCGAGCATCTTGCCGAACGCGTGCGCGAAGTCTTCGCGCAGGAGCGCGCGTTCGAAACACCCGATCCGGAACTGGCGTTGTACGCCGGATTCGCCGGCGACGCCGACCGTCGCCGCTGTGCACAGGTGCGTGGCACACCGCCCGGGCAGCTCGGACTGCGCGATTTCGGATTCACCGACAAGAAATACGACGAACTGCTGTTCCGCTACCGCGCGCGCAACTGGCCGCAGGCACTCTCGCAGGAAGAGCACGCGCGCTGGCTGGCGCACTGCCGCGACACGCTGACGAAAGAAACCCCGCTCACCACGATGACGCTGGCGCAGTACGATGCGGAAATCACCGCGCTGCGCGAACAGACCCCGCCGGGGGAAAAACAGGCGCTGCTGGATCGGCTGCAAGCCTGGGCGGTGGAATTGCGCAGCGAACTGGAAATCGAGACCGCACCTGCATGAGCAACGACACGTATTTTTCCAACGATACCTTCCGCTTCCTGCGCCTGCTTTCGCGCAACAACAGCCGGACCTGGTTCAAGGCCCACCAGGCCGAGTACGAACACGACGTGCGCGAGCCGTACCTGCAGTTGATCGGCGATCTGCAGGCGCCGCTTTCGAAGATCAGCACGCACTTCCGCGCCGACCCGCGCAAGGTCGGCGGCTCGCTGTTCCGCATCCAGCGCGACGTGCGTTTCGCCGGTGACAAGGCGTCCTACAAGACCTGGGCCGGCGCGCGCTTCTTCCACGAACGCCGTCGCGAACGGCCGGCGCCTTCGTTCTACCTGCACATCGCATCGGGCGACTGCTTCGTCGGCGCCGGCATCTGGCATCCCGAATCCTCCACGCTGAAGCAACTGCGCGCATTCATCGCCGACAATCCGGCCGCGTGGAAGCGCGCGGCGCATTCGAAAGCCTTCGCCGATCGCTACGAATTCTGGGGCGAGTCGCTGAGCCGCGCGCCGCAAGGCTATCCGCCCGATCACGAGTTGATCGAAGACCTGAAACGCAAGAGCTACGCCGCCGGCTGCGGCTTCGACGGCAAGCTGGCCTGCTCGTCCGAACTGAAGCCGTTCGTGATCGAACACTTCAAACGGCTCGCGCCGTTGGTGGATTACCTGTGCGCCGCGCTGGAGCTGGAGTTTTGATGGCGCGCCGCATGCATCGCCGGATTCTGCTCGCGACGCTGGCGCTCTTGGGCGCATTCTCGTTTCAGTTCGCCATTGCCGCACCGCCGCCGGTACGAATCCTGTTCGTCGGGAACAGCCTGACTTACGTCGGCAATTTACCGGCCGTCCTCGACGCGCTGGCAACCGCGAATGGTCGCAGGGTCCAAAGCGACATGATCGTCAAGGGTGGCGCGACACTGACGCAATGGCTGGCCAGAGGCAGCGTGCAGAAGGCGCTCAATGCGCGCCACTAGGACGTCGTCGTGCTGCAGGAACGCGGCGGCGATTTCGCCTGCGGATTCGGACCGAAGGTCTGCCGCGATGCACGGCACGCGCTGCACGCACTCGCGGGTGTCATTCGCAAGCATGGTGCCGCGCCCATTTTGCTCGGCACCTATCAAGGCCTGCCGGATGCATCCACTGAGATCGTCCGAAAAGAATCAGCGGCCGCACGCGATGCACATGTTGAATACATTTCCGTTTCCGATCACCTGCAGTCGGGGCTCTCGCGCTTCCCGCGTGAGCACTGGTTCTGGAAGGACAAGATGCATCCGGGCCACGAGCTCGTTCTGCTCGATGCAGTATTGATGTATCGGCAGGTCTTCGGAACACTGCCGGCAGTGCATTCGTTACGAGTGCACGCGGCGATGTTCGTCCCGTCCACGAAGTTCTTTGCTCCGGAGCCGGTGTCCCGCGCCATACCGAATGGGGAGTACATCGGCTACACGTACACCCCCACGTCGGTACGGCATGTCGTTCAACTCGCGCGTATCTCTGATTGACAAGTTACATTCGCTGTACGGCATTGAAACATCGTAGGGGTGGAGCGCAACGGTTCCCGCCTTCCCGCGTTGCGCAGGTCGCGAGCGCGCGCGCTCCCGGGAAGGCATCGCCGGCGGACAATGTCCGCCCTACGCTTCCGCGAACGGGAACGCGAGCACGTCGCGGATGTCGTCGGTGCCGAGCATGCACATCAGCAGGCGATCCACGCCCAGCGCCACGCCGGCGCAATCGGGCACGGCGTCCAGGACTGCCAGCAGGTTTTCGTCGATGGGAAGTTCGCGCAGGCCGCGTTCGCGGCGACGCGCGTTGTCGCGCTCGAAGCGTGCGCGCTGTTCGACCGCATCGTTCAATTCGTGGTAGCCGTTGGCGAGTTCGTACGCGCCGAGATACAGCTCGAAGCGCTCCGCGACAACGGAGCTCTTGGCCACGGACGGCTCATCCTCCACTCGACGCAGCTTCGCCAGCGCGCATTGCGTGGCCGGATAGTCGTACACCAGCGTGATCGCATCGCGCGGCAGCGCCGGCTGCAATCGATGCGTGATCAGCAGGTCCAACCAGTCGTCGCGTGTGAGGCCATCCGGCTCGATCCCGAATTTGGCCAGCGGCGCGCGCAATTCGGCTTCGCTTGCGCTGTTCGGATCGAGATCAAGTTCATCCCTGAACCAATTGATATAGCTTGTTTTATTGATGCTGACCGTCCGCCCCATCAGGGCGAGAGCAGCGCTTACCAGTTCGGCGCATTCGCCCATCAGCCGGTGGTGGTCCCAGCCGACGCGGTACCACTCGAGCAGGGTGAATTCGGGATTGTGCGAGCGCCCTGCTTCGCCATTGCGGAACACCCGGCCGAGTTCGTAGCAATCGCCCAGGCCGGCCGCGAGCAGGCGCTTCAACGGATACTCCGGCGAGGTGCGCAGGAAACGTTCGCGCGCACCTGCCTGCACGTTGCCGCTGAATTGCGTGGCGAAGCCTTCGATGTGCAGGTCGGTATTGCCCGCCGCCGACAGGATCGGCGTCTCCACTTCCAGCACGCCGCGTCGCGCGAAGAATTCACGGATCAGCGCATTGAGCCGTGCGCGCAGCTCCAGCGCCGCGCGTCGGGCCGGCACGTCACGTGCCATGTTGCTTGAGGAACGCGGTGAGCCGCGCTTCGTCCCAAATCTCGACGCCTAGTTCCTGCGCCCTGTCGAGTTTGGAGCCGGCCGCCTCGCCCGCGACCACGAAGGACGTCTTCTTCGATACGGAACCCGCCACTTTGGCGCCCAGCGCTTCCAGCTTCTCCTTCGCCTCGTCGCGGGTAAGCGCTGAGAGCGTTCCGGTCAACACCACCGTTGAGCCTTCCAGCGGGCCGGCTGCCGCCACGCGAACGTGCGCGGTCGCTTCATGCAATACGTTCAACGCTTGCACGAGACGCTTCGCCAACGCGCGGCCTTCCTGGGCATGCAGAAACGAATGCACGGACTCCGCGGTTTCCTGCGGCAGGCCGGTTTCGATCAGCGCGGGCACGCCTGCCGAGGCGACGGCCTCGAACGAATCGAACGCCGATGCGACCTGCTCCGCGCGCTTCGCGGTGAGTTTCGGAATACCGGCGCGTGCCAGGACGTTCCCCAGGGAAAGCGCCGCGCACAATTTCGCGCTTGGCGGATGCGTGTCGTGGATTTCCACTCCGCGTTCGAGCAGGTCGTCGATCACTTTCTGGTTGCCGGGCTGTTCGAAGAATGCATCAATGGCACGCGCGACTTCGTCGCCGATATCCGGCACCAGCTTCAACAAGGGCCAGGGCAAGTGCCGGATCAGGTCCAGATCGCCGAACCAGGTCGCCAGCGCCTTGGCGGTGCTCTCGCCGACGTGCTGGATGCCGAGCGCGTACAGGAACCGATCCAGCGTGGTGCGCCGGCTCTTGTCTATCGCTTCGATCAGGTTCTCCGCCCACTTCGTCGCGACCTTGCCGGCTTTTACCGTCTCCGGCGTGGTGCCATCACGCTCGTCTGCGCGGAACTTCATTTCCAGCAGATCTTCGAGCGTGAGTTTGTAAAGGTCGGCGACCGAACGCAGGTAACCGAACTCGCCGAGGTCTTCGATGTAACGCTCGCCCAGACCGTCGATGTCCATCGCGCGGCGGCCGGCGAAATGGAAGACCGACTGCGTGCGCTGCGCGGCGCAGGCCAGCTCGCCGCTGCAACGCGCGACCGCTTCGCCCTCCTCGCGCACGATGTCCGAACCGCAGATGGGACAATGCGCGGGCATGCTCCACGGCTTCGTGCCTTGCGGGCGCATCTCCGGCAGCACGCGCACGACTTCCGGAATCACGTCGCCGGCGCGGCGCACGATCACGGTGTCACCGACGCGCACGTCGAGCCGAGCTACCTGGTCGGCGTTGTGCAAGGTCGCGTTGCTCACGGTGACGCCGCCCACGAACACCGGCTTCAGTTTTGCCGCCGGCGTCGCCGCACCGGTGCGGCCGATGTTGACGATGATGTCCTCGACGAGCGTGGTCTGTTCCTGCGCCGGGAACTTGTGCGCGATCGCCCAGCGCGGCGTGCGCCCCACAAAGCCCAGTTCGCGCTGCGCGTCGAGGCCGTCCACCTTGTAGACCACGCCATCGATGTCGTACGGCAGCGCGTCGCGCTGCGCGCCGATCTTCGCGAAATACGCGAGGCACCCGTCCGCGCCGCGCGCGGTCTCGACGAGCGGGCTGACCGGGAAGCCCCACTCGCGCAATTTCGCCAGCACCTGCGAATGGCGGGCGGGCATTTCGACGCCGTCGAACGCACCCAGCGCGTAGGCGTAGAACGCCAGCGGGCGTTGCGCCGTGATGCGGGGGTCGAGCTGCCTCAGGCTGCCGGCCGCGGCGTTGCGCGGATTCACCAGCGGCTTGATCCTTCCATCCGACGCGCGCGCCTTTTCGTTGTAGGCCTCGAAGCCGGCGCGCGGCATGTACACCTCGCCGCGCACCTCCAGCACGCGCGGCCAGCCGGTGCCGCGCAGCTTCAGCGGGATGGAACGGATCGTGCGCAGGTTGGCAGTGACGTCCTCGCCGGTTTCGCCGTCGCCGCGCGTGGCGCCCTGCACGAACACGCCGTCTTCGTAGCGCAGGCTGATCGCGAGGCCGTCGAACTTCGGCTCGACCGAGAACACCGGATCGTCCACGCCCAGCCGCTGCTCGACCTTGCGCACGAAGTCGCGCGCCTCCTTGTCCGGGTCCTGGCCCGGCGGCGGTTCCGGCTCGGTGAACGCATTCGCCAGCGACAGCATCGGGATTTCGTGCCGCACGGAGGCGAACGCGGAAGACGGTGCCGCGCCGACGCGCTGCGTCGGCGATTCCGCGGTGGCGAGTTCCGGATGCGCTTCCTCCAGCGATTCCAGCTCGCGCATCAGCGCGTCGTAGTCGGCGTCGGGAAGATCCGGATCGTCGAGCACGTAATAGCGATAGTTCGCGTTGTCGATGCGTTCGCGCAGTTGCGCGGCGCGCTGGGCGGGTGAGTGGGCCGTCATGCGAACAGTGTAGCCGCTTGCCCGCAGCCATCGCGCAGGGCACGATGGTCGGACATGGAGGTGAGCATGAGCGAGCAATGGACGCCATTCCCGAACCCCGCCCCGGCCTTTGATTTCGCCGGCGAGCGCCTGCGGCAAGCATGGCCGCGGCTGCACGCGGGTGATCGCGAACCGTTCCCGGATCGCGAATACATTTCCGAACTGATGGCCGTCGAAGCGCGGCTGGGCGACACCGCTTTCGGCACCGACGCGGACAAGCTTGCGGCGGAATTGCAGGATGCCTGGCGCGCGTTCCATCGCGGCGAGTTCCGTGCAGCCTTCGAGCGCGGATTGCGGATCGGGCCGCTCGGCCAGGCCGTCGCGGTCACGGCCGATGGCGTGCAGGCGTTCTTCCTCGAAAGCAAGGATGCGGAAAAAATTTCCCGCTACCAGGCGCTGGCCGATCGCGCCGGCAACGCGCTCGACCTGCTGCCGCTGCAGGCGTCGAGTCATTACAGGTACGCGTGGGCGCTGGGCCTGCTCAGCCGCCATCTGCCGGCGATGCAGGTGCTGGCCGAAGGCCTGGGCAGCAAGCTGCACGCCGCGCTGGATGCCGCGCTGGAGCTGGATGCGGATCATCCCGAAGCGCATACCGCGCTGGGTTTGTATTTCGCCGAAGCCGTGCACAAGCTCGGCGCCGCGCTGGCCCGGATGACCTTGCGCGTGGACCCGCAAGCCGCGGAAGCACATCTGCGCACCGCGATCCGGGTGACGCCGGACGCACCCAATGCTTGGGTCGGCCTGGGCATCGGGCTCGGCCTGCTGGATGCGCAGCGGCACGCAGACGAACGCAACACTGCGCTCGCGAAGGCCGCGGCGATGCGCCCGCTGGATGCGCGGCAGGCACTGGAGATCGCTTACGCGGAACGCAAACTTTCCGGTTAGCAGGAATCGCGAAAGCTGCCCGAAAGGTAGGGCGCAGAGACTCGAAGGCAGGTGAGAGGCGGTACCAAAGACCGCCGTTACAGTGTCGGGAGCAACCCTCGTGCGCCGGCTGTTTGTTGTTCTCACCCTCGCCCTCGCCTGCGTCGGTCTCCCTCCCCGGGCGGCGCAGGCCGGGGGCGGTCCTTTCGGCATCGACCACGTTGTCCATTACGACAACAGTGGCATCTGGAAACGCAGCAACCAGAAAGCCTTGATGGGGGCCACGATCGTGACGGTGATCGGCGGCCCGGTCCTGCTGGGCGACGAGAACAAACTCGGCGATACGTTCTGGCGCTCGCTGGATTCCATGGCGCTGTCGGCCGCCGTCGCGCAAGGCGGCAAGTGGATTTTCCAGCGCGAGCGGCCGTCCGAAACGAACAATCCGGACGAATGGTTCAAGGGCACCAGGTACCAGAGCTTCCCCAGCGGCGAGGTCGCCGCGATCTCCGGCGCGGTGACGCCCTTCGTGGTCGAATACGGCCGCGATCATCCTGCGGTGTACGCACTGGAACTGTTGCCCGCTTATGACGCGGTCGCGCGGGTGAAGGTGCACGGACACTGGCAATCCGACGTGCTGGTCGGCTGGGCGATCGGCACCGGCGCGGGCATCTGGGCCGCGCACCGGCAATCGCCGCTGATCCTCGGCTGGCTGCCGCATGGCTTTGAAGTGGGTTTTGTCCACCACTTCAAACCTTGAACCAGCGGCAACCCGCGCGCGCGGCGTCACGGAGAACCGGCGCGCGCCCGCTACAATAAGCGTGATGTCCGCGCCTCCCGATCCGCCGTCACACGCGGCCACCGAATCCCCTTCTGCCACGACTCCTTCCGATACTTCGCACCTGCGCGGGCTGGTGTGGCTGGTCGCGGCTGCATTCTTCATGCAGACGCTGGATTCGACGATCGTCAACACCGCGGTGCCGAGCATCGCGCACGCGCTGGACGTGCGGCCGATCGACCTCAAGACCGCGCTGACCAGTTACGTGCTGACGCTCGCGATCTGCATACCCGCGAGCGCGTGGCTGTCCGACCGCTTCGGCACGCGCCGCGTGTTCGCCGCATCCATCATCACCTTCAGCATCGGCTCGCTCGCTTGCGGGCTGTCGCAGAACCTGACCGAACTGATCGCCTCGCGCGTGCTGCAGGGCCTGGGCGGCGCGTTGCTGATGCCGGTCGGCCGTTACGTGCTGGTGCGCGCGTTCGGGCCGCGCGATTTCGTGGCGGCGATGAGCACGGCCGGCATTCCCGGCCTGCTGGGCCCGGTGCTGGGCCCGGTGCTGGGCGGCGTGTTGTCGCAATACGCGAGCTGGCGCTGGATCTTCCTGGTCAACGTGCCGGTCGGCCTGCTCGGGCTGTGGTTGAACAAGCGCGAGATGCCGAACTTCCGCGGCCCGCGCCGCGCGTTCGACATCATCGGCTTCGTGCTGTTCGCGGTGGCCTCCGGCCTGCTGCTGGTCGCGGCGGAAATGGCCGGCAGTGGCGGCGACAGCACGATCATGATCGGCTGCGTCGTCGGCGGGGTCATCGCCGGCTTCGCCTACTGGCAACACGGCCGCCGCGCGGAACATCCGATCGCCGACCTCACGCTGTTGCGCGTGCGCAGTTTCTGGATCGCACTCGGCGGCAGCCTGTTCACGCGCCTCGGCACTTCGGGTTTGTCGTTCGTGCTCGTGCTGTTCCTGCAGATCGGCGCGGGCTGGTCGCCGACCGCGGCCGGGCTGATGCTGGTTCCGCAGGCGCTCGCGATGATCCTGATGAAGCTGCTGATCGACCGCCTGCTGAAACGCCACGGCTACCGGCGCGTGCTGCGGATCAACACGACGCTCGTGGCCATCCTGCTGGCCGCCTTCGCACTGCTGCAGGCGGACACGCCGGCATGGGCGGTGGCGCTGCTGATGTTCGCCTACGGCTTCATCATGTCGCTGCAATACACGGCGATGAACACGCTCGCGTTCGTGGACCTTCCGCCCGAGCGCGCGGCGCAGGCTTCGTCGCTGACCTCGGCCGTGCAATACCTTTCGATCAGCTTCGGCATCGCACTGGCATCGCTGCTGCTGGCGGCCTTCCTCAACGACCGCCACCACGATGCGGCCGCCTACGTGCGCGGCTTCCACGCCGCGGTGCTGTGCATGGCGGTGCTGCCGCTGATCGGCGTGTACGTGTTCACGCGCTTGCGCCGCGACCGTCCCCCGCGCAGGCCCGTGGAAACGCCTGACACGGCCACGTAAGCGGGCGGACATAGCCGCCGCCACTGCGAACAAGCCCGCGTCGCCATCGGCGGGCAGTGCCGGCCCACTCCAGCAGCAGAAGCGCGCACCCGCACTCTTTACCCTTTACTCTTACGGCGAGCGCAGCGAGCGACTTGGCTCCTCGATGGAACAGACCACCGCGATCCTGCTCGAAGTATTCGTGATCTTCATCGCCGCGCAAGTCGGCGGCGAACTTGCGCGCCTGGTCCGCCTGCCGAGCGTGGTCGGCGAGATCGCGATGGGCTGCGTGCTCGGTCCGTCGGTCCTCGGCTGGGTCACGCCGAGCGAGCCGCTGGACGTGCTCTCCGAAATCGGCGTGGTGCTGCTGCTGTTTTCGGTCGGGCTGGAAAACCGCGTCGAGGATCTGAAGCGCGTCGGCGGCAGCGCGTTCGCGGTCGGCGTGCTTGGCGTTGCCATTCCGTTCGTGTTCGGCACCTTGTGGGCGCATTCGATCGGGCCGGACTGGGCGCACTCGCTGTTCGTCGCCGCCGCGTTCGTCGCCACTTCCGCCGGCATCACCGCGAGCGTGCTGAAGCAGCTCGGCGTGCTGCACCGGATCGAAAGCCGGGTGATCCTCGGCGCTGCGGTGATCGACGACATCCTCGCGATGCTGCTGCTCGGCATGGTGGTTGCGCTGCAAGGCGGCGGACAGATCCGCGTCGGCGACCTGCTGGTGGTGCTGGTGGAAGCGATCGGCTTCGTGCTGGTGATCGGCTGGGTCGGCGTGCGCGTGATGCGGCGCAGTTCGGCGTGGCTGGAGTGGCCGGCCGATCCGCTTTCGCCGCTGGCGCTGGTGCTGGCGATGTGCCTCGGTCTGGCATGGCTCGCCACGCGCTTCGGCCTCGCCGCCATCATCGGCGCGTTCCTCGCAGGATTGATCGCCTCCGAAACGCGCCAGCAGAAGATGCTCGAAATCCAGATGCGTCCGCTGCTCACCCTGCTTACGCCGTTCTTCTTCGTGATGACCGGCGCCAAGGTGGAGCTCTCGCAGTTGTTCAGCGCCGACGCGCTTGGCCTGCTCGGCATGGCCACCGCGCTGGCGCTGGTGACCAAACTTGTCGGCGGTTCGCTGGGCGCGATCCGGCTCGGCGCGCGCGGTGCGCTCACGGTCGGCGTGGGCATGATGCCGCGCGGCGAGGTCGGCGTGGTGATCGCATCTCTAGGCCTGGCCGCGCACGTTTTCAGCGAGCGCATGTACGCGGTGATCATCGCGATGTCGCTGCTGACTTCGATCATCGCGCCGCCGGTGCTGGCCGCCATGCTGCGCTTCAACGCCGAACCGGAGCAACTGGACGCGCGCGATTCGGAAACGGGCTGATCGACCGATTCGCTCGTTCAGAGCAGCGCCGCGCGCAGCGCGCGTTCCAGGTCGCGCCGCATGAATGGCTTCTGCAGCACCGGCGCATCGTGCAGGGATGCGGGCAGGTTGGAGACGCCGTAGCCGGTCGCGAACACGAAGGCCCGGCCGCGCTCGGCCAGCGCCTGCGCGATCGGATAGCTCGGCTCGCCGTTCAAGTTGACGTCCAGCAACGCGACGTCGAACGGCAGCGAGGTGGCCTTTTCCAGGGCATCATCGAAACGCGTCGCGGTGCCCACGACTTCACATCCCAAGTCTTCCAGCGTGTCCCGGATCAGCATGGCGATGCGCGACTCGTCCTCGACAACCAGGACGCGGCGCCCGCTCAGACCCGGTTCGGCCACGGCCATGTCAGCTCTCCGTTTCGGTAATCTCCTTGACCGGAGCTTCGATCGTACACTCCAGCCCCTCGATCGCAAAGCGCAGGTGAACCGAGCCGACGATGTCCTGCGCCAGCCCTTCCTCGACCAGCCGCGAGCCGAAGCCGCGGCGGTGCGGCGGCGTCACCGGCGGGCCGCCGCTTTCCTTCCATACGAACCGGAAATGCCGTTCCGGCCCGGGCGTGAGTTCCCAGCGGATCGCCACGCGGCCATCATCATTGGACAGCGCGCCGTATTTCACGGCGTTGGTGGCGAGCTCGTGCACCGCCATGGACAGCGCCAGCAGCGCCTTCGGGCGCAGTTTCAGCTCGACGCCATCGATCTGGAATCGCGAAGCGCCGGCGTAACTGGAGTAGGCCTCCAGCGCCGCGACCACCAGCTCGCGCAGGTCGCCGCCGCTCCACTGGCCGGAGGTGAGGATGTCGTGCGCCTTCGCGAGCGACACCAGCCTGGCCTCCAGCGCATCGCGGGCGTCGGCGGTGTTGGGGCAGCTGCGCAAGGTCTGCATGGCCATGGATTGCACGATCGCCAGCGTGTTCTTCACCCGATGGTTCAACTCGCCGATCAGCAGCGACTGTCGTTCCATCGCGCGCCGCTCCTCGGTACGGTCGCGGAAGATCTTGAGGTAGGCGTCCTCGGCGCCGTCCTCGACCGGGAACATCACGCCCGAGCCCCAGAACCTCGAACCGTCCTTGCGCACATGCCAGCGCTCGTTGGTGGCGCGGCCCTGCTCGTTGGCAAGCCGCATCTCCCGCTCGGGGGCACCCCCGGCCCGATCTTCCGGCGTAAAGAAGATGTCTCCCGGGCGCCCCAGCACGTCGCCCGCCGCATAGCCGAGCAGCCGCTCGGCACCGCGGTTCCAGCTCGCCACCCGCCCTTCGCGGTCGAGCGTGATGATCGCGTACTCCTTGACGCTGTCCAGGATATGCTGCAGCCGCGCCTCGTTCTCGCGCAGCGCCGCACGGACCCGATGGGTCTCGTTTTCCGCATTGGGCGCCGTCCGTGGGCCATGCGGATCGGTTGGATGGGTGCTCACGTGCGACCGCCTCCTGCGCATACGCACGCACCGGTACGGCGAGGAGCGCCGCAAGCCGACAGACACTATGCGCCACTCAGGGCAGGCGCGCCAGCTTTTCCGAAATCATCACAAAAAAGGCGGATTGCAGGCAGGCGTGAACCGGCACGGCCCACGCGTTTTCACTCGCGAAGGCGCGGCATTTCACCGCATCCTTTTCGGTCATCAGCACCGGCAAGGCATCGGCGAACGCGAGATCGCGCGCGGAGTAGGCGTGGTGATCGGGAAAAGGATGCTCGATCACCTCGATGCCTTGCTCGCGCAGCATCGCGAAGAAACGCGCGGGATTGCCGATGCCCGCCAGCGCGTGCACACGTTGACCGGCGAACGCACCCAGCGCACGCGTGGAGGATGGATCGTGCAAGTTGATGGCGTCGCCGGGCTGCAAGCGCATGGCGATTTCGCCTGCTTGCGGTTCGCCGCCATTGCAGACGACGCAATCCACTTCCTGCAATCGAGACAACGGCTCGCGCAGCGGACCGGCGGGCAGCGGGCGCGCATTGCCGAACCGGCGTGCCCCGTCCACGACGCAGATTTCGATGTCGCGTGCCAGCGCGTAATGCTGCAAGCCGTCGTCGGCGATCACCACGTTGGCGCCGGCTGCCAGCAGCAGTTTCGCGGCCTTCGGGCGATCACGGCCGATTGCAACCGGTGCGCGCGTGCGTAGCTTGATCAACGCGGGCTCGTCGCCGACCACACGCGGATCGGGATCATCGTTCAACAGCATCGGCTCCCGCGCGCTGCCGCCATGGCCGCGGCTGACCACGCCCGGCCTGAAACCGCTTTCGCGCAATGCTTCCACCAGCGCGATCACCAGCGGCGTCTTGCCGGCGCCACCGACCGTGATGTTGCCGACGACGATCACCGGAGCCGGCAAGCGCTCGCTGCGCTTCCAGCCGCGCCGGTAGAGCATGCGGCGCGCAGCGGTGATCGCGCGATACAGCGCCGCAACCGGCCAGGTCCACCATGGCGGCGGGCGATCCTCGTACCAGCGCTGCTGCAGTTGATCGGCTTTCGACATGAGTTACCGAGCACCAACGATATAAAGCCCCTCCCCCGTCGGGAGAGGGGTCGGGGTGAGGGATCGTGATGTTGGCACAGAAGCCAAATCTCGCACGAACCTGGCTGATCGCGAAGAGCCGAACCCTCATCCGGCGCTACGCCGCGCCACCTTCTCCCGGAGGGAGAAGGGAAAGAGTCTTATGCCGGTTGCGATTCGTGGAACTGCAACCGGTGCAATGCCGCGTATTGTCCGCCGCGAGCCAGCAGCTCCTGGTGCGTGCCCAGCTCCACCACGCGGCCGGCGTCCAGCACGACGATCTGGTCGGCGTGCTCGACGGTGGAAAGCCGGTGCGCGATCACCAGCGTGGTGCGCTCGCGCATCAGCCGCATGAGCGCTTCCTGGATCAGCCGTTCGGATTCGGTGTCCAGCGCGCTGGTGGCTTCGTCGAGGATCAGGATCGGCGCGTTCTTCAGCAGCGCGCGCGCGATCGCGATGCGCTGCCGCTGGCCACCCGAAAACAGGCTGCCGCTGTCGCCGACGTTGGTGTGGATGCCTTCCGGCAATTGCGCGATGAATTCCATCGCGTTCGCCGCTTCCGCCGCCGCAATGACCTGCGCCTCACTCGCGCTCTCCAGCGCACCGTAGGCGATGTTGCGGGCGATGGTGTCATTGAAGAGCACCACGTTCTGCCCCACCCACGCGATCTGCGAGCGCAGGCTTTCCAGCGTGTAGTCGGGCAGCGGCTTGCCGTCGAGCAGGATCTCGCCGGCATTCGGTTCGTAGAAGCGCGGCAACATCCCGACCAGCGAGCTCTTGCCGCTGCCGGAGCGGCCCACCAGCGCGGTGACCTTGCCGGCCGGACAATACAGGCTGATGCCGTTCAACGCCGGACCGCGGCCGCTGCCGTAGTCGAGCGTCACGCCGCGCAGTTCGATCTCGCCGCGCACCCGCGTGACCTGCAAGATGCCGGTGTCGTGTTCGGGCGCGAGATCCAGTACCGCGAACAGATCCTGCGCCGCGGCGACGCCGCGCTGCATGGTTGCCTGCACGGTGGTCAGGCGCTTCAGCGAAGGCAGCATCGCGCCCATCGCCAGCATCAGCGACGAGAAGGTACCCGGCGTCATGCCCTTGAATCGCGTGGCGAAGTACACGATCGCCGCCAGCGCGATCGCCGCGATCAGCTGCACCGTCGAGGTTGCGATGCCATTGGTCATCGCCACTTTCAGGTTCAGGCGGCGATTGTGCTGGGTGACGTCCTCGAAACGCGTGTTTTCGTACTGCTGCCCACCGTAGATCTTCACTTCGCGATGCGCGCCGACCACTTCCTCGAGGATGCTGGTCACCGATCCCATCGAGCCCTGGATGCCGTGGCTGATGCGCCGGTAGCGGCGGCTGACCGCGCGCACCAGCAACGCCACGCCCGGCACCATCACCAGCAGCACCAACGTGAGCCATGGGCTCGCCAGCAGCATCACCACCATCATCGCGATCACGGTGAGGCTGTCCACGACGCTGGTTTTCACCGCATCGGTGCACGCCGCGGCGACCTGCTCGGAGGTGTAGGTGATGCGCGCGATCTGGTGGCCGGAGGATTCGCGATCGAAGAACCCGGACGACAACCGCAAGTACTGGCGGAATATGTCCTCGCGCATGCGCTGCACCACGCCGCGGCCGACATAGGCCGTGCCGTAGTTCTCCGCATACACCGCCAGCGTGCGCGCGAGGAAGATGCAGACGATGATCGTCGGCATCCAGAAGATCCAGAACGAGTCGTGCAGCACGAACAGGCTGTCCAGCATCGGCTTGATCAGCCGCGTGAACAGTCCCAGCGCGCCGGCATCCACGACCATGCCGAGCACCGCGCCCATCGCCACCCACTTGTACGGCTTCAGGTACCCGAGCAGGCGCCGGTAGGTGGCCCAGGCGGACACTTCGCTGGACGCGGCGCTCACTGTGCCGGGGCGTCCGTGGATTGCGGGGTGGTCGCGATCGACAGATGCGAAAAGCCGAGCTGGCCGAGCGCGTCCATTGCGGTGACCACCGACTGATGCGGCGTCATGCCATCGGCACGCAGCAGCACCGGGCGGTCATGGTCGTCGCCCGCGATCGCGCGGATCGCCTTCTTCAGCGCATCCTCGTCGGTGCCGAGCACCTGGTTGTTGCCGACGAAGAAATGCCCGGAGCGATCCACCACCAGCACCAGCGTGTTGTTCGCCACCGGCTGCGGCTGGTCGCTGGCCTGCGGCAGGTTCACCTTGAGATGCCCCTGTTGCACGAAGGTCGTGGTCAGCACGAAGAACATCAGCAAGGTCAGCAGGACGTCGATCAACGAGACGACGTTGATCTCGAATTCGTCTTCGCGGCGGCCGCTGATGCGCATGTTGATCAGCGCGTGGCGCGCGCGGTCGGGCGCGGCGCGGCCGGTTTGGATGGCGATGCGGGCGGCACCGGCTGGGTCGGCTGCGCAGGCGACTGCGCAACCTGCGGAGCCGGCGCTTCGTGCAACGCCGAGAGTTCATCCAGCAGCGCGGTCGCCTGCTTTTCCATCGCGACTACATAGCCTGCCACGCGCGAACGGAAATAACGATGCAGCACGTAAGCCGGAATCGCCACGACCAGGCCGGCCGCGGTGCACACCAGCGCCTCGCCGATGCCGCCGGCCATCTTCATCGGATCGCCCACGCCCGACACCATCACCGCGAGGAACATGCGGATCAGGCCGAACACGGTGCCGAGCAGGCCGAGCAGCGGACCGATCAGCGCGATCGTGCCGAGCGTGCCGAGGTAACGCTCCAGCCGATGCACCACGTGGCGGCCGGTGTCCTCGATGCGTTCCTTGATGATCTCGCGCGGGCGATTGCGCACGTCCAGCGCACCGGCCAGCAATTCGCCCAGCGGCGAGTTGTCGCGCAGCACGTCGATGTGCGCGGGGTCGAGCTTGCGCGTGCGCGCCCAGCCGCGCACCTGTTCGCCCAGGCCCGGCGGCAGTACGGCCACGCGGCGCAGCGTCCAGAAACGCTCCAGGATGATCGCCAGCGCGACGGCGGAAGCCAGCAGGATCGGCACCATGCCCCAGCCGCCGGCCTTGATGATTTCGAACACGCGCGTACCTCGCCCTGCAAAAGCCGGGCGAATGATAGCAGCCGCGGGGAATGGGCCTGTGCGCGGGCTCGCAATCCGCCTGGTCGGAGCGCGCCAGCGCGATCAATGCTCCCGCCAGTACCGCCTTTGCTCGATCCGCTCCTCCGAAACGATCCTGGGCGATTCGTTCGCTCCAAACGCGATCCGCACGGCGCCGGTGTCGAAGGTGGACGAGAGCGGAATTCCAAGCTGCTCGTAACGGGCCACGACCACGTTGGCCGGATGGCCGAAGCGGTTGCGGTATCCGGCCGAGGCGATCGCGAAGCGCGGACGCAATGCGCGCAGATAATCCTCGCTGGACGAGGTCTTGCTGCCGTGGTGCGGCACGACCAATACCAGCGGCGGATCGCGCAGGTTGCTGCTTGCGAGCACGGCTTCCGCGATCGCAGGCTCGACCTTGGCGGTAGTGTCGGCAGGCAAGAGCAGCCGCCCTCCCGTACCGCTGACCAGCAGCACGCAGCCGGCGTCGTTGCCGTGCACATGCACCGGTGCCGGCGGCGACAACACGCGGAAATCCACGCCATCCCAGTTCCAGTGTTGTCCCGCCTCGCACTGTTTGAGCGGAACATTGCCGCGATCGGGTTCGCCGCCGAATGCATGGGTAACGGGAAACGCGGCGAGCACCGCCTGCGCGCCGCCGGCGTGATCGTTGTCGCCGTGGCTGATGATCAAGGTATCCAGCCGGTCCACGCCGATCGCGTGCAGCGCCGGCACCACCGCCGCCTCGCCCAGGTCGAAGCCGGACGGATAACGCGCCCCGGTGTCGTACAGCAAGGCGTGGTCGCGCGTCCGCACCAGCACCGACAGGCCCTGCCCCACGTCCACCACCATCGCCGCGAATCCGCCATGACGCAGCGGCGTCGCGCGCGGCCACAGCAGCGGCAACATCAGCAGCGGCGCGAGTGCGCGCGCAGGAACGCCGCGCGGCGCCAGCAGCCAGATCACACCGATGCAGGCCAGCACGAATGCGATTGCAGTCGGCTGCGGAAAGTAATGCAAAGCGATCGGCAGCGCCGAGAGCTTTTCCAGAATCCACCACTGCGCATCCGCAAGCCACGCGCAAACGTGCAGCAACGGCACGCCGAGCGAAGGCAGCGTCACCAGCAATGCGCTCGCGACCAGGGTCATCGGCACGATCACGAAGCTGATGAACGGCACCGCGACCAGGTTCGCCAGCGGGCCGACCAGCGATGCCTGCCCGAAGAACCACACGGTCAGCGGCAGCAGCGCCAAGGCCATCAGCAACGGCGACAACCCCAGTTCGCGCAGATGCCCGCGCCAGCCGCTACCGCGCGCCAACGTCCACGCCAGGAACACCACGCCGGCGAACGAAAGCCAGAAGCCGGCCGACAATACCGACAGCGGATCCACGATGAGGATCGCGCACAGCGCCAGGGCGAGCCCTTCGCCCATGCCGCCGCCGCGGCGCAGGATGCGCGACAGCGAGACCGCGCCAATCATCCACAACGTGCGCGTGGTCGGCAGGCCGAAGCCGGCCAGCGCACCGTAGGCAATCGCGGCGGGCAAGGCGATGGCTGCCTCTGCGATCGGCCGTGGCAGGCGCAAGGCCAGCCCCGGGAACAACCACCAGAGCAAGCGCACCAGCAGTGCGGCGAAGATCGCGGCAAGACCGACATGGAAGCCCGAGATCGCGATCAGATGGCTGACGCCGGTCGCCCGCACGACCTGCCAATCGGATTCGTCGAGCGCGCTCTGGTCGCCGACGCTCAGCGCGCGCAGCAGGCGCGCCGCATGCGGATCGCCCGGCAATGCAGCCGCGATCGCATTGGAGATGCGCCCACGCAAGCCATCCACGCACGCAGAGTGCGAAAGCTGCGCATTCGCGGCATCCTCGCGCACGTAGCCGGTGGCGACGATCCGCTTCTGCAGCGCCGAGCGCTCGAAATCGAGACCGCCGGGATTGAGCAGGCTGCGCGGGCGCTTCAGCCGGACCTGCAGGCGCCAGCGCGAACAGGGGTCGAGTTCCGGCGCGGCGCCGTTGCGCGATGCGTACCACGACAGCCGCAGGTTGCCATGCAGCGGAATGGCCGCGCCGTCCAGCGATGCGCGCGCAACGTCCACATCAAAGCGCGTGGACTCATCCTGCGCCTGCGGTAGATCTTTGATCGTCCCGGTGACGACCAGATCGCGGCCTTCCAGCGCATGCGGCAGCCGCGCGTGCATCGCGAGGTCCGCGCGCAGCGCGGTGTAGCCGAAAGCGGCGACGAAAATCGCGAGCAGGGTCAAATTGTAGGGCGGACATCGTCCGCCGATACGCATAAAGCCGGCGGGCAGTGCCCGCCCTACTGTTGAAATCAGCAGCGATCCAAGAAGCGCGATTGCATCGCACCACCGCGACGGGAAGTGCGGCAAGGTCTGCACCAGCAACGCGCCGAGCAGCAGGGCGACGCCGCAGGCAAGCAGGCCCGGTGGATTACGCTTCGCGTCGCCCTCCCCGCGCGCGAGCATGCCGCTCAGCCGTCGGCCACGAAGGGCCGCAGTTTGCCGTCGACCAGTTCGAGTACGCGATCCATGCGCGCGGCGAGGTGCGGATCGTGGGTGACCAGCACGAAGCTGGTGCCGATTTCGCGATTGAGTTCCAGCATCAACTCGTAAACCGCGGCCGCGTTCTTGCCGTCGAGGTTGCCGGTCGGCTCGTCGCCCAGCACGCAGGCCGGACGCGTCACCAGCGCGCGCGCGACCGCGCAGCGCTGGCGCTCGCCGCCGGACAGTTCACCGGGCTTGTGCTCCAGCCGCGCGCCGAGACCCACGCGCTCCAGCAGTTCGCGTGCATGCTGGCGCGCTTCGCCGATCGTGGTGCCGCGGATCAACAGCGGCATCGCCACGTTCTCCAGCGCGGTGAATTCGGGCAGCAGGTGATGGAACTGGTAGACGAATCCGAGCGAGCGGTTGCGCACGCGGCCGCGCTCTGCGTCCGAGAGTTTCGACAGCACGCGGCCGTCCACTTCGATCTCTCCGCCGCTGGGCGTGTCCAGCCCGCCGACGATGTGCAGCAGCGTGCTCTTGCCGGAACCCGAAGCGCCGACGATGGCCAGCGTCTCGCCACGTTTCAATTCGAAGCTGGCGCCGGCCAGCACCTCGGTGCGCAGCGAGCCTTCCTTGTAGGTCTTGGCGATGCCCTGGGCGCGCAGGACCACAGCGGGGCTAGGGACTTGGGGCTGGGGGCTGGGGCGCGATGTTGGAAGAGGTTCGATCATGGTCGTAAGAAAACGAAGCAAGGTGCGATGATGGTGCGCGCACATGGGGGCGGCGCGAGTCGCGCCGATTTCTGCGCCCCAACCCCCAGTCCCCAACCCCCAATCCCGCTACTCATAGCGAAGTGCCTGCGCCGGCTGCGTGCGCGACGCGCGCCACGCGGGATAGATCGTCGCGCCCAGCGCGAAGATGAAGGTCACCAGCGCCACCCAGCCCACGTCGCTCGCCAGCAGCTTGCTCGGCACGTCGCTGATGTAATAGACGTCGGGCGACAGGAACTGCACGTGGAAAACGTTCTGGATCCAGTTGGCGATCGCCGGCAGTTTCCACGAAAGCAGCGAACCCAGGCCGACGCCGACGCCTATGCCGACGATGCCCACCAGCATGCCTTGCACCATGAACGTGCCCATGATGCTGCGCGGCGTCGCACCCAGCGTGCGCAGGATCGCGATGTCGGCCTGCTTGTCGGTGACCAGCATCATCAGCATCGAAATGAGGTTGATCACGGCAACCAGGATGATCAGCGAGAGGATGATGAACATCACCAGCTTCTCCATCGCGACAGCCTTGAAGAAATTGGCGTGCCCTTCCATCCAGGTCTCCACGCGATAGGCCTGACCGAGCCGGTCGGCGAGGTCGTGCGCGACCTCGTAGGCACGGAACATGTCGTCCAGCCGCAGGCGGATGCCGCTCGGGCCGGGCATGTTGTAGAGCTTCTCGGCATCATGCATGTTGATCACGGCGAGCCCGGAGTCGTACTCCTGCATGCCCGCCTCGAAAATGCCGACCACGGTGAAGCGCTTGATGCGCGGCACCACGCCGACCGGCGTCACGTTGAACTCCGGCGCGTACACGACCACCTTGTCGCCGACGCCGACGCCGAGGTTCAGCGCGAGATCCTTGCCGAGGATGATTCCCCACGAACCGGAGGTGATGTCGGCCAGCTTGCCGGCGACCATCTTCTGGCCGATGTCCGCGACCTGCGGTTCCTGCTCGGGCAGCACGCCGCGGATGATCGCGCCCTGGCTGGCCGCATCGCCGCGCAGGAACGCCTCGCGCTCCACGTAGGGCGCGGCGCCGCGCACGTGCGGATTCGTTTTCGCGATCTGCACCGCGCGCGGCCAGTCGGTCAAGCTCTGGCCCACCCCCGAGATCGTGGCGTGCGACACCATGCCGAGGATGCGCGAGCGCAGTTCCGAATCGAACCCGTTCATCACCGACATCACCGTGATCAACGCGGTGACGCTGATGGCAATGCACACGATCGAAACGATCGAGATGAAGGAGATGAAATGATTGCGCCGCTTGGCGCGGGTGTAGCGCAGACCGATGAAGAGTTCGAGGGGTCGGAACATTGATCGGGGATCGGAAATCGGGTGAGCGTAACAACTCCGTCATTCCGGCGCAGGCCGGAATCCAGTGGCTTTACGTCCATGGTCCTGGGTCCCGGCCAATCCATGGCCGGGATGACGACTTTTTCGGGACTCGACGCAGCCTGACGGAAACCATGCATTCCGGCAAGCAGCTCAGACCGTCAAACATTGTCGGCGTTCACTGACGCGCCGATGCCGTTGCTGCCGAGCCGCACGCGCAGTCGCCGGCGGGTGTCGCCGTCCAGGTTGTCCGGCAGCAGCCACAGGCTGGCGCGGCCGCGAGGAGCCCAGCGCAAATGCAACGCGATCAGGAAACCGAGCACGCGCGCTTCGCGCAGTTCGCCCTGCACGTCCTCGATGCCACCGCCGCGGGTTGCGCGCCGGATCGAAACGCCGCCGTCGCTGCGCCAGGTCAAAGCGAGCACGCGCGGATGCAGGAAGCGCCACAGCGCCGTCGCGCCGTAGCCGAGCGCGAGAACAATCAGGGTGATCGCGAGCCAGCGCGGAAGGCCGCTCAAGGCAATGGCCAGCACGGCCGATGCAGTGAGCACCACCACGCATGCCGAAATCGCGCGCGAGGGCCGGTATTCGAAACCGATTGCGGGTGGCGCCCTCACAAGTCGGCCTTCGCGCGGATCTGCCCGACGATGGCCACCCAGTCCGCGCGCCCGGGATGGGCATGGCCCATCAGCCAATCCCAGATCAGCGGATCGGGTTCGTCCAGCAGCGCATCGAACGCGGCGAGCATCTGCGCATCGGCCTGCGTACCGTGCTCATCCAGCCATCCACCCAGCAGCGCATCGAGCTCGCGCGTGCCGCGCCGGCACCGCCAGCGCAGGCGCTTGAGTGCGCCATTGGCCTCCGCTTCGCTCAATGCACCAGACCGAAGCCGAGCACGCCCCACAGGATCCAGAGCACGATTCCGCCCGCGAGATATGCCTTGAACCGGTGCATGACCTTGTTGTAACCACAATGGATCGCGCTGTGCAGGACGCGAAACGCCACGAACAACCACGCCAGCACGAGGACGAGCGTGGTCACCTGCCCGCTCAACGCAGCCACCGTCAGCGCCATGTAGAACAGCACCGGCAACTCGAACAGGTTGCGGAAATTGTCGGCCGCGCGCGTGTCCTTCAGCAGCGCCGCCATTTGCGGCGAAGTCGCGACCGCCTGCGGATGGATGCGCTCGCGCTTCATCTCGCCCACGCGCATGAAATACATCCGAAGCCAGACGACGAAGGTGAGTCCGGCCATCGCCAGCGCGGGCAGGAAGATTCGCGTGTCGGTCATGCGCAGATCCCTTGAAAGGCACTCGCCCCTCGCCCCTCGTCCCGAGTCCCGAGTCCCGAGTCCCGAGTCCCGAGTTACACCGCCCGCTTCACCAGCAACTGCTTGATCTCGCCGATCGCCTTGGCCGGATTCAGCCCCTTCGGGCAGGTGCTGGTGCAGTTCATGATGGTGTGGCAGCGGTACAGCCGGAACGGATCTTCCAGGTCGTCGAGGCGCTCGCCGGTGTCCTCGTCGCGCGAATCGATGATCCAGCGGTAGGCCTGCAGCAGCACGGCGGGGCCGAGATAGCGATCCGGGTTCCACCAGTAGCTCGGGCACGAGGTCGAGCAGCACGCGCACAGGATGCACTCGTACAGGCCGTCGAGCTTCTTGCGCTCCTCCGGCGATTGCAGGCGCTCGCGATCCGGCGGCGCGCTCTGGGTGCGGATCCAGGGCTTGACCGATGCGTATTGTGCGTAGAAGTGCGTGAGGTCGGGCACCAGGTCCTTCACCACGGGCATGTGCGGCAGCGGATAGATCTTGATGTCGCCGGCCGGCAGGTCGTGCATCGCCTTGGTGCAGGCCAGGGTGTTGCCGCCGTTGATGTTCATCGCGCACGAACCGCAAATGCCTTCGCGACAGGAGCGGCGCAACGTGAGCGTCGGATCGATCTCGTTCTTGATCTTCAGCAACACGTCCAGAACCATCGGCGTGTTGCTGACGTCCACGTCGTAGGAATCCATGCGCGGATTGCCGCCTACTTCCGGATCCCAGCGGTAGACGTGGAAGGTGCGCACCTGCTTCGCGCCGGGTTTGGCGGCGTGGTGCTGGCCTTTCTTGACCTTGGAGTTTTTGGGGAGGGTGAACTCGGCCATGTCGCATTTCCGATCTGGTAGCCGGTAACCGGTAACCGGTAGCCGGAAAAATCTGCAATTCTGCGCTCTCCGGCTCCCGATTTCCGGTTACCGGTTACCTTCTCTCAATACACACGCTTCTTCGGCGGAATCGTCTGCACATCGCTGGTGAGCGTGTTGAGGTGCACCGGCCGGTAGTCGAACCGCACCGCGCCTTTTTCGTCAACCCAGCTCAGCGTGTGCTTCATCCAGTTGGCGTCGTCGCGCTCGGGGAAGTCGTCGCGCGCGTGCGCGCCGCGGCTTTCCGTGCGCTGCTCGGCCGAATACATCGTCGCCACCGCCTGGTCCAGCAGGTTGGCCAGCTCGAAGGTTTCGATCAGGTCCGAATTCCAGATCAGCGAGCGGTCGGTGACGCGCACGTCCTGGAAGCTGGCGTGCACGTCCGAAATCTTCTTGCAGCCTTCCTTCAACGATTCGGCGATGCGGAACACCGCCGCGTCCGCCTGCATGGTCTTCTGCATGTTGAGGCGGATCTGCGCGGTCGGCGTACCGCCGTTGGCGTTGCGCAGTTTTTCCAGCCGCTGCATCGGACGGTCGAGGATGTCCGATGCCAGATCCTTGTGCGGCGAATTGGGCTTGATCGTCTCCGCGCAACGGTTGGCGACCGCGCGGCCGAACACCACCAGGTCCAGCAGCGAATTGGAACCGAGGCGATTGGCGCCGTGCACCGACACGCACGCGGCCTCGCCGATCGCGAACAGGCCCGGCACGATCGCGTCCGGATCGTCGCCGCGCTTGGTCACCACCTCGCCGTGATAGTTGGTCGGGATGCCGCCCATGTTGTAGTGCACGGTCGGCTGCACCGGGATCGGCTGTTTCGTGACATCCACGCCGGCGAAGATGCGCGCGCTCTCGGCGATGCCCGGCAGGCGCTCGTGGATCACTTCCGGGCCCAGGTGCTGCAGGTTCAGGAAGATGTGGTCCGCGTGTTCGCCGACGCCGCGGCCTTCGCGGATCTCCATCGTCATCGCACGGCTCACCACGTCGCGCGATGCGAGGTCCTTCGCGTTCGGCGCGTAGCGTTCCATGAAGCGCTCGCCCTTGGCATTGGTGAGGAAGCCGCCCTCGCCACGCACGCCTTCGGTGATCAGGCAGCCCGCGCCGTAGATGCCGGTCGGATGGAATTGCACGAATTCCATGTCCTGCATCGGCAGGCCCGCGCGCAGCGCCATGCCGCCGCCGTCGCCGGTGCAGGTGTGCGCCGAAGTGCAGGAGAAATACGCGCGGCCGTAGCCGCCGGTCGCCAGCACCACCGCGTGGCCGCGGAAGAAGTGCAGCGTGCCTTCGTTCATGTCGATCGCCAGCACGCCGCGAATCGCGCCGTCGGCATCCGTCACCAGGTCGGTGGCGAAGTACTCGATGAAGAAGCGCGCGTCGTGCTTCAGCGATTGCTGGTAAAGCGTGTGCAGGATCGCGTGGCCGGTGCGGTCGGCTGCGGCGCAGGTGCGTTGTGCGGTGCCCTCGCCGTAGTTGGTGGTCATGCCGCCGAACGGGCGCTGGTAGATGCGGCCGTCGTCCGTGCGCGAGAACGGCACGCCGTAATGCTCAAGTTCGATGATGGCCGGGATCGCCTCGCGGCACATGTATTCGATCGCGTCCTGGTCGCCCAGCCAGTCCGAGCCTTTGACGGTGTCGTACATGTGCCAGCGCCAGTCGTCCGGGCCCATGTTGCCGAGCGCGGCGGCCACGCCGCCCTGCGCCGCGACCGTATGCGAACGCGTGGGGAACACCTTGGTGACGCAGGCGGTGGACAAGCCTTTCGCGGCGAGGCCAAGCGTCGCGCGCAAACCCGCACCGCCGGCACCGACCACGACCACGTCATATTGATGAGTCTGGATTTTCATTCTTGCCTTTTCGTCGTCCCGCTCAATACGCGCCAAGCCATATCTTCAGGGCTGCCAGTGCGCACGCCACTGCGCCCAGCACGGCGAGGAATTTCGCCGCGATCAGCAACGAGAGTTCGACCCAGCGCGTGTGCACGTAGTCCTCGATCACCACCTGCAGGCCCAGCGCGCCGTGCCAGAAGGAAATCGCGGTGAACAGGATCAGCAACCCGGCATTGATCGGATTGCCCACCAGTGCGTGGGCGCCGGCGAAATCCAGGTGCGGCAGTCGCAATACCAGCCAGACGAACCACAGGCTGATCGGGATCAGCGCCGCCGCGGTCAGGCGCTCGATCCACCAATGGCCGACGCCGCTCTTGGCCGAACCCAGGGCACGCACGCGCTTCAGCGGCGCGCGCATGTCGTGCGGCGAGCTGTTCGGATTCAAGCTCATGGCACGCCTCCGGCGAACAGCACCAGCAGCCACACCACCAGCGTGAGCGCGATTGCCGCCACCACCACGAGCCAGCTCATGGCGAAGTAGTTGGGCGCGCGCACGTCGTCGCGCCGCCATACGTCGAAATCGTAGCCCGCGTCGCGGAACAGGTGCTGGATGCCCTGGCACATGTGCAGGAACAGCGAGAACGTCCAGCAGACCAGCAGCGCGATCCCGATGCCGCTGGCGCAGAATCCCGCAAACAAACCCCATGCGGCTTCACCGGTCGCCAGCGCGATCAGGCCCCAGGTCACCAGCACCGCACCAAGGCAGAGATAAATACCGGTGATCCTGTGCAGGACCGACAGCGCCATGGTGATGCGCCACTCGTAGATACCGAGGTGCGGGGACAACGGACGGGGATGCGGCATGGAAATTCCTTCGACTTAGGCAGACTTCGTCTTACTCACAGCGTCTTGTGCAATTCATCCTGAAGCACCTTCCGGCCCGCGCGCCTGCGCGTGTGTTCGCCGGCGCGAGATGCAATTCAACGCATCTCGCGAAAGCCCCTGCTCACCTTTGCAATGCGCGATCAAAATCCGCAAAAGCGTAGTACGCGGAGCCGCGCGAAACAAGAATGCTAATCTGCTGCACATGATACTCGCTGATGCCGATCAGCCCGAAATGCGCATCGCGCGCCCCTCCGTGCAATGCATCGAGATCGCCGGCGCAGATGCACGCACCTTTGCGCAGGCGCAGTTCTCGGGCGACGTGCGCGCACTGCAAGCGGGCCGTTGGCAATGGAACGCATGGCTGGATGCGAAAGGCGGCGTGCGCGCGCTGATGCATCTTGCCGATCCGGGTGACGGGCGCCTGGTCGCGTTGCTGCGCGGCGGCGATGCGCACACGTTCTGTGCAACGTTGCAGCGCTTCGTGCTGCGCGCGAAAGTTTCCCTGGATGCGCTTGACGGCTTGCAGCCCATCGCCGGTTCCGCGCTGCCGCTCGGCCAACTCGCAATCGAGGACGATGCGCTGGGATTCGGGCATGGCGATCGCAGCCTTTGGTTGAAGCGCGGCGATGCCGCAAACGGCCGTGGCGACGGAGACCTGCGGCTGGCCGACATCCGCGACGGCTGGCCTACCCTGCCGCCCGGCGATCACGTGTTTCTCCCGCCTGCGCTCGGGCTGGAGCATCTGGGCGCGGTCAGTTTCGCCAAAGGCTGCTATCCGGGCCAGGAGATCGCCGCACGCCTGCATTACCGCGGCGGACACAAGCTGCGCCTGGGCCATGTGCGCGCAACGTTTCCGCTGGCCGCCGGCGAGCCGGTCTCGCCCGATCAACCTCGCGCGATCGTGCTGGATACGGTGATGGCCCATCAGGGTTGCGAAGCGCTCGCGGTGCTGGACGAGAATGCAGGCGAATTGCACGCGGGAATCGAGATTGTCCGGCGCTTCGAAGCCTGATCGCCTGCCAAATGGCTGCTGCACTCAAGCTGAACGGCAACCCGGAAAATCTTGCATGCCGGCCGTTCGTCCCCTAGCCTTCGCGGAAATTTTTTCCGCCGGGTAGTCCTTCTTGCCCGGTTTGCGCGCGATCCGGAGGATCCGCATTGCGCGCGGCGGCAGAGTTCCTGTCGTGAGTTGCACGTTGGCGTAGTCCTTGCTCCGGTAACGCCCGGCCCATTGCCGGTCATCCGTCCCGGGAGCACCGCCAGCATCCAGACAAATCCGTTTTCGTGACAGCGGCTTCGAGAGCCGTAGTCGTTTGCAGCCGGTCCATCGTGGCACAGGGATTGTTGCGCGTGGCCGTTCGTTTCGCCGGCGAATGCCGTCGGAAGGCGCGGTCGGGATGACGGGCTCTATCGCGCAAGGAAGCGCATACAAGGAGGCAACATGACGATCGGATGGTTACTCGGATTGACTGCGCTGTTGCCGCAGCCGGTGGCCGACCACACCTGTCTCGCCGCGACGGTGTATCTGGAGGCGCGCAGCGAACCGGTGCGCGGACAACTCGCGGTGGCTGAAGTGGCGCTGCGCAGGCGCGACCTCGGGCGCTACGGTGCGACGATCTGCGATGTGGTGACCGCGCCCCACCAGTTCGCCCTCACCACCACGCCGCAGTCCTTCGAC
Source organism: Rhodanobacteraceae bacterium (assembly GCA_035695065.1). GTDB lineage: Bacteria > Pseudomonadota > Gammaproteobacteria > Xanthomonadales > Rhodanobacteraceae > 66-474. The sequence continues at coordinate 59,561 of DASSEW010000047.1, read as the reverse complement.
ATCGCCAACCAGGCTGCATGGAACAAGGCCTGGCGCATTGCCGGCGAGGCGCTGCACGTGTGGTCGCTGCCGCGCTCGCAGCGCGAGGTGGTGGTTCCGCACGCCGATCACTTCATGCGCGTGGATGCCACCGCCGACTGGGCCAAGAATCCATTGGCCACGATCGGCGAGCACCGCTTCTACGCGGCGGAGTGACGCTAGGGACGGAGCAAGCGAAGCGAAGTCGCACTTCGCCCGCTCCGTCCCCGCCAGAAAAGGCCCTCTCGCGAGGGCCTTTTGCATTTTTACCTTCCGCGCAGGTAGACGTGGTCGTTGTCCACTATCACGTAATCGCCGATCTGCACGTTCGGCGGCTGCGCTTGCGTCACCGTCGCATAGCGGCCGTCATCCAGCTGCACGACGATCTGCCACGCGTTGCCCTGCCCGCTGTGCGAGCCGATCGCGTGTCCGGCAAAGCCGCCCGCGACCGCGCCGCCGATCGTGGCCGCGGTGCGCCCGTTGCCCTTGCCGATCTGGTTGCCGAGCGCGCCGCCGACGACCGCGCCGATGACGGTGCCGATGGTGGCGTTCTGCTGGCTGCCGCTGGTGTAAACCTGACGAATGTCCTGCACCACGCCGCACTGGTGATAGCAATTCGCGGCGCGTGGCGGCGGGGGTGGTGGTGGCGGCGGAGGCGGCGGATAGCCGTAGGCCGGCCCGCTGTAGCGGGTGGTCTGCGCGGGATAGGGTTCGCAGCCGGTCAACACCAATGCCGCGAAACCCGCCAGCGCAAACATGACGAACAGTTTGCGCGCGAGTCCGAATTTGTTGCCGTGCTTCATGACATGCTCCTTTGCCAATGCAATCGTCCATGATTGCGAAGATCCAAAAGCAGACATCCTGTCTGCACTCTCAAATTCTGGCGATCATCCATGATCGCGAAAATCACCAAGCGGACATCCTGTCCGCACTCCTGATTGCCAATGCAATCGTCCATGATTGCGAAGATCCAAAAGCAGACATCCTGTCTGCACTCTCGAATTCCGGCGATCATCCATGATCGCGAAACCACCAAGCAGACAAGAGCCGCCATCCATGGCCCAGAGCTCCGTTGTCTGCACTCCTCATTGCCAATGCGATCATCCGTGATTGCGAAGATCCAAAAGCGGACAAGAGCTGCCATCCATGGCCGGGAGCTCCGTTGTCGGCGATGCAGATCGATTTTTACTCCGGCTGGGTTTGTGCCGACTGATCGTCGGCGATCACCACGCCATTGCTGACCTGTACGCGCGTACCCGGATCGTGATCGAGGCGCACGTGCTGCTGTACACCCTGGTACTCGTACGTCACGTCATAGGCGATGGTCTTGGACGTATGGCTGGTCACGGTGTGGCAACGATGCTCGACCGTGGTGTAGGTCGGATTGTTTTCCTGGTGCCGCTTCTGGATCTCGTGGCCGGCGAAACCGCCGGCTACCGCGCCACCGACCGTGGCGAGGTCCTTGCCCTTGCCGCCGCCGATCTGGTGGCCGATGAGCGCACCCGCCACGGCGCCGATCGCGGTGCCGCCGATCTGGTGCTGGTCCTTGTACTGTTCCTTGTGCACCACGGTCTCGTCTCCACAGACCTCATGCGGCGTGCTGGTTGTCTGCTTGACCGGCTCGACGCTCACCACCTGCGCGTACTCCGGCCCGTTGTTGGCGAAGCCGTAACGTGCGGCGATCGCCACCGCGGCGATGATGCCGAGCGCGGCAATGGCAACACCGGCAATCACTGGCTTGTTCATGTCTGACTTCTCCCGTAGTCGCGGCCGAACAGGGCCTGCTTCAATTTTGAAGTGCGGCGGATCGAGCGCTTCGCCCCGGGGCTTCTTCGCAGCTCGCCACCCGCGTCTTGATCCCTGCGATCATGGACGATTCGCAAGATACCGCCGCAAAATGAACCCGCCTGCAATTGCGCGCATCGTGTTCACCTTGTGTTCGGAAAGCATAGACATGCACGCGTCGCAGATGCGTGCACAGTTCACATTGCGGATGTGACTCATGCAATTGTTCGACAGCCACGTTCACCTCGATGCCGCCGAGTTCGACGCCGATCGCGCGCAGGTGCTGGCGGATGCGCAGCGATGCGGCGTCGCCGACATGCTGGTTCCGGCCATTTCGGCGGCGGGCTGGGAACCGCTTCGGGCCTTGTGCGAAAGCGAATCCGGCCTGCATCCGGCATATGGCCTGCACCCGTTGTTCCTCGGTCAGCATCGCGATGCCGATCTGGATGCGCTGCGCGCCTGGCTGTCATCGCACAAGGCGTGCGCACTCGGCGAATGCGGACTGGATTTCAGCGATGATTCGCTGGATCGCGAACGCCAGTTGCACTTCATGCGCGCGCAATTGCGGCTCGCGCGCGAATTCGACCTGCCGCTGGTGCTGCATGCGCGTGGTGCGTTCGAGCAGGTGATCCTGGAACTCGAGAAGTTCGACGGCGCATTGCGCGGCGTCGTGCACAGCTTCTCCGGCAGCGAGGAGCAGGCGAGGCGGCTGTGGAAGATCGGGTTTCTGCTCGGCATCGGCGGTCCGGTGACCTACGAGCGCGCGCACCGGCTGCGCGGGATCGTGGCGGAGATGCCGATCGAATTCCTGCTGCTGGAAACCGACGCGCCGGACCAGCCGGACGCGATGCATCGCGGCCAGCGCAACCTGCCGTCGCGACTCGTCGAGATACTGCGCTGCGTGGCGCAACTGCGCGGCCAGCCGCAAGGGGAGATCGCGCAGGCGACCACGGCCAACGCGCAACGGCTGTTTACCGGCTGAAGCCGCCATGAAGGTTTGCACACGTACGGCTGCGCACTTTCGCCGGAACTTGCTACGCTGATAGTTCAGCACTGAACTATCAGCGCGGTGGGCTTCAATGGGCAAGTTGCTCGAATACATGCAGGGCATCGAAACCGGGGTAAGCCAGGTTTCCGAGCAGATGCCGACACTGCCGCAGCAGGATGTGATGCTGGTGCGGCTGCTGCATCTCGCTGCGGAAGGCCTGACCGCGCGCTTCCTCGACGTGCTCAGGCCGCACGGCTTGAACGAGAGCGACTTCCGCGTGCTGATGCAGTTGTACAGCTGCCCGAGCGGCAGCGCCTATCCGAGCGAGCTGTGCGCGTTCGTGGTGCAGACCCCGACCAACATGACGCGCATCGCCGACGCGCTGGTCCGGCGCAAGCTGGTGACGCGTAAGCCGGGCGAGCACGATCGCCGCCGGATCGAACTGCGCATCACCCTGGCCGGGCGGCGCTTCGTGGGCGTATTGCTGCCGAAGCTCTTCCCGCTCCTGCGCACGTCGTTTTCCGGACTGGACGATCGCGAGAAGCGCACCCTGCAGGGTCTTTTGCAACGGGTGATCGTTTCGGTGGACGAAACGCCGTAGGGCGGACACCGTCCGCCGCACCGGCGGGGCATGCTTGCGTGAACGAAGCTCCGTAGGGCGGACATCGTCCGCCACGGAATTTGCACCGGCGGGCAATGCCCGCCCTACCACAGCAGCAGGGCGGACATCGTCCGCCACCACGCCAGAAGCGGTGAGTGATGTCGCCTACCTTCGATGCAGCAGTTCGTAGAGCGCGCGGCCGACCGCCGCGCACGCGAACGCCGCGGTGACGTGCATGGCCGCCCCGAGTCCTGCCCCGCAGTCGAGCCGGAAACCGCCCTCCGCATCGGTCTGCGGGCGCACGCCGCGGACGCTGCCGTCCGGCTGCGGGTAGCGCACGTTCTCCAGCGAATACACGGCCGGCACGGCGAAACTGCGTTCCACGTTGCGTGGGAAACCATGATCCTGGCGCAGCTTCTTGCGGATCAGGCTGAGCAGCTTGTCGTGCTCGGTATGTGCGAGATCGCGCACGCGTACGCGGGTCGCATCGGTGCGCCCGCCCGCCGAACCAACCACGATCAGCGGCTGCTTCGCGCGACGGCTCGCGGCGATCAATTCGAGTTTCACCCGGAACGCGTCGCAGGCGTCCAGGATCAGGTCGTGGCGCTCTTCCAGCAGCGCGCCGATGCCCGCGGGCGTCAGAAATTGCGTGCGCGCATCCAGTTGCAGGTGCGGGTTGATGGCGTGCAGGCGCGCAGCCAGCACATCGGTCTTGGCGCGACCGAATTCGCCTTCCAGCGCATGAGACTGCCGGTTGACGTTGGAGACGCAGACCTCGTCGCCATCCAGCAATGTGAGATGGCCCACGCCGCTGCGCGCCAGCGCTTCCACTGCCCACGAACCCACGCCGCCCAGGCCGATCACCGCCACGCGGCATTTCGCCAGGCGCGCGGCGCTGCCCTTGCCGTAGAGGCGATCGATGCCGAGGAAACGGGTGTCGGTCATGCGCGAATGATACGGGACGCATTCACGCGTAGGGCGGACATCGTCCGCCAGATCAAAAGCCGGCGGCCAGTGCCCGCCCTACTTTGACGCAGAGAGCGAAGTACGGGAGACCACATCATGGATAATGACGCGTTTCCATTCCGAAGGATTCGCCATGCGCACGTTGCTGCTCGCCCTGATCGCCGCCGTGATAGGCGCGCTGGCCGCTTTCCAGGTGTCCGCCGCGTTGCGGCAGCGCGATGCCTATCCGCGCGGGGTGATGGACGTGATGGCGGTGCACGCGGGCGAGCTCGACCATGCGGTTCGCACGCAACACTGCGCGACCGAATCGACCGCGCAGAACCTCTCGATGCTGGTCACCATGTCAGGCGAAATCCCGCGCGCGTTTCCCGACCTGATGAGCGACAAGCAGTTCGCGAAGTTCGCGCAGGAGGCGCACGCGTTCGACGAACAGGTCGCGGCGAATCAGCCACGCGACTGCCCCGCGTTGCGCAAGGCGTTTGCGCAGATCAATGACCACTGCGATCAGTGTCACCGGATTTATCGGTGAAGCCCCTCTCCCACCGGGAGAGGGGTTGGGGTGAGGGCTCGGTGATCCGAACTGCATCGCGATCCCGAACCCTCATCCGGCCCTGCGGGCCACCTTCTCCCGGAGGGAGAAGGGAAGAGCCTTCAATCCCGCTCGAACATCGCGTCCCGATCGCGTTCGTGCATGGCGCCGCCGCCTGATGCGCCGCCTTGGTCGGCCGGTGCATTCGCCGGTACGGTGATTTCCGGCATGCCTTTCGCTTTCAGTGCCGCGTTGACCTTGGCGAGATCGCCGTTGCGCAGCGCGTCGAACTCCTTCGCCGTGTCGCCCATCTCGCGGGCGATCGCATCCACGCGGGCGAGCTGGTAGTCGGTCGGAGCGCCTTCGTAGTTGGCGATCGCACCGTAAACGTCGTCCAGGTATTCGCGCTCGCGTTCCTCGCCCGTGATCGCACCGCCTTCCTTGGTCGCCACGATCTCCTTGCGGATGGTGTCGGCCTTGTCGGCCAGCGCGTTCAACTGCTTCGCCAACGCCGGATCGTCCTTCGCCTGCGCGGCGCGCGCCTTGGCACCGTCGCGCACCGCGACGATCCGGAAGTCCAGGTCGGTCATGCGGCCGAACAGGTCGCTGACCTTCATCGCGGCGTCGAACTGCGCCTTGCGGTCGGCCAGTGTGAACGGATCGCGCGGATCGAGCCCGATGTCCAGCTTCTCCTCGTAGGTCTTGTCGCCCTTGACCAGCTTGACCGTGTACACGCCAGGCACTACGCGCGGGCCCTGCGCGGAGTTGAACGCCACCTGCGCGGCCGGCGGCACGCGTGGCGGCGCCACGCGCATGTCCCAGTTCACGCGATTGATGCCGCGCCGGACATTGCCCGGGATGGTGTCGAGCAACTTGCCGTTGCTGTCGTAGATTTCCAGCTTGAGCTTGCCGAACAAATGGCGGCTCTTCTGGTAATAGGTAATCACCGCGCCATCCGGCGGATTCGGACCGGTGAACGACGCATCGCCTTCCGGCCAGCCGCCCCAGCCCTGGATGCGCTGCACCACCGGCCGCGTCGGCAGGAACGTCGCATCCGCATTCAACATCTGCGGCGTGAGCGCGCGCAACGGCGTGATGTCGTCGATGATCCAGATGCCGCGGCCATGGGTGGCGACGACAAGGTCATTGGTGCGCGGGTGCACGACCAGGTCGCGCACCGGCACGTCCGGGAAGTCGCTGCCCTTGAACTGCGCCCAGTGCGCGCCGCCATCCGGCGAAATCCACAGGCCGAATTCGCTGCCGGCGAACAGCAGGTTCGGATCCACCGCATCCTGCTTGATCACGTGCACGAAGCCGCGGATGCCCTTGTCGTCGTTCGGCGTCACCAGCGGCGTCCACGACTTGCCGTAATCGGTGGTCTTGTAGATGTACGGCTTCATGTCGCCGAAGGAATGGCGATCGAAGGCCACGAACGCGGTGCCTGCATCCACGGGGCTCGCCTGGATCCAGGAGACCCATTCGCCCTTGGGAATGCCGCGCACGTTGGCGGTGAGGTTGCTCCAGTGCGCACCGCCATCGCGGGTCAGCTGGATGTTGCCGTCGTCGGTGCCGACCCAGATCAGGCCCGCCTGCTTCGGCGACTCGCTGATCGAATAGATCGTGTCGTGCATCTCGGCGTAGGAGTTGTCCACGGTCACGCCGCCGGACTCTTCCTGCTTTTGCTGTTCCGGGTTGTTGGTGGTGAGGTCCGGCGAGATCCGCTGCCAGGTCTTGCCGTGGTCGGTGGTCTTGAACAGGAACTGCGCGCCGATGTACATCGTGCCCTTGTCGTTGGGCGACATCGCGATCGGCGTGTTCCAGTTGTAGCGCAGCTTTTCCTTGTAGCCGGCCTGCGGCTGGATCAGCTGGATCTGGTGCGTGTGGCGGTTGATGCGCCCCACAAAGCCGCCCTGCGATTCGGCATAGATGTAATTGGCATCGGTCGGATCCTCGAACATCCAGAAGCCGTCGCCGCCGAACATGTTCTCCCAGCGGCTGTTGCTGATGCCGCCCGGATATTCCGAATCGCCGACCCAGTCGCTGTTGTCCTGCAGGCCGCCGTACACGTGGTAAGGATCGGAGTTGTCGACGCTCACGTGGTAGAACTGCGAGATCGGCAGGTTGTTGGCCTTCCACCACTTGCTGCCGCCGTCGTGCGAGAACCACAGGCCGCCGTCGTCGCCGGCGATCACGAATTTCGGATCTTCCGGGTTGATCCAGTCGTCGTGGTTGTCGCCGTGCGCACCGCCGCCGGATTCGCTGAAGGTCTTGCCGCCGTCGGTGCTCTGGATCAGTGAGAGGTCCGGCTTGAACAACCGATCGGGATTGGTCGGGTCCACGATCAGGTTGGCGAAGTAGAACGGACGCCAGACCATGTTCTGGCTCTTGTCGCGCTCGGCCCAGGTCTTGCCGCCATCATCGCTTCGGTACAGCGCCGAATCGGTGGATTCCACCATCGCGTACACGATCTGCGGATTGGACGGCGCGATCGTCACCGCGATGCGGCCGTAAGGTTTGGTCGGAAAGCCCTTGTTCGCGTCGTGGGTAACTTCGGTCCAGGTCTTGCCGCCGTCGGCGGAGCGGAACAGGCCGCTCGCGGAAGGCGCATCCGGCGAAGGACCGCCCGAGCGGAACGTCCAGCCCTTGCGGCGGAAATCCCACATCGCCGCGAACAGCACGTTCGGATTCTTCGAATCCATGCTCAAGCCGGAACAACCGGTGGAAAGGTTCTTGCCTTTCAGCACCAGCGTCCACGAGTTGCCGCCGTCGGTGGTCTTGTACAGGCCCCGATCCGCAGAGTCGCTCCAGAGTCGTCCGGCAACGCATGCGTAGGCAGTGTTGCCATCATTCGGATCGACGACGATCTTCGCGATGTGTTCGGAATTGGGCAGGCCCAGGTACTTCCAGGTTTCACCGCCGTCGGTGGTCTTGTAGACGCCGTTGCCGATCGAAACCGAATTGCGCATCCACGACTCGCCGGTACCGACCCAGACCGTGTCGTGGTGATTCGGATCGATCGCGATCGATCCGATCGACATCACCGGCTGCTTGTCGAAAACGGGCTTGAAGGTGGTGCCGCTGTCGGTGGATTTCCACACGCCGCCGCTGGCCGCGCCGACATAGATGGTGACCTTGCCGTTCTTCTCCGGCACAGCGGTCACGGCCGACACGCGGCCGCTCATGGTGGCCGAACCGATGTTGCGGGCGTTCAAGCCGGAGATCGCGCCGCTGTCGAAAGTGGCCGCGTGCTCGGTGGCGGGCGCGGCCTGCGCGCCGGCGGTCATCAGGCCCAGCGAAACGGCCAGCGCAAGCGCGCTGCGGAATTGAATTCGCTTCATGTCACTTGCTCCCCTGCTTGGCCGCGGACGCAGAACTCTTCGCCGGGAATGCGAACACCGCATCCTCGACCGGCACGTTTGCCTGCGCCTTGTCGATGCTGATCTGCATCATCTGGTCGGGCGTGGCGCCCTTCGGACCGGTGGTGATGGCGAACGGAAAATACACGCCATCCACCTGCTCGTAATCGCCGAAGTCGGTCTGGGTGACCTCCGGCGCGCCACGCACGGTGCGGCGCGCGATTTCGCGGATCGGCAGGTAGGCATCCGGATCGAGGTAGACGATCAGCGTGTTGCCATCCTTCAACTGCACCTGCAGCTTGTGGGCATTGGTGCCGTCCACGTCCTCGGTGCCGAGATAGGTGACCGTGTTGCCCTTGGCCTGGGCATTGACCCATGCGCCATCGATGTCGGCATCCTCGGCGAGCTGCTTGGCATCGTCCGCCGACATCGGGATCGGATCGCGGCGGCCGCCGAACGGCTGGATGCTCCAGCCCTGTTCGCCGTCCCAGGCCATCACCTGCGTAAGGCCCTGCACGCTGGCTTCGTCGCGCACCTTGTCCGGGCGCTTGTGGACTTCGGTGTAGGCCAGCTTGAAGCCGCCGCCGGCGATCAACTGGCCCTGCATCTTCAGCGTCTTGATCGCCTCGAGCTTGTCCATTCCGCCGCGCGCGGCGACGTTCTTGGCGACCAGCTCATCGGCGGTCATGGCCCAGGCGGAACCCGCGCACGCCAGCAGCGCGAGCGCGAACACGGCACGTGCAATCATTGCGATATCTCCCCGACGTCGAAAGTGGTACGACGAAACGAACGGTGGTCGTTCGGTGCGCTAGCCTGACTTGAATCCGGCTACAAAGCGATGGGATGGAAGTCATGGAGGCAGGGCGGGCCTTGACCCATCGATTCGAAATGGCGGGTCAAGACCCGCCCTACTCAAATAGGCATACTTTCCCGCAGGATTTGCGGGAACATCACCCGGGCCTGTAGGGCGGGCACTGCCCGCCGGCTTTCATGGCGGCGGACACTGTCCGCCCTACTGCGATCAGATGACAATCCTTCCACGCAGGATCTGCCCGAACATCACCCAGTCGCCGATCAGGCTGTAGAGCGGATGCCGGAACGTGGCCGGGCGATTCTTCTCGTAGACGAAGTGGCCGAACCAGGCGAATCCGTAGCCGCACAGCGGCACCCCGATCAGCCACCAGGGATTGCGCGTTGCGATCGCGACGATGATCCACGCGATCACCAGCCACGAGCCGATGAAGTGCAGGCGCCTGCAGCGGCGACTCGTGTGCTCGCCGAGATAGTACGGATAGAACTCGCGGAAGCTGGCGAACTTCGGCATCACTGAATCACCGTTCCGGCAGCGGAATGAATTCCTGCTCGTCCCCGGGAACCAGTCCGAAGCGGCCTTCGGCCCAGTCGCGCTTGGCCCGTTCGATGCGCTCTCGCGACGACGAGACGAAATTCCACCACAGGTGTCGCGGCGCATCCAGTGGCGCACCGCCGAGGATCACCACGCGCGAGTTTTCGGTCGCACGCATGCTGACCGGGCCCTGCTGCGGCAGCACGGCGAACGTTTGCGCCTGCACATGCTGCTCGCCGATCGCGATCGCGCCTTCGACCACGTACAAGGCGCGCTGTTGGTGCTCGTCGTCCAGCTCGAACGTCGCGCCCACGGCCAGTTCGCCGGCCAGGTACAGCGTGGGCGAAAACACCCGCACCGGCGAACGCAATCCGCGCGCATTGCCGGCTACGACGGTGAGGCGCACGCCCTCTTCTTCGATGCGCGGCAGCTGGTCGCCCGGAATGTGGTGGAACGCCGGCTCGGTTTCCTCGTCCGCCAGCGGCAACGCCACCCAGGTCTGGATCCCGTGCAGCGGCGCGCCCTCCACGCGAGCCTCGGGCGGCGTGCGCTCGGAATGCGCGATGCCGCGGCCGGCGGTCATCCAGTTGACCGCGCCGGGGCGGATATCCTGCACGCTGCCCAGCGTGTCGCGATGGCGCATCACGCCTTCGAACAGCCAGGTCACCGTCGCCAATCCGATGTGCGGATGCGGGCGGACGTCCACGCCCATGCCGGCAGGGAAATGCGCCGGGCCCATGTGGTCGAAGAACACGAACGGCCCGACACTGCGGCACTGGATCTGCGGCAACAGGCGGCGCACGTGGAAACCGCCGAGGTCGTGCTCGCGCCCGCGCAACAAGGTGATCGCCTCGCCCATGCCGCCCTCCATGCAGGAGCCGACACCATCGCGCGCTTCGAAAGGCCGCGCAAGTGCATAGGTTTTTGTTTCAGAACGCAAACACGTGATGGGCTTTGCATTCGCGCAGGCCGCTCTCGCCCGACACTTGCATCAGTGGAATGTGCCGGCGCCCACGAGCGATCGCGCGGCAGATCTAGGTCGTACCCACGCTCGCACAATCAGGGGTGGATGCAGGCATGACGACGAACAATCAGGCTGTCCGCGGCTGGGGCGCGGAGTGGGCCCACAAGTTCCAGGCGATGCTCGAGCACGGCTGGCCGCTGGCCGAAGTCGCGGCCCTGCACGACGACCTCGATCGCATTGCATCCGCCGCGGACGGTCTGCACGACGACGAACTGGCGAGTGCCGCGGTGGAGCTTTCGGTGTACCTGTGTTCGTTCGTGGATGACGGCCGCAGCCCGGACGCGAACCAGCGCGCCAACCTGATCCGCATGAGCCGTACGCTCGGCAGCGATCACGCGCCGGCCGCGGTGCAGCCGGCGCAGGCACCGGCGCAGTCCAAGCTGGCCCACCTGCTGTATGTCAGCGAAGACGCAAGCCTCGTGGCAGAAATGTGCATGCGCATGGCCGAGCGCGGCGTGGCGCTGACCGCCCGTTCGAACGCCGACGACGCGCTGCAGCGGCCGCCGGAACACGCGATGCACGTGGTGCTGGTCGATCAGGCGCAGCTTGGCGAATTGCAACGACTGGAACGCGCCGCGCTGCAACTGGGCGGCAGCGCGGGCCGGCCTCTGTTCGTGGCCATGCTGCGCGAGAATTCGCTGCAGCAGCGCATGTCCGCGCTGCGCGGCGGCGCGGACATGGTGCTGAATTTCGACGACAACCCCGCGCAGCTCGCCGAGCGCGCCGCGCGCGTATTGCGCGAGCGCGACAGCGCGCCGCTGCGCGCGATGATCATCGACGACGATCGCAGCCAGGCGATGTTCTGCGAAAGCGTGTTGCGCCACGCCGGCGTGGAGACGCGGCTTTACACCGATGCGCGGCAGGCACTGGCCGAATTCGCCGAGTTCCGTCCGGAAGTGGTGCTGCTGGACCTCTACATGCCGGACATGGACGGCCTGAGCCTCGCTTCTGCCGTGCGCGGGCAGCAGGATGCGGCCAGCACGTCGATCGTGTTCCTGTCAGGTGACCAGGATTCGGAAACCCGCTTCCAGGCGCTCGCCGCCGGCGGCGACGATTTCCTGACCAAGCCGATCCTGCCGCGGCATCTGGTCGCGGCGGTGCTGACGCGTGGCCGCCGCGCGCGGCAACTGCACGCTTCGGCGCGGCAGCCCTCCGCGAAGGCGGCGAACCAGGCCGGCAACGTGGCCGATCTCAGGCTGCGCCGCGCGGGCTGATCCACGCGATCCATTCATCACGCATTGCGCCGGCGCGTGCAAAGTTGCACGCGCCGTTCGCATGCGTCTGAAGGGAGGCTTGGAGATGACCGGATGCCCGCGCCACGTATTGGCGCTTGCGCTCGCCTGCGGGCTGCTGCTGGCCGGCTGTGCCAGCCCGCCGCGGCGAAGCGCCGCAATACCGAACAGCGGAGCCTCGCACGCGGTGCAACCGGCGCCGCTGATCCCGAGCAATGGAACGGGAACGGCTCCGAACGAACAGTTGCCGCCCGCGCCCAACGGCATGGTCGGCGTGGCCTCCTGCGATCAATACCTTTCCACCTACAAGGCCTGCCATCGCGCCGCCGGGATCTTCGCCCCGGACCAGATCGAAGCGCATTACGAACTGATGCGCGACAGCCTGCGGCGCGACGCGCGCGACCCGGTCAAGCGCGCCACGCTCGACCAACGCTGCACGGCACTGTCGCGGCAATTGCAGGAAGCATTGCACGGCAAAAGCTGCGGTGCAGCGCCGGCTCCCGCCTCCACCGGCGGCAGGCCGTAAGCGCATCGCGGCTCACGCGGTCTGCTTGGACGAATCCGCAACCGGAACGATCGCATGAACCGCCGCACTTTCCTTGCCGGCAGCATCGGTGCATTGGGCCTGGGCGCCGTCGCGCTGATCGCGCACAGCGCGCAAGACGTGGTCGCGGTGGATCTCACGCCGCCACCGACCTTCAAGCTCACCGACGCGCAATGGCGGCAACGGCTGGGGCCGGAACGCTACGCGGTATTACGCCAGGCCGCGACCGAACCGCCCTTCAGCAGCCCGCTGGACCACGAAGACCGCGCGGGCATCTATCGCTGCGCCGGTTGCGAGCTGCCGCTGTATTCGTCGAACACCAAATTCGATTCGGGCACCGGCTGGCCGAGCTTCTGGCAACCGTTGCCGCGTGCCATCGCGACTCGCCAGGACACGAGCTTGATGATGGTGCGCACCGAAGTGCTGTGCCGTCGCTGCGCAGGACACCTCGGGCACGTGTTCGACGATGGCCCGCGGCCCACGGGATTGCGGTATTGCATGAACGGATTGGCTTTGCACTTCGTGCCGGCTGCGGCGTAAGGCGGATCCAGCCCGCCACGCAATTCGTGGGCGCTCTGCCGCGAGGCAAAGCACGCCTACACGATCTCGACTTCGCCGCCCAAATGCAGAACCGCCCAGGTGATGCTGTCGGCGAGGCTTTCCAGCAACAGCAGTTCTTCGGGTGCGACCGGATTGGAGTCACCCGCGTACAAGCCCAGCAAACCGATGGTCTGCTGGCCGTCGCGAAGCGGCAGCATGATGACCTTCTGGAAGCGGTTGGCCTGCGCGGCTTGGAGCCACGGCGCAAACGCCGGGTCGGAGACGTACACCACCACCGGCTTGCCACTGCGCATGGTGCGTCCGCCGGGGCCCCGGCCCATGGGCTCGTCTTCACTTGAACTCAGGCGCAGATCCTTCAGATATCCGAGGCCCGTGCCTGCCGCAGCCTCGGGACTCGTCCAGCCATCCGGATCCGCAAAACCGAGCCAGGACATCCGGTAACCGCCGGTTTCCACCACGATCCTGCACACCGCATCAAGCAATGCCTGCCGTTGTGCTGCATGGATGATGGCCTCGTTGCAGCGTCCCAGCATGGCCTGGGCGCGACTGATGCGCGCCAGCTCGCGCTCGGCGGTCAGCTTGGCCGTGATGTCGCTCGCCAACACCAGCCGCCCCCGCCGGCCGTCGAAGACAATGTCCTCGGTGGTGACCTCGACATCGATCAAGCTGCCGTCCTTGAGCACGTGCCGCCAGACGCCGGGATCCTTGCGGCCATGCGATTCCTCGTTCACCACCTCGCTGAATCGCGGGATGTCTTCATCCGGGCGAAGATCGAGCACGCTCCGTTTCAGGAATTCTTCGCGGCTGTAGCCGTAATGCCGCACGGCAGCATCATTGACGGCCAGGAAGCGTAGCGACTCGCGGTCGAAGACCCACATCGGGTGCGGATTGCCCTCGAACAACAGGCGGTACTGCGCCTCGGACGCCTGCAGTTTCTCGAGCATGTTCTGGCGACCCGCTTCCAATGCCTGCACGTGCTCGCTCGCCTGCCGTTTCTCGATGGCGATGCCGACGATCTGCACGCAGGCATTCGCCAGCTCCAGTTCCGCCGGCGTGGGCGCGCGCTGCGTGCGGTAATACACCGCCACCGTGCCGAGTACTTCCTGCGCGCTGGAAATGATCGGCACCGACCAGCACGCGCGCAAACCGTAGCGCAGCATGCCGTCGCGCCAGTCCAGCCAGGCGGGATCGGTGGCTATGTCGGGGCAGATCACGGTGCGCCCCTCGTACGCGGCGGTGCCGCAGCAACCCTGCCCCGGGCCGATCCGGGCCTGTTCGAAAGCGCGGATCAGCTCCGCGGGAAATCCGTTCGAAGCGGCGTGTCGCAGGTGCACGCCTTCCTGGTCCAGCAGCAATACCGCGCAGATCGCCTGGCGATGCTGCGATTCGATCAGGCGCACGGTCGCGCCGAGCACTTCCTGCAGCGAGGCACCCTGCGCCATGGTGGCCAGCAGCGCGACGCGTTCCTTTTCGAGTGCGGAGAGGCGATGCCGCTCGGTGGCGTCGTGCAGGCTGACGAACCAGGCCGGCTCGCCGTTCCAGCTGGTCTGCGCCAGGCGCATCTCCACGGTCAGGCTCGGCGCGTCGGCGCGCGTGATTTCGACCTGGGTCGGCGCGTCCTCGCGAAGCGGATAGCCGTAGGCGGACCCGATCAGTTGCTCGACGCTCCAACCCAGCAGCTTGGCGGCCGCCGGATTCGCGTACCGCACCCGCGCATCGCCGCCGACCACCAGCACGCCGTCCGGGCTGCGTTCGATCAAGCCGCGCCACGATGCCTCGTCGGCTTCGACCGCTGCTCCCCGCGAACCGCGCAAGAGCCATTGCCAGCCTGACACCATGTTCCCCATCGAAGTGACCTCAAACCCGGGAAGGACTCGCGCCCGCCGCGGGAATCCCTGCATGGGCAAGGCCAGCCGGCGGAGCGAAAGTGAGAACCAGTTCATCGGATTCACCGGTTTTGCGCTTGGACACATTTTGCCGGGGCCAAACAAAAAGCCCCGGCCTTGCGGCCGGGGCTTGGATGGTTCATACCGCTGGAGGCGGCTTCAGGCAGGTTGCACCTGGTCGGCCT
Organism: Rhodanobacteraceae bacterium; assembly: GCA_035695065.1. GTDB lineage: Bacteria > Pseudomonadota > Gammaproteobacteria > Xanthomonadales > Rhodanobacteraceae > 66-474. Next base: position 44,541 of record DASSEW010000047.1, on the reverse strand, counting down.
GCAGGCCCTTCGGGCCCTTCACCACGGTGAAGGTGACCTTCTGGCCTTCCTGCAGGGACTTGAAGCCGGTGCCCTGGATGGCGCGGAAGTGCACGAACACGTCCTCGCCGTTCTCGCGGCTGATGAAACCGAAGCCCTTGGCATCGTTGAACCATTTGACGGTGCCGGTCTGACGATCCGACATAACTGACTCCTTGCGACTCGAATGTTGAATGACACAACGCGTAAAACCGCGCGCCTTGTTGCACTGACTAGCGAGCTTGAAGACAGCGATGCGATCGTTGCAACGGGCCCCATGGACCGCATTGCCCCCGCGGTCCGGCTAACTCAGCGGGCGGATCGTACTGCAAGCCCGAAGGGAAATGCCAGTGCATCCCGGTATTTGCGAGGAACGGTGGCATGTTCCGTCTGGATTAATCGCCCGGCGCTTAGTTTGGAACGGCCGAGACCGACAGGCCGACCTGCGGCCGCACCTTCTCCCCATCAGGACGATCAAGGAGAACCATCATGAACACCCCTTCCCGCCTGCTCGCGCTCGCCGTGGCATCCCTGTTCGCCACGGCAGCTTCAGCGCAATACGCGCCCCCGGCTCCACCCCCGCCGCCGCCCGCACCGCAGGGAGCAATTCCGCCCCCGCCCCCTCCGCCGCCCGCTGCGCCGGCGGCGCCGCAGTCGTTGCCCGCGCCTCCTCCCCCTCCACCACCTGCCGATCAGGCCGATCTCCCGGCGCAGCCGATGGCTGCCCCTTCGGCCACGCCCGGCATGACGGAGGAGCATTCGGTGCAGTTCCAGAACCCCCAGGGCGCGACGGTCACGGTGAATTACGGAATGCCCGAACCGACCAATTACGGCCCCAAGCCGCCGTTCGCGCAGCTCGATACCAATCATGACGGCCGGATCAGCCAGTCCGAGGCGCAGGCGTACCTGCCGCTCTACAACGACTGGCTGCACGTCGCCCCGCACGCCAGCAGCATCAGCAAGGCGCAGTACGACGCCTGGAACGACTGAAAGTCGTCAGAAGCAAAAAGGGCCGCGAGGCCCTTTTTGTTTTCCACTCAATCGCGTTCGACGCGGCGGCGCTGGCTTTCCTCGATCCCGATCAGCGCCGCGAGCACGCCGCTCAAGGCCAGCGCCAGCAGGCCATAGCCGATCAGGCCGATCACCGAGGTCGCTGCCATCATCGCGTACGGACCCGAGCCAGCCGCGCCGCCGCCGGCGTGAAGCCACAACGCGGTAATGCCCCAGGCGATGCCGCCGGCGATCAGCAGCATGCCGATCCAGGCAATCACGCGTGCCGTGCCCAGCACCAGGCGCAGGTGCCGCGTTTGCAGCGATCCATAAGGCAGCCAGCGGCTCGGCTTCATGCGTGCTCCTCGCGCGTGCTCAATGCAGGTGGTCGTAACTGACGATCGCGTTCAACAGCATTGCATAAGAGCCGATCGTCTCGCCACGCCACATCGGATTGTTGGCGAACAGCAACACGTTGCCCTTGCCGTAGTGCGCATTGACCACCGCCGCGCGCTGTGCGATCGCGCCGCCGTTTTCGAGCAGGCCCGAAATCAGCAACTGGTTGGCGTCGGCCCAGCGCACGACCACGTCGGGGCGCTGATCCGGCGGGATCAGGAACACGTTGTTGCGCTTCTGCTCGGCATTCAAGGGCACCGCCTGCCACGGTTTCACATCCGGCAACGCCGGCGGCGCCTGGTACGGACGCCCTTCCGGGATATCCGGTTCATCCGGACCGCCGCGGCCGGTGGGCTTTTGATAGTCCTGTGCCGTCGTGATGCCGCGATTGCCGATGGTCTGGTTGCTGACGTCGAAGGCCAGTCCGCTGGAACTGTAGAGCGCGAAGCTGTCCGCGTAGCCCTGCGCGATCGGCGAATCCTTGTCCACCAGATCCGCGCGCAGCACGCTGCCCACCACCCGCGTGCCCTTCTCGGGCGCCACCGACACGCCGGGCGCCAACCCCGTGTCGATCGCGAATTTCGCGGTGTCTTCCGAAGTCACCAGCAAGCCGCCCTGCGCGACGAAGCGCTTGAGATTGGCGAGACCGGTCTCGCCGAGGCCCGGACGGATGTCGTCGGTGGAATCGATCACGCCGAGATTGGGCGTCAGCGCGGTCTTCTTCCACGGCATCGGGTTGCCGTACATCGGCAGGCCGTCGATGATCAGCTTGGTCGAGGAATACCCGACCGGCCCGAACAGGATCACGTCGTATTTGCCGCGCAGGTTTGATTCTCGCGCGACGTCCTGCGTGCTGATGTAGCTGTACGGCACGTGCAGCTTGTCCAGCGCCATCCGCCACCAGCCTTCGGTCTGCGTGGACAGCCAGGTGTGCATCAATGCGATGCGCGGCAGCTTGCCATGCACGCCGAGCGATGCGAGATCGAAAGCGGGCGCCGGCAGATCCGTGACCTGCTGCATCGGCACCTTCAGCACCGAATCATCCGTGACGCGCGCGACATCCACGCCGAACAGATCGCCGAACGACCAGCCGGTGTCGTCATAGGGATGCTTCTGCGGATCGTCCGGCGCCCAGTACTGGCGATCCAGCAGGGTGTCGGCGATGCGCGAATACGGCTGGTCCATGCGCACGATCCAGCTACCGGCCGGGAACGTGCGCGCCTGCGTTTCCACGCGCGGCGGCTCGGTCGGCTGTGCGTGTTGGCCGGACGCAGGCTTCGCATCGGCATCGTTATCGGCAACCTGCACGGTAAACGGCGCGCTCGCCTTGCTGATCTCGACGTGCTGTTTCAACAGCACGCGCAGCAGATCCGCCTGCGCGCCCTTGTGCTGCTCGTCGGCGCTGAGCACGTATGCCGCAGGCCCGGCCAGTTGCGGCTTCTCGATCGAGCGTTTGGACTTCAACCAGAAATTGTTGAGGAACTTCTGGCCGTTCTCCGAAAAGTAATACAGCCCCGTGAGCAAGCCGCTCTGCTCGTAATTATTGTTGTCGCGTTGCGACCACAGCACTTTCGGCAGCGGCGGATTGGGCTTGTACCAGGTGCGCGCGTAATCGCCCGGATCGAGGATGCGCTCCTCGGTATCCGCGCCGTCGTTGCCGAAGGTTTCGTAGAGGCGGCTGATGCCGTTGTGCATCGCCGCGATGAACATGAGGTAGCCCGGGCTCCAGGTATCGAAGTCGCCGTGCGTGAACACGCCGGGCATGCCGAACTTGGTCAGTTGCTCGACATTGTTCCAGCCGATCTGCTGCCACTCGCCGGTGAGGATCGGATCGATCCAGGCGTTGTACGGGCCATCGCCCACGGTGTTGTCGTAGAGGAACGGCACCGACTCGTGCAGGTCGTGCAGCACCTGCGCGTGCCAGCCGACGTAGGTGTCGAGCACGTTTTTCGTGAGGTCCAGCGTCACGCCCATCGCGTCGCGGTTGTTGTCGTGCGCGACGTAGTGGCCCCAGTACATCAGTGGCGGATATTGTTCGTTCAAATGTGCGCGATGCCATTTGTAGAGATCCACCATGCGATCGCGGCCGTCCACTTCCACGACCGGCGTGATCAGCGTGATCACGTGCTTGCGGATGTACTGGATGTACGGTGAGTCATCCACGGTGAGCCGATAGGCAAGTTCCATCAGTGCGGTCGGCGCGCCGGTCTCGGTGGAGTGGATGGTGCCGGTGATGTAATAGACCGGCGTGGTCTGCTTGATCAGCGCCGCGGCTTTCGCATCGTCCATGCCGAGCGTGCGCGGATCGGCGAGCTGCGCCAGCCGCGCCTTGTTCGCATCGAGCTGCGCGATCAGCGATTCGTCGGCGATCGCCACCGCGATCATCTCGCGGCCTTCCTCGGTCTTGCCGATGGTGAACACCTTCACCCGCGGCGAAGCGGCGGCGAGCATGCGGAAGTAGCGGTACACGTCTTCCGCATACGGCAACATGTTCGGCGCGCCGGCGATGTCGCCCAGCACCTTCTCGGGGGTCGGCACTGTGGATGACGCCGGCAGGTAATCGGTCAGCGGCGAATTGAACGACGGGTCGGTCGTGTACTGGGCGATCCTGGCCGTGTACGCCTGATCGACGGGCTGTTGCGGATCGCGCGCATAAGTATTGTCGGTCTGCGCCGAAGCTGCTCCGCACACGGCCAGCAATGCCGCCGCGATGATCCACCGTGCCTGCATGATGTCGTTCCCCAGGAATGTCCCGGGCGAGCGTAGCCGAAAACGCGGGGCGCGAGGGGGTGCCGGAATACACACGCAGGACTGTCGCAACCCGCCACTGTGGCGAGGCGTTGGACAGCGATGAAGAAACGCCCTACACGCCGTACCGCAACCACAACTCCGCTTCGCGTTCGCTGCCGAATACGCGCAAGGTGAAGCCCGCTTCGCGGAACGCCAGTTCGCCATGTTCGACCAGCCGCAGGTTGGCGCTGTCGGGCTCATGGAAAGCAATGCGCACGCGCTCGAGGCCGCTGCCGCGCAGAGCCGTCGCCAGCCAGTCAAAATCCGCAGGCGTCGCCGGTTCGCCCCGCAGGTCATCGCAGACCAGCAATCGGGTGGTACCACGACGTGCACATTCGCGCACGATGTCGCGCCAGTACGCGAGGGTGATTTCGGGCGAGTCCTGTTCGCCCTTGACCTTGGCGAAGAGATAATCGCCACGATCGCGGAATTCCAGTTCGTAAGCGGGTGCCTGTTCGGGGCCCATCATGCCGATCTCAAACCTGTGCGCGCGACGATCGCACGGAATCAAACCTCGCCATAGCGCAACCAGAGTTCGGCTTCCTGTTCGCTGGCAAAGACCCGCACGGTGAAGCCCGCTTCGCGCGCGACCAGCTCGCCGTATTCGGCCTGCGGCACCACCGCGCTGTTCAATTCGCAGTAAGCCACCCGCACCTTGCGCATGTAGCTTTCCCGCATCGCCTCGATCACCTGGTCCACCTCCGACGGCGGCAGCGGTTCGTTCTCGAAAAGATCGAGCGCCAGCAGCGCGCGCGTACCGCGACGTTCGCATTCGGCGGCAATCTCCCGCCAGTATGCAAGGCTGACTTCCAGGGAGTCTCCGGGTCCTGCAATCTCGACGCGCAGGTAATCGCCGCGATCGCTGAAACGCAGCTCATAAGGCGGCCGCGGCTGCGGCGGCTGTTCTTGGGATGGAGGGCTCATCGCGGCGCATTGTACGCATGCGTATGGTTTTGCCTAGAGCCCGGCCACTCAATTCGGTGAATCGGCTTCCAGCCATTGCAGCCCGAAGCGCGAGCCAGGATCGGTCCACATCCGGCCCGCACGCAGCCCGGCACGCGCGGCGAGCTGCGCAAACCCAGCCGGCGAATACTTGCAACTGTACTCGACCAGCATCGCTTCACCGGCATCGAAATGGAAACTTTCATTGCCGATCCGCACCGATTGCCGGCGCAAGCTGAGCACGTGCGTTTCGATGCGGCCGGCCAGCGCATTCCAGCGCGCGCGGTGGCGGAACGCACCAAGGTCGAAATCCGCGCCCAGCTCGCGGTTGCAGCGAGCCAGCAGGTTCAGGGTGAACTCGGCAGTCACGCCGGCCGCGTCGTTGTAGGCCGCTTCCAGCTCGGCCGGATCCTTCTTCAGATCCACGCCGACCAGCGCTGCGCCGTCACGCCCGATCCGCGCACGCAATTGCCGCAGCAATTCCACGGCCTCCTCGTGGTCGAAATTTCCGATGGTCGAGCCGGGGAAGAACGCCACCGTGCGGCGGATTTCTCGCCGCGGGACCGGCAGTGCCAGCGGTTCGGTGAAATCCGCGCACACCGGCAGCATTTCGAGCGCGGGGAACTCGCAGGCCAACACGCCGACGCTCTCGAGCAGTGCCGCACGCGCGATCTCCACCGGCATGTAGGCGACGGGTGCGTCCATATGCTTCAGCAGCAGTCGCGTCTTCAGCCCGCTGCCACTGCCGTATTCCATCAGCAGCGCTTCGGGCCCGATCGCTTCGGCGATCTCTCCGACGTGCTCGCGCAGGATCGCAAGCTCGACGCGCGTCAGGTAGTACTCCGGCTGATCGCAGATCAGCTCGAACAGCTCCGAGCCGCGCGCGTCGTAGAAGTATTTCGACGGCAGCCGCTTGTGCGGCAGTCGCAAGCCATGCAGCACGTCCGCGCGCATGCGGTCGCGCCCCGGCCGGTCGCGGTGCAGGCGGATGGTGCGTTGCGGGCTGACGCTCACGCTCATGCGTCTTGCGCCAGACGGATGCCGGAGAACTGCCAGCGCGCCGCGGGCGGGAAGAAATTGCGATAACTGGCACGCACGTGGCCGCGCGGCGTCGCGCACGAGCCGCCGCGCAACACCCACTGGCCGCACATGAACTTGCCGTTGTATTCACCGATCGCCCCCGCGGCCGGCTTGAACCCCGGATAGGCGACATATGGGCTGGACGTCCATTCCCAGACATCGCCGAACAGTTGCACAGGTTCATCGCGACCGGCGGGCGCGGGCAGCGGGTGCAGTGTGTCGTCATCTGCGAAATTGCCTTCAAGCGGGGCGGCCCCCGCCACGCTTTCCCATTCGCTTTCGAGCGGCAACCGCGCACCGGCCCAGCGCGCAAACGCCTCGGCTTCGTAAAAACTCACGTGGCACACCGGCGCATGCGGATCGAGAGCCTGTACGCCGGCCAGCGTGAATTCGCCTTGCAGGTCCTCGCTCCAGTACAGCGGTCGCGACCAGTCCTCGCGCTGCACCACGTCCCAACCTTCGGACAGCCACAACATCGGATTGCGATAACCGCCATCCTCGATGAAGGCTCGATATTCGGCATTGGCGATCAGGCGATTTCCAATCGAATGCGCATGCAGCAGCACGCGATGCCGCGGCAATTCGTTGTCGAAGGCAAAGCCCTCGCCGACATGACCGATTTGCACGATGCCTTCCGGCCCCCGCAGGAAGCGCAGTGGCACCGCTTCCGTCGCGGGCGCAGCGATCGCACGCTTGCGAAAGGCCGGTTGCAGCGGATTGAGCGAGAACAGGTGCTTGATGTCGGTGAGTAGCAATTCCTGGTGCTGCTGTTCGTGGTTGAGCCCGAGCTCGACCAGCGCCTCGAGTTCCGCGTCGCCGCGTTCGCCGGCAAGCAATTCCTGCAGGTGCTCGTCAATGCGTGCACGGTAGTCGAGCACTTCGGCAAGCGTCGGCCGCGACAGCAGCCCACGCCGCGCGCGCGCGTGCATCGGGCCCACGGACTGGTAATAGGAGTTGAACAGGTATCGCCATTGCGGGTGCAGCGGCACGTAACCGGCTTGCCGCGCGAGCAGGAACTGTTCGAAGAACCATGTGGTGTGCGCAAGGTGCCACTTCACCGGACTGGCATCCGGCATGGACTGCATCACGGTGTCTTCCGGTGCGAGTGTGTCGCACCAGGCAAGCGTGGCCTCGCGCACGTGGCGATAGCGGCCGATCAGCGAGGCCGATTCCGGATATGCGCCCATGGCGGATCGCGATGCATTCATCGGCTGTCCTCGCCCATGTGCGCCATCCGTGGCGCCTCGCGTCGTCCCTGGCCACAGCTCATGCGCGTCCTGCGCTGGAGAGCGGCGATCCTTGCCATGCCGGGCCTCATTCGAACAGAGCGCACGTTCACCCAATGTGAGGAGTGTGGAGTGGTTTCAAGCAGACCGGAGCTCGACCATACTGCTCGCACTCGACGGGAACAACCATGTCCGGCTCCGATATCGACCTTGCTGCACAACCGCTGGAAAGCGCACACGCCCTGCCCGCGCACTTCTACGTGGATGCGCGCAGCCACGAACTCGAGCGCCGCGCGGTGTTCGCGCGCAGCTGGCAATTGCTGGCCCATGCATCGCAACTCACCGGATCCGGCGATCATGTCGTGGGCGAGATCGCCGGCGTACCGCTGCTGGTGGTGCGCGGAAGCGACGGCGAGCTGCGCGCGCTGCACAACGTCTGCCGCCATCGTGCCGGACCGCTTGCGCTGTGCGACGGCCGCGACGCGAAGCGCCTGCGCTGTCATTATCACGGCTGGACCTATTCGCTCGACGGGCAACTGCTCAGCGCACCGGAGATGCAGGGCGCCGCGGATTTCGATATCGCGTGCATCCGGTTGCCGCGGGCGCGCGTCGCGAGCTGGCGCGACCTGGTGTTCGGTTCGCTGGACGAACACGCGCCGCCGCTCGACGAGCTGCTCGAAGGCATGGATGCGCGCCTGGGCGAGCATGCAATCGAAAAGCATGCATTCCATGCACGCGAGAGCTACGACATCGCCTGCAACTGGAAGACCTACATCGACAATTACCTGGAGGGCTACCACGTCCCGCACATCCATCCGGAATTGAACCGGGTGCTGGATTACCGCAGCTACGTGGTGGAGACGTCCCGCTGGCATTCGCTGCAGCACAGCCCGCTGGAGAGCGGAGACGCCCTGTACGGCAGCGGCGAGGCGCTGTACTGGTTCGTGTGGCCGAACACGATGTTGAACGTGATGCCCGGCCGCATGCAGACCAATCGCGTATTGCCGACCGGCCCCGAGCGCTGCCGCGTGGTGTTCGATTACTACTACCCGCCGGATTCGCCGGCACTTGCAGAGCGCCACCGGCAGGATCAGGCTTTCAGCGAACTCGTGCAGCGCGAAGACATGGACATGTGCGAGCAAGTGCAGCGCGGATTGGCATCGGGCTCCTACGTCGCCGGGCGTCTGAATCCGTTGCGCGAGAACGGCGTGCACCATTTCCACGAACTGCTGCGGACGGCGTACCGGACCGCGCCATGAATTCCGCCGTGCCGGTTGCGGGTTCATCGCGGCCTGCACTCGGCTTGTGGATGGCGACGGCGCTGGTGCTCGGCAACATCATCGGTTCCGGGTTGTTCCTGCTGCCTTCCGCGCTTGCGCCTTATGGAGGCGCGGCATTGCTGGGTTGGGGCGTCAGCCTCTCCGGCGCAATGCTGCTGGCAATGGTGTTCGCGCGGCTGGGGCTGGAGCGTCCATCGCGCGGCGGGCCTCCCGCCTACGCACGCATGGCCTTCGGTGATGGCGCCGGCTTCCTGGTGGCATGGAGCTACTGGATCTCAAACGCGTGCGGCAACGCCGCGATCGCGATTGCGTTCGCCGGCTATTTCGATTCGCTGCTGCCGGCGCGCATGGAGTCGCCTGCCTTCGTGCCGCTCATATCGGTCGCGGCGCTCGCCCTGTGCACGCTGGCGAACCTGCGCGGCATGCGCAGTGCAGGCGCGGTCCAGTTGATCACCACAGTATTGAAATTCCTGCCGCTGCTGCTGATCGCGGTCGCAGGGGTGGTCTATTTCGAGCCCTCGGCGTGGCATCCGTTCAATCGCGGCACACAAAACCTTGCAGGCGTCACCACCACGACCATCGCCCTGACGATGTGGGCATTCTTCGGCATCGAATGCGCAACCGTCGCCGGTGCCGACATCCGCGATCCCTGTCGGACGATTCCGCGCGCGACGTTGCTCGGTACCGCGCTCGCCGGCGTCGGAACCATCCTCGCGTGCATGGCGGTCGTGGGATTGGTGCCCGAAAGACAACTCGCCGCTTCCGGCGCACCGTTTGCGGATGCCGCATCGGGATTGTGGGGGCCTTTCGCCGGCATGCTGTTCGCGGTCGTGGCCTCGGTGTCGTGCATCGGCGCGCTCAATGGCTGGGTGCTGGTGCAAGGCCAGGTCGGCCGTGGTGCGGCCGAGGACGGCTTGTTCCCGCAGGTGTTCGCGCGCTGCAACGGGAGCGGCGCGCCGGCCGCCGGACTGTTGATCAGCACCGCGCTCTCCAGCGCGCTGGTGCTCGCCAATTTCCAGAAACATCTGGTTGCGCTGTTCACCTTCGCCATCCTGCTCTCGACCGCGACCACGCTGCTTCCTTATCTGGCATGCAGCGCGGCTGCGCTGCGGATCCACCACGACCGGCGTTCAAGCGTGCGGGCGGCGACGCAAACGGTCGTCGCCCTGCTTGCACTGGGCTTCAGCGTGTGGGCGCTCATCGGCACCGGCGCCGAAGCACTGGCCTGGGGCGCGGTGCTTTTGCTGGCAGGCCTGCCGGTGTACCTCTGGCGGCGTTCGCGGCGGCGAGCGCCGGCAAAGGTCGGACGGGCGATGTAAAGAAGCCCGGCTTGCGCCGGGCTTCTCGCGATCAACTCGGGTGCGGCGATCAATAACCGTCGTAGTAGCCCGACTGGCTATAGGCAGGCTGGTAGTACGTCGGCGCGTAGCCGTTGCCGTAATACGTGGTGCCGTAGCCGTTCCCGTAATAGCCGCCACCGTAACCGTTGTCGTGGTAACGGTTGCCGTCGTAGCCGTAACCGTCGTTGTAGTAATAGCCCGACGGCGGCGCGTAGTAAGTGCGGGAGTAATCGTGCGAATGATCGATCGCGTTCACGATCACGCCGCCGATGATCGCGCCGGCCAGCAAGGCACCCACGTTGTTGCCGTGGTCGCGATCGTGCCATCCGTGGCGGTCGTAGTCGCGGTGCCCCGAATAGCGGGAATAGTCGTGGTCGCGGGCAAATGCGCCGGGCGCGGCAATCATGCCGGCCGTCAACAGGCCGCAGAGCAGCATCACCTTGTTGCGGAAAAGAGAGCGTTGGGTTTGCATGGCAATCATCCTCCTCGGACGATTGCAGTCTCGCACAGCCGCGCTAAATCTAAACTGAAGAGTTTAGTTTCTTAGTTTTCCCTTAGCGACGCGGGTTTCAGCGCTCCGTGACACCGCGGTCATGCGGCACGTCATGCGCATACGTTGCCTCGGGGCTGGGCTCCGAAGTCTTCTCCGCATGCGTAGGCTCGTCGCGATGCGGCGTTCCGGGCGGCTGCTGCACCGGCCAGCTCGGCCCCTCGCGCTCGCGGCGCTTCTTGGCTTCCAGCAGGGCCTGAAGGTTGGCGACGGCCTGCTCGTGGCTGATGGCCTTGGGCTTGGGCGCGCGCGGCTTCGGCGGCTTGCGAACCGGCGCCTGCGCAGCGGGGGAAGGCTGGCGCGGCAGCACCACCGGAGCCGACGGCATTTTCCAGCTCTGCTCGCGCATCAGCCGCGGGGCCGGAGTGCGCTCGACCTTGGGAGCGGGCGACGGTGCGACCGCGCGCGGAGCGGGCGCGGTCTTGCGCGCGGGCTTGGCGACAGCGCGGCCGGGCGTACCGCTGGCGCGCTTGGCGGGCGCCTTCCTGACGGCCGGCTTCCCTTTTGCGGGAGCCTTCTTTGCCGGAGCTTTCCTCGCCGCAGCCTTGCTCGGCGCGGACTTCTTCACGGCCTTGCGTGCCGGCTGCTTCGCCGTGCTGCGCTTGGCGCTCTTGCTGGCGGCCTTCTTCGGCGCGGCTTTTTTCGGAGCCGATTTCCTGGCCGCCGCGCGTTTCTTCGGCGCGGATTTCCTGCCGGCGTGTTTGGTGGACTTGCGGGCTCGGCTCATTGCCATGTCCTCGATCTCCTTGATTCATCCCCCATGCGCTACTCGCGCACGAACGCGATAGTGCGCCTGTTCGGCGCCGATGTCACATCCGGCGCACCGGACGTGGCATCACTCGACTAGAAACTGCGTCCATCGACCTGCCTGATTTCCAGTTGCGGCGGCTCCACGCCTTGCAGGCAGCGCACGTTCACCGCCGCCAGCCTGTTGCCGTCCTTCTCGCCGTCCGCGAACGGCGCCACGCCGCACACCGGGCAGAAGTGGTGCGCGATCCGGTGTTTGTTGAAGCGATAGGTGCTCATGTCCGCTTCCGGCGTCGCCAGGCGCAACTGCGCGCGAGGCACGAACCACAGCAGATAGCCCTTCGGCCGGCAGTGCGAGCAGTTGCACTCGTTCACCTGCCCGAGCTCGCCTTCAACCTCGAAAGCGATCCGCCCGCAATGGCACCCGCCCTGGTAGATCATTGCCCTGCTCCGGGAACCGGTACAGCGCGATTATCGCGATTGGCCGGATGCCGGCAAGCGACGGCGCTCAGCGCCGGCCGCGGCGCGGTTCATCCTTGCCAAGCCTGACCTGCAACATGCCGTGATCGGTGCTGCGTCCGTTCAATGCGCTCACTGCCGCGCGTGCCTCGTGGCCTTCCATCTCCAGTTCGGCGAAGCCCTTGCACTCGCCGCTGAAAAGATCCTTGGCCATGCGCAGGCTGCGCACCTTGCCGTGATCCTCGAACATCGCCCGCAGCGCGGGTTCGGTCATGCTGCGCGGCAAGCCGCGAACGGTGATCGTCAGCATCGTTGGTCTCCTGTCGGCCGGATGGTCCAACCCCGGCATCGACACAGGATCGGCAACTCGCAAGACGCATCACGCGCTGGCGTAAAAGCAAAACGCCGGGCGGAAGCTCCGCCCGGCGCGGTACAACGGTAAAGCTCAGGCCGCCTGGACCTGGTCGGCCTGCAGGCCCTTCGGGCCCTTGGTCACCACGAAGCTGACCTTCTGGCCTTCCTGCAGCGACTTGAAGCCGGTGCCCTGGATCGCGCGGAAATGCACGAACAAGTCTTCGCCGCCTTCCTGGCTGATGAAGCCAAAGCCCTTGGCATCATTGAACCATTTGACGGTTCCGGTCTTTCGATCTGACATGACAAACTCCTGATAACGTTTTGAATTGCCGCAGCTTCAAACAGCCTACAGCATGAACTGGTTGCGGGGAGTAAGCGGGGCAAAACGATGAGCGGAACGCGCATCGGGCCACGATTTACCGTGACCCGGCAAACACAGTGCCTGGCATGATACAGGTATGTAGCAGAAAACGCGAGTGACGACGAAGGGTTAGTACGAACTTTTCAGTACCGGGCTCTCAATATTCAGGTGGCACGTACAAATTGAGCGTCCTGAGCGGCTGCCGTCCGTCGTTGCGCACTTCGTGGCGCTCGCCCTTCTCGATCAACAACAGCACGCCCGGCCGCAGCGGGTGCGGCTTGCCTTCCACCACCGCTGTGCCGCTGCCCTCGACCACGTACAGCCACTGGTCGGCATCGGCGTGGCGGTTGTGCGCATCGCCCTCTCTTTCGCCCGGCGCGATCGTCATGACCGCGCCTTGCGCGCGGGCATTGCCGAACGCGACGCGAAAACCTTCCGCGAAATCGAGCGTCTTGCATTCCACAGATGCCATCCTGCCGGGCCGAACGCGAACCCGGCGTTTACATGCCGAAATGCGGATTCTTCAATGCTTCCACGAAGTGGACCACGATGGGCGGATACATGAACACGGTGAACAGGATCCCGTACGCGGCGCCCCACATGTGCGCGCTGTGGTTGATCGGGCTCAGGCCGCGATGCTCGCTGTAGATCGAATACGCGACATAGGCGATCGCGTACAGGATCGCAGGTACCGGCAGGAAGAACACGAAGATCATCGCCCAGGGCTGGAACAGGATGAAGGCGAACAGCACCGCCGACACCGCGCCCGAAGCACCGAGGCTGCGGTAATTGGAATCGTTGCGGTGCGTCCACCAGCTCGGCAGGATCGAAACCAGCAGCCCGCCCAAATAGAACCAGGCGAAACCGAACGCACCGAGGAACTGCGCGTAGAAGCCTTCCATCGCGCGCCCGAAGAAGAACAGCGTGATCATGTTGAACAGCAGGTGCTGCCCATCCGCGTGCACCAGGCCGTAACTCAGCAGCCGCCAGTATTCGTGGCGGCGCTTGATCGCCGGCGGCCACAGGATCAGGGCATCGATCACCCTCGAATTGCTGAACGCGACGAACGAGACGATGCAGGTCGCGGCGATCAGCAGAAGCGTTATCAACATCGTGCAGCAGCTCCGGACAACCAAACGGCGCGCAGTGTCTCATGCTCCGGCAGCTTGGGCGATGCTATGCTGAATGTTCTTTTTTGATTGAAGACCTACAGGACCGATCCCATGCAGCAGTTCCTGCTTCGCGGCGCACTGGGTGCCGCACTGGCCTTGGCGATGGCGATGCCCGCCTTGTCCGCCGAGCCGATCAACTTCACTCCCGGCAATCCGTGGACTCAGACCATCGGCAGCGTGACCAAGACCTCCAATTACCAGGAGTACTCGTTCACCGCCGACGCCGGCAAGACGCTCCAGATCAACCTGATCTCGCGCAATCCGAACCTGTACTTCAAGGTGCTGTCCGCCGATTCGCGCAAGCCGCTGGTCGACACCATGAGCAGCGGCGCGACCACCTGGACCACCAAACCGGAAACGGACGGAACCTTTACCGTCCGCGTGTACCAGGATCCGTCGACCGCCGCGACCGGCGACGTCACCAAGTACGCGCTGCAGATCGGAATCTACTGATCCAGCGACTCGCAAATTGCGGACAGGGATGTCCGCGCGCCTCAATCAAGCGGGCAAGCTCCATCTTGCCACTATCCGGTGTTCGCCCCTGCCGATCAGGCTGTGCACCAGCGCGAACTCGCGCACCCGCCAGCCGATCGGCGGCACAGGTTCCGGCGCCAGCCTGCTCTCGTCGTACAGCAAGGTGACGTGCGGGGTGAAGCGTCGCTCGATGTAGCGGCCCAGCCCTGCTGCACGCAGCCGCTCACCCAGCTCGGCCTGCAACGCGAACAGCCCCGGATTCGAATCATCCTTTCCGCTGCGCAACACGCAGGGCCGTTTGCGCGCACTCCCGGGGAAACTCGCCACGCAATCGAAACACGCATCGAACGGTGGCACTGCAATCCGCGCCGACGCTTCGCTCGCCGCGGCGATAAGCGATTCCGGCAATCCGGCGTGATCGCCCAAATGATGCAAGGTCACGTGCAGACGCTCCGCAGGCAGCGTGTTGCCGCGCAAGCCGTGCCGCGCGCGCAACGAGCGCGCCAGCTCGACGATGTGTTCCGCCGCCTGTGGGTCCGGATGCACCGCCAGGAACAGCCGATCGCTCGCCGGCTGCGCGGTGAAACCGCCGAGCTCCATCTGCTGACCAGCCGATCTGGTTCGCCGCTGCGCCATCCATCCTTTCTACCACGCAGATCGGTGGCGCGCCCGCACGAGCGAGATCAACGAGCCTGCGAGTCGCCCGCCGGCAGACGATGCTCGATGTCGCGCTCGATGATCGTGTACAGCGCCCGGGTGAAACGCACGGCATCGCGCGCGGACAGGTGCGACCATTCCGGCAGCCAGTAGCCCTGCATCTCCGGGTGATCCTGGAAGTGCACGCCGGGGGCACCGGTCTTCGCCAGCAGCACGTCCCAGGTTTTCGCGCGGGGAAACATCTTGTCCTCGAAAGTGAGGTACCGGCCGACGCTCGGCGTGCGCACGAAAATCACTTCCACGTTGCGCTTGTGCAGCTTGGCAACCGCTTTCGCAGCGCGCCCGATCTGCTCGGCGGCCGTCTTGTGCAACTCCTCGGGCGTCGGCATGCCGGGCCCGGATTCGAAGTGCTGCGCCCAGATGCTCTGCGCCAGGGCGGCGTAAGCCGGATCCTTCTCCAGCTTGTCCCAGATATGACTGGCACGATCCTCATCCACCACCACCATCAGCTTGCGGACATCCTTGTGCGGATGCATGCCGGGGCGCACCGGCCACCAATCCTGCCGTTCGAGCACGGCTGGCAATGCGTAATCGGGATCGTCGAAGGCGAGATGCGGCTCCACGAATTTCATGGAAAGCCACTGGCCGACCCTCTGCGACGGCGACTGCTTGCGGGTGTAATTCAACACGTCGCTGCGGTATTCGTAACCGCTGAAAAAAATGTCTGGCGCAACGCCGACCAGCAGGCGCCCATTCCTGAAATCCGGGTCGTCAGCCAGATCCTCCAGCGCGAACATCGGCGAGGTGCCCTCCAGCGCGAGCTGGATCGGCCGCCTGCCCGAAAGCTTCTTCCAGACCGGCAATTGCAGGTCGAACAGCATGCGCGACGAACCGATCAGTACCGTCGCGCCATCGCCTTCGCCATTGTCGATGCGGCGGCGTTGCGTGGCCCACAGCGCATCGCTGTTGGCGATGCCCGGCTCGACGCCGAAGCTGCGCCAATGCCATTCCCACGCGCCCAGCATCAGCACTGTCAGCACCAGCGCACCGAACATGATCGCGCCCCAACGGCGATCGGGGATGTCGCGCTCGGGAACCGGCTGCGCCTGCCCCGGGCGGTCAGCAGCCGTCTGGCGCAAGCCCGGGCGCAAGGCGATGCGCGCCTCGGCGCTCACCGAACGTTCGACGACAAGCTCGGCAACGGCCGAGCTGGTCGATTCAGAACTGGCCGATTCAGAACTGGCCGATTCAGAACTGGAAGTAGATGAATGCATTGCCGTTGCCTTGCGTGGCGACGATCGCGAACGCCATGAACGCCCAGGTGCACGACAGTACCGCCGCCGGCGCGCGCGCCAGCACCGATTCCAGCGTGCGGTTGCGCATCAGCCAGTGCGTGATCACCAGCCCGCCGACGATGGCGGCCACCACCACCAGCGATTCGGTGGTGAGCAGCGGCACGGCTTTGTCATTGGCACCGGCCATGCCGCGCAAGACCGTCCACGCGCGCGAAAAAGTCCTGGCGCGAAAAAACACCCAGGTCACGTTGACCAGGGCGTAGGTGATCAAGCCGAAGGCCAGCAACGCCCAAATGTTCGGCCGGAAATTCTTGAAGCGCTTGCGCAGCCAGCGTTCGACCGACAGATAGACGCCGTGCAATCCGCCCCAGGCGACGAATGTCCAGTTGGCGCCGTGCCACAGGCCGCCGAGCAGCATCGTGCCCATCAGCGCGGCATAGGTGCGGCGCGGGCCGTGGCGATTGCCGCCCAACGGGATGTAGAGGTAATCGCGCAGCCACGACGACAGCGTGATGTGCCAGCGTCGCCAGAAATCGGAGAACCCGATCGCGGCGTACGGAAACCTGAAGTTGTCCGGCATCGCGAAACCCAGGCACATCGCCACGCCGATCGCGATGGTCGAATAGCCGGCGAAGTCGCAGAAGATCTGGCCGCTGAAGGCGAGCGTGCCCATCCAGGCATCCAGCGCGCCGGGAATCTTGTCGCTGTCGAAAACCCTCTCCGCTGCGCGGGCGAGAAAGCCGTCGGCCAGCACCACCTTGTTGAACATGCCGATCGTCATCAGCGCCAGGCCGAAGAACAGCTGCTGCCGGGTCGCCCGCCGCGGCTGTTCGAACTGCGGCACCAGTTCGGTGGGGCGCATGATCGGACCGGCAACCAGGTGCGGGAAGAAGGTCACGAACAGCGCGTAGTCGAGGAAATTGCGCGCCGGCAGCGCGCGCCGCAGGTACACGTCCAGCGTGTAGGACATGGTCGCGAAGGTGTAGAACGAGATGCCCACCGGCAGCACGATGTCCGGCGCAGGCGCGTGATAGACAACGCCCAGCGACGCCATCACCGCGGTGAAGTTCGCCAGCAGGAAGCCGCCGTACTTGAAGTAGCCCAGCATCCCGAGATTCGCGGCCACCGACAGCAGCATCCATGCGCGGCGCGCGATCGGGCGCTGCGCCTTCACCAGCCCTTGCGCGGCGTACCAGTCCACCACCGTCGAGATCCACAGCAGGATCACGAACGGCGGATTCCACGCGGAATAGAACAGGTAGCTCGCGATCAGCAGGTTGATCTTCCTGCTCTTCCACGGCAACGGCAGCGAGTGGATCGCGAGCACGATCGCGAAGAACGCGATGAACGTCAGCGAGTTGAAGACCATGGCCGGCCCCCCGCCTTCCCCCCGAAGGCGGCCGGAGTATGTCAGAACCGGAACGGCGCGCCAGTGCCGTCGTGAATCGGCCGGAAACGCTACACCGCCGCGGTTTCGCGGCTCCAGTTCGCCGCGAACAACTGGTCGCGGCCGAGCAGTTTGGCCTTGTACAACGCGGCATCGGCCTGGCGGATCCACTCGCGGGCATCGCGCACGCCCGGCTGCAAGGATGCGATGCCGATGCTGACGGTGCAGCGCAGGTTGTCCGCGTGTTCGAACCCCGCCATGTGCACGCTGGTGCGGATGCGCTCGGCAACGTTGGCCGCGCCCTGCACGTCGACGCCGTTCAGCACGATCGCGAATTCATCGCCACCGTAGCGTCCGGCGATGTCGCCGCTGCGCATGTTGCGCCGGATGATCTGGCCCACCCGCGCGATGGCTTCGTCGCCGACGACATGCCCGTACTCGTCGTTGATCTGCTTGAAGTTGTCGATGTCGAGCATCAGCAGCGAGGCGGTCTGGCTCTCGCCGCGCGGGTAGTCCAGCAGGCTTTCGACCGCTTCGGTCCAGTGCGTGCGGTTGAGCAGCTCGCTGAGCCCGTCGATGCTGCCTATCCGCGCGAGCACGCGATTCTGGTGGCGCACGCGCTTGGTCAATCGCCACGCCACCCAACTCACCGCGAGCGGACACGCCACCAGCAACGGCAGGCACGCGAACAACTCAAGCTGGCCTGTGGGCGGGTTCGGTCTGAAACCCCACAAGGCGATGGTCAGCAGGCAGGCGATCGCCTCCGCGAGCAACCCCTTCCACAGCAACTTGCCGCCACCGGCGCCGATGCAGTTCATCGCCAGCATCGTGGTCAGCAGCACGGACGGCAGCGTGTTGAATCCCATCAGCACGACCCACATGCCGCACAGCAGGGAATCGACCAGCACGTTGCGGCGTTCCGCCCATACGGGGTCTTCGCTGGACTGGGCCAGGGCGCGTGCGAGATGCGGCCACGCGAATCCGTTCAGTGCCAGCACCAGCCACAGCGGCTTCGCCGCGCCGTTGCGGTAAAGCACCGCTCCAACGGCAAGGAAACCCAGCGCCGTCCCCAGGGTGCGCAGGAAGTGCGCACCGGCGACGAACCGCAGGGCGTAGGCGTGCGGCGCAGGTTTGGGCGGCTGGCTGGCCAACTCGAAGGATCCGCGGGAATGGCAACGCCGGACACGCAGCAAGATACCTGCCATGCCGAGCCGAGCCAACCAGCCGAAGATGCGGCGGAGTACGGCAGCGGACGCAATGCCGCAGCGAACCGGATCAGGCGGCGTGCGCGTCCGGCGCCCAGTTCCGCGTGGCGGAGGCCAGCCGGTTGCGGCCGTGCATTTTCGCGTCGTACAGCGCCGCGTCGGCCTGGCGGATCCATTCGCGCGCGTTGGCGACGCGCTCGTCGGCTTCTGCAATGCCGATGCTGAGCGTGCAGCGCAGATCCTCGGCCTGCTCGAAGCTCGCCGCGTGCACGCTGGCGCGGATGCGCTCGGCAATCTGCGCGGCCATCGTGGCGTTGACGCCGTTCAACACCACGCCGAATTCGTCGCCGCCATAACGCCCGGCGATATCGCCTTCGCGCATGCTGCGACGGATGATCGCGCCCACCCTGCCGATCACGTCGTCGCCCAGCACGTGGCCGTAGTAATCGTTGATCTGCTTGAAATGATCGATGTCGATCATCAGCAGGGAAGCGGGGCGCCCGTCCAGCTTGCGGTTGTCCAGCACGCCGGCCACGGCTTCTTCCCAGTGCGAGCGGTTGAGCAGTTCGCTCAGGCCGTCCATGCTGCTGATCCGCGCCATCAGCCGGTTCTGGTTGTGCACGCGCCGATTCAGCAGGTTCGCCATCGCGGCCACGGCGAGCGGATAGAACATCATCAGCGGCAGGCTGGCGAGCAGCTCGGGTTGGGTCGTCACGGTTGTCGGGTGGAAGCCGGACACCAGGATCGCCGCTCCGCAGGCGATGGCCTGCGCGAGCAGGCCCCGCAGCAGCAATCGCCTGCCGCCGACCCCCACGCAGTCCATCGCAAGCATCGTCGCGAGCACCACGCTCGGCAGCAGGTTGAAATTCATCAGCGCGATCCAGGCGCCGCCGATCATTGAATCGATCATCAGGCTCGTACGTTCCACGCGCATCGGACGCTCGCTGCGTTTCGCCAGCAGGAGCGCCACATGCGGCCATCCGAACCCGTAGAAGGCGAGCACGCATTCCAGCAGCAGGCCCGCGTGTTCGCGATGAAGCACAACGCCGATCATCAGCGCGCCCAGCCCCAGCCCGAGCGAGCGCAGGACGTGGACCCCGGAGATGAAGCGCAGCGTGTGCAGCCGCGCGGATTGCTGGTGAATCGTGGATGGGGACATGTTCGCTCCCTCCTGCTGGATTCGAGGGAGAGCGAGCAAACGCGGTGCCACGCGCGCGGGCGAATGTGATGCGCTTAACGCAATCGCGCTTCGCGAAACACAATGTCACCGATCCGCGAGTGCGGCGTGGATGCGGCAATGGAACATGCATTCCGCACGCGCGCGAATGCGCAGCGGAAGTCGGACGCTGGAAAGCGGCCGTCATTCCGGCTCTCACCGGAATGACGACCACCATGCGTTTCAGCCGGCGCTCTTCGGCTTGCGGAACCGGTAGATGAATTGATCGGTGTGCCCGCGGATCGACTTGTCGAACACCTTCTCGGTGTGGGTGTCCTTCGGGTTCCGCAGCGCATCGCTCTCGCCGTCGAACGTGAATCCGGCGGCTTCCACTTCCTTCTTCACCAGCATCGGATCGATGCGGTGCAAGGTATTGGTATCGCTCGCACCGGAACCTGCGGGCGCGACGTGATCGATCACCACGAACACGCCGCCCGGCTTCAGCGCATCATAGATCTGCTTGTTGAAACTCAGCATGTCCACCGGCCCCATGAACGGATCGTGGTAGTCGTGGTAGTTCTGCGAGGTGAACACGATGTCCACCTTCTGCGGCACGGAGAGGTGCGCGGCCGGCTCCTTCAAGAGAGTGACGTTCTTGTAGTGCGGCGTGGCGACCAGCGACTGCCAATTGGCGTAACTCTTGGCGCTGAACTTCTCCATCTCGTCCGGCCACACCGTATAGACGTGCCCGTCCGGTCCGACCACCGCGCTGAACACGCGCGTCCAGTAGCCGGAACCCGGAACCAGCTCCAGCACGCTGTCGCCCGGCTTCACGCCGGTGAAGGTCATGACCGCGGCGATCTGCCGGCGCGCATCGTCCTTGCTGTCGGCCGCGCGCGCAGGATCGTGGATGGCTGCGGTGATGTAGGCCGGCGTCGCGGCCGAAGCGCCCGGCGCGGGCGGCTGGGCGAACGCCATCGCGGCCGGTACGAGCGCGATCAATGCAACGAACAGTTTCAAACGCATGGCAGGCTCCTTGGACATCCTTGAAGGGAACAGCGCTTTCCATTGTGCTCCCGATCGGTGAATGGCGCGCGCGTGACCTTTGTCACGGTTCCGCTTCCGACCGGAAAAGTTCACAGTACGACACACCGGGCTGGCTCCGTCCTTGCAACAATCGGCGCGAGCACAACACGCGCATCGGCGCACGCCCGCAGCAGTCATGTCGAGCAACGTTTCCACCCTGCCCCGCCATCCCCTGGAATCCACCATCCGCACGCGGCTCGACCACGTGCTGGACATGCTGGTGGATGCCGTGTGCATCGTGGACAGGGCCGGTCGCTTCATCTATGCCAGCGCGGCCTGCGAACAGATCTTCGGGTACACCCCGCAGGAAATGATCGGCCGGCAGATGCTGGAGATGATCCATCCCGACGATCGCGTACGCACGCTCGCCGCGGCCGAAAAGATCATGAGCGGCACGCCCAATCCGAATTTCGAGAACCGTTACATCCGCAAGGACGGCAGCATCGCGTACATCCTCTGGTCGGCGCGCTGGTCGCCGCAGGATGGCATCCGCATCGCGGTAGCGCGCGACATCACCATCCGCAAGCGCGCCGAAGCAATGCAGGCTGCGCTGCTGGCCATCTCCGAGGCCGCGCACACGGCCACCGACCTGCCGGACCTGTTCAAACAGATCCATGCGATCATCGGCGGCCTGCTGCCCGCGCGCAATTTCTTCGTGGCGCTGTACGACGAAGCGCGCGACATCCTGAGCTTCCCCTATTTCGTGGACGAACACGACGCCGTGCCGGCGCCGCGCCCGCTGGGCACCGGCACGCTCAGTGCGGAAGTGATCCGCACCGGCAAGGCGCTGCTGCTGAAACCCGGCATGCAGGAGCTGCTCCCTCCCAACGTGCGCACGATCATCGGCAGTGATTCGCTGGATTGGCTGGGCGTGCCGCTGCAAACGCGCGAGCGCACGCTCGGCGCGCTGGTGGTGCAGAGTTACTCCGGCGATACCCGCTACACCGAAGCGGACATGCAACTGCTGCAGTTCGTGTCCGCACAGGTGGCCGCCGCGATCGAGCGCAAGCAGAGCGAGACCTGGCTGCGACACACCGCCCAGCACGACGCGTTGACCGATCTCGCAAATCGCACGCTCTTCGACGAACGCCTGGGCGGCGCGATCGCGCGAGCGACGCGCGAGAGGGAAATGCTGGCGCTGCTCTACATCGACATCGACCGGTTCAAGTCCATCAATGACACGCTCGGTCACGACGCCGGCGATCGCCTGCTGCACGAAGTCGCCCAGCGCATCGCAAGCTGCGTGCGCGACACCGATACCGTGGGCCGCATGGGCGGCGACGAGTTCGTGGTCCTGCTGAACGGCACCACCAGCCCGCAAGGCGCGATGACGGTGGCCGACAAGATCCTCGCCGCCCTGCGCTGGCCGTTCGAGCTGACCGAAGGTCCGACGTCGGTCACCGCCAGCATCGGCGTTGCGATCTTTCCCGAGCACGGCCAGGACGCCCAGCATCTCCTGCGCGAAGCGGATCGGGCGATGTATGCCGCCAAGAAGGCCGGCGGCAATCGTTACGGAATGGCCGAATAGTTCTGCGCGATGCCGGCGCTGCCGGAGCCCCGGTTCCAGCCCCCGGCAGTGATCCGCTGCGGCGCGTATGGTGCCGCAGCGGAGAGGATCACACCTGGAGAATCTATTACTGCAGGATGCAGCACAACCAAGGCCATCTGCATCCAACGGGCGAACTGCTAACCTGCGAGGAACTCGATTAGTTTGTCGTCCGAAACGAGCTTTGTAATGACATCACCGAGAGTTTCGTTGATCCATTCTTCATTCGTGTCCGCCGGAGGAACTACAACGACACGATGCTCATTATTCGATCGGTACATCTGCTCAAAGTTCTTCCCCGACTTGCTTGCGACGGCCTTCAGAGCCGCTTGAACTTGGACTCCTCCGGTCCAAAAGCCCGTTGACGTGGAGTAGTCCAGAAGACGAACTTCCACAGTCAGCTTTGCGCTGTTCTCCCTGTCAGGGCCGTTCACAGTGAACCCGCGCGCTGCCAAAGCCTGTGCGACCTTGTCAGACACGATCGCCGCAACGTCTGCATTGGTCGTGATTTCCGCAGCCGCACCGTAAGCGGTACCCCTGTGGCCCAAGGATTTCGAAGCACGGTCATCCACAACATGAACTGCAACAGAGACACCCTGCCCCTCTGAAGTGTGCGGGCTGGATATAGTCGGATGCAAATTGACGTTCTCTGCGTTAAACGCGCATCCACTCAAAAGCGTCGCAGCAGCGAAGACGAACCACATCTTTTTCATCATTTTTCCCCATTCTGATACTGCTTGTACTCGTTGGAAAATCTGGTTGATCGTCTTGTAGTCAATAGCTACCCGAAGCAGCGGCAACAGCCGCCACGCACATCAACTTCTTCATGCTTTTCCCCTTCAGCAGTTGCCCTCCCCGGGGCAAGCGCATCCTATTGCACGATCATCATGCGGACAACCGACGGTCGCGCGCTCACGGCCCCGATTCAGCGCAACTGGCTGTCCTTGCTGCCCCGGCGGTTGTAGCCGCTGAAGGTTTGCTCGTCCGCGTCGCGCGCGCTCTGGCAGGCGACGCACAGGCGCACGCCCGGTACGGCCTTGCGGCGCGCCTCCGGAATCGGCGCGTCGCATTCCTCGCAACGCTTGCGACTCGGCCCCGCGCCACGCTTGCTGCGCGCGCGTGCCACCGCGTCGGCGACGGTCGCGTCGATCTGTTCCTGCACCGCGCCTTCTTTTGCCCAACCGGTTGCCACGGCGAATCCTCGCTCGAACACACTTATTTTGAACATGGGGACGCTGCGCACCGTTGCAAGGCAAAGCGCTGACGGGGCGCCCATGTCGAAACCGCGCAGCCTCGCTCGTCGAAAGGTAAAGTCGCCCCGCCCACGGGAATCCTGCCCATGAAACTCTACGGTCACCCCTTTTCGTCCTACACCCAGAAGGCGCTGATGGCGCTGTACGAAAACGACACGCCGTTCGAATTCATGATGCTCTCGCCCGAGCACCCGGACATCTACGCGGATTTTGCGCAGCGGTGGCCGATCCAGCGCTTCCCGATCATCGTCGAAGGCGATCGGCAGGTCATGGAGGCGACTTGCGTGATCGAATACCTCGACACGCACCAACCCGGCGCGGTGCGCTTCATCCCGCAGGATCCTGATGCCGCGATCGAGGTGCGCATGCTGGATCGCTTCTTCGACAACTACGTCCACGCACAACTCCAGCGCATCGTGGGCGACAGCCTGCGCAAGGATCCTGCCGACCGCGATCCGTACGGCGTGGATGAAGCACGCGCGCGGCTGGACACGGCGTATGCCTGGCTCGACCAGCACATGGCGGACCGCGAATGGGCCGCGGCGGATGCGTTCACGCTCGCCGACTGCGCCGCCGCGCCGGCACTGTTCTACGCCGACTGGACGCACCGCATCGGCGCGCAATTCCGCAACGTGCAGGCCTATCGCCAGCGCCTGCTCGCACGGCCATCGTTCGCGCGCTGCGTGGAAGGCGGCCGGCCGTACCGCCACCTGTTTCCGCTCGGCGCGCCGGATCGGGACTGAGCGAACGCAGATCATGTAGGGCGAGAGCAGCCCGGAGTATCCGGGCGCATCCCGCCATCGCGAACGGCGGGATCCACTACGTTTCTCCCGCCCTACCCTCGATCATTCCGGCCACGGATCCTTCCATGCCGGAATGCACATCAGCCCGTCCAGCCAGCGCACGATGTTGGGGAACGCCTCCAGCGGCATTTCCGCTTCGTGCCAGTACGCCGCCATCGCGGCGGCGCGGAAGTCGGCGATGGTGAGTCGGTCGCAGGCCAGGAAATCGCGATCGCGCAGATGGTTGTCCAGCACCCCCGCGTAGCTCAGCAGATCGTCAACCTTCGGCTTCAGCGCCTCGCGATCCGGCGCACCAAGGTTGAACGTCTTCTTGACGACGTGCTGGAAATAGAACGCCCCGACCGCCGGTGCCCAGTGGCAATCGTTCCAGCTCAGCCACCTCAGCACTTCCACCTGCTCCTCCGGTGCGTGCGCCGGCCACATGTCGGAACCGGCCTTGATGCAAAGGTACGCCATGATCGCGGTGGCTTCCCACAGCACCGTCTTGCCGTCCACCAGCACCGGTGCCTTCATGTTGGGATTGAGTGCCGCGTATTCCGGCGTCTTCAGTTGCTTCACGGCCTGCACGTATTCGGCATCGATGCCGAGATGCTTCGCCAGCGCCAGCACCTGCCGCGGCGCCTGCGCCTTGATCCAGTAGATCTTCATGCCCGCTCGAACTCCAATCGTGTCGAACCTGCATGACGACGATTGGCGCGCACGCCATTCGACAGCGCGGAGCGGATCAGCCTGCGAGCCAGGCTCGCGCGCGCTCCTCGTTCTCGAACAGGTTCAGGGCGAAGCCGAGATTGTTCGCAAGGATCACGCCGTACCGGTCCGGGTCCAGGAACTCCGCCCGCACCACCATCGCCACGCGCAGGTGGCCGCGCCCGGTTTCGGCCCACTGCGCGACGAGTTCGTGGCGCGAAGCCAGCGTGGGCGGATCGAACCCGGTGGCCGAAGTGATGTCCGCAAGCAGCTTGGCGGCGCCCTGTTCGGTCGCGCGGCGCATCGCGGCGGTGACCGCATCCACCATCTGCTGCAGGGTGTGCTCCCCCGCGACGCGCAATACCGCGAGCTCGCCGTTGAACTCGAAGGAATGCGGCAGCAGGGCAACGCCGGGACCCGGGAAACTCATGACTGCCGCACCTCAAAGGCGCCAAGGGCCGGTCATCATACCCTGCCCGCGCCGTCGCGCATGAACGTCGCAACTCACAACTCCGGCGCGCACGCCTCGTCCACCTGCCGCACCTCGCACTCGACTTCCCAATCGCTGCCGTGCACGTCCAGGAAGCGGGAGGTCCACTTCAGCGCCTCGTCCATCGAGGCGACGTTCAACATCGCGTAGCCGCCGACCACTTCCTTGGTTTCCGTGAACGGACCATCCGTCACCCGCTGGGTGCCGCGCGACAGCCGCACGCGTTTGCCCTCGGAGGTCGGCCGCAGGCCGGCGGTATCCAGCAGCACGCCGGCCGCGCTCATCTCCGCCATCAGCTTGCCCATGTCGGACATCAGCTTCTCGCTGGGCTTGCGGCCGGTCTCGGTGATCCGGACCAAAGAAAGGAATCGCATCGTCGTTCTCCTCGTGGATTGCGGGCGCCGTGGCCGGCGAATCCGGCACACGGGCGCACCCGTCATGGCGACGAATGGAGGATGGCGGATTCGACAGTCGCCGGATCAGCGGCGAATCCGGGGCGGTGCGGAACCCGACCCGATTCGTTTCGCCCGGCCTCGCCGCGCCCTCCGTTCAGCCTGATTCTGTCGGCCAGTTCCATTTCCTTCACGCCGATTTCGGCGTAGCCTCACCTTCCCTGCACACAACGGGAGCGCCCCATGGCCCTCTGGAAAGAACAGATGAAGTCGTCCTCCACCGCAACCGCCGAGGCCCTGGATCTGTCTCGCTTCGAAGCGCCGCCCGCGGCCGAGCCCGAAGACGCGCCGGTGCAGCCCGCTTTCCGCACCACTTCCGCCCCCGCCAAGTCGCTGGGCGAATCGCTGATCGCGCCGGACCTCGCGATCGAAGGCAAGATCGAAGGCGCGGGCCACGTCCGCATCGCCGGCAGTTTCAAGGGCGACATCAACGTGCGCGGCGACCTCACCATCGAGGCCGGCGCCAAAGTCACCGGCAGCGTGCGCGCGGAGAAGGTGGTCATCGCCGGCGAACTCACCGGCAACATCGAATCCGCATCCCACGTCGAATTGCAGCAGAGCGGCTCGCTCACCGGCGACGTCAAGGCCGCGACGCTCACCGTCGCGGCGGGCTCGCGCATGCGCGGCCAGGCCGATTTCGGCTGGGAAGATTCCGGCCGCAAGAACGGCAACGGCAAGCTGTCTTGAACGCACCGCGTCAAGGCACCGCCGGCGCCACGCGCAGCTGTCCGCACTGCCGGGAGACGATCCTGGCCAGTGCGGACCGTTGCCCTGCCTGCAACCATCACGTGCGTTTCGGCGGTTCCGCCGCGGCGACCGCGCCTGCCGCGCAGACGATCACGCAGTTGAAAGTCGAAGGCGCCGTGCGCAACCCGAGCGAAGGCGCGTGGGAATATTCGATGGTGCTGACCATCCGCAACGAGCGCGGCGAGGAAATCGCGCGCAAGCTGGTGGGCGTGGGCGCGATGCAGCCGGACGAACAGCGCACCTTCACGCTCAGCGTCGAGATGACGCCGGGCAAGCCCGCGACCAGGCGCACGCGGCACTGATTCACTGACGCGTGCGGTTCCGGTAAATTGCGCGCATCGCGACCCGGGCGGAACAACGCGATGCGTCCCAATCTTGTCTTTCATCGATGCCTCGCCGGCGCATTGCTGATGCTGCTGGCCGGCAGCGCATTCGCGAACCCGCCTCCGCAACCGCCACCGGGCTGGCAGCCGCCGCCGACACCGGATGGCGGCCCGCCACCTCCCTTCGGCACGCCACCGCCGGGCATGCGCTTGCCGCCGCCACCTCCCCCGCCCTCGCAAATCCAGCCGCCCGCGGTGACCAACGCGGTGACCACGCCGCAACCGGCAACGGTGACGGCGGCGACCGAACCGAACGCTGCAAACGCGACCGACGCATCGAACACCGCAGCGAACCCGACGCAGGACGCAGGCGCGCAGAAGCAAGCCGAAGCACCCTGGCCGCCGCCCGGTTGGGACGAACCGGCAACGGCCAGTGCGCCGTCGATCGCGAATGCTTCCGCCCGCAGCCCGGCCGTACAAACGGTGATCGCCGCGCATGCGAATCCCACCGAAGCCGCAGCGCCCGCGAGCAAAGGTCCATCCGCGCGCTCGCTGAGCTGGCTGCTGCTGCCGATCCTTGCCACGGTGTTGTGCGCGTGGTGGATTTCCCTGCGCCGCAGCCGCGCGCTGGCGAACGAGGCCGCGTATCTGTCGCGACAGCAGCGCGTGCTCGAATCGGCGCATCGCAACCTCAAGGAAAAATCGCAGCAGTTGCGCCAGCTCTCCACGCAGGATCCGCTCACCGGCGTGCTCAACCGGCTGGCGTTCGGCACCGAGTTGCGCGAGCGGCTGGATCACCTCGCGCGCTACAACCAGCCGCTGAATCTCATCATGTTCGACCTGGACCACTTCAAGACGATCAACGACAAGCTCGGGCACTCCTCCGGCGACCGCGCACTGACACTGGTGGCAGGCATCGTGCGCGAGCACCTGGTGAGCGACGACCTGTTCGGGCGCTTCGGCGGTGACGAATTCATGATCGCCTGCGCCGGCCAGTCGCTGGACGCGACGGCCGGAATCGCCAATGCCATTCGCGCCGCGGTATTCGAACGCGCGCTGCTGGCCGATCCGCCGCTGCCGGGTCTCAGCCTCAGCATGGGCGTGGCCCAGGCCAATGGCGAAACCGGCTACGCCGCGCAAACCTTGTTCGAACGCGCCGACGCGGCGCTGTACCGGGCCAAGCAGAACGGCCGCAACAACGTGGTGGTTGCCGACGAGAGTGTCGAGCCGGTGCCCGAATCCGCCGCGGTCGTGCGGCACTTGTAGCCACGTCGCGGCACGCACCCACGCCCGCTGGTAGGCTGCGCATCCATCTTGCGGCACTTGCGTGGGCTCCGTTCTTGCTTGATACCCTTCCCGATCGAAACACCCGATCGCAGCCGAGGGCGCGGCATTCGCCGCGATGCCTGCGATCCCCCTGGAACCAGCGTGACCACTGAAATCGAGGAAACCCGTATCGCCGCTGCCGACCTCCGCGTCGGCATGTTCGTCTGCAGGCTCGACCGGCCCTGGGAAGGCACGCCGTTTCCGCTGCAGGGCGTCGAACTGCGCACGCAGGACGACGTGCGCGCGCTGCGCGAGTTGTGCGAATACGTCTACATCGATCGCCACCGCGACCTGATCGACCACTCGCGCCTGCTGAAGAGCGCGGAGCGCCGTCCGGAACAACGCTTCGTCCGCGCGATCCGTTATCCCGACAAGGTCAGTGTCGAAGACGAACTGCCGAGCGCGCAGCAGGCGCTGGGTACCGCCACCGAAATGGTCGATCGCATCTACGCCGACGTCGCCAGCGGCCGCGAGCTGTCGGTCGAGCACGTCGAAAGCGCCGTGCGTCCGCTGGTCGCGAGCGTGCTGCGCAGCGCCGATGCATTCCTGTACCTGGAAGGCCTGCGCAAGCACGACAGCTACACCTACAGCCATGCGATCGGCTGCAGCGCGCTGGCCGCCGCGATGGGCCGGCACATGGGCCTGCACGAGGACACCGTGTTCAGCCTCGCAGCCGGCGGCCTGCTGATGGACATCGGCAAGACCCGCATCCCGGAGGAACTGTTGCAGAGCCCGCGCGCGCTGACTCCGGAAGAACTCGGCGTCGTGCACAGCCACATCGGCCACGGCATCGCGATCCTGCAGGAATCGGGCATCAACGATCCCGACGTGAACGCGGTGCTGCGCTCGCACCACGAACGCTTCGACGGCAGCGGCTACCCGGAGCGCCTGATCGGCGGCACCATCCCGATGCCCGCGCGCATGCTCGGCATCATCGACAGCTACGACGCGATGATCAGCGTGCGTCCGTATCGCGCGGCGATGTCGCGGCACCACGCGCTGCAGCAGATCTATCGCGCGCGCAACACGCTGTTCCAGGCCGAACTGGTTGAACAGTTCCAGGCCTGTCTCGGCGTCTATCCCACCGGCTCGCTGGTGGAACTCAGCTCCGGCGAGATCGCGATGGTGATGATGCAGAACCGCGTGCGCCGATTGCGTCCGCGGGTGCTGCTGCTGACCTCGCCGGAAAAGCAGCCGCTGAACGATTTCCAGCCTTTCGACTTGTTGAACCAGGCCAACGACCGCAGCGCGATCGAGATTGTGCGCAGCGTGGCCGTGGGCGAATATCCCATCAACACCGCCGGCCTTCTGGCGACCTGACTCCTGGGTGAGCCATGCTGAATCAGCGCGAGATCCTCGCCGCCATCGATCGCCGCATCGGCGCAGGCACGGGTTTCGCGGTGATGGCCGCGTGCGTGTGCGACCTGCGCGAAGTCGGCATCCGCTACGGCAGCGCTTGCGGTGAAGACGCGGAAGCCGACGCCGAGCGCGTGATCCGGGAAGCGCTGCGCCCGCAGGATGAAATCTTCCGCGCCGGCGACGAACTGTTCGCGGTGGTGCTGCCGGACCTGCCCGCGCGCAACCACGCGCTGCTCGCGACCACGCGCCTGTTCCAGGCCTTCGAACGCCCGCTCAACCACGACAGCGTGCCCTGGCAAGGCCGGTTGCGGATCGGCATGGCCTTCTTCCCGCAGGACGGAACCGATGCCGATACGCTCTGGCGGCGCACGCAGATGGCGCTGCACCACGCCGCGCGCAGCAGCGCGGCGAGCGCGTTCTTCAACGAGCAGGACAGCCGCGTCGACATCGACTACCGCGAACTGCGCGAAGGCATCGAAGCCAACCACCTGCGCACGTTCTTCCAGCCGGTATGGGAGCTGGGCAGCGCGCGCGTGGTCGGCGTGGAATCGCTGGCACGCTGGAACAGCCCGCGCAAGGGCGCGATTTCGCCGGACCAGTTCGTCACCTTCGCCGAACAGAGCGACCTGATCGTCGCGCTGACGCACTGGAGCGTCAACGCCAGCTTCCGCCACGCGGCCGCGCTCAACGGGCTGGGCCTGAGCATCGCGATCAACCTGTCCGCGCGCGCGTTCGCGCACGGCGGCGTGCCCGAGCAACTGATGGACGCGCTGAACATCTGGGGCGTCGCGCCCGGCGACGTGATCGCCGAATTCACCGAGACGGCGCTGGTGGAGAACCTCGACCTCACCGTGCGCACGCTCGACAAGCTGCGCGATTTCGGCATGCGCGTGGCGATCGACGACTTCGGCACCGGCTACGCCTCGCTCACCTATCTCGGGCGCTTCCCGGCCACCGACCTGAAGATCGACAAGACGCTGATCCAGCCGATCAGCGCCGACCCGCGCTCGGCGCGGCTGGCGGAATCCGTGATCGCCCTCGCGCACCGGCTGGACATGACCGCAACCGCCGAAGGCATCGAGGACGCCGAAACCCTGCGCCTGCTTACCGAGATGGGCTGCGATCTCGGCCAGGGTTTCCACCTCGGCGTGCCGCAACCGGCGGCGGAATTCACCACGCAGTACCTTGCGGAAGTCGTGGGACAAACGCTCGCCCAATCCGAATGACTGCCATGCAGACGGTCGAAGGCAGGATCGTCCTCGTCACCGGCGCCGCGATGGGCATGGGCCGGCTGTATGCCGAACATGCGGTGGCTGAACGCGCGGCCGGCGCGGTGCTGTGGGATGTCGATGCCGCCGCGCTGGAAGCGACCCGCGACGCACTGGCCGCCCGCGGCGGGCAGGTGTTCGCGCAAGTGGTCGACCTCGCATCGCAAGCCGCCATCGCGGAAGCGGCGGCGAAACTGCGCGCCGAAGTCGGCCACCCGGATGTTGTGATCAACAACGCCGGCATCGTGCGCGGCAAGCCGTTCTGGGAACACGATCCGCTGCGCGACATCGAACCTGTCATCCGCGTCAACACGCTCGCGCCGATGCACGTCGCGCGCGAATTCCTGCCGGCGATGATCGCGCGCGGCAGCGAGTCACGGTTGCTCAACGTGGCCTCGGCATCGGGCCTGCTGTCGGTGCCGCGCATGAGCGTCTACACCGCATCGAAGTGGGCGATGATCGGCTGGAGCGATTCGCTGCGACTCGAATTGCAACGCGCGGGTCACGGCCACGTGCGCGTGACCACGCTGATCCCGAGCTACATCAAGACCGGCATGTTCGCCGGCGCACGCGGACCGCTGCTGACGCCGCTGCTGGAACCCGAGTACGTGGTGGATCGCGCATGGCAAGCGATGAAGCACGGCAAGCCGCAGGTGCTGATGCCGTGGACCGTGGCGCTGAGCCGCGTCCTGCACGGACTGCTGCCGCTGCCGGCGTGGGACTGGCTGGCCGGCCGCGTGTTCAAGGTCTATTCGTCGATGGATCACTTCACGGGGCGCGGCTGAGCGCGTGAGTGAGCGCGTTACCGGTGCGCCAGCGCGTAATCCAGCGCTGCACACGCGGCCGTGGCCTGCGCAGCGTTGCACTGTTCCGGCGTGGCGCGCGGACTGTCCGGATACACCTCGGTCGTGGTCGTGTACCGCGCGGCGGTGATGCCGGCGCACAGCCCCCACGCGATCAGCGGATATTCGATCACGCCCGGCGCAACCACCTGCGAGCTGATGATGGTGCCGTCGGGATCGGCCGGCGCGATGTGCGTGACCTTCGCCACCGCCGCGATGATCGCCTGCTGGAACGCCGGTTGCGGATTTTCGCTGTCGGCGCACAGGTAGAAACCATCCGGAATGGTGCCCGGCTCGTACGCCGCGCCGTCGCGCGCGGCCAGCGCCGGACGGAATTCGCTTTCGTCCGTGTCGGTGGTTTCGTGCAGGTCGATGTGCACCAGCACGCGATCGCGGAACGGCGCGACGAACTGCATCAGCGCGGCGGATTCCGGCGCCGGACTGTCCGCGCGGAAACAGCGATTGGGATCGAGTGCCAGTGCGTTCCAGCGGTGGATGCGCTCGTAGCCCCACGGGCTCACGCACGGGACAATGACAACATTCGCGCGGCCTGCGTAATCGGCCGCATGATGTTCCGCGAAGCGCAGTGCGCCATGTACGCCGCTGGTTTCGTACCCGTGCACGCCGCCGGTGACCAGCGCGATCGGCAGGTCGTCGTTCCAGTCGCGGCTCTTCAGCGCGATCAGCGGATAGC
This sequence comes from Rhodanobacteraceae bacterium, assembly GCA_035695065.1. Classification (GTDB taxonomy): domain Bacteria; phylum Pseudomonadota; class Gammaproteobacteria; order Xanthomonadales; family Rhodanobacteraceae; genus 66-474. Next base: position 11,786 of record DASSEW010000047.1, on the reverse strand, counting down.
GATCGGGCGCATATTCGAGCGCTCCGTACTGCACCACGTCGAAGCGCGCACGCAGGCGCTCGATCGCGCCCAACACTTCCTCGGCGTGGCTGCGCTGTCTGCGCTGGCGCGCAAGCCATTGCGCCTTCTCCGCCTCGCCCCAGGGTTGGCCGGGTGTGCCGATGGGATACGTCATCATGTCGGTCGTTTCAGTGCAGAACAAACGCGCACTTTAGCATCCGCGCGTCAGCGACCCAGCGCACCCGCCAGCGCGTCGAACAACTTGTTGTCGGGATCGAGGCTCTGCTCCCAGTACATCACGCCGCCAAGGTGGTGCGCTTCCACGTAACGCGTCTTGGCGCGCAGCGACTGCGGATCCTCGTAGCTGATGAAGGTGTGCGTGTGCGCATTCCACAAATACGGCGCCTGCGCCTGCGCGTCCCAGTAACGCTTGTAGCCGTTGCGATCGATGTAACCGGCCACGAGTTGCGGCCAGTTGTACGTCGTGAGGTATTTGCCGTACGGCTGGTAGAGGCCGTGATCGCGGTCGCGCACCTCGCCGAATGCGCGCGCGTAGAACGCCGCGCCGATCACGATCTTGCCGGCCGGCACCCCCGCGGCGAGCAACTGGCGCACAGCGCCGTCGGCGTTGCTGTCGTGCGGATCGTGCGACGCGGCCGAGCGGAACAGGCCGGCATGGTTGCCCGTGGTCAGCGTCAGCGAGTTGTTGAAGTCGTAGGTCATCAGGTTGATCCAGTCCAGCTGCCGTGCCACGGCGGCAAGCTGCACGTGATCCACGTACTGGCCGTCCGCCAGCGCCGCCGTCAGCAGCAGATGCCGCGGGGCGTTCCCGTCTTGCGCAGAAGCGCGGTCGAACGTGCTGCGCAAGGTCGACACGAGCGCGGTGAAGTCCTCGCGGTCGGCGTCGCGCGACACGATGCCGCTTTCGTGGTGGCCCGGATATTCCCAGTCCACGTCCAGGCCGTCGGCGTGTTCCTTCAGCAGCAGCGCGAGGGCACTGCGCGCAAACTGCTGGCGCGAGGCATCGGTCAGCGCGGCATCCGAAAACCCGTCCGCGCCCCAGCCGCCGACCGAAATCAGCAGCTTGATGTCCGGGCTGCGCTCGCGCAGCGAATCGCGCAGACGCGCGAACGCCTGCTCATGCTTCGCGTCCAGCACCACGCGGCCGTCGCGGATCTCCGCGAACGCGAAGATGGCGGCGCTCAAGCGCTTCGCCTCGATGCGCGCCGGATCGGCCTCCGCGCCGACGTATCCCACCAGCCGCGGAGCGGAAGCTGCGGCAGCGGCGAAGGATGCCGCGAGCAGCGCCAGGCAAGCCACGGTCCAGCGCGTGAAACGACAAGACGTGCGGACGAGTTGCATCAGGACGGAAGACGGTCACGGGGAAGCCGCACTCTAGCACCGGCCGAAACGCACCCGGTGGTGCGAAGCCGGCCTTCCGCATATCACCACGGCGGCAGCTCGCCCCGTCATCACGCAGCACGCGCACCGTGCGTGCCACATTCAACGTGTGTCTCTGCTTTTCACCGGCCTTTCACCGCGTGTTTGGGATTGGCTTGCCTGACGGCCAGCACACGATTCGTGCATGACAGAAAGCGCATCACATCCGGCGTGGAAGCGTGAGGGCGAGCGGCGCATCGCGCTGTCGGGCTCATGGAGCCTGCTGGTGGACAGGCAGCGCCGCCGGCGGCTGCTGCGCGAGTTCCGGCGGTTGAAGGCGCCGCGCGATTACCGCTGGGACCTGCGCGAAGTGGAAGCGCTGGACAGCACCGGCGCGCTGGTGTTGTGGAAGGCCTGGGAGGGCCGGTTCCCGGAGCAACTGGATTGCCGCGAGGATCAGCGTCATCTCCTGCAGCGGATCGCCGACACCCCACCACTGCGCCGCCCCGCCCATTTCAAGCCGGGCAACTGGCTGGAGCGCCTCGGCGCAGGCGTGCTGTCGGTGCTGGAAATCGGCGGCGGCATCCTGCTGCTGCTCGGGCAACTGATGGTCGACATCACCTACTGCCTCACCCATCCGCGCGTGATCCCGTGGAAGGAAATCTCGGCCAACGTCTATCGCATCGGCGCGACTTCCATGCTGCTGCTCGGCAGCATCGGTCTGCTGGTCGGCGCGGTGATGACGATCCAGGTCGGGTTGGTGCTGAAGATGTTCGGCGCCTCGCAAATGGTGATCGGGATGATGAGCACCGCGGTGCCGCGCGAGCTGGGCCCGGTCGTGGTCGGGCTGCTGATGGCCGGCCGCACCGGCTCGGCCATCACCGCCAGCATCGGCGCCATGCACATCACCGAGGAATACAACGCGCTGCGCGCGTTCGGTTCCTCGCCCAGCCTGCGGCTTGCGTTGCCACGCGTGGTGGGCGCCGCGATCAGCATGCTGCTGCTGGTGATCTGGACCGACTTCGCCACGCTGCTCGGCAGTGCCCTCAGCGCGCCGGCGACGCTCGGCATCAACGACCTGCTGTTCCTGCGCCAGGCCATGCACGACGTGCAGATCGTCAATTACTGGATCGGCCTCGGCAAGGGCATGTTGTTCGGCGTCGTGATCGCGCTGGTCGGCTGCTACTTCGGCATGACCTCATCGCCCGACACCGAAGGCATGAGCCGCAACACCACGCTTTCGGTCGTCACAAGCCTCACCCTGATCCTGCTGATCGACGCCTCGCTCGGCGCGGCGCTCACCAACGTCGGCCTGTTCTGAAACCACCATGCATGCGCCGAACGAACAAGCGGTGATCAGCGTCAACGACCTGCACAAGCGGTTCGGCAGGCAGCGCGTGCACAACGGCATCGACCTCGAAGTCCGCCGCGGCGAATTCCTGTCGGTGATCGGCACCTCGGGCTCGGGCAAGTCCACGCTGCTGCACGAAGTGATCGGGCTGATCAAACCCGATGCGGGATCGATCCGCGTGCTCGGCAGCGCACTGCACGAACTGGACGGCGAAGCCGCGCGCCTGCTGCGCCGCCGCTGGGGCGTGCTGTTCCAGCACGGCGCGTTGTTCAGCGCCTTCAGCGTGTTCGACAACATCGCCTTTCCGATGCGCGAATTGCGCAAGGAAGGCTGGACGATCGACGAAGCCATGGTGCGCGAAAGCGTGGCACTGAAGCTGTACATGGTCGGGCTCAAGGCCGAGGACGCCTGGAAACGCCCTGCCGAATTGTCCGGCGGCATGTTGAAGCGCGCGGCGCTGGCGCGCGCGCTGATGCTGGAAGCCGAGCTGCTGTTCCTGGACGAACCGACCACCGGGCTCGATCCGGCTTCGTCGTCGGAGTTCGACGCCCTGCTCGGCTCGCTGCACAAGGAACTGAACCTCACGGTGATGATGGTCACCCACGATCTCTACAGCATGGCCACGCTCAGCGACCGCATCGCGGTGCTGGACGAAGGCAAATTGATCGCCGTGGGCACGCTGCAGGAAGTGGCCGGCTTCGACCATCCTTTCATCCGCGACTTCTTCCGCTCGCGCCGCGGCGAAAAGCAGTTGCGCAACCTGTCCCGCTACGAGACCCGCTGAATGGAAAACCGCGCGCACGCCATCGCCGCCGTCTGCTTCCTGATCGTGTTCGCGGCCGCGGGCGTCGTGATCTTCTTCTGGCTCTCCTCCAGCCCGCCCGAGCCGCTCGCCTACCGCATCGTCACCGACGAATCCGTGGGCGGGCTTGCGCCGCAGACACGCGTGGAGTTCAAGGGCCTGGAAGTCGGGCACATCAGCGACATCCATTTCGATCCGCGCGACCGCGCGCGCGTGATCATCGACTTCCGTGTCAAGCGGAATACCTACATCACGCACGCGACCTATGCCGTGGTCGCGATGCAGGGCCTGACCGGTGGCAACACGCTTGAACTGAAACTCGGCGGAGGCAGCAGCGCGCCGCTGCCAACCAGCGAAAAACATCCGGCGCTGATTCCGCTGCGCAAAGGTTTGCTGGCGCAACTGGAAGCCTCCGCGCAGGAAGACATGGCGGACCTGCACGAGATCCTCGGCAACACCAAACAGCTGCTCGACGCGGACAACCGCGAGCACATCAGCGCGTCCATCCGGCAGCTGGATGCGGCAACCGCGAAGCTCGACGCCATCGAAGCGCAACTGCTGCCGGCTGCGAAACGGATGCCGGCGCTGCTTGCGAGCGCGCAGCAAAGCCTCGACCAGAGTCATGCGCTGCTCGCCAATGCGAACAGGATTGCCACGCAAGCACGCGAACCGGTTCGCAAGGCCGGGCAAGTGGAAGACACGATCCAGCACCTCGGCCGCAAGCTCGACAAGCAGACCGCGCCCGATGTCGAAGCGCTCAGCACCAGCCTGACGCGCACCTCGCGCCTGCTCGAACAACTGATCCGCGAATTGAAGGCCAAACCGCAGAGCCTGATCTTCGGCCCGGCGCAACCGCCGCCGGGTCCGGGCGAGCCGGGCTTCCATGACAACGGCAGGAAGGATCCCAGCCATGAGTAAGAGGTGGCTCGCGCTGTGCGCCTGCGTGATGTTCCTGACCGGCTGCATGCACGCGACGAAGGCGAATTTCCCCCGGCACTACACGCTGGGCACGGCCGCGCCGTCGCTCGACGACGAACACCATCCTGCCAACGCTCGCGGCGGGATCCTCCAGATCTCCAGCATCACAGTGCCCGATTGGCTCGACGGCACGGCCATGTACTACCGGCTGGATTACCGCGGCGACAACCGGCTTTCCGCTTACGCGAATTCGGACTGGATCGCACCGCCGGCCACGCTGCTGGAACCGCTGCTGCAGCGCGCGGTCGTTGCAGGCGGCGGCTGGCGCGCGGTGATCGGTCCGCGCAATCCCGCCACCGCGGATGCCAGCCTGCAGGTGCGGCTGGATGATTTCAGCCAGGTTTTTTCGCAACCCGGCCAGAGCCACGTCATCATCGATGCCACTGTCACGCTGATCGGCAATCGCGATGACGTGATCGCGCAAAAACATTTCCGCATCCAGGTTCCCGCTTCGAGCGCGGATGCCCAGGGCGGCGCCAAGGCTCTAGGCGAAGCCGCCGGACAATTCGCCGCCCGCGTTCAGCAGTGGCTGCAAACCGCCACGGTTGCTGCGCCAACTCGATAAGCCACACGTCGCCGTTGACTTGCGCGCATTCGCCTCCACATTGTGCGCAACCACTCGCGCACCGAATCCTGCCATGACCAACCCTGCCCCGCTCCGCATCGATTTCGTTTCCGACGTCGCCTGCCCGTGGTGTGCGGTCGGCCTTGCCAGCCTGCAACAGGCGCTGGCGAAACTGGACGGCAGCGTGCAGGCGGAAATCCACCTGCAACCGTTCGAGCTCAATCCGCAGCTTGCGTCCGAAGGCGAGGACGCGGGCGAACACATCATGCGCAAGTACGGCATCGGCGAAGCGCAGATGGACACCAACCGCGCGGCGATCCGCGAGCGCGCCGCCACGCTCGGCTTCGCCTACAACGTGAAGCGCGGCAGCCGCGTCTGGAACACCTTCGATGCGCACCGGCTGCTGCACTGGGCGGAACTGCAGGAAAACCGACGCGCGCTGGATTTGAAGAAGGCGCTGCTGCGCGCCTACTTCAGCGATGGCGAAAACGTATCCGACCGCGATGTGCTCGTTCGCATCGCCGGGGATGTCGGACTGGATGCGGACGAGGCGCGGCGTATTCTTGAAAGCGGCGAATACGCGGACGAAGTGCGCGCGCAGGAACACCATTTCCAGCAGGCCGGCATCCATTCGGTGCCCGCCACCATCGTCAACAACACCTGGCTCATTTCGGGCGGACAACCGCCGGAAGTGTTCGAAAACGCATTGCGGGAAATCGCGGCCAAGGCAGCTTCGGGCTGAGTCCGATGAGCGAAGCGCTGCACATCGTCTGTCCGCATTGCCTGGCGGTGAACCGCCTGCCGCCCGAGCGCCTCGGCGCCGCGCCGGTCTGCGGCAAGTGTCATCGGCCGCTGTTCGAAGGCAAGCCGGTCGAAGTGGACGAAGCCGGGTTCCGCAAACACCTCGAACGCAACGATGTCCCCGTGCTGGTGGATTTCTGGGCGCCGTGGTGCGGGCCGTGCCGGATGATGGCGCCGCAGTACGCGCAGGCGGCGACGCAACTGGAGCCACGCGTGCGCCTGCTGAAGGTGGACACCGAAGCGCAGCCCGCACTCGGCGCGCGCTACGAGGTCCGCAGCATCCCGACCCTCGCGCTGTTCCGCGGCGGGCGCGAAGTCGCGCGCCAGGCCGGCGCGATGAGCAGCGCCGGCATCATGCAGTGGGCTCGCGCGCACGGCGCGTGAGGTTGCCGCGCTAACCCGTCGCCCGCTTCACCAACGCGGCGATCCGCTTCTCCTCGTCATCGGCCAGCCTGATGAGCGCGAACGCAGTCGGCCACATCTCGCCGTCGTCCAGCGCAGCCTTGTCGCTGAAGCCGAGCGTGCAGTAACGCGTCTTGAACTTCTGCGAGCCTTGGAAGAAGCAAACGGTCTTGCCGTCGTGGTCGGCGTACGCAGGCATGCCGTACCAGGTTTTCGGCGTGAGCGCCGGCGCGTTGGCCTTGACGATTGCATGCAGCCGCGTGGCCATGCCGCGATCGGGTTCGGGCATCCTGGCGATCGCCGCGAGCACCTCGTCCTCGCCACCGGCAGACTTCGCCTCCCGCGCGCGTTCGCGCATTGCCTCGCGTTCTTCCCTGGTGAATCCACGCGACGCGTGAGCGCCGCGCCTGCCTGCCTTCGTGGATTTCGTTGCAGCCATGGTGTCGTCCTTCCCTCGTGGGTCGACTCGTTGCCGCGCCCACCGATGCACGCGGCAGCGCAAACATATCGCAATCGGGCGCTGGCTTCCGCTTCGCGCCAGTCGGGCGACTTGCTATGCTCGGCGCACGCGGGGCGGGGGCGCGCCGACCATCGGGGAAGCCACACCATGACGACACGATCCAAAGGGCCATCGGCCGGCATCGACTGGCTGAAGCACGGCATCAGCGTGGGGTTTCGCCACCCGAAGCCGCTGTTCGGAGGCGCGGCCTTGTTGTTGCTCGTGGTACTGCTGCCGTCACTGGTCACGCTGCCGCTGCAGTTGCACGCCGCGAGCACGGGCGCTGCGACGAGCCCAGTCCTCTTTCTCGGAATCATGGCGATCTCCCTTCTGATCGGCCTGCTGATCGTGCCGCTCTACGCGGGCTACCTGCAGGTGATTGATGCGGCCGAGCGCGGGCAACCGGCGCGCGCGCGCGACATCTTCATGCCTTACGCGCACGGCGAAGCCTTGCGCCTGATCGGCTACGGACTCGCGCTGATCCTGATCTACATCCTGATGATCGCAATCGTCATCGCGGCAGCGGGCAGCGGCATCGCGAGCTGGTACATGCAGGTGGTCGCGGCACAGGCCAACCATCTGCCACCGCCGGGATTGCCCCGGGGCTTCGGCATCGCGATGGCGCTGTCCACCGTGCTCGGGCTGTTCATGATCGGCTTCTATTCGATCAGCCTGGGCCAGGTCGCGCTGCGACGTCGCGGCGTGTTCAACGCGATCGGCGACGGCCTGATGGGCGCGCTGAAAAACCTGCTGCCGCTGCTCGTGCTGGCCTTCGGCCTGATCGTTGCCTGGATCGTCGCGGCGATCGGCATCGCGATCGTGGCGATCATCCTCGCCCTGCTCGGCAAGCTCGCCGGCGCATGGCTGATGGTGGTGTTGCTGGTTCCGCTTTACATTGCCCTGATACTGCTGATGTTCGTCATCATGTTCGGGGTGATGTATTACCTGTGGCGCGACGTGTGCGGAGGCGACGGTGCATCAGGCGCGGCCCAGGCCATCGCCGTCTGATGGGTTGAGCCACTCCCCGGCGTTGCGAAGGCGGCCATGGCCGCCTTCGCTGTCTCCGATCTCGCGGGGGATGACCGAGCCGCCGTAGCCCGGATCAGACCGCAGCGGCTCCGTCCTGTTCCAACGATCAATGACGGGGAGGAGGAGACGACGGGCGCCGCGGCGGCTGGTTGGGCGGCGGTTGCGCGCCGCGCGGGAGGTCTTCGACATCCACATCCGTGCGCCGCACGGTTTCGTTGATCGTCTCGGTGCGATCCGACGATTGCTTGCCGACCTTCACTTCCTCGACCACGCGGGCAGTCTTCGACACCACCGGTTCTTCCGTGGTTTCGCGCACCTCGATCGTCTTGTCGCCCTTTCCGAACGCTTCCATCTCGGCCGCAGTGGCCGGACGGTCCACCGGACGACGTTCGATCTTCGCCTTCTCCTGATGCAGCGACACCTGCTCGCTGACCGGCTCCTCGCTCGTGTGGCGCTGGACGCGAACGCCGCCCGTATCCACCTTGCGCTTGCCGATCTTCAGTTCTTCCTGCACCACGCCCAGCGACTGCTGCTCCTGTGCAATCTGCTGCGGGGTGTAGGGCGCGGCCAGCGGGTCATAGCCCGTGTAGCCGCCGGATCTCCATTGCTCGATGCGCTGGTCGACGTCGATCGCGCCGCAGTCTTCCATGATGTCGCTCACCCGGTCGGCTTGCGCTTCGTTCTCCACGCTGACCGTCACCGCGCAGGAGCCCCTGCGGATCGCCTCGGCATAGTGTCCGGCGCGTTCGTCCTTTTCGCCGAGCCCGAACAGCCTGGCGAAAAAGCCACGGTGATCCTTTGAGCTTTCGGAATCCGCATAGCTGCCCGGAGACTCGGAAGTCCTCACGTTGATCTTGTTGTCGGCGATGCCCTCCCTTGCGATTTTCCTGCGCGCTTCTTGGGCCTCGTCGGAGCGGTCGAAAAGACCGACTAATGTGATTGCCATGTTGATGTACCTCTTGTGGGAATCGCGCCGATGGCGCAGTAGGAATGGGTGCCTTGAACAGAGGCTCCTGCCCGTTCAGCCCGCGGCCGCACCCGTGGCATCGTCTGCGGAATCCTCGCCCGTGCGTTCAACCCTGGGCAGTTCGCGCCGGAGCGCGACGGTCCGTGGCGCATGGACATGGGTCCTGCGAATGGACACGTGCAGTTCTTCCATCACCATGAGCTGCGTGGTCACCACCGGCACTTCCTCATGCAGTGAGATGATGGTCGTGTCGCCTTCCACGCGCGTCGGCACCGGCCGATCGACCGCGCGATGCACGGGAACGCGGCGCACCTCCACGTCCTCGCGCATCAGGAGTGGATCAACGCGCTCCTGGCGCTCGACGGTCTGCTTGCCGATGCGGACGGTGCCCGTCCGCAACGTGCGCTTGGAGATATCGAGCTCCTCTTTCAGCAGTGGAATCCGTTTCGCCATTCCGTCACGCCGGGGTTGCGCGGCGTCGCGCGCATCGAACATGTCCGTGCTTCATGGCGCGGGATCACACCACGTGTTCTATGAAAAGCACGCGATAGTTATGTTCGAAAAAAGCGCAAAGAGAAAACACTCGCGGGCGAGGTACACCGGCACTTTCCGTGCATGGACGTTGCAACCCGAATCATGCCGAGGGGACAAACATCGCGACGCGAGTGCAGTGGAGTGGATTCCAGTGCCGCCGCTTCAAGTTCGTATCAGCAATGCGGTAACCTGGGTCCCTGGGGGGGAGCTGCATGGCGTTCTGGTGGGTCAATCACAAGCAGACGCGTGATCACGAAGTGCGTGGCGGCTATCTGTGGTCGCCCATGCGCAACGCCAACGGCGCGTTCAACCAGACCTACGAAAACATGCGTCTGGTCCGGCCGGGCGACGTCGTGTTCTCCTACGCCAATAGCCGCATCGGTGCCATCGGCCGCGTGACCGAGGCTGCGACCGCTTCTCCCAAACCGGACGAATTCGGGACCGTCGGTGATTACTGGTCCAACGAAGGTTGGATGGTGGAAGTGGATTTCAGACCCGCGCCGCGACCACTCAGGCCCGCGCAGGAAATTGAGGCCATCGGTCCCCTGCTCCCGGGCCGCTACTCGCCGCTGCAACGGAACGGACACGGCAACCAAGGGTGCTATCTCGCCGCCATCTCCGAAGCATTGGGGCACCTGCTGCTCGCCCTGCTTGATGCGGGTGGCGTGAGTGACGATGTGTCCGCGACCATGGAAATGGAAGCATCGGTCAATGCCGACGTGCTCAACGACATCCACGACGTCGAGGCCGACGAATCACTCACCGTAACGCAGCGCTTGCAGTTGGCAAAAGCACGCGTCGGACAAGGTCTGTTTCGCAAGCGGGTGATCCTGCTGGATCAAGCCTGTCGCGTGACCGGCGTTTCCGATACGCGCGTGCTGGTCGCCAGTCATATCAAGCCATGGCGCGAGGCAAGCAATGCCGATCGCATCAACGGGCACAATGGCATTCTTCTGTCGCCCCACGTGGATGCGCTCTTCGACGAGGAGCTCATCACGTTCGAAGACGACGGCCGGATGCAAGTGCATCCATCCCTGCCGGCCGATGTTCTGTATCGCTGGTCCATAGATCCTGCGCACCGCTCAGAGCCGTTCCGGAAAGAGCAACGGCCTTTCCTGGCGCGTCATCGGGAACTGTTCGCACAAAAGTTGCGCTAGGCGCAGCTGCGATGCCGTGGCGGAGGATCCTGTCAGCCGCCCATGAGCGAAGCCGGCGACATTTCGACGACAATGATGACGGCAGCAGTTCCCCGCCATCGGATGACCGCACCTATGCGAACCTTCGTATTGAGAGCGCGGGCGGCGCCCACGGACAGCCGGAAGCTGTTGGCCGCCGTTGGCCAGGAGGCCCACACCGAAATCCTGGCCCACACGCTGATGAACGCGATCTTCGTGGCGCAATCACACCGCCCGGAGGTGACGGTCTACCTGGTCTTGGAAAGCACGCCGGATTATTCCCGCACGATCCGCTTCGATGCGGACGCGATGCACGACTTCGGCGGCTTCGACGAGCAGTCGCTGCTCGGCAAGATTGCCACGGCGCTGGACGCTTCCGCGGGCATGGGAAAAGAAGAAGCGCGAGCGGTGGAATCGGGCGTCACGGTCCGCACCGTGAGCTTCGAGCGGCTGGTGCAGGAGTTGGCGGAAGACCATCAACTGTTCGTGATGGATCCGAAAGGCAAGCCGATTCGCGAGCAAGTCTTCCACGACAAGCCCTGTTTCCTGCTGACCGATCACATCCCGATGCCGAAAAAGACCTTCCATACCCTGGAGCGCCTCGGCGCGACCAGGATCATGCTGGGACCCACCATGCTGTTCGCATCGCAATGCGTGGTGTTGATCCATCACGAGCTGGATCAGCGCCCACTTATGCTCGACCCATGAAGATCGCCACCTACAACGTCAACGGCATTCGTGCGCGGTTGCCGGTGCTGCTGCGCTGGCTCGCGGAGCAGTCGCCGGACATTGTTTGTTTGCAGGAACTCAAGGCGGCGCAGGAGCAGTTTCCTTATCGCGCGATCCATGACGCGGGCTATGGCGCGGTGTGGCACGGGCAGAAGGGCTGGAACGGCGTTGCGATCCTGGGCAAGGGTTGCGATCCGGTGGAACGCAGGCGGGTCCTGGCCGGCGATCCGGATGACGTGCAAAGTCGCTATCTGGAAGCGGAGGTGCGCGGCATCGTGACCGGATGCCTGTACCTGCCCAACGGCAACCCTGCTCCCGGTCCGAAATTCGACTACAAGCTGCGCTGGCTCGAACGCCTGACGGCACACGCGCGCGATCTGCTCGATGCCGGCGCGCCCGCGGTGCTCGCCGGGGATTTCAACGTGATCCCGACGTGAAGCGTACTCGTTTTTTCGAGTCAATCGAAAGTAGAGGTTGTGGGTGATTGTGCCATGGCATAGCTGATAGGCGGCAGGCCACCGAGTGCGCGATGCGGGCGATGATGGTTGTAGCGGTGGCGCCAGTCTTCGGTCAT
>DASSEW010000046.1:0-17002 GCA_035695065.1 Rhodanobacteraceae bacterium | reverse complement strand
ACAGTGCGTGGGTCGTCCGCGCGCGTTTCCACCGCGATCGCCCCCTGCCCGGGCGCCGGCAGCCACTCCGGCGGCGCCAGCCGCGCGCGAATCCGCGCATCCAGCTCCAGCCGCTGCAAGCCGGCGGCGGCAAGCACGATCGCGTCGTAGTCGCCCGCGTCCAGTTTCGCCAGCCGCGTGCCCACGTTGCCGCGCAAATCGGCGATCTCCAGATCGGGTCGCCGCGCACGCAGTTGCGCGGCACGACGCAAGGAGGAGGTACCGACGCGCGCGCCTTGCGGCAACGCGTCCGGCGCATCGAAATCGTTGCTGACGAAGGCATCCGCGCAGTCCGCGCGTGCCAGCACCGCGCCGATCGCGAAGCCGGGTTCCAGGTTCGCCGGCATGTCCTTCAGCGAATGCACCGCGATGTCGGCGCGATGTTCCGCGAGCGCGATCTCCAGCTCCTTGAGGAACAGCCCCTTGCCGCCGATGGCCGCGAGCGAACGATCCAGCACCTCGTCGCCGCGCGTGGACAGCGGCACCAGTTCCACCTGCAAATCCGGATGCGCCGCACGCAGGCGCCCCGCCACGTGCTCGGCCTGCCACAGCGCGAGCGGGCTCTTGCGGGTGGCGATGCGGAGAAGTTGCGATGTCATTTCGCAAGTCTAGTCGGAAGCGTGGAGTTATCCGAGCAACATCTTCCGCACCGCCGCGAGATTCCGCCGGCTGACTTCCGGCGCGTCGTCGGTTCCGGCGATCAGCGCGTGCATTTCGCCATGCGCGTCGCGTTGCAGCCCGAGCAGCCGCGCCGCCGGCACCAGGCAATTGCGATGGATGCGCACGAAACGATCGGGGAACGCCGTCTCGATGCTCTTGAGCGAATCCTCGATCAGCAGGGTTTCGCCAGCGCGATGCACGGCGACATATTTCTCGTCGGCGGTCAGGTAGATCACGTCCTCCAGCGGGATCTTCAGCGGCGCGCCGCGCACGCGCGCGACCAGTGTTTCGCGCGATCCCGGTTGTTCGCGCGCGCGCAGCGCCTGGGCCCGCGCCAGTGCTTCGCGCAGCCGTTCGATCCGCACCGGCTTCAGCAGGTAATCCGCCGCACGCAATTCGTAGGCGCTGAGCGCGTGCGCGTCATAGGCGGTGCAGAAAATCACCGCCGGCGGATGCGGCAGGGCCAGCAGTCTTTTCGCCAGCACCAGACCATCCATGCCGGGCATCGCGATATCGGCCAGCAGCACGTCCGGCTTCAGCGCGATGGCCTCGCGCAGCGCAGCTTCGCCATCGCCCACGCTCGCCACCACCTGCACGCCTTCGCACTCGGCCAGCAGCGCAGCCATGCGCGTGCGCGCCAGCGGTTCGTCGTCGGCGATCAGGATGCGCATCAGTGGGCGCCCGCATCCGGCAATCGCACGATCACTACGTAGCGCTCCTTGTCGACGATGGTCTCCAGGCTCGCGCGCGCGCCGAAATGGTAGGCGATGCGTCGACGCACGTTGTCCTGTGCGTGGCCGTTGCGCTGCACCGGCGCGTTGTCGGACAAGGGATTCTCGATCTCGATTTCCACCCCGCCCGGCACGCGTCGGCCGCTCAGCCGCACGGTGCCGCCCTGCTGGCGCGGCTGGATGCCGTGGTAGACCGCGTTCTCGATCAGCGGTTGCAGCAGCAGCGGAGGCATCTCGAGCTCGCCGGGGAGATCATCGAGTTCGCGCGTGACCCGCAGGCGTTCGCCCAGCCGCAACTGTTCGATGTCGAGGTAGCGATCCGCAAGCGCCAGTTCCTCGCGCAGCGTGCTGGGCCGTGCGTCCGAACCCAGGGCCGCACGGAACAGCTCGGTCAGGTCCTCGATCGTGCGCTCGGCGGCGTTGGGATCCACGCGCACCAGCGCGGCGACCGTGTTCATGCTGTTGAACAGGAAGTGCGGACGGATGCGCGCCTGCAGCGCCTCGAACTGCGCGCGCGCGACCGCATCCAGCCGCGCCCGCCACTCCGCCAGCACGTAGAGATAGCGCAGCAGCGCCGCGCCGAGCAGCGCCGCGAGCGCGGCATCGCCCAGCACGAACCGCGGCAGCGACGCCGGCGTGAGGCCGGTGTCGAGCGCATGATCAAGCCAGCCGACCAACGCGCTCGCCGCGGCGACGATCGCGACCAGCGCCGCGCACGCGAGCATGTACCCGCTGCGCACCGGCACCCTCGCGAACAGCGGCATGGCCTTGCACAGCAGCAGCGCGCAGAGCAGCGCCAGCCACACCGCGAACGCGGTCGCGGTGGTGAAGCCGCGGAAACTCATCTGCGCGTCCGGCACCAGTGCCGCGATTACCACCACCAGTTCGGAGACGATCAGCAACGCGAACACCGCCGGCAGCCCGCAGAACTGCGGCAGCGCGACGGTCTCGTTGCGTTGTGCAGATTCGCCGGCCACGCCAATCTCCCCAACCTGCGATCGTAGGGCGGGCATTGCCCGCCGATTCGCGATGCTATCGCGGCCGGCGGACGATGTCCGCCCTACATCCGCGTCCATCCGCGTTGATCCGCATCAAAACGCTTTTTCGAACCGACCACCTAACCAGTCCGTCAGGTCCGAAATCTCCTGCGGGCACACCTGGTGCGCCATCGGATAGCTGTGCCAGGAGAGCGGATGGCCGAAGCCGAGCAGGCGCTCGCGCGACAACTCGCCCAGCCTCTGCGGCACCACGGGATCGAACGCGCCGTGCGCCATGAAGATCGGGGTGCGCGCGTTCGCCGCATGACGCTCGGCCGCGACGATTTCCGCGATCGGCAGATAGGTGGAGAGCGCCACGATGCCGCCCAGCGTGTGCGCGTGGCGGATGCCGCCGGCGAGCGCGATCGCGCCGCCTTGCGAAAAGCCGGCCAGGATCACGCGTTCGGCTGGCACGCCGCGCTCGGCCTCGCGTGCGATCAGTGCTTCCACCTGGGCGATCGACGCGCGGATGCCGGCTTCGTCCTGCTTCTGCGCAAGGTCGAACCCGCCGATGTCGTACCAGCCGCGCATGCGCATGCCCGCGTTGATCGTGATCGGCCGCACCGGCGCGTGCGGAAACACGAACCGCAGCGGCGGCCAGCCGCTGCGCACCAGTTGCGGCACGATCGGCACGAAATCGTTGCCATCGGCCCCGAGGCCGTGCAGCACGATCACGCTGTGGGTGGGATAGGGTGCGGTTTCGCGTTCGAGGACTTCGAGCATCTGAGTCGTGAGTCGTGAGTCGTGAGTCGTGAGTCGTGAAAGCGTAACAACAATCCGTCATTCCGGGGCTGCCGAAGGCAGAACCCGGAATCCACCTTGATTTTGTGGTCTGCCGAACATGCAAATGGATTCCGGCTTGCGCCGGAATGACGGCTATGCCTTCCGACCCGTTGCGGCAGGATTCAAGGCCGCTATGCTGCGCCTTTTGCTCCGGAGTCTTAAGCCCATGCGCCGCATCGCCCTTGCCGGCTTCATCTTCGCGATCGTGTTCGCCTCGGCCCAGGCCGCGCCGCAGGACGCGCCCGTACTGCCCACCGCGGCTTCGGTTCCGGCGAGCGGTCCGCTGACGCTGGAGCAGATCATGGCCGACCCGGACTGGATCGGTCCGCCGGTGGAAGATGCCTACTGGAGCGTGGACAGCGGCAGCGTTTATTTCAAGCTGAAGCGCAAGGGCTCGGAGATCCGCGACCTCTACCGCGTGGACGCCAACGGCGGCGCGCCGGTGAAGCTGGATGACACGCAGCTTGCGGGCGCGGATGGCGATGCCGTGTTCGACCGCTCGCACGCGCACGCCGCCTTCCTGCGCCACGGCGACGTGTTCGTGCGCGACCTTGCGAACGGCACCACGCGGCAGCTCACGCGCGACGACAAGCCCCGCGGCGAGTTGCAGTTCTCGCCCGATGGCCGCCTGCTGAGCTGGCATGAAGGCGACGACTGGATGGTCTGCGACCTCGCCACCGGCACCGTCGGCCCGGCCGCGACGCTGAAAACGGAAAAGGATCCTGCTGCCAAGCAGCCCGATCAGCTCGAGCGCCTGCAGTTGCACCTGTTCTCGACGCTGCGCGAGATCAAGGCCGACAAGGACGCCCAGCGCACACGCACCGAGGAACTGGATCGGGAAGACGCCTCGCGGGCATCGGCGCCGTTCTACCTGGGCGACGACGTCAAGATCGACGGCAGCTCGCTGTCGCCGGATGCGCGCTGGATGATCGTGGTCACCTCGCCCAAGAATTATCAGCACGGCGAGAACCCCACGGTCACGCACTACGTCAACGACTCCGGTTACCCGCAAGCGGAGAAGGCGCGCACCTACGTCGGCCGCAACAAGCCCGCCCCGGAATCACTGGTGCTGCTGGACCTGCGCGCGCACAAACAGTCTCCGCTCTCCACCGAAGGCCTGCCCGGCATCCATGATGATCCGCTGAAGGCGCTGCGCGACAAGCGCATCGCGGAGTTGAAGAAGGCAGGTCACGACGACGAGGCGAACGCACTGAAAGCGCCGAAGACGCGGCCGGTGTCCCTTGGCTTCGTGATGGTCGGCGAGAGCGGCAAGCCGGCGATCATGTGGAGCGACGATGCGAACAATGTCGCGATCGAGCTGATGGCGAACGACCACAAGGATCGCTGGATCGTCACCGTGGATTTCAACAACGCCACGCTGGTGACGCAGGATCGCCTGACGGATCCCGCCTGGATCAACTGGAGCTTCAACGAACTCGGCTGGCTGCACGATGGCCGCACGCTGTGGTTCGAATCGGAAGCCTCCGGCTGGGCGCAGCTTTACGTGAAGCCGCTGGACGGCAAGGCGCGCGCGTTGACCGGCACCGGCTACGAAGTGTCTTCGCCGACGGTGTCGCCGGACGACAAGTGGTTTTACGTGCTCTCCAACAAGCAGGCGCCCTACGATTACGATGTCTACCGTGTGCCGACCTCCGGCGGCGCGATGCAGCAGGTGACGCATTACGAAGGATTGGCCTGCTTCGAGTGCAGCGCGCCATTCGCGCTCTCGCCCGATGGCAGCAAGCTCGCGGTGCTGCATTCGAGCGCCTATGTTCCGCCGCAACTCGCGGTGGTGAACAGCGACGGATCGAATCCGCACGACCTCACCGACACGCGCACCACGCAGTACAAGGCGATGCACTGGATCGAACCGCAGTTCGTGAAGGTGCCGAGCAGCCACGGCAACTTTGGCATCTGGGCGAAGTACTACCAGCCCGCCGACTACGACACTTCGCATTCGCATCCGGCGGTGCTGTTCGTGCACGGCGCGGGCTACCTGCAGGACGTGACCAAGGGCTGGTCGTACTACTTCCGCGAGCAGATGTTCAACAACCTGCTGGCGCAAGAAGGCTACGTGGTGCTGGACATGGATTACCGCGCGAGCGCCGGCTACGGCCGCGACTGGCGCGACTCGATTTACGAACACATGGGCCATCCGGAACTGGAAGACCTGCTGGACGGCAAGGCCTGGCTGGTGAAGAACCATGACGTGGATCCGAAGCGCGTCGGCATCTACGGCGGCTCCTACGGCGGCTTCATGACCGAGATGGCGCTGCTGCGCGCACCGGGCGAATTCGCCGCCGGCGCAGCCCAGCGCGCGCCGTCCGACTGGACCAGCTACAACGACGACTACACCTCCGACATCCTCAACGATCCGCAGCTCGATCCGGAGGCGTACAAGGTTTCATCGCCGATCGAATACGCGGCCAATCTCCAGGATCCGCTGCTGATGAATCATGGATTGATCGACAACAACGTGATGCCGGGCGACACCATCCGCCTTTACCAGCGTTTCATCGAGCTGCACAAGAAGAACTTCTGGATGTCGCTGTACCCGATGGAACGCCACGACTTCAAGCACGCCGACTCGTGGTACGACGAATACCGCCGCATCCACGACCTGTTTTCGACGTACGTGCTGCCGGAGAGGAAATGAGGCGCTTGCGCGTCCTGAAATGGCTCGTCATTCCGGACAAGCTCACCTAGCGAGCGCGATCCGGACAAATTCGTCCGGAACGAATTTGAACGACCGAAGGTCGGCCCGAAGGGCAAAGTCCATGGACGGACTTTGTAATCCAGCGCCTTTGACCCTCCCCTCTCCCGCTGCCGGAGAGGGAAGCCAAGCGCGGCAGCCTTGGCAGGGTGAGGGTCACATTTGCGCGATACTATGGGCAACCGAGGAGTTGGCCATGTTGCTTACCGCAGTCCTGATCCCCGCTCCGGAAGGCGGTTTCACCGCCATGAATCCGGAAACGGGCACCACTACGCAGGGCGAAAGCGTGGAGGAAGCTCTCGCCAATTTGCGCGAGGCGACCGAGCTTTACCTGGAGGAATTTCCACTCCAGACGAATGGGCAGCCCTTGGTCACGACCTTCCAAGTAGCGGCGCAGACTCTGCCTTGATGCCTGTCGCGATTCGTGCATGCTGAATGCGACTATGGAACTCGCGCCGGGCATGCCCGAGTCGCTGCATTCCATGGCACCCAACATCAAAGGCACAGCACAAGACCCTTGAGTTGCAACATGAGCCGCTGTCTGATCTCGGCATGACCAAGCTCCCGCACATTTCCGGCACCGAAGCCATCCGCGCGTTGGAACGGCTCGGCTTCGCTTCCGTCCGCCAACGCGGCAGCCACGTCGTACTCCGGCGTGGGGATTCAGGCTGTGTCGTTCCGCTTCATCGCGAATTGAAGGTCGGCACCTTGGCAGGCGTGCTAAAGCAAGCGGGAGTTACCGGCGAAGAATTCCTCACCGCGCTGCGAAACTGATCTTTCAAACCCGCCCCACCACCGGAATCAGCGCGCCGGTGATCGCCGACGCCTGATCGGAAATCAGGAACAGGATTACGTCGGCGAGTTGTTGCGGCTTTACCCAGCGATCGAAATCGGCTTTCGGCATGTCGGCGCGGTTGGGCGGCGTGTCGATGATCGAGGGCAGCACCGCGTTGACGGTGATGCCGCGCTCCTTCAATTCTTCCGCCAAGGACTCGGTGAAGCGCATCACGCCGGATTTGGATGCGGTGTAAGCGGCAACGCCTGCCCCGGCCTTCAATGCCGAGTTCGCGCCGATGTTGACGATGCGCCCGCCGTCGCGCAGATGCGGCAATGCGGCCTGGCTCGCGGCGACCGCGGTGCGCAGGTTGATGCGATAGAGCAGGTCCCAGGTGTCGAGCTTGCCGTCGGCCACCGTTTCCCAGCGGAATGCACCGGCAATGTTGACCAGCGCATCCAGGCCGCCGAGCGCTTTCACCGCATCGTCGATCGCGTTCTTCGCGGAAGCGGCGTCGGACAGATCCACGCCGCCGAATCCATGCGCGCCGTCGAGGCCTGCGGGCGCGGGCGCGCGATCCACCGCGGCGACTTTCGCCCCGGCATCCAGCGCAGTGCGCACCACCGCTGCGCCCAGCGTGCCGAATGCGCCGGTGATGACGATGCGCTTGTCCTTGAGTTGCATGGCTGATCCTTCGGGAATGTTGATACCGTTCGCGCTGAGCGTAGCTCGCGCAGCGAGCGGAGTCGAAGCGCCCTTCGACTTCGGCCCATCTTATCCAAGATGGGCCTACGCTCAGGACGAACTGATTTCATACGCCGTTGAAATCCAGCATCCCCACCCCCGGTCTGGTTTCGGAGTAACCTCACGCCGCCAACGGGAAAACGATCATGCAGCCAGCCGGGAACGTGGCCCTCGTGGATGATCCCGCGGTACCCGAAGGTGGCATCAGGCCACCGCCGCGCATCCGCGATCGCGTGCGCGTGATCTATCGCCACCGCCTGCCGGTGCGGATCATGCATTGGATCAACGCGATCTGCTTGCTGGTGCTGCTCGGCAGCGGTCTGCAGATCTTCAATGCGCACCCGGCGCTGTACTGGGGCCAGCGCTCGCACTTCGACCACCCGTTGCTGCTGATGGGCGCGCAACGCACGCCGGACGGCTTGCGCGGCGTCACCGTGATCGGCGGCCACACCTTCAATACCACCGGCGTGTTCGGCGTTTCCGGCATGAACGGCCGGCCCACCGCGCGTGGCTTTCCGTCATGGATGACCATTCCCGGCCCGCAATGGCTTTCGATGGGCCGGCGCTGGCATTTCTTCTTCGCCTGGCTGTTCGTGATCAACGGGATTGTGTTCGCAGCCTACACGCTGGTCGGCAGGCACTTCCGCCGCGACCTGCTGCCGACGAAGACCGACTGGCGCGGCATCGGCCGCTCGATCGTCGATCACGCGCTGCTGCGGCATCCGAAAGGCGAAGCCGCGGCGCGCTACAACGTGCTGCAGAAACTCACGTACCTGATCGTGATCTTCGGCTTCGGGCCGCTGATCGTGTTGATGGGCCTCGCCATGTCGCCGCGCATGGATTCGGTGCTGGGCTGGCTGGTGGAACTGGTCGGCGGGCGACAATCTGCTCGCACGATCCATTTCATCCTGGCGTGGGGTTTCGTCGCGTTTTTCCTGATCCATATCTTCGAAGTGCTGGTGAGCGGCGCAGGCAACGAGCTGCGCTCGATCATCACCGGGCGCTTTGCCATCCACGAAGAGAGCAACGATGAGCACTGACCGCCGCCGCTTCCTGCGCAATGCGCTGACCGCGATGGGCGCGGGCCTGCTGGCCGGCTGCGACCAGTTGTCGCAAACCGAATGGGCGCCGAAGGTGCTGGCCAGCGCGGAAACACTCTCGCATTCGGTGCAGCGCGTACTGGCGCCGCACGCCGCGCTGGCGCACGAGTACCCGGCATCGGCGATCTCGCCGGTGTTCCGCGCCAACGGCAGCACCAATCCGCAGACGCCGGAATACCTCGCGCTCACGAAGGACGATTTCCGGAATTACCGGCTGGGCGTGGGCGGGTTGGTGGCGCATCCGTTGTCGTTCTCGCTGGCGCAATTGCGCGCGCTGCCGCAGCGCACGCAGATCACGCGCCACGACTGCGTGGAAGGCTGGAGCGTGATCGGCAAGTGGACCGGCGTGCAGTTGTCGCGCGTGCTGGAGCTGGTGAAACCGAACGACGAGGCGCGCTACGTGGTGTTCCGCTGCTTCGACCGCATGGCCGATGGCGGCGAGCCCGGCGGCACGCCCTATTACGAAAGCATCGGCTTCGACGACGCCTACCACCCGCAAACCATTCTCGCGCACACGCTCAACGACAAGCCGCTGCCGATCGCGAACGGCGCGCCGCTGCGCGCGCGCATCGAGCGCCAGCTCGGCTACAAGCAGGCGAAATACATCTCCGGAATCGAGCTGGTGGATTCGCTGGACGACATCGGCGACGGCAACGGCGGCTACTGGGAAGACCAGGGTTACGAGTGGTACGCGGGGATCTAGGCTTTGCAGGCAACTGTCGCACGCAAGCTCCGCAGAATCGCATGCAACGCCACGAACCGCGCAACGAAAACGCACCGATGTAGGGCGGACACTGTCCGCCGGAAGTTTCTGCGAATCTTGACGGCGGGCATTGCCCGCCCTACACAACTGCGCAAACGATAAACACTCCGCGATCGCGAGCAAGCTGGCTCCTGCAGAGTCAAATCCGCACGCCGGCCAGCAACATCGTTTCGCCGAGATTGCGGCCGCCGCCGAGGATATGCGCGTTGGAGACATGGCGCAGCATCACCATCCAGCGGCCGTCGCGCCAACCGATGCTGGTCATGAACTCGAAGCGGCTGCTGAGCGCGTCGGTGCGCGTGCTGGTGGCCGCGATCTGCTCGCTCACGAACAACCCGCCCTCGCGCCCGTAGCGAAGGCCACCGGCGACCAGGAACACGGTGTGGTCGAGATCCTCGTGGTCGGTATTGCGCGAGCCGACCGCGCCGGCGCTGCCGATCGGCTCGAAGTGCGAGTGCCCATCATCCGGCGGTGCCGCGGTGACATCGGCGAAGAATGCCGGCGCCCAACGCAGCCCGGCGGTGGCGCTGGCGCCCCCGGCCAGGTCGAATTCCGCAGCCTGCGCGGCCGTGGTCGCGAGGAATCCCAGCGCCAGCGCGGCGGCGCACCGTAGAGGTCTGGACATCACGCCGGCTTCCCTTGCGGAACCGCAACCCGTCATCGCCTTGCCAAACGGCTGCTCCCAGCATCCCCCGCGCGTTATCAAGGCGGCGTGATGCCGACACGTGCCGGAAGACACTTGCAATCCGGCTTCAAAGTTGCCACCACAACTGTTGCCTTGACAACTATTGCTGAGGCGATATACTGCGCCGCATGTCCGGCAAGCCCACCGCCCCCGCTCCGTTCCAGCTGTGCAGCCTGATCGGTCGCATCCGCACCGAGCTGCACACCCACATCGAGCAGGAACTCGCGCGCCAGGGCTTCGAACTCGGCTTCACGCAATACGTGGCGCTGAAGAAGCTCGGCACCGAAGGCCCGATGACCCCCGGCGAACTGGCACGGCTGCTGCACCACAATCCCGGTGCGCTGACCCGCTTGCTGGACAAGCTGGAGCAGCAGGATTACGTGCGCCGCGTGCCCGATCCCGAAGATCGCCGCGCGCTGCGCATTGAACTCACCGCATCCGGCCGCACCCTGTGGAAACGCATCAACGCCTGCGGCGAGCGCGTGGCGGAACGCGCGCTGGACCGCAGCACCGAAAAGGAACGCACGCAATTGCAGTCGTTGCTCTCACGCGTACTCGACAACTTGCGCCAATCGGCCTGAGCGCCATCCCCATGCCCATGCCTTCACTACGCCCGCGCTTCGGCGCATTGCCTGCCGTTTTTGTTTCCGCCGCATTGCTGGCCGGTTGCGCCAGCATGCACGGGCTGAAGCCGCAGGGTCACGCGCTCGACAGCAGCGCCCTGCACAGCGAACGCAGCCTGGACGGCGTGCAGGTGGATGCCGCCGCGTGGCCGAAATCCGACTGGTGGAAAAGTTTCGGCGATCCGCAACTGGACGCACTGGTCGACGAAGCGCTGGCCGGCAACCCCGATCTCGCCATCGCGGATGCGCGTGCGCGCGAAGCGATCGCGCAGGCCGGCATCGTGGATGCCGCGCGCAAGCCGAGCCTCACCGGAATGGCCAGCGTCGCCGGCGCGAAGTTGCCGACCACGCTGCTGCCCGCGCCGTTCGGCGGCAGCTTCGGCATCGCCAAGTACGGCATCCTCGATTTCAAATGGGATTTCGATCTGTGGGGCGGCAAGCGCGCCGCGTGGGAAGCCGCGCTCGGCAATGCGCGCGCGGCGGAAGTGGAATCGCGGGCCGCGCGCCTGATGTTGTCGGCCGAAGTGGTCGGCGCCTACGCCGCGCTGGGCGACGCCTACACGCAACGTGACCTGGCGCAGGCCGACCTGCAACGCGCGCAGACGTTCGACAAGCTGACCACGCAGCGACTCAAGGCCGGCATCGACAGCAAGTTCCAGCAGACCCAGGCCGATGCCGCGGTCGCGCAGGCGCAGGCGCAAGCCGCCGCCGCCGACAACGAAGTGCGCACCTCCGGCATCGAACTTGCGGTGCTGCTCGGCCGCGGCCCGGATCGCGCGCTGGACATCACGCCACCCAAGCCCTTGCCGGCGAACGCGATCGCATTGCCCTCGACCTTGCCCGCCGACCTGCTCGGCCGCCGGCCGGACGTGGTCGCCGCGCGCTGGCACGTGGAAGCGTCCGCGAAGGACATCAAGTCCGCGCGCGCGGCCTTCCTGCCCGACGTCAACATCATGGCCCTGGCCGGCTTGATCGCGGGTCCCGGCAAGAATCTCTTCCAGGCGGCAGCCGGCATGTACAGCGTGGCACCGGCGGTGAGCCTGCCGATCTTCGAAGGCGGCAAGCTGCGCGCCAATCTTTCGGCGAAGGACGCGGCGTACGACCTCGCCGTCGCGCAATACAACAAGACGGTGATCGCCGCGATCAACCAGGTCGCGCAACGCGTGGATGCGTTGCAGGCGCTGGATGCGCAGATCGCGCAATACAAGCAGGCGCAATCCAGCGCATCGGAAGCGTATGACCTGGCGATGCAGCGCTACCGCGGCGGCGTGGGCAATTACCTGGAAGCGCTCACCGTGCGCGAAAACCTGATCGGCGCCGAGCGCAAGCTCGCCGCGCTGCAGACCCAGCGTGCAGGCGCCGCGGTGCAACTGATCGAAGCGCTGGGCGGCGGTTTCGAACCTTCCAGTGACACTCCTTCCGTCAGCGCGGCAGCCGCGCAAGTGAACGACAAGGCGAAAAAACAATGACGTCGCAAGAACATCCTCCGGTTGATCCAGAGCAGGCTGCGCGCGAGCAGAAGCAGGCCAGGCGCGACGTGCGCCGGCGCTGGTTGTTGCGCGGGCTGGTCGTCCTGATCGTGGTGATCGGCATCATCTGGGCGCTGTATCACTTCCTGGTCGGGCGCTGGTACGAGAGCACCGACGACGCCTACGTCAACGGCAACGTGGTGCAGATCACGCCGCAGATTCCCGGCACGGTGGTCAGCATCGCCGCCGACGACAACGATTACGTGCGCGAAGGCCAGCCGCTGGTCAAGCTCGATCCTTCCGACGCAAAGGTCGCGCTTGCGCAGGCGGAGGCCGATCTCGCCGCCAGCGTGCGCAAAGTGCGCGGGCTGTACAGCGGCGTGAGTTCATCGCAAGCCGATGTCGCCGCGCGCCAAGTCGCCGTGGCGCAGGCGCGCGCCGACTACAAACGCCGCGAAGGCCTCGCCAGGACAGGCGCGATTTCCGCCGAAGAACTCTCGCACGCCCGCGAGGCGCTGACCGCGGCGGAGAGCGCGCTGGCCGCGGTGCAGGGCCAACTCGCGACCACCCGCGCGCTGGTGGAAAACACGCAAGTCGCTTCGCATCCGGAAGTCGACGCCGCCGCGGCGAAAGTGCGCGCGGCGTACCTGGACCTGCAGCGTGACACGCTGGTCGCGCCGGTGTCCGGCCATGTCGCCAAGCGTTCGGTGCAGGTCGGCCAGCGCGTGCAGCCGGGTACACCGTTGATGGCCGTCGTGCCGCTGACGCAGGTGTGGGTGGACGCGAACTTCAAGGAAACCCAGTTGACCGACATGCGCATCGGCCAGCCGGTGACGCTCACGTCCGATCTGTACGGCGGCGGCGTCACCTACCACGGCAAGATCGAAGGTCTGGGCGTCGGCACCGGCAGCGCGTTCTCGCTGCTGCCCGCGCAGAACGCCACCGGCAACTGGATCAAGATCGTGCAGCGCCTGCCGGTGCGCATCAATCTGGACGGTGACGAATTGCAGAAGCACCCGCTGCGCATCGGCCTCTCGATGAACGTGACCGTGAACCTGCACAACCAGAGCGGTCCGATCCTGTCGCAACAGTCGCCGTCCAAGCCGGTGTTCAGCACCGACGTCTACGAACGCAGCAACGCCGAGGCCGACGCGCTGATCAACAAGATCATCGCGGAGAACAGCGGGGCACCGGCGGGCAAAAGGTAGGGCGAACAATGTCCGCCGCGGAACATCGCGCGGCGGCGGGCAATGCCCGCCCTACTTGGGTCAACACGGAGAACTTGTTCCCGATCCGCGTCCATCCGTGCTGATCCGCGTCCAGAGAGATTCTTTCGAATGGCCTCGACTCCCGCCCAACCCACTTCATTCGGCGAATTCCGCCCGCGCAGCCTGCCGCTGGCGACGATCGGCCTGTCGCTCGGCACCTTCATGCAGGTGCTGGACCTCACGATCGCCAACGTGTCGCTACCGACGATCGCCGGCAACCTCGGCGCCAGCCAGAACCAATCGGTATGGGTGATCACCTCGTTCACCGTCGCCAACGCGATCGCGTTGCCGCTCACAGGCTTCCTGTCGCGCCGCTTCGGCGAAGTGAAGACCTTCGTCTGGTCGACGCTGCTGTTCTCGATCGCATCGCTGATGTGCGGGCTTTCGACCAGCCTCACCATGCTGGTGCTGTTCCGCGCGATCCAGGGCGCCGTCGCCGGCCCGATGTACCCGCTGACGCAAAGCTTGCTGGTTTCCATCTATCCCCACGAAAAGCGCGGCATGGCGCTGGCGATCCTCGCCATGGTGACGGTCGTGGCGCCGATCGCGGGGCCGGTGCTGGGCGGCTACATCACCGACAATTATTCGTGGGAATGGATCTTCTTCATCAACGTGCCGATCGGCATTGCCGTCAGCGCGGTGATCGCCGCGCAGCTCGGCGGCCGACCGGAGCACATCGAGCGGCCGCGCATGGATTATGTCGGCCTCGTCACGCTGATCCTCGGCGTGGGCTCGCTGCAGGTGCTGCTCGACAAGGGCAATGAACTGGACTGGTTCCAGTCCACTTTCATCGTCGTGCTCGCGATCATCGCCGCGATTTCGCTGAGCATCTTCCTGATCTGGGAACTCACCGACCGCGACCCGATCGTCAACCTGCGCCTGTTCCGGCATCGCAACTTCTCCGCCGGCACGCTGACGATGGTGCTGGCGTACGCCGTCTTCTTCGCGATCGGCTTGCTTGTGCCGCTGTGGCTGCAGGAGACGCTGGGCTACACCGCGATCTGGTCGGGCCTCGCCACCGCGCCGATCGGCATCGCGCCGGTGCTGCTGACCTTCTTCATCGGAAAATACGGAACGAAGTTCGACCTGCGCTGGCTGGCCTCGTTCGCGTTCGTGATGATGGGCCTGACCTGCTTCCTGCGCGCAGAATTCACCACCGAGGTGGATTTCTACCACGTCGCGATGGCGCAGTTCCTCCAGGGCATCGGCGTGGCATTCTTCTTCATGCCGATCCTCACCATCGCGCTGTCGGATTTGACCGGACGCGAAGTCGCCGCGGGGTCGGGACTGATGACCTTCGTGCGTTCGCTCGGCGGCAGTTTCTCGGCTTCCATCACCACGTATTTCTGGGAACGCGGCGGTGCGACCCAGCACGCCACGCTCGCCACGCACATCAGCGCCTACAACCCGCAGACGCAGGCCGGGATCGCGCACAACGGCGGCAACGTGCAACAGTTCGCCGCCAGCATCAACGGCGCGATCTCGCAGCAGGGCGTGCAGATTTCCTTCGACAACCTGTTCTACATCTTCGGCTGGATCATCCTGATATTGATCGCGGTGATCTGGCTCGCCAAACCGCCCTTCATATCCCGCGGCGGTCCTGCCGCGGGCGGCGGGCATTAGCCCGCTTCGCCTTGTGCGCGAGGCACGGCATCGCTAAAGTTCAGCGCTGAGCGGCGATCGGGGTCGCAGCTCTGGGGACAAAGGAACGGGGGTTCCAAGCACGCATCAGCGCATCCCGATTTGCGCCCGGTAGGACCGGCTGCGTGAATTGCTGCACTGAAGAACGCGTGCCCGCGTCAGCGGTCTCGTGATCTTTGCCGTGACTTCAATCGATTCCGGCGTCGCCGGAATGGCGATGGGTGTGGCCGGGATTTGTCAGCTCCGTTGCGAAGACTCCGCCGGCGCATGCGTCGGACTCGCTCTCGCGCCGCGCGGCCATGCCGTCCCCCGTCTCACGCCTTTCAATTCCAGTTTCCGCGAAGCCCGCCGGCCCAACCGGCGGGTTTTCTTTTTGCGCATCCGAATCGCTGCATTGCATCCCACCACTGAACATCCACTCAACGAGGCCGCACCATGAACAAGAAAATCTACAGCCTGGTCTGGAACCGCGCGTTGCACCAAGTCGTCGTCGCGTCGGAGTTGGCGAGCAGCAAGAGTGCGGGTTCTTCATCGGGATGTGCGACGGGCAAGGTCTCGTTGCGCCGGACCATGCTGGCGTTCGGACTGATGCTCGCATGCGTCGCGCCGATGCCCCTGCTAGCCCAGGAAGTTTGCAGCGGGATGACCGGTGCCTCTGCAGGTGGAACAAACACGGATGCGTGCGGGACACTTGCGAAGGCAAGCGGCAAGGACGCTGCTGCTTTCGGGGCAAATAGCTATGCCGCCGGTGACTACACGACAGCCTTGGGCGCCCAAAGTTTTGCCACGGTCAATAGTACAGCCATCGGCGCGAAGGCACGCGCTTTCAGTGGAATTAGCACGGCGATCGGAATCAATGCCTACGCCGGCTATTACATCGCCAGCGCCCACATGTTCGGATCGGCAGTGGCAGTCGGTGACTCGGCCCGTGCCGCAGGCGGCGCCGTGGCGGTCGGCGTTTTCTCCAACGCCTACACTGAGAGCACGGCTCTCGGCGCGCGGGCCAAAGCAACCGCTCTGGACGATACCGCCGTGGGCTACCTTGCTAGCGCAAGTGGCTATAGCGGAACTGCCGTCGGCAGGTCAGCGAATGCCGCTGCTCGCGCCACGGCCGTGGGCACGGACGCGTATGCATCAGGCTTCGGTGGTTCGGCTCTCGGCTCATACTCCGCCGCAAAAGGGAGAAGCAGCATCGCCTTGGGAGTGAACGCGTACGCGGGCTCCGAATCCTCCGTAGCCATCGGGCACCTTGCAAGCGCTGGTTTCAACGGAGTCGGCACGCAAGCACTGGCGCTAGGCAGCCATGCGCATGCTTCTGCCAACTACAGCACAGCCATTGGCGGCGCAATTGACTTGAACGGCAACGGCTATATAGACGCCAACGAGCACACCACCGCTTCCGGAAGTTCATCGATCGCGTTGGGAACAGTCGCGCAAGCCACACAAGCCAATGCCACAGCCATTGGTACGCAGTCACAAGCCACGGCGGCACAATCGTTCGCTTTGGGCGCGTACTCCATAGCATCAGGCGCCGGCAGCACCGCCATCGGCTCGGCCTTCGACATCAATGGCAACGGCACCTTCGAAGCCAACGAGAAGACCACCGCGTCGGGTTCGGCCTCCATGGCCATCGGCGATGCCGCCCAAGCCACCCAGACCGACTCCACGGCCATCGGCGTTGAAAGCACCTCCACCGCTGCCGGATCCACCGCCAACGGATTCCGCGCCAGCACGCCGGGACAGAACAGCGTCGCCATCGGCGCGTTGGCCACCTCGACCCAGGTCGGCGGACTGGCCGAGGGCTACCAGGCCGATGCCTCCGGACTGAAAGCATCCGCCATCGGCGGCGACACCGTCGCCAGCGGCACCATGAGCACCGCCATCGGCTGGGGCTCGGTGGCGACCGCTGCCAACACGGTCTCCTTCGGCAATGCGTCCGCCGGCATTTACCGCGAGCTGGTCAACATCGCC
>DASSEW010000045.1:0-2724 GCA_035695065.1 Rhodanobacteraceae bacterium | reverse complement strand
GACCGTCGAAGGCGATTCGATCAAGGTCGGCAAGGACGACATGGGCGGCTGGGAAGTGAAGGACGACAAGGGCGATGTCGCGCACATCACCATTCCCGATGTCATGCAATCCAACGGCGTGATCTTCGTGATCGACAAGGTGCTGATGCCCTGACGGCAGCCCGCAACAGGGGCAGCCCCGGCGTTCCTGGGAACGCCGGGG
Organism: Rhodanobacteraceae bacterium; assembly: GCA_035695065.1. Taxonomy (GTDB): domain Bacteria; phylum Pseudomonadota; class Gammaproteobacteria; order Xanthomonadales; family Rhodanobacteraceae; genus 66-474. The sequence goes on along the minus strand of DASSEW010000045.1, from coordinate 2,522 downwards.
CGCTTTGCGATAAGGTATTGCGTCCAACTTTGACGCGATGCACCCATGTCCGCGCTGGTTCCGCCTTTCGACCTGCAACGCTGGATCGCCGAACACCGGCATCTGCTGAAACCGCCAGTTGGCAACAAGTGCATCGTAGATGGCGACTTCATCGTGATGATCGTCGGCGGCCCGAACGCGCGCAGCGATTACCACTGGGACGAAGGCCCGGAGTTTTTCTACCAGTTGGAAGGCGAGATGATCCTGCGGGTGCAGGACGAAGGCGAACGCCGCGACCTGCCGATCCGCGCCGGCGAAATCTTCTACCTGCCCGCTCGCGTGCCGCATTCGCCGCAGCGCATGCCCGATTCCGTCGGCCTGGTCATCGAGCGCAAGCGCCTCCCGCACGAAAAGGACGGGCTGCTGTGGTTCTGCGAGAACTGCAACCACAAGCTCTACGAGGAGTACTTCGTGCTGGACAGCATCGAGAAGGATTTCCCGCCGGTGTTCGAACGGTACTACCGCTCGCAGGATGCGCGTACCTGCAAGCGCTGCGGGCACGTGGACACGCCGCCGGAGAAGTACCGCTGAAGCTCGGTACGCACGGCAGAATGCGAGCATGACCCTTGCCGCCCGCCTGCGCCACCCGCTGCTGCACACGCTTGTGCAGACACAGCGCCGCGAGGTGCCGTGGAGCGTGGCGCTGCGCAACACTGCGGCCATCGTGCTGCCGCTCATCATTGGCGCTGCGACCGGCCACCTCGCCGCGGGCCTGGGCGTTTCCGCCGGCGCGCTGAACACGATGTTTTCCGACCAGCCGGGCCCGTACCGGCTGCGGCTGCGGCGCATGCTGCTCACCGCGGTGGCCGCGGGCCTCGCCGCGTTCGCGGGTTCGATCCTGGGCGAATGGCGCCTCGCGCTGGTGTTCGTCGCCGCAGTGTGGGGCTTCGCAGCCGCGCTGCTGGTCGCGCTCGGCCCGCACGCCACGCGTGCCGGGCTGGTCAGCATGATCCTGCTGGTGGTGCTGGGCGCCGAACCGCTGCGGGCGGCCGAGGCGTGGCCGGCCGCGGTGCTGATCTTCGCCGGCGGCGTTTTGCAGACGCTGTTCGCAATCGCCGCCTGGCCGTTGCAGCGCTACCGTCCGGAGCGCCTGGCGGTGGCGGATGCACTGCGCGGCATCGCCGCGCTGGGCCGGCGCGGCATCGCGCGCGGCGAGTCGGTTCCGCTGCCGCCTTCATTGAACGATCTGCAGGCGCTGCTGTTCGGCAGCGGCCGTGCGCGTGGCCGCGCGGTGGAGGCCTTCCAGGTGCTGGCGGAACTCGCCGAGCGCATGCGCACGGAGCTGTTCGCGTTGTCCGATTTGCAGGCGCATGCCGAATCCGATGCGTTGCGCGACGACTTGCGCGCCGTGCGGCAATGCGCTGCTTCGGTGCTGGATTCGATCGCGGCCGCGCTGGAACAGGCCGCGCCGCCGGCCGCCGCCGATGCCTTGGCGCATTACCGGGCGGCGGCGGAATCGCTCTCCGGGCACGACATGCAAGCGGATTCCGCGGTGCACATCGCATCCGCGCGCACGGCGGCGCTGGGCGGGCAGTTGCGTGCGGCCGTGCGCAACGCAGAAGTCGCCGGCAGCCGCGGCGAGTTGCAGGCGCAACGCGCCGAATTCGCATTGCCGCGCGCGCTGCGCCCGGCCAGCCCGCTGGCAACCTTGCGCGCCAACCTGCACTTCTCCTCGGTGGCATTCCGGCACGCGATCCGCTGCGGGCTCTGCCTCGCGCTCGCGCTGGTGCTTTCGCACCTGCTGCCGTTGTCGCGCGGCTACTGGATGCCGATGACGGTCGCGATCGTGCTGAAGCCCGACTTCGGCGCGACCTGGCGCGCCGGACTGCTGCGCGTGGCCGGCACGCTCGGCGGACTGGTGCTCACGACCGCCCTGCTGCACTTCGGCTTTTCCGAGTTCTGGGCCGCGTTGGCGCTGTTCACGGTGCTGTGCTTCGCCTATCGCGAACTGGCGACCGTACACTACGGCATTGCGGTCGCGTGCCTGACCGGCGTGGTGGTGATCCTGCTTTCGTTTTATGGCATTGCGCCCGAAGCCTCGATGCCGGCGCGCGCGGAAGACACGGTGCTCGGAAGCGCACTGGCGCTGGCGGCATATCTGTTGTGGCCAACGTGGGAGCGCGGCCGCGAACGCGCGACGCTGGCGCGGATGCTGGACACCTATCGCGATTACCTGGTCGCGGTGCTGAGCGGCGATGCGCGTGCGCGCTTCGAAACACGCACCGCCGCCCGCGCGGCACGCAGCAACGCGCAGGCCTCGCTGGAACGCCTGCGCCAGGAACCGCGCAGCCGTGCAAACCTGCCGCGTGCGGAAGCGCTGCTGTCGCAGTCCAATCGATTCATGCGCGCGGCGATGACGCTGGAAGCCGCGCGCGCGGATGCGCACGATCCGCCGCTGCCGCCGCAGGTCGCGCAGTTCGCCGATGCGTGCGCGAGCGCGTTGCGCGAAGCGGCGGCCAGCGTACGCGGGGATCGCGCGCGCG
>DASSEW010000044.1:0-8524 GCA_035695065.1 Rhodanobacteraceae bacterium | reverse complement strand
GCGCGATGCCCGGCGACCAGTGAACGCAGCGGCAGGCGCGCCTCCACGGCGAAACAGATCTCTGCGTCGTGGTTCTTCTCGCTCTGCGCGATGGCCTGCTGGATCTGCTCCATCGCGTCCTTCGGAAACCGCCGGGTCGCGGGCGCATGCAGCAGGTGCCGGATGGCGCGCATCAAATCCATCACCAGCTCCCCGAGGCGCCGCCGCCTCCCGTCATGCCGCCACCACCGGAGAAACCGCCACCGCCAAAACCGCCACCGCCGAATCCTCCGCCACCGAATCCTCCGCCCCAGCCGCCGAATCCGCCTCCGCCCCAGCGGCCCCAGCTGCCGCCGCGCGCGAAGGCGCCGCCGCTGCTGGGGAACAGTCCGACCAGCGCACCCATCGCGAAGCCCGCGATGCCGAGACCGATCAGCATGCCGCTGAGCAGGAACAACGCGATGCCGATCAGCGATCCATTGGCCGCTGCGCGCCAGGGCGTCTTCAGCGGACCGAACACGCCGTGGAAGAAGAACGCGAGCACGAAGCCGAGCGGAATCAGGCCGAGACTGTTGCCGTTCGTGTTCGACGGATGCGCGGGAGCCGGCAGCGGTTCGCCGTCGATCAACTTGGCCAGCGAACCGACCGCATCGTGCAGGCCGCCGTAATAATCGTTGGCCCGGAACTTCGGCACGATCTGCTCGCGGATGATGCGCGAAGCCAGCGCATCGGGGATCGCGCCTTCCAGCCCGTAACCGGTTTCGATGTAGACCTTGTGGTCATCCTTGGCAACGATCAGCAGCACGCCGTCGTCCACGTGCTTGCGGCCGATCTTCCACGCGTCGAACACGCGCGTCGCGTACTGCTCGATAGTCTCCGGCTGCGTGGTCGGCAGCATCAGCACCACGACCTGCGCGCCCTTGCGCTGCTCCAGGGCGGCCAGCTCCGATTCCAGTTGTTGCGTCTGCTGCGCGTCGAGCGTGTTGGTGAGGTCGGTGACGCGCGCGTGCAGTGGCGGGATCGCGACGTCGGCGTGGCAAATGCCGGCCCATGCGAAGATCGCAAACAACAGCATCACCCAGCCGTTCGCCCTGCGCGTAGATTCCGTTCGCCACTTCGACTCCGCGGCTACGCCGCTACGCTCAGTGCGAACGGAATCGGAGTCGAAGGGTAGCTTCATCTCAGTGCGTACCCGCCGTCGCCGGTTTCGAAGTATCGAACTGCACCGTCGGCGCGGTGGAGATCGCGGCTTCGTTGGCGACGGTGAAATTCGGCTTGACCGAATAACCGAACGCCTTCGCGGTCAGGTTCTGCGGGAACTGGCGGATGTAACTGTTGTAATCCTGCACCGATTGCACGTAGCGGTTGCGCGCCACGGCGATGCGGTTCTCGGTGCCTTCCAGTTGCGCCTGCAGCGTCTGGAACAACTCGTTCGCCTTGAGGTTCGGGTAGTTTTCCGAGACCGCCATCAAGCGCGAAAGCGCGCCGCTCAATTCCCCCTGCGCCGCCTGGAACTGCGCCATCGCCTTCGGATCATTGAGCGTCTGCGGCGTGATCTGGATCTGGCCGACCTTCGCGCGCGCAGCGGTGACTTCGGTCAGCACGCGCTCCTCGTGCGCCGCATAGCCCTTTACCGTCGCGACCAGGTTCGGCACCAGGTCGGCGCGGCGCTGGTACTGGTTGACGACTTCCGACCAGGTGGCCTTCACCGCTTCGTCCTTCTGCTGGATGGTGTTGTAGCCGCAGCCCGAAAGCAGCGCGCAGGCGAACACGACGATCAGGGCAGCGAACGCTGCACGCAAGGCACGCATGGCTCGATTCTCCGGCGAACGTGCGGGCGATTGCAGCACGCGCGACGCTCGCGCGCAATCGCCTAGAACAGTCGCGAACCGAGGATCAGGATCCAGGTGAGCAGCACGCCCAGCATGGCGATGAACACCGCCGCCGAACCCATGTCCTTGGCGCGTTCGGCCATCGGATGGATGTCCGGGCAGACGTGATCGACCAGCGCTTCCATGGCCGAGTTCAGCAGCTCGATCGCAAGCACCAGCAGCAGCGATCCGCTCAGCAGCACCTTCTCGATCGGCCCATGTCCTAGCCAGATGCCGAGCGGGAACAGGACGGCCAGCAGGCAGACCTCCAGGCGGAACGACGCCTCGTGCCTCCAGCCCGCGCGCAGTCCTTTCAGCGACCAGATCAGCGCCTGCCAGATCTGGCGCGGCCCGCGGCGGACGGTGCTCGACATGTCACGCCGCCCGCGTCGCGCCCTTCCAGCTGAGATCGAGCTCCTTCGCGGCCTTCACGTCATCCAGCCGGCGCACCGGCGTGGTGACCGGCGCGTCCTTCATGGCCTGCGGATTTTCGTTGGCGAGCTTCAGCAGGTCGGCCATGACCGCGACGAACTCGTCCAGCGTTTCCTTCGCTTCGGTTTCGGTCGGCTCGATCAGCAGGCACTCGGGCACCAGAAGCGGGAAGTAATTCGTCGGCGCGTGGATGTTGCGGTCGAGCAGGCTCTTGGAGAAGTCCAGCGCGGTCACGCCGGTCGCCTTTTTCTGCGGCGCGACGGTGACGATGAATTCGTGGCTGGCACGGCGCTCCGGATACGCGAGCGTGTAACCGATCGCGGCCAGGCGCTTCGCCAGATAATTCGCATTGAGCGTGGCGAACTCGGCGACGCGCACCATGCCTTCGCGGCCGAGCAGGCGCGCGTAGACGTAGGCGCGCAGCAGTACGCCGGCATTGCCGGCGAAGGATGTGAGGCGGCCGATCGAGAGCGGACGATCCTTCTTGCGCACCCAACCATAAGTGCCATTCTCGCGCTTCTCGATCATCGGGATCGGCAGGAATGGCTTCAGCCGCTCCGACACGCCGACCGCGCCCGCGCCGGGACCACCGCCGCCGTGCGGCGTGGAAAAGGTCTTGTGCAGGTTCATATGGATGGCGTCGAAGCCCATGTCGCCGGGCCGCACCTTGCCGAGGATCGCGTTCAAATTCGCGCCGTCGTAATACAGCAGGCCACCGGCTTCGTGCACGAGCCTGGCGATTTCGCCGATGCGCCGTTCGAACACGCCGATGGTGGACGGGTTGGTCAGCATGATGCCGGCGGTCTGCGGACCGAGCGCCTTCTTCAGCGCCTCGACATCGATGTCGCCATCGGCCTGGGTCGGGATTTCGCGGACCGTGCAGCCGCACATCGAAGCGGTCGCCGGATTGGTGCCGTGCGCGGCATCGGGCACGATGATCTCGGTGCGCGCGGTATCGCCGCGATGGCGGTGGTAGGCCATGATCATCGCCACGCCCGCGAGTTCGCCCTGCGCGCCGGCCATCGGCGCCAGCGACACGCCGCCCTTCATGCCGGTGACGTCGGCGAGGATTTCCTGCAATTCGTACATGCAGGAGAGAAAACCCTGGCTCAACGATTCGGGCGCATACGGGTGCCGCGAAAGGAACCCGTCCAGCATCGCCAGCGAATTGCAGGCGCGCGGGTTGTACTTCATCGTGCACGAACCCAGCGGATAGAAGTTCGTGTCGATCGAGAAATTCTTGCGCGACAGGTTGGTGTAGTGGCGCAGCGCCTGCAGCTCGGAAACTTCCGGCAGGCCGACCGGCGTGTCGCGGCGCAGGTGGGCGGGAACATCGTCCGGCACCGGCACGTCCGGCGGGAGTTGCGCGGCCGCGGTGCGGCCCGGCTGCGAGAGTTCGAAAATCAGCATGGAAGCGGCCAAAAGGTGGGATGGCGAGGCTGCGTATGATGCCATAACAGGGGTGTGGTTCCGCTCGCTCTGCGAGCGGGTTACTTTCCTTTCGGGGAAAGTAACCAAAGCCATTGGCGCCGGCATGACGGTCTCGCCAACATCCGGTTGGCTCGACTGCCCTGCGCTTCTCGCCGGGCGCGCGCCGGCGCGAACTCGCACGTCCCTGTGCTCGGACGTCGCGCCTTTCCCGCGCGCCCGGCTGCGATGCTCGGCGTCATGCGACGGCGCCGAGCTCACTTCGACACGGCCATCCATGGCCTGCAATCGGTTGGCTTGCTACGCTTCGCCCTGACGGCCAGTCGGGGACCGTGATGCGCAAACTCCTTCCGCTGCTTCTGCTGCTGCCCTTCATCGCCCTGCTCGACGTGCCGTTCTACAACCGCGCCGAGCCGACCGTCGCGGGCTTTCCCTTCTTCTACGTCTGGATGTTCGCCTGGGTGGTGTTGGCGGCGCTGCTGACCTGGATCGTGTTCGCCGGGAGGCGCGCATGAGTTCGCCCGCAGGATCATCGCTCGACTGGACCGCGCTCGGCGTCTTCGTTTTCTTTTTTGCCGCGGTCACGATCATGGGGTTCGCCGCCGCGCGCTGGCGCCGCGGCGATCTCTCGCAACTGCACGAATGGGGCTTGGGCGGGCGCCGCTTCGGCAGCTTCGTGACATGGTTCCTGCTCGGCGGCGACCTGTATACCGCGTACACGCTGATCGCGGTGCCGGCGCTGGTGTACGCGGTCGGCGCCTACGGCTTCTTCGCGATGCCCTACACCGTGTTCGTGTATCCGATCGTGTTCCTCACCATGCCGCGGCTGTGGAACGCCTGCCGCAAGCACGGCTGGGTGACGGCGGCGGATTTCGTGGAAGGCCGCTACGGCAGCAAGGGACTGGCGCTGGCGGTCGCGGTCACCGGCGTGCTGGCGACCATGCCCTACATCGCACTGCAACTGGTCGGCCTGGAAGTGGTGTTCGAAGCGATGGGGCTTTCGGCAGCCGGCATCGGCAAGGAAACGCCGTTGCTGATCGCGTTCGTGATCCTGGCGCTGTACACGTATTCCAGCGGCCTGCGCGCGCCGGCGCTGATCGCGTTCGTGAAGGACGCGATGCTCTACATCACCGTGATCGCGGCGGTGGTGATCATCCCGATGCACCTCGGCGGTTACGGCAAGATCTTCGCGGAAGCGCAAGCCGCCTTCGCAGCCAAGGGCGGCGACACCGGCGTGCTGCTGAAGCCCGATCAATACTGGTCGTTCGCGACGCTGGCGCTGGGCTCGGCGCTGGCGCTGTTCCTGTATCCGCATTCGATGACGGCCACGTTGTCCGCGTCCGGCAGTGACGTAATCCGCCGCAATTCGGTGTGGCTGCCCGCGTACAGCCTCTTGCTGGGCCTGATCGCACTGCTTGGCTACATGGCGCTGGCCGCGCACATCAAGGTGGACAGCGGCGCGATGGCGGTCCCGGCGCTGATCAACGCGAGCTTCCCGCCGTGGTTCGCCGGCTTCTGCTTCGCCGCGATCGCGCTCGGCGCGCTGGTGCCGGCGGCGATCATGTCCATCGGCGCGGCCAACCTGGTCACGCGCAACATCTGGCGGCCGTACGTGAACCGCAATCTCGGTGATGCCGCAGAAGCGCGCATCGCCAAGATCGTTTCGTTGCTGGTGAAGTTCGGCGCATTGTTATGCGTGCTGTACCTGCCGACGAAGTTCGCGATCGACCTGCAACTGCTCGGCGGCATCTGGATGCTGCAGATCTTCCCGGCGGTGATCTTCGGCCTGTTCCTGCGCTGGTTCCGCCCGTCCGCACTGCTCGCGGGCTGGCTGGCCGGCATGGTGCTGGGCAGCGCGCTCGCGTGGGTCAATGGCTTAAAGCCTGTGTACGTGGTGGCCTTCAGCACCGGCACCCACCGCGCGATCTACATCGGCCTGATCGCGCTGGCGGTGAACTTGGTTCTCGCGCTGGTGCTGACGCCAGTGGCGGTGGCGTTGAGGCGACATGCGCCGAGTGATCGCACGCAATCAGGTGATTACGTAGACACGCCAGATCCCGTCATTCCGGCGCAGGCCGGAATCCAGTAGCGGTGATGCATGATGAGGCGGCCTGGACACTGGACCCCGGCCTTCGCCGGGGCGACGAATCGGTTACCTTCGGCCAGCACTCACCCGCTCGCGACCTTCCAGATCGCGTTCGGTAAACACATCGCGGTAGCCGGATTGCTGCAGCAATCCGCGCACCGCCTCGCCTTGCTCGAAGCCGTGTTCCATCAGCAGCCAGCCACCCTCGCGCAGGTGTGAGCGGGCGTCACGGATGATCATGCGGATCGCATCCAGCCCGTCCGCGCCGGATGCGAGCGCCGCGCGCGGTTCGAAGCGCAGGTCGCCTTCGCGCAGGTGCGGGTCGCCTTCGGCGATATAAGGCGGATTGGAAACGATCAGGTCGAAGTCGCGCGCGTCGCCCAGCGCAGCACACCAGTCGCCTTGCGCAAATTCGACGTTCGGCAATCGCAGCGATCGTGCGTTGGCGAGTGCGACATCCAGTGCCGTCGCGCTCGCATCGGTGGCGAGCACGCGGGCGCGCGGACGCCCGCGCGCGATGCTCAACGCGATCGCGCCGGAACCGGTGCCGAGATCAGCGATGCGCCATTTCGCATCCACCGGAATCCGCGCCAGCGCAAGTTCAACCAGCAATTCGGTTTCCGCTCGAGGAATCAACACATCCGGCGTGAGGTGCAGCTCCAGCGCATGGAACCCGCGCGAACCGGTGATATACGCGACCGGCTCGCCGCGCGCGCGCCGCGCGACCAGCGCCTCGAACGCAACGCGCCGCGTATCTTCGACCTCGTCATCCGCATGCGCGACCAGCCAGGCACGCGAAACGCCGAGCGCTTGCACCAACAGCAATTCGGCCTCGACGCGCGCCTCGGCGCCGGAAAGCGCGCGCGTGCCTGCAGCCAGCAGATCACGCGCGCGCATGTTGGCCATCAGTGCGTCAGCGACAACGGGTTCTGCTTGTTCTTCAGCGCGCTGCACAGCACGATGGATTCGTGGGTCTGCGCAAGGCCGCGATCCAGGCCCGGGATTTGCGACAGCTTCGGCTTGAAGAACGCCTCGACGCGATCGGCTTCCGCCTGCGAACAACCGCCGCCGGCGGCCACCCTCGGCAGATAACCGCCGGAGAACACGCCGGTGCGATCGACGATCTTCCGGTAATGCGCGGTGAACCAGTTCCACAGGCCATCGCGTTGCGCGCGCGTGTCCTGGCCACCGCGCAGCACCATGAACATCTCGCCCACCTTCACCGCAGGCGTGAGCGCGAAGTTGCGCGCGACGTCCGCCTCCGCGCCCTTCGCATGGCCGAGCGCCCGCAGCATCGCGTTGCGCTTGATCGGATCGGTGGTGTGCGGGATCGCAGCGATCAACGCATCCACCGCCGGCTTGCCCTGTTCTTCCACGGCGACCGCCAAAACCGTGCCGAGCAGGTCCGGATTGGCGGCATCGAAATCGAGCGCGCCATCCTTGCCATGCAGCACCGCCGTCCCCTGCTTCAGCAGTTCCGCGCGAACCCGCGGAACATCGAAGTCGAGGCCGAGTGTGCTCGCCAGTTCGGAACGCATCAGCACGTCGTCGGCCGATTCGCCGTCGCGGCGCTGGTAACCCAGCGCTTCCAGCCGCGGCAGGTACGCTTTCGAAACCGCGTCGCGCACCGCGGCGCGCTGCGCGTCGGTCTGCGCCTCGTGGTCGTAGATCCATTGCACCGTATCCAGCGGCGCCAGCGCGACCTGGCGCGTCTTCGAGGCGCTAAGTTCGCGCATCGAGGCCAATACGTCGGCCGCATCCAGGTCGCCGCGACGGAATGCCGCATCTTCGGAATCCGCGAACGCGAGCTGCTCGCCGTCGTCGCGCTGCGACAGCACCTTCACCAAGGCAGCGTGATCCGCTTTCGGCATCTCAAAGCGGTAGTAACCCACGCCGTTGGCATTGGGCATGTACCACGCTGGGCACTGGCCGCCGTCGATCTTCATCTGCGCGGTCTTGCTGTCCAGCATCTGGCACTGCACGCCGTTCGGGAAACGCACGCACACCGGAATGCCCCACTGCCGGTTCGGGTCGCCGGTCGAGCCCAGCGGCAGGTACCGGCTCTGGATCAATTGCAGGGTCGCCGCGCCCTTGTGCGTGCAATCGGGTTTGGTGGCCACCAGCGGCACGCCGTTCTGATCGAGGAAACTCTTGAAGGCGTGCTTGAACGTGTCGCCCTTGCCGGCGGCGGTCGCGATCGCATTGACCAGGTCGTCGGCATCGGCGTTGCCGAACGCGTGCGCCTTGATGTAGGCCTGCATGCCTTTCTGGAACACCGGCGGCGTCACGAAGTTCTCGAACATGCCGATCACGGACGCACCTTTCTCGTAGGTGATGCCGTCGAAGGCGGTCTCGATGTCGCCGTTGCCGGTGATCGGCTGGCGGATCATCCGCGCGCTGACCAGGCTGTCGTTGTGCATCGCACCTTCGCCGCCCTCGATGCGCTCGAGATCACCGCGATATTCGGGATGGATTTCCATCGTCACCTTCTGTTCCATCCAGGTGGCGAAGGCTTCGTTCAGCCAGATGTCGTTCCACCACTTCAGCGTGACCGTGTCGCCGGTCCACTGGTGCGCCAGCTCATGCGCTTCGACGCTGAAGGAACTGCGCACGGAACTGGGCGAGGCGTTGGGCTTGAGCAGCAGCAACCAGTCGCGGAAAGTGACCAGGCCCGCGTTCTCCATCGCGCCGGCGGAGAAATCCGGCAACGCGGCGAGATCGAGCTTGC
>DASSEW010000043.1:0-8976 GCA_035695065.1 Rhodanobacteraceae bacterium | reverse complement strand
CATCACGCCGCCGGCGTTCACCGCGTAATCCGGCGCGTACAGCATGCCGCGGCGGGTGACCTCGTCGCCGATCTCGTCGGTGGCGAGCTGGTTGTTGGCGGCGCCGCAGATGATCTTGCACTTCAGGCGCGGCAGCGTCTGCTCGTTGACCGTGCCGCCCAGCGCGCACGGCGAATACACGTCCGCCTGCACGTCGTAGATTTCTTCCGGGCCGACCGCTTCGCAACCCAGCTCGTCCACGCAGCGCTGCACGGCTTCCTTGTTGATGTCGGTGACGAACACCTTGGCGCCCTGTTCGCGCAGAAGCTTGATGAACTCGGTGCCGACGTGGCCGGCGCCCTGCACGGCGTAGGTGTACTTGCCGACTTCCTCGTTGCCGAACTTGTGGCTCAGCGCCGCCATCAGGCCCTGCAGCGTGCCGTAGGCGGTGAACGGGGACGGATCGCCCGAACCGCCGTGCACCTGGTGCACGCCGGTGACGAATTCGGTTTCGCGGAACACGTATTCCATGTCGTTGACGTCGATGCCGACGTCTTCGGCGGTGATGTAGCGGCCGTTCAACGAATTGACGAAGCGGCCGAACGCGCGGAACAGCGCCTCGGACTTGTCCTTGGCCGGGTCGCCGATGATCACCGCCTTGCCGCCGCCCAGGTTCAGGCCGGCCACCGCGTTCTTGAAGGTCATGCCGCGCGACAGGCGCAACACGTCGTTCAACGCTTCCGCTTCGTTCTTGTACGGCCACATGCGCAGGCCGCCCAGGGCCGGGCCGAGCACCGTGTTGTGGATCGCGATGATGGCCTTGAGGCCCGCGTCCTTGCTCTGGCAGAACACGACCTGCTCATGACCGGAATTGGAAATGGTTTCGAAAATCATCGCGAATGCTCCCGATGCGCCGGCTGGGCGCGAGAAGACGGATGCGGAAGACGCCTGGCGGATTCCGCTCGGTTGAAAGGGCTGGCTCGGCCACAAAGGCCGTCGTTGCAGCCGCCTAGTTTAACCCGAGCGGGATTTGGGGGACAGTCCGGGCGCATACGCCCGCGCAGGGCTGGGCATCGCCACCGCGCAATCCACACAAAAAAGCCCGGTGCGTGGCACCGGGCTTGCGCATCGGAAAGCGAAACTCAAGCATCAATGGCCGTGGCCGTGATTTCCGTGGCCATGGCCGTGGCCCTGGTCATCGTCATCCCAGCCGCCATCGTGATCATGGCCATGCCCGTGCTTGTACCAACCGCGGTGCTCACCATTGTCGTGGTGCCAGTGCGGATCAGGCGCCCAGTAACGATCGCGATACACCCAGTGACCGCCGGACTCCACCCAACGCGGGCCGTAATAGATATAGCCCGCCCGCTGCGGATACCAGGTTCCGCCGACCCAGACGTAACTGCCGCCGCCCCAACGCCAGTAGCCCGGCGCCCAGACATAGCCGACCCGTGGCGGTGGCACTGGCTCATACCGCATCGGGGGCGGGGGTACGCCGACGCTGATGTTGACGCTGACCGCGGCGGACGCCTGCGGCGCGACTCCTGCAGTGACGGCGCCGGTCAGCGCCAGCGCGGCGAACAAAGCGAGATTGCGGGTTTGCATGAAACACCTCCCGTCGTAGCGGCCGGATCCGGCTCGGGGCCAGAGTAGCGATTCGGATGTGCGTGGGAAGACTTTAGCGCTCATTCATTCAGGTCGGGTGCTGCACTCGGCCAAAGCGCGATACGGGTCACCGTTCAGCACGCGTTACAATGCGCGCATGAGTACGCCAGCCACCAGTTTTCCTGTTACCGAGCCCCGCGCCGACACCGCACCGCTGCGCTTCGTCACCGCCGCCAGCCTGTTCGACGGGCACGACGCTGCCATCAACATCATGCGCCGCATCATCCAGGCGCAGGGTGCGGAGGTGATCCACCTCGGCCACAACCGCTCGGTCGAGGATGTCGTGCGCGCCGCGCTGCAGGAAGACGCCGACGCCATCGCGGTGTCGTCCTACCAGGGCGGCCACATGGAATACTTCAAGTACATGGTGGACATGCTGCGCGAGCGCGGCGCCGGCCACATCCGCGTGTTCGGCGGCGGCGGCGGCACGATCACGCCGGAGGAGATCGCCGAACTGCACGCCTACGGCGTCGAGCGCATCTACCACCCGAACGACGGCATGCACCTCGGCCTCACCGCGATGATCGAGGATGTCGTGCGGCGCGCGCGGGAAGCGCGCGAAAGTCGTGAGCGGTCAGCGGTGAGCGGTCGGCGGAAGCACGAAGTTCCGTCTCTTGATGACGAGATTGCCGTCGGCCGGATGCTCAGTGCGATCGAGCAGGGAGCGTTTTCCGATACGGAACTCGCCAGGCTCCGCAAGGAATGGTCCGCTCCGAAAGTGGTTCCGCTCACCGCTCACCGCTCACCGCTCGCACCCGTCCTGGGCATCACCGGCACCGGCGGCGCGGGCAAGTCGTCCGTGGTGGACGAACTGATCCTGCGGTTCCTGCACGCGTTCCCGCAGATGCGCATCGCGGTGCTGGCGGTGGATCCGACGCGCCGGCGCTCCGGCGGTGCACTGCTGGGCGACCGCATCCGCGTGAACTCGCTGCGCTCGCATCGCGTGTTCATGCGCTCGATGGCCACGCGCCGCCAGCACGCCGCGACCAGCGCCGTGCTGCAGGATTGCATCGCGTTCCTGAAGTCGCTGCCATTCGACCTGCTGATCGTGGAAACCGCCGGCATCGGTCAGAGCGATTCCGAGATCGTGGATCTGGTGGATTTCCCGATCTACGTGATGACCAGCGACTACGGCGCGGCCAGCCAGCTCGAGAAGATAGACATGCTGGATTTCGCCGATCTCGTGGTGCTCAACAAGTTCGACAAGCGCGGCGCGGAAGACGCGCTGCGCGACGTGCGCAAGCAGTGGAAGCGCAACCGCACCGCGTTCAAGACACCGGATGAAGACGTCCCGGTGTATCCGACCATTGCCAGCCAGTTCAACGACCCGGGCGTGACCTGGATGTTCGTGAATTTGTGCCGATTGTTGAGGGAAAAGCTGGGATTGCCTTCCTCCGGCACTGGCGGCGAGGGTGCGACCGAAGCGGCTTTGCATCCCTCTCCCGCCGGGAGAGGGACCGAGGGTGAGGGTACGACCGGAGCGAAGCAGGCCAATTCTTCCACCTCCGCGCAAGTCCCGAACCCTCACCCCCAACCCCTCTCCCGGGGGGAGAGGGGAGTTGAGGCCGGCTCCAGGTCCAGGGTCCCCGCTCCCAGTTATTGCGATTTCACCCCACGCGTGGACACCTCGATAAAGGAGCCGCGTGCGACGGTGCTGATACCGGGTTCGCGCGTGCGCTACCTCGCCGAGATCGCCGAACAGGGCAGGGCGATCAATGCCGAAACCTTGGCGATGGCCGACGCCGCCTCACGCGCGCAGCACTACTACGAATCGTTGAAGGAACTCGCCGACCCGCAACTGCCGCGCGAGCTGGATTTGTATGACAACGCGGCGTTGCAGGGTGCCGCAGCTCTTTCACCTCTCCCCCCCGTGGGAGAGGTCGGCGCGCGCAGCGCGCCGGGAGAGGGGGCTTCTTCGCAGGCGCAGTCACCCTCTCCCCAACCCCTCCCCCATCAAGGGGGAGGGGCTCAAAGAGCCGTTCGCGCTGAGCCCTTCGACAAGCTCAGGACTGGCGGAGTCGAAGCGACCAACGACTCGCCACTGGATTCCGGCCTTCGCCGGAATGACGAGCAAAGCGCCGACCGCACGCTCATTCTTCTCCGCCAGCGCTACAACGAAGCGGTGAAGGAGCTGAGCGCCGAGGCGATCCGCTTGCTGCGCGAATGGCCCGCCCGCAAGCAGGCCGTCACGGAAGAAGTCAACGAATACAAGGTCCGCGACAAGACGATCCGTGTCGAAAACTATCGCGAGTCGCTTTCGCACCAGAAGATCCCGAAGATCGCGCCGCCGGTCACGCGCGACTGGGGCGACCTGCTTAAGTTCCTGATGATGGAGAACCTGCCGGGCGCGTATCCGTACACCGGCGGGGTCTATCCGTACCGGCGGAGCGGCGAGGATCCCACGCGCATGTTCGCCGGCGAAGGCACGCCCGAGCGCACCAACCGCCGCTTCCATTATTTGTCTCTCGGTCAACCTGCTGCGCGTTTGTCGACCGCTTTCGACAGCGTGACCTTGTACGGCGAGGACCCGGCACCGCGCCCGGACATCTACGGCAAGATCGGCAACTCCGGCGTGTCCATCGCGACGCTGGACGACATGAAGAAGCTGTATTCCGGCTTCGACCTGTGCGATCCGAAGACCTCCGTCTCGATGACGATCAACGGCCCCGCGCCGATGATCCTGGCGATGTTCATGAACACCGCCGTGGACCAGCAGGTGGAGAAATACCTCCGCGAGGACGAGTCGCGCTGGGCGGCGGCGCAGAAGAAGATCGACGCGCTCTACAAGGACAAGCCGCGCACGCATTACACCGGCATGCTGCCGGAGGGCAACGATGGTCTCGGCCTCGGCCTTCTCGGCGTGTCCGGCGACCAGGTGGTGGATGCGGAAACCTATGCGCGCATCAAGGCGCATACGCTCTCCACCGTGCGCGGCACCGTGCAGGCGGACATCCTGAAAGAGGACCAGGCGCAGAACACCTGCATCTTCTCCACCGAATTCGCGCTGCGGATGATGGGCGACATCCAGCAGTACTTCGTGGACAACAAGGTCCGCAATTTCTATTCGGTCTCGATCAGCGGTTACCACATCGCCGAAGCCGGCGCCAACCCGATCTCGCAGCTCGCCTTCACCCTCAGCAACGGCTTCACCATCGTCGAGTATTACCTCGCGCGCGGCATGAAGATCGACGACTTCGCGCCCAACCTGTCGTTCTTCTTCTCCAACGGCATGGACCCGGAGTACACCGTGATCGGCCGCGTGGCGCGGCGCATCTGGGCGCGCGCCATGCGCGAACGCTACGGCGCGTCGCCGCGCTCGCAGATGCTGAAGTACCACATCCAGACGTCCGGCCGCTCGCTGCACGCGCAGGAAATCCAGTTCAACGACATCCGCACCACGCTGCAGGCGTTGTACGCGCTGTTCGACAACTGCAACTCGCTGCACACCAATGCCTACGACGAGGCGATCACCACGCCGACCGAGGAAAGCGTGCGCCGCGCGGTGGCGATCCAGTTGATCATCAACCGCGAGCTGGGCCTCAACTTCAACGAGAACCCGTGGCAGGGCAGCTTCGTGGTCGAGCAGTTGACGGACCTCGTGGAAGAGGCCGTGTACAAGGAGTTCGAGGCCATCAGCGAGCGTGGCGGCGTGCTCGGCGCGATGGACACCATGTACCAGCGCGGCAAGATCCAGGAAGAGTCGCTCTACTACGAGCACAAGAAGCACGACGGCTCACTGCCGCTGATCGGCGTCAACACCTACCTGCCTAAGGAACATGCCGGCGAAGTCGCGACCACCATCGAGCTGATCCGCTCGACGGAGGAAGAGAAGGCGCAGCAGATCGCCAACGTGCAGGCCTACCAGAAAGCCCGGAACCAGTTCGCGCCGTCAGGCGAAACCTCGCACGCGCACGCCACCGATTCGGCGGACGATGCGGACTCCGCGAATGCCAATATTCCCGTTCGCCCTGAGCGTAGCTCGCCGCAGGCGAGCGGAGTCGAAGGGCAATCCGGAAACGGAGCCAAGGGTCACGGCCTCGCCTACCTCCAGAACACCGCCCGCGACCGCAAGAACGTCTTCGCCGCGCTGATCGAAGCAGTGAAGACGCACAGCCTCGGGCAGATCAGCCACGCGCTGTACGACGTGGGCGGCGAATACCGGCGCAACATGTAAGCATGTTCGAGGGTTCGCGTTCCGCTTTTGCTCGTCATTCCGGCGAAGGCCGGAATCCAGAAGCTTTTCCCCTCTCCCTTCGGGAGAGGGTGCCCCGAAGGGGCGGGTGAGGGTTCGGACCCGCGAGGTGTAGCAAACCAGCTCTTCGTCCCGGAAGCCCCACAGCGTCCTGCATCCAGCGCCTTCACTTTGCGACAGTGAAGCTATACTCGTTCCGCCTGCTGGAGAAAACGCCATGAAGGAAATCGTATTCCTCGTCGAAGAATCCGATGAAGGCGGCTTTGTCGCCCGCGCTCTTGGCGAATCCATTTTCACCCAGGCCGATTCGATGGAAGTACTGCGCAACGAAGTGCGCGATGCGGTCCGTTGCCACTTCGGCGAAAGCGGAGGGCCTTCCGTCATACGGCTGCACTACGTCAAGGACGAAGTGCTGGCCGCATGAAGCTGCCACGGGACACGGATGCGCGTGAACTCATCAAGGCGCTGCAGCGCATCGGTTACCAGGTCGTACGTCAATCCGGCAGCCATATTCGCTTGCAGACCGAGCAGCCGAAGCCACATGCGCTGACGATCCCTAACCATTCGCCGTTGAAGTTGGGGACCCTGTCGGCAATCTTGAATGACGTTGCCCGACACCGCGAAATGGACAAGGAAGAACTACTAAGGACCTGTTCGGGAAATAGCGCGCCATGAAGATCAAATACTTCCAGGACACCGACACGCTCTATATCGAATTCCGCGCGGGCCGCGTTGCGGAAGCGCGCGACCTGGACGAGAACACCTTGCTGGAAGTGGACGAGCAGGGCCGTGTGTGCGCACTGACCATGGAACACGCCAGCCAGCGCACCGACATTCCCGGATTCTCGTACGAGCAGATTGCGGCCTAGTGCTTAAACGAGGTGCTCTGCATCCGGGAGCCGACAATGATTAAGTTGCTATCAGTTGAGCCGAAGAATGGCTACGAACTGTTGCTCCGGTTCTCCGATGGGGCTTTCGGGGTCTATGACTTTGCGTCAATGATTGAAACGCAAACGGAAATGACCGCCCCGCTACGCGATCCGGAATTTTTTGGGCGCCACTTCATCGAGCTTGGCGCGCTGGCATGGCCGAACGGCTTCGACCTGAGCGCCGGCTCCCTGTATGAGAAACTGCGCGATACAGGAAAGCTGCAACGCGACAGCAAGGCGGCATGACTGGAGAGCTGGCTCTGCGGAGGCCTTTGGGTTCGTAAGGGCCTGAGTTCAATCGGCACTGAAGCCACAGGGGGCTTCAACTTGCGCAAGCGTTTGCGCATCGCGATCGTCGGTTACGGCACGGGCGGGCAGGCGTCCGCGTTGATGCTGTCCGCCGACGGCCACGACGTGGAAGTATTCGAACGTGCGCCAGAACTCGGTCCGGTGGGCGCCGGCCTGCTGCTGCAGCCCACCGGCCTGGCCGTGTTGTGGGAAATGGGTCTGCTCGACGGCGCGCTCGCGCATGGCGCGGTCGTCACCCGCCTGTATGGCCAGAACCAGCGCGGCCGGCCGGTCATGGACATGCGCTATGGCGATCTGGACAAGCGCCTGTTCGGCGTCGGCCTGCAACGCGGCGCGTTGTTCGCGCAGCTCGATGCCGCCTGCCGCGAAGGCCGCCGCATCCATTGCGGCTGCACCATCACCGACGTGGATGTCGAAAATGGCGCGCTCACCGATGCGCAAGGCCGCCGCCACGACGGCTATGACCTGGTCATCGTCGCGGACGGCGCGGCTTCGCGGCTGCGCGGCCAGGTCGCGCCCGCTCGCCTGGATCGCCCCTATCCGTGGGGCGCGCAATGGTGCCTGGTCGAGCAGGGCGACTGGCCGTGGCTGGACGAATTGCAGCAGCGCTACGTTTCCGCGCGCCGCATGATCGGCATGTTGCCGGTGGGCACGCGCCCCGGCGATCCGGTGCGACGGCTGAGTTTCTTCTGGAGCACGCCGGTGACGTCACTCGATGCCGGCATCGGCGACGCGGATCGCTGGCGCGACGAAGTCGCCACCGTCTGGCCCGAAGCCGCCGAACGATTGTCCGCGACCGTCGTGCCGGAAGGACTCGCTGCTGCGCGTTATCGCGACGCGGTGCATCGCCAATGGTTCAGGGGTCGCGCCGTGCTGCTCGGTGATGCCGCGCACGCGATGAGCCCGCAACTGGGGCAGGGCGTCAACATGGCCCTGCTCGATGCGCGCGCGTTGCGCGACGCGCTGCGCGAGCACGAATCCGTCGCCGAAGCCTTGGCGATCTACCAGCGCCGGCGCCGCGCGCACGTCGGCATCTATCACTTCTGGAGCCGCTGGCTGACGCCGCTGTTCCAGTCCGAACGCGACTTTGCCGCGCGCTGGCGCGACTGGCTGTTCCATCCGATGTCGCGCATGACCGGCGCGCGCGGGCAGATGCTGCGCGTACTGAGCGGCACGCGAAAAGGATGGTTGGGGCGGATGGCGTTGCCGGAAGGATTTGTGGAGGCGCTTGGTGTTGCAGCGAAGCCACGGGATCTCGAATCACGGGTCCGCGAAGCGCCGAGTTCCGGTATCCCGGTCAGCTCAGAAATGAATTAGGATCGCGGCGGTACAGGGGCACCGGTGGAAGTTGCGCCACCGGAGGCTTTGTCCACTTCTTGAAGCCGTGAAAACACACTCGCTGAGGCAGATTAGCCGCGCGCTGTACGACGTCGACGGGGAGCGTCAGCAGAATATGTGACTAGAACATCGTAAACGCTTTGGGAGGACGCCGTGTCACAAGCGCTTGACTTGTTGCTGAACTTGCCGCGCCCACTGCCTTTGGATTCAACGGAGGCAGATACGCGCGCTTTAGTAATCGATCCACTGCTTCAGAGCTTGGGCTGGAACCAGGGCGACGTAAAGCGTGAACCGTACGCCGGCTGGGCTGACGCTCGAGGTTTCATCGATTACTTGCTTATGCAAGATGGCAAACCAATGATGGTCCTCGAAGCAAAGAAAGCCGGCCGATCGTTTGCTCTTCCTCAAAATTTAACGAACCAGCGCGTAGCATCAAGTTTGAAGTGCACAATTGATCAGCTTTCATCGAAGCACTCCTTTGGTGTTCTGAACCCCAGTCGTTTCCTGGGCCGATGATTCAATGAGTCGGCAATGAAGCTGCAGTCCTGCTGCGTCACTGCGTCC
>DASSEW010000042.1:0-17928 GCA_035695065.1 Rhodanobacteraceae bacterium | reverse complement strand
ACCCAGTTGGTCACGGTGGACACGCCGATGCCGAAATCGCGTCCCTTGAGCGGCTGGATCTCCGAGCACAACGTCCACACCAGCGGGCCGGCGGAAAACGCGAAGCCCACCACGAACACCAGCAACATCACGACCGCCAGCAGGCGTTCGCCCTGGGTGCCCATGCCGAGGTGCATCAGCGTGCCAACCACCCCCAGCCCGATCGCCATCACCACGAAACCGGCGTACAGGATGGGTTTGCGTCCGATGCGATCGACCAGCCCGATCGCGATGAAGGTGGCCAGTACGTTGGTCAAGCCGACGATCGCGGTGAACCACATTTGCATGCTGGTGGCGTAACCCATGTCCGCGAAAATGCGCGGCGCGTAATACATCACCACGTTGATGCCGGTGAGCTGCTGCACCACCTGCAGCGCGATACCCAGCGCCACGGAGCGGCGGAAATTGCGGTTCTGCAGGAACAGCCGCCAGCCCTGTTGCGGCGTGCGCAATTGCTCGCGGATTTCCGAAACCTCCAGCTGCACGGCGTTGGAATCGCCGCGCAGTTTCTGCAGCACGGCCTCGGCATCCGCATCGCGTTGCCGCAGCACCAGCCAGCGCGGGCTTTCGGGCAGGCTGATCACCCCGAGCAGGAACACCGCGCCGGGCAGCGCGATGATGCCCAGCATCCAGCGCCAGCTCTCGATGTAGCTGAAGCCGGTGTCGGAAAGGAACGCCACGAAGATGCCGATGGTGATCATCAGCTGGTAGGTCGAAATCATCGCGCCGCGACGGTCGAGCGGCGCGATCTCGGCCAGGTACAGCGGTGCGGTGAAGGCGGCGATGCCGATGGCCAGGCCCAGCACCAGGCGTGCGCCGATCAGTGCGTCGGGCGACCACGCGGCCGCGCTGATCAGCGAGCCGATCACGAACAGGCCGGCGCTGAAGATCAGCGAGCGCTTGCGTCCGAAGTGCACCGACAACCATGCGGCGAGCGCGGCGCCGATCGCGGCACCGACCATCATGCTGCTGACGATGCGTTCGAGCACGGCATCGTTGACGCCGAATTCGTGCTGGATGAACTGCTGCGCGCCGGAGATCACCCCGACGTCGAGGCCGAACATCAGGCCGGCGAGCGCGGCCAGCGTCGCGACGAAGGCGGCATGGCGGCGGGCATGGCCGGGGTTGGACATCGCGATGGCGTTCATCAACTTTCCCCTCGAGGTTCGCGAAAGAATGTCTGTGTCGATTGCAGTCTGCGGTGCGGTCAGTGCGCCATGACCGCCTGCTGGGCCGGCGCTTCGCACCCACCCGCGGCGTCGATCAGGTGGCGCATCTTCAGGTACACGCCGTTGGTCCAGCCGAAGCCGATCACGTTAGTCTTGTAGCCCGCGGTGATCTTCACGTCGGCGTTGCCGAGCACCATGTTGTATTTCTCGCGGATGGTGCCGTCCTTGGCGAAACTGCGATCGATGGTGCCGGTGAACTCGCACGAGATGCGCCGCGCATCGGCCTTGAAGCCGTAATCGTCGAGTCCCTTCACCACGATCCAGTTGGTCGGCGCCCAGCCGAACGGCGCGTCCCATTGCGCGCCGGTGTCACGCGTGCTCATGGCTAGGCCGCCGCGGTGTTCGAACAGCTTCAGTTGCTTCGTCAGCGCATCCGCCTGCTGCTTCGATGCGACGCCTGCCCACAGCGGATAGAACATGGTGAGGTAGGGATCGGTCGAGGCCTTGCCGGCGACGAAATCGTAATCCATGTAGCGGCCCTGGTCCGGGTGCCACAGGTACTTGTCCATCGCCGCGCGTCGCGCTTCGGCCGCGTGATCCCAACGTTCGGCATCGGCGCTCTTGCCGAGCTGCTTTGCGAAATCCTGCAGGTCGCGCTCGTAGCGGTACAGCAGGCTGTTCAGGCCCACGCCCGCGTAGTGATGGGTGGAACCCCCCCACGGCCCGAAGTGGAAATCGGTGTCGAAGCCGGATTCGCGCATCGCGCGGTCACCCAGGTAATAGTCGGCAGTGAGGCGATAGCCATCCAGCCAGTCGCCCGCGCAGACTTTCGACGCGGCGACATCGCAACTGGTCGTCTTCAGCGCCGCGGCCTGCGCGGCATCGGGGTGCTGCGGCGCCTTGAGGAGATAACCCGGATCTTCGGACGGATGCGCGCGCAGCCAGCGGATCACGCCGACGTAGTAGTCGCTGTTGGTCATCTCGATCACCGGGCCGTGGCCGTAATCGAAGTAGCGCGACAGCCCGGTGTCGCCGGCGAGGTGTTGCGTGCGGGTCCAGATTTCGTAGTTGCGCACGGCCAGCGGATAGGCATGTTCCAGCCACGCGCGCTTGGCGGCGGCATCCTTGAAGCTCGCCGGATCGTCCAGCACCGCGGTCATCATCGCCGACAGCAGCGGCGGCTGCGAGCGGGAAAGGTAGTACGTGCGGTTGGCGTTGAGCACGCCGCCGTAGCTCTCGACCTCGTACAGCGCGTTGTTCACCATGTCGAGCGCGAGCGTGTTGCGGTGGTCGGCGACCAGGCCCAGCACGATGAAGTAGCTGTCCCAGCCGTACATCTCGTTGAAGAAGCCGCCGGGCACGACGTAGGGATTCGGCACGTACAGCAGCCCCTGCGCCTGCAACGTGGTGGGATCGAAATCGCCGAGCTGCTCGATGGGCGCCGGCAGGTTCTGCACGCGGACGCCGCAGCGCTTTGCGCTCTGCACCAGCGAGGCCGGCGCGGTCACGTGCGCGGGCAGGTAGATCACCGAGTGCGAAGGCACCTTGGGATCCACGAGTGCCCGGCATTCGTCCGCGGAGCGCGTGAGCGTGCTCCAGGCGCGATCGATGTAGCTGCGCGTGCGCGCCGGATCGGGCGTGGCCGCGCAGGCGGCCGACGCGAAGAGAGTGAAGGCGATGAAGGTGAAAAGCGGACGGACTTTCATGGCGGTTCCCCCTTCGTTAGCGGCGTTTGCGTTGGCGCGATCGCGGTCGTGGCGGAGCGGTCGAGCCGCGCACCACGAGTTCCGGGTTGAAGCCTTCATTGGCGACCTGCTCGCCGCGGATCTGCGCGATCAGCATGCGCGTGGCGCGCTCGACGATGATGTCGGCGCGCTGCCGCGCGGTGGTGAGCGGCGGCCACGAATGGCGCGAGAACGGGCTGTCCTCGAAGCCGGCGATCGAGACATCGTAGGGCACGCTGAGGCCCGTGGACTGCGCGGCCGCAAGCGCGCCCGCGGCGATTTCGTCGTTGCATCCGAAGATGGCGGTCGGCGGCTCGGAGAGATCGAGCAGGCGGCGCGCGCCGCGAAAACCGTCGTCGAAGATGTAATCGCCTTCGACCACCAGTTCTTCGCGCAGCGGCACGCCGTAGTCCTGCAGTGCGTTCCTGTAACCCCGGAAGCGCTCGGCGCTGGCGTGGTGGTTCTTGCCGCCGCGCAGGAAGCCGATCCGCACGTGCCCGAGCTGGAGCAGGTGGGTGGTAATCGCGTAGGCGGCGTCGCGGTCGTCGACGTACACGCACGGGAACTCGTCGTGCGGATCACGCGCCGCGGAGATGATCCGCACGAACGGGATGCGGTAGGTGACGAGGCGGCGCAACGATGCGGTGCGTTCGGACACCGGCGTCGTCAGCACCAGCCCCGACAGCCGCGTGCGGTGCGCGAAATCGCGAAGCTCCTCGGCCAGTCCGGAGGCCCTGGAGTTGCACGGCCGGATCTGCAGGCCGAAGTTCATGTCATCGCACGCCGTGAGCGCGCCCTGCTGCATCGCAATGATGTAGTAGGCGTTGGGATTGTCGTAGACCAGGCCGATCGTGTACGCGTGCGAGCCGCTCAGGCCGCGGGCGAGCAGGTTGGGGCGGTAGTCGAGCTGTTCGATCGCGCGCAGCACGCGCTGGCGGGTTTCCTCGCGCACCGAGCGCTCGCCATTGGCGACGCGCGAAACCGTCTTGGCGGAAACGCCTGCGCGCGCGGCGACGTCGTCGAGAGTTACGGATCCCACCGGACACCTCTTCGCGGGTGAGCTTCGACCGGCCGGACGGCGCGGACATGGCCGCGCGCAGTTCCGCGTTCGATCGACGGATTGTCATTCGCAAACCGCGCGAGCGTCACATCGATGATCCTGTTTGGCGCCGGCGAAGTGGCGGTGGATGTCATCCGGGCTGTGCTCCGACGTGACTTCATTGATCGGGTGACAGCGCTGTCACAAGTGCGAGCGGGCACAGTGTTGCACATGTGCATTTCCAAAAACAGCATCCCTCGACGCGGCCCATTGCGTGCTGCGACGCAGCATGTTCGTGTCTCCAACAGTGGCTTGGGGCCTCACATTTCCACGTCCGAAGCAGCTTGCCGCCACCCGGTCGCGGTTGCCCGGAAAGTGATGCACCGCAAATTGACAGCGCTGTCTTCGCGGGACCAAACTGCCCACCGCGTCACTGGGGAATGCGATGGCATGAGTGCGAATGCCGCGATTGCGCGGAGGCTCGATGCTGACGCAAAGCGATTGGGCAGTGCGCCGTCCGCAATGAACGCGGCCGCGCGCGGCTTCCAATCCTGGAGGCGCGGGGCGATCACGCAATGCAAGGACATCGAATGAGGGTTTGATCGGGCCAGGCCGGTGGGCGCCTGGCGCGTGTCATTGCTGCAGTGTGCCGCTGCATACAACAAGGCTTCTTCAAAAAGCTGCCAAGTGCGATTTCACACACCTTTCGTACCGCTGGAGGAGAGTCATGAAGAGCAAGAAGATGACCAGGCTGGCGCTGACGAGCGCCATCCTCGCTGCACTGTCACCTGTTGTATGGGCCGGCAACGCCGGGGCAGGGGAGAACGGTGCGAGCGGCCAGGCCGCCGCAACGGCGCCGCAGGATCAGCCCGCGTCGTCCACCCCGAGCCAGCAACAGTCGCAGTCGCAGACGACGACGCTGCAGACCGTCGTCGTGACCGCCAGCGCGACCGGCGTCAAGAAACTCGATGCAAGCTACAACATCGTCACCGCCAATCGCGAGCAGATCCAGCAGGCCAATCCGCTGAGCACGGCCGACCTGTTGAAGATCTCCCCCGGCATCTGGCCTGAATCCACCGGCGGCCAGACCGGCGCGAACATCGAAATCGCGGGCTTCCCGAGCGGCGGCGACGCGCCGTTCTTCACCAACATGATCAACGGCAGCCCGCTGTACGGCATGCCTTCGCTGTCGTTCATGGACTCGAGCTCGCTGCTGCGGCTCGACGACACCATCGACCGCGTGGAAATCGTGCAGGGCGGTCCCGGCGCGGTGTTCGGCCCGGGCCAGATGGGCGCGACCGCCAACTTCATCCTGCGCCAGGGCACGGACGTTCCGTCCGGCGACGTCGGGCTCACCTACGGCGACGAAGGCATGTGGCGCCTGGATGGCTTCTACGGATTCAAGATCGCCGACGGCTGGTACGCCAGCGTCGGCGGGTTCTACCGCACCTCCAATGGCGTGCGCGATCCGCAGTTCCCGTCCGACAAGGGCGGCCAGCTCACCGCGACCTTGACCCACGACTGGGACAACGGCGAGTTCATGCTGTGGGCGCGCAGGCTCGACGACAAGAACCAGTTCATCGTGCCGATTCCGCTGATCCAGAATTCGGACGGTTCGTTCTCGGGCTATCCCGGCTTCGACCCGCTGACCGGCACTTACGGCAGCCATGCGATCCAGAACGTGCAGCTGCCCAACCCGGCGGGTGGACTGGAAAACGCGGATCTCGCCAACGGCCGCGGCGCGCGGATGAATTTCCTCGGCGGCAGTTACGACTCGACGTTCGGCGCCTGGAAGGTCTACGACCACTTCCTTTTCAATGATGGCGACCTGCCGACCAATGCGCTGTTTTCCGGGCCCAATCCGAAGCCGCTCAGCTATTACCTCTATGGCTGCAACATGGCGGAGCCGGCGGGCTATTGCGACGCCAGCAACAACCCGGTCGATGGCGACACGCTGAAATACCCGACCAGCACGAACATCGCCGCGACCTTGCCGGACGGTACGGCCGTGCCGTTGAACCAGAGTGTCATCCACCAGGGCTGGTGGTACATCCAGAAGCACCTGAAGAGCCTGAACAACGATTTCCGCCTCAGCAGGGAAATCTTCGACGGCAACACGCTCACCGCGGGCGTGTATCTCGCGCGTTACACGGACCACGACAACTGGTCGCTCGGCAACCAGATGCTGATGCTCAACCAGCCCAACACCAAGCCGATCGGGTTGACCTACACCGACACCACCGGCCAGACCATCGTGATCGCGAATCCGCAGGGTTTCGTGGACTTCAACGACAACTACAACATCATCGAGTCCGGCACCGGCACCAACAAGGCGTTCTATCTCGCCGACTCGTGGAAGATCGGGCCGTGGCTGCTCGAGGCCGCAGGCCGCATCGAGAACATCAGGGTCGACCAGCAGACCTGCAACCGGTCCACCGTGGACCTGGATGGCAACCCGAACACGCTCTACGACAACTCGACGCCGATCTGCAACGGCACCTTCGATTACGAGCACTACGACAAGACGCATCCCTCGTTCACCGCCGGCGTGAACTATGAAATCAACTCCAACATGAGCGTGTACGTCCGTGGCAACACGGGTGGGCACTTCGACGATTTCGACAACGGCATCCGCGGCGCCGGCGGCAATTTCTCGCCGATGCAGAAGATCAAGAACATGGAGGCCGGCTTCAAGTACCAGTCGAACACGCTGTATGTCGACGCCAGCATCTACCACCGCCTGTTCACCGGCCTGCAGTATCAGGAAACCAGCGTCAACGGCCAGCCGATCGGAACGATTTCCAACTTCGGTTCCGATTCGAAAGGCCTGGACCTGAAGACCACCTGGTCGCCGATCGAGAACCTGCACCTCAGCCTGATGTACGTCTACATGGACGGGCACTACTCGCACTACAACGGCTGCGCGCAGTACACCGACATCAACGGCAACACCCAGTGCATCGGCCTCGACGGCGCGCCGCTGCAACGCCAGCCCAAGCACCGCTACATGTTCACGCCGAGCTACACGCTGCCCACCAGCTGGGGCAACATCACCGCCTTCCTGACCTACACCTATGTCGGCCAGCATTACGAGGACCAGTCCGGGTTGCAGCCGCTGGGCACGTACCACACGCTGGACGGCGGGATCATCGCCAACGTCGGTGCGGATTGGCAGTTCCGCCTGCAGGGCACCAACCTCACCAACGAACTCGGCCTGACCGAAGGCAACGCCCGCGTGTTCGGCGTCAACACCGGCGTCGGCGGGGTGATCATGGCGCGTCCGCTGTTCGGGCGCGAGGTGTACGCCCAGGCGAAGTACAAGTTCTGATACCCGCAGTTCGCCCGGGGGCGGCCCGGATCGTGCGCAATGCCGATCCGGGCCGCGATCTTGCCGCGATGGATGTCTGCCATCGCACCCTCGCGCTCGCCGTCGCCATCGTCCGCGAGTCGCTCGCGCAGAAGCCTGCATTCGGAGCACTGCGATGAAATTCCGCGCCCTCCTGTTTCCCTGCCTGCTTGCATTCGCGCCGCTGGCGCCGGCGCTCGCGCAAGGCACCGATCCGAGCTTCCTGCTGACCGCGACCGCGAAGGACTTCGGCTCGTACTTCCCGTCCTATCTCGCCAACGGTTATTTCTCGACCATGACCACGGTGCGCGGCACCGAGCCTGCGATGGGCTACATGGTCGCGTTCATGGATTACACCCGCGACGACATTTCGCGGCCGGCGGCGATCCCCGGCTGGAGCGAGATGGATTACGACCCCGGCACCGGCTGGATGAATTCCACGCGCCTCGATCCGGACATCTTCGCCGGTTACGCGCAGACGCTGGACATGCACGACGGCACGCTGACCACCGGCTACCGCTTCGCGTATGCGGGCAAGGCGACCGACGTGAAGGTCACCACCTTCGTCAGCCAGGCCGATCCGCACCTCGCGGCGACGCGGCTTTCGATCACCCCGCAATTCGACGGCACCGTGCAGCTCAGTTTTCCGTTCCGGTTGTGGTCCGGCCACCAGCCACGCTTCCCGATCGACAACATGACCGGCGACCAGATGATCGACGCGGTGATCGCCAGTGGCCAGAACCTCAACGACAAGCCGGTCCCGACCCCGGATCGCGCGCCGGTGTGGTATCCCGGCACCACGGTGGTCAGCGACGACGGCGGCGACGCGAAGCAATTGACGTTGTGGCTGGACGGCCACGCCGTGAACGGCTTGAACATGGCCGAGGCGGCGGCGATCGAACTGCCGCGCGGCCTGAAGATCGACAGCGTCAAGCTCGAAAAGACGGCCGACAAACTTTCGCTGGATGTCGTCGCGCGCGTGCGCAAGGGCCAGAGCTACACCTTCACCAAATACATCGCGGCATCGCGACAGGACTGGGGCGGTGATGCGCAGAGCGACCTCGCGCTCGCGGTGAAGGCGCGCGAAACCGGCTTCGACCATCTGCTGGCGCGGCATGTCGCCGCGTGGCACGACCTCTGGAAAGCCGACATCGTGGTGGACCACGACGAAACAGTGCAGCGCGCATTGCACTCGGATCTCTACTACCTGCTCTCCAACACCACGACCGGCACCGCCTGGTCGGTCGGCGCCTGCGCGCTGACTCCGAATTACGCCGGCCACGTCTTCTGGGATGCCGATTCGTGGGTGTTCCCCGCGCTGCTGCTGCTGCATCCCGAGCGCGCCAAATCCATCGTGATGTTCCGCAACCGGACGATGCAGGGCGCGCGCGACCGTGCGAAACAGTACGGCGTGGATGGCCTGATGTATCCGTGGGAATCCGACCCGCAGAAGGGCGTGGACGTCACGCCGCATTTCGCCTACGGCGTGTACCGCGAGATCCACGTCAACGCGGACATCGCGATCGCGCAGTGGCAGTACTACCTCGCGACCGGCGACCTCGACTGGCTGAAGCAATACGGCTGGCCGGTGATCCAGGGCATCGCGACGTTCTGGAAAAGCCGCGTGACGTACGACAAGGCGAAGGATCGCTACGAAATCGCGCACGTCACCTCGACGGACGAGGCCTACGACGACGTGCTCAACGACACCTTCACCAATGCCGCCGCGCGTAAGGCGCTGGAGATCGCGACCAGGACCGCCGCGCTGGTCGGCGCCAGGGCCGACCCGAAGTGGGCGGAGATCGCCGCGAAGATGTACATCCCGTTCGACGCGAAGAACCAGCGCCACTACGACTTCGATCCGTCGGTGCCGCACGACAAGGTGACGTGGTGGGGCTCGTCGCTGATCTTCCTGATGTACCCGGACCTCGACATGGCCATGCCGCCGCAGGTACGGCGCAACGATTTCGATTTCCAGGTGCAGGTGCTGAAGACCCACGGCGACAATCCCAACGAGATGATGATGGTGATGATCACGGTCGGCGCCGCGGAAGTCGGCGACGACAAGGCCGTGGGCTACTGGATCCACCGCAACCTCGAGGGCTTCCTGCAGCCGCCGTTCAACGTGCGCACCGAAACCGCCACCAACAACGCGGGTTATCTGCTGGCGACCTCGGCGGGATTCGTGCAGAACTTCGTCTACGGCCTGAGCGGCCTTCGCATCGACGATGACGGCCTGGATGCGGAATACGCGCCCGCGCTGCCGCCGGGCTGGAAATCGGTGACGCTGAAGGACATCACCTTCCGCGGCAAGCATTACGACGTGAGCATCGGGCGCGGGGCGGATGGCAAGGTGGCGCTGACGCGCAAGGAGCTCTGACGCGGTGCGCCGTCTGCAACGAACCGTGGCCGGTCACTGCCGCCGTGCAGTCTTGCAACGGCCCGGCGTGTCTGCGTGCAACCTGTTGCTGCTGGCGCTGGTTTGCCTCGCGCCGATGGCTCGCGCCGCGACGGCCCCGGACTTCCTGCTCACCGCGACGGCGAAGGACTTCAACACTTATTTCCCCGGCGAACTGGCCAACGGTTACGTCTCGACGTTCACCTCGCCGCGCGGCACCGAAAGCAATCTGTCGTATCTCGCCGCGCTGATGGATTACGGCAAGGACGATATCGCGCGTCCGGCCGCGGTTCCGGGCTGGAGCGGCATCGATTACCGCACGGGGCCGTCCGGCGCCTGGTTGAACCTCGCTTCGCTCGATCCTTCGGTGTTCCAGGATTACCAACAGACGCTGGACCTGCACGAAGCCACGCTGACCACGAGCTACCGCTATCTCGACCACGGGAATGCGACGCGCATCGAAGTGGTCGGCTTCGTCAGCGAGGCTTCGCCGCATCTCGCCGTGCAACGCTTTTCGATCACGCCGGAATTCGATGGCGTGGTGCAGCTGTCGTTTCCACTGGTGTTGTGGGCGCCATCCCAGCCGCGCCTGGCGCTTGCGAAACTTCCGGGCGACACCGGGCTGACGGGTGACCGCTTCCGGCAGGCGCTCGCAGCGCATGGCCTGGACATGAATCCAGTGGCACCTGCCACGCCGGACCGCGCCGCGATCTGGTACCACGGCGACACGCGGATACTCGACGCCCACGGCGATACGCACGGGCTGACCTTGCAGCTGGATGCGCAGGCCACGAACGGTCCGCGCATGGGCGAAGCCTTGGTGGTGCAACTGCCGCCTGGGTTGCAGCCGGTCGAAACGAGGCTGGACCGGAGCGATTACCGCCTGGCGCTGGATCTGCGCGTCAGGGTGGAGAAGGGCAGGCGCTACGACTTCACCAAGTACGTCGCATTGTCGCGCGATGGCTGGGGCGGCGATGCCAAGGCCGACCTTGCGCTGGCCGAAGCGGCGCGCACGCAGGGCTTCGATGCGTTGCGCGATGCGCAACGCGCGGCGTGGGCGAAGCTGTGGACATCGGACATCCGCATCGATGGTGACCGCCAGGCACAACGCGCGGTGCACTCGGACCTGTATTACCTGCTCGCCAACGTGGCGCCCGATTCCGCATGGGGCGTGGGCGCCTGCGGCCTGACCACCGGCTATGTCGGCCACGTATTCTGGGACAGCGATTCGTGGATCTTCCCCGCGCTGTTGCTGCTGCATCCGCAACGCGCGCGTTCGATCGTGCAGTTCCGCGACCGCACCTTGCCTGCCGCGCAACGGCGCGCACGCGAAGCGGGTTTCGAAGGCGCAAAGTTTCCGTGGGAAGCCGATCCGCAGGATGGCAGCGAACAGATCCTTTTCGCCGCGAATCGGTTGAGCGTCGGCGAGATCCACGTCAACGCGGACATCGCGATCGCGCAATGGCAGTACTGGCTGGCGACGCACGATGAGCAATGGCTCCGCGAGGATGGCTGGCCGGTGATCCGCGACGTCGCCGCATTCTGGACCCGCCGCGCGACCTGGGATGCGGCGCAGCGCCGTTACGAAATCCGCGACGTCGTCTCGCTGATGGAGCCCTACGCGCACGTGGACGATGACACGTTCACCAACGCCTCCGCGCGCAAGGCACTGGAGATCGCCACCAGGGCGGCCGCGCTGGTCGGAGCAAAAGCCGATCCACGCTGGGCGGACATCGCCGCCAAGCTGGACATCCCCTTCTCGGCGATGGGCGAACATTACCTCGACTTCGATCCCGGCGTGTCGCAGCACGACCCGGATGACAGTGACCTCGCATTCCTCGCGTTTCCGTCACTGGACTTGCCGATGACTCCGCAGGTGCGGCGGGACGATTACCGGATCAATGCCGCGCCGCTGGAAAAATCCGGCCGGACGCTCACCACGATGGGGCTTGCACCGCTGACCATCGCGGCCGCCGCGCTGGGCGACAGCGACGATGCCACGCGTTGGCTGGACGACAATCTCACCGGCGACATGCTGAAGCCGCCCTTCAACGTGCGCACGGAAACGCCGGACAACAACGTGGGCTATTTCCTCACCGGTTCGGCGGGTTTCGTGCAGAGCCTCGTCTACGGACTCACCGGATTGCGCATCGAGGAAGCGGGCCTGGTCGAAGCCTATCCGCCGGTGCTTCCCGGGAAATGGAAGTCGCTGACGCTCCAGAACGTGATCTTCCGGGGCAAGCGCTACGACATTACTGTCGATCGCGATGCTTCCGGCAAGCTTCGGCTTCGGCGCTCACCGCTTTGGGGGGGCTCGTGAGATGTGAGTCGTGCAACAGCGATGCGAGCCGCTACATTGGTGTCCCGCGGCCAGCGGAATAAGATCGGGGCGTGATGACCACGCCGAGGTGGTGCGATGGCGACAGCGTTCGAGTGGGGAAGAAGAGGGGCTGCTTCCGTTGCCTGCCTGTTGGCGTGCTGTTGCTGGTGTACCGCCGCCGTCGCGGGCAAGTTCGATTCATCGCATCGCGAAACGGCTTCGGATCCGGTTCGCGACTACCTGCCGGGCAAGTACTACGAACGCATCGCGCTGGATGCCATGCGTCGCAAGGACTACGCGGGTGCGGTGAGCGCCTATACGAACGCCGCGTATTGGGCCGACACGGTGGCCGAATACAATCTCGGCGAAATCTATTTCCACGGCATGGGGAGCATTCCTGCCGACCCCGCACGGGGCGTCGCCTGGTTCGGCATTGCTGCCGAAGAACACAAGCCCGATTACGACGCGGCCTTGGTCGCGGCATACAAGACCTTGAGCCCGGAGGAACGCCAGCGCGCAGATGGCATCTGGAAAACCTTGCAGGCGGTGTACGGCGGCAAGCTCACCCTTGCACGCGCGACCCGCGCCTTCGAGCATGATTACCATGCCCAACGCGCCGGATCCGCAACCACGGAAGACGATCCGAACACTTATACCTTCTCGATCGGCGGCTATGATCCCGCCGGCAACATCCAGAACGAAGCGACACTGATCTCGGATTTGAACGCGCTCGGCATCCGCAACGGCGCGTCGCCATTGACGGGTATCTGGGCGTCGCGCAAGCAGGAATTCGCCGAGTTCATCGCCACGCAATTCGGGCAGGTCCACGTCGGGCGCATCGAGCAGGTTGCGCCGGTGGAGAAGAAGCCTGCACATTGAAGCGACATTCGATGGACCGCGGCGATGTCGCGACATACGCCGTCAGCCAGCATGGAAAACCACTCATGAGTTCGGCCATGCTTTCCGACGCGATGCAGCACATCAATCGTCTGCTGCAGGCCGGTAACTACCGCGCCGCGCACGAGCAGCTCGATATCGTTGTCGAAAGAAATCCCGACTACGCCGAAGCGCGACGGTTGCTCGCAGGCGCCAAGCTCGCGCTCGGCGACGCAAGCGGCGCAGAGAAAATCCTGCGCGAAGCCGCCGCGTTCGATCCCGCCTGGTCGCCCACGCTGACCATGCTCGGCGAGCTGCTGCTCGGCAGCGGCCGGCACGAAGAAGCAGAGCGGTTCCTGCTGAAGGCCGCGACCTCGACGAAAGCCGATCCACGCGCGGCACTGGTGCTGGCGCGCCATTACAACGACTCGCGCCGCCACGCGCAGGCGGTGGCGGTGATCGTGCCGTTCTGCCGCAGCGGCCATCTCACGCCCGAGCTCGCCGCGCAGCACGTGAACGCGCTGGCCGCGCTCGGTCGCGGCGACGAGGCGATCGCGTTCTATCGCACGCTTGCAGCGAACCCGCCCGGCAACGCCGCGGCGTTCCATGCGCTGGCGATCGCGTTGCAGGCGGCGAACCGGCACGTCGAAGCCGAACGTGCCTTGCAGCCGGTCCTGACTCGCATCCGTCCGACGGCTGCGCTTTTGCATACGCAGGCGCGCAGCCTGGTCGCGCTGGGCGAGTTCGACAGGGCGGAAGCCGCGCTGCGCGCTGGCGTGTCGCTGGACCCGCAGCACGTGGACGCGCACGACGATCTCGCGCGACTGGTCTGGATGCGCACCGGCGATGCCGCGCAAGCCACCGCGACGATGGAAGAAGCATTGCGCAGGTTTCCCGGGAACGATGCGCTGCGGGCGGCGAAAGCGGCGGTGCTGCAGGGCGCGGGCGATCCGCGTGCCGCCTACGCATGCTTCGTCCCGCGGCTCGAACATACGCAGCCGTCGCCGTCATTGCTGGTGCGGGCGGGGCTGGCTGCGCTGGAATTCGATCCCGCGACCGCGCTCGACCTCGCGAACCGCGCGTTGCAGGCAAAGCCTTCCGATACGCCGGCAAGAAAGTTGATGGCTGCCGCACGGCTGGGCGTGGGCGATGCGCGTGCCGCGCTCCCGGTTTGCGAAGCGCTGCTGGCCGTGGAACCCGACGACCAGTATCTGATCGCGTTGCAGACCACGGCGTGGCGCCTGCTCGACGACGAGCGCTACGAGCGCTTCTGCGATTACCGGAACCTCGTAGTTCCGCACGTGCTCGAAGTGCCGCCGCCCTGGCGCAACCTCGCCGACTTCCTCGGCGACGTGAAGCGCAGCCTGGAAAAGCTGCACGACGCGCTGCGGCATCCGCTGCTGTTCCAGTCGCTGCGACATGGCACCGAAACCACGCAGGACCTGACGCGCAGCCAAGATCCGGTCATCCGCGCGCTGTTCGCGTCCTTCGATGCGCCGATCCGCGACTACATGGCGCGCATCGGCAAGGGAACCGATCCGCTGCAACGCCGCAACACCGGTGCGTACCGCTTCAACGGAAGCTGGTCGGTGCGGTTGCGCACGTCCGGTTTCCACCACAACCACGTGCACCCGCGCGGCTGGATTTCGTCCGCGTGCTACATCGACCTGCCCGACAACGCGCGCGATCCGGGGTCGCGCGAAGGCGTGCTGGCCTTCGCCGAACCCGGCATCCTCACCACGCCACCGTTGCCGCCGCAACACGAAGTGCGCCCCGAGCCGGGCACGCTGGTGTTGTTCCCTTCCTACTTCTGGCACGGCACCGTGCCGTTCTCCGGCAGCGGCACGCGGCTGACCGTCGCGTTCGACGCGGTGCCGGAGATTCCTCGATAGCGCAATGTTGAACCTGACGCCTGCCGCAGCGCAGGCGCCTTGCGCAAAATCGAGTCGTCAATTTCCCGGCGCGCGTCGCAGCGCTGCGGCCTCACGCGCGAGCCGTTCGATGCCGGCCCAGTCGCCGGAGCGGAGCTTGTCCTTCGGCGTGAGCCAGGAGCCGCCGACGCAGACCACGTTCGGAAGGGCGAGGAAGTCCGGCGCGCTGGCGAGGCCGATGCCGCCGGTCGGGCAGAAGCGGATCTGCGGCAGAGGGCTGGCCCATGCGCCGAGCAGCTTCGCACCGCCCGTCGGCACGGCGGGGAAAAACTTGAGGTGGCGATGACCGCGTTCGAGCAGGCTCATCGCCTCGCCCACGGTCGCCACGCCCGGCAGCCATGGCAGCTCGCTGTCCTCAGCGGCGTCGAGCAGCTTGGGCGAGGCGCCGGGCGAAACGGCGAAGCGCGCGCCCGCCGCGCGCGCGGCTTCCAGTTGCCTGCCCTCGATCACGGTGCCAACGCCGACCATCGCGCCGTCCACTTCCGCCGCGATCGCGCGGATCGCATCCAGCGCGACCGGCGTGCGCAGCGTCACCTCGATGCTGCGGATGCCGCCGGCCACCAGCGCGCGCGCCATCGGCACGGCGTGGGCGAGTTCATCGACGATCACCACCGGCACCACCGGCGCGAGCGCGAGGATTTCGGCGAGTTGCTGCTGTCTGTTTTCCTGCGAAGTCATCTCGAAACTCTTGTGGCGTGGATCACGCGTCGGCCGCGTGATGGCGATCGTGCCTTGAGAAAATGGTGGCGCCGGCCTCGGCCGAACCCACCGCGTCGCGCAGCGATGCGAACAGCTCGCGGCCCATGCCGGCGTGGTGCGCGGAGAGATCGGCATGCGCCTGCGCGCGTGCGGCCCACTCCGCGGCATCCACCTTCGCCTCCAGCGTACCGGCGATCGCGTCGAGGCGGATGATGTCGCCGTCGCGCAATTTGCCGAGCGGGCCGGCATCGATCGCTTCCGGGGTGACGTGGATCGCCGCGGGCACCTTGCCGGATGCGCCGGACATGCGGCCGTCGGTGACCAGCGCCACGCGATGGCCGCGCGCCTGCAATACGGCCAGCGTCGGCGTGAGCTTGTGCAGTTCCGGCATGCCGATCGCCCTGGGACCCTGGAAGCGCACCACGGCGACGAAGTCGCGATCGAGCTCGCCGCGATCGAAGGCCTGCTTCACTTCATCCTGGTCGTGGAAGACCACCGCCGGCGCTTCGATCACAAGGCGCTCGCCGGAGACCGAGGACACCTTGATCACCGCGCGGCCGAGATTGCCTTCGAGCACGCGCAGGCCGCCGTCGGCGCGGAACGGATCGCTCGCCGGACGCAGCACGTCGGGATTGCGGCTGGCGCTCACTTCGTTCCAGACCAGCCGGCCGTGCTCGTCGAGCATGGCCATGCGGCGATAGGCCGCGAGACCCTCGCCCCATACCGTGCCCGCGTCGCCGTGCAACAGGCCGGCATCGAGCAGCGAGCCGATCAGGAACGGCATGCCGCCGGCCTGGTGGAAATGGTTCACGTCGGCCGATCCATTCGGATACACGCGTGCCATCAGCGGCACCACGCCGGACAGCGCGTCGAAATCCTGCAGCGTCAGCACGATGCCCGCGGCGGCGGCCATCGCGACCAGGTGCAGCAGGTGGTTGGTCGATCCGCCGGTCGCGTGCAGGCCGACCACGCCGTTGACCACGTTGCGTTCGTCGAACATGCGGCCGAGCGGGGTGTAGTCGTCGCCCAGCGCCGTCATCGCGGCGGCGCGGCGCACCGCCGCTTCCGTCAGCGCGTCGCGCAACGGGGTGTTCGGGTTGACGAAGCTCGCACCCGGCAGGTGCAGACCCATGATCTCCATCAGCATCTGGTTGGAGTTGGCGGTGCCGTAGAACGTGCAGGTGCCCGGCGCGTGATAGGAGGCCGCCTCGGCTTCCAGCAATTCCTCGCGCGTGGCCTTGCCTTCGGCATGGCGCTGGCGCACCGCGGACTTCGCATCGTTGGAGATGCCGCTGGGCATCGGGCCCGCCGGCACGAACACCGCCGGCAGGTGGCCGAAGCTCAGCGCGCCGATGAGCAGGCCCGGCACGATCTTGTCGCAGATGCCGAGGAACAGCGCCGCGTCGAACATGTCGTGCGAAAGCGCCACGGCGGTAGCCATCGCGATCACTTCGCGCGAGAACAGCGACAGCTCCATCCCTGCGCGGCCCTGCGTGACCCCGTCGCACATCGCCGGCACGCCGCCCGCGACCTGCGCGGTGACGCCGGCCTCGCGCGCCACGCGGCGGATCAGTTCGGGATAACGCTCGTACGGCTGGTGCGCGGAGAGCATGTCGTTGTAAGCGGTGACAATGCCGAGATTGGGCGCGACGCCCTTGCGCAACGCGGCCCTGTCATCGGCACCGCAGGCGGCGAAACCGTGCGCGAGGTTCCCGCAGGAGAGCCGCCGCCGATGCGGGCCCTCGCCGCGTGCGGCATCGATGCGTGCCAGATAGGCGATGCGGCTGGCGCGGCTGCGTTCGGTGATGCGGGTGGTGACTTCGGCGATGACGGGATGCAATGACATGTGTACATCACTCGATGCGGGTGCGCGGGACTACTCCTTGCGTTCCATGCCAAGTGTGGCTGTGACGTTCGATCAATGCCACCGCTGGAGCGGCCGGCAAAGGCCTGCATACGTATTCATCGGTACCGCAGGCATGGACAAGACATCGACACGGTCCTGAGGCCACGGGTTCACCGCCTCTGCGGGCTTGTTGTCCCGCGAATTGATGACGGCCTGGAGCAGGACAGCTTCCCGCGATTTGTTCGCCGGAAGATTGCTAGGCTGTGCACATGCGCCGGATCGCGTTCTCTTCTTCCGTTGCAGCCGCCCTGACCGCGGCGGCGCTGTTCGGCGCCAGCACGCCCCTTGCCAAGGCGCTGCTGCACGACCTGCCGCCCATTCTCCTGGCCGGATTGCTGTATCTGGGAAGCGGCATCGGCCTCGGCCTGATCGGGCTGGCACGCGATCGCGGCTGGCGCATTCCGCCGATGGCGGCCAAGGAATGGTTCTGGTTCCTGCTCGCGATCGGCTTCGGTGGCGTGCTGGGTCCGTTGCTGCTGAT
>DASSEW010000041.1:0-17862 GCA_035695065.1 Rhodanobacteraceae bacterium | reverse complement strand
CGCGCCGCCGCGTTGATCATGGCCGCGCGTGCGCCGATGATCGAGCGGATGCAGCAGCAGGCCGGTTGAAGTACCGTCGCGAAAGCGATGGATTGTTGGATCAAAGAGTGACTTGAGAGCGTTACGAGCGACGGCAGTAGCTCTCAAGGCATTCGACAAGAGGGCGACCGAATGTCGGACGTGACAATCAAGCAATTGGCCGGGGTTCTCGGCATGACCGAAGACAAGCTGCTGACGCAGCTTGCCGAGGCGGGCATGCCGTTCAAGGATCCCGACCAGGTCATCAGCAGCACCGAGAAGGTGAAGCTGCTCGGCTTCCTGCGCCGCACGCACGGCAAGCGCGAGGAAGAAGCGCGTACGCAGGAAGCTTCGCCGCGCCAGATCACGCTGAAGCGCCGCAAGGTCAGCGAGATCACCGTCGGCGGCGGCCGTGGCTCCAACGCCAAGACGGTGAACGTCGAGGTGCGCGCCAAGCGCACCTACGTCAAGCGCAGCGTGATCGCCGAGGAAGCCAACGCCGACAGCGAGCGCGAGGAAGCGCGTCGCCTGCTGGCCGAATCGCAGGAGCAGCGCGAGCGCGAGGAAGCCGAGCGTGCCGAGCAGGATCGCCGCCGGCAGGAAGAACAAGCGAAGTTGCAGGCCGCCGAGGAAGAGCGCAAGCGCGCCGAAGAAGAACGCGCCCGCGCCGAAGCCGAAGCGGCGCTCGCGCAGGCGGAGCCCGCCGCGGCCGCCGCACCGGCGCGCGAGGCGACGGCGCCAGCGCGCCGCCACGAACCGCCCAAGCCGCCGCGCGCCAAGGAAGAAACGCCCGCGGCCAAGCACAAGCGCCACGGCTCGCATCGCATGCGCGACGAGGGCGACGAGGACGTGCTGAAGACGCGTTACGTCGGCGGCGAGTTGCACCTCACCGACGCCGAGCGTGCGCGCCGTTCCACGCGCAAGAAGCCGAAGCAGAAGATCGACCTTTCGCAGCTCACCGGGCAGCACGGCTTCTCGCGCCCGACCGCGCCGGTCACGCGCGAGATCGCGATCGGCGAAACGATCGTGGTCGCCGACCTCGCGCAGAAGATGGCGGTGAAGGGTTCGGACGTGGTCAAGGCCCTGTTCAAGATGGGCACAATGGTCACCATCAACCAGGTGATCGACCATGACACCGCCGCGCTGGTGGTCGAGGAGCTCGGCCACAAGGCCGTGCGCGCGGAAGAGAAGACCGCCGAGACCGCGCTGGCCGCGCATGCGGAAACCGCCGAAGGCGAGCGCTCGTCGCGTCCGCCGGTGGTCACCATCATGGGTCACGTCGACCACGGCAAGACTTCGCTGCTGGACTACATCCGCACGACCAAGGTTGCCGCGGGCGAGGCCGGCGGCATCACCCAGCACATCGGCGCGTATCACGTGACCACGCCGAAGGGCGTGATCACCTTCCTCGACACCCCGGGCCACGCCGCGTTCACCTCGATGCGCGCGCGCGGCGCGCAGTCCACCGACATCGTGGTGCTGGTGGTCGCGGCCGATGACGGCGTGATGCCGCAGACCATCGAAGCCGTGCAGCACGCGCGCGCCGCCAAGGTGCCGCTGATCGTCGCGGTCAACAAGATGGACAAGCCGGAAGCCAATCCGGAGAACGTCAAGCAAGGCCTGGTGCAGCACGAAGTCGTGCCCGAGGACTGGGGCGGCGACACGCAGTTCGTGCCGGTGTCGGCCAAGACCGGGCAGGGCGTGGACGATTTGCTGGAAGCGATCAACGTGCAGGCCGAGGTGATGGAACTCACCGCGGTGGCCGACGGCCGCGCTTCCGGCGTGGTGATCGAATCCAGCCTCGACAAGGGCCGCGGCCCGGTGGCGACCGTGCTGGTGCAGTCGGGTGAACTGAAGCGCGGTGATTACGTCGTGTGCGGCGTCGAGTACGGCCGCGTGCGTGCGCTGTTCGACGAAACCGGCGCGCAGGTGCAGTCGGCCGGCCCGTCCATCCCGGTGCAGATGCTGGGCCTCTCCGGCGTGCCGGAGGCCGGCGACGAGTTCGTCGTCGTGGCCGATGAGCGCCTGGCCAAGGACGTGGTTTCCGAGCGCGAAGCCAAGCGCCGCGACAAGCGGCTCGTCACCCGCACCAACACGCTGGAAGACGTGATGGCGATGATGGGCAAGGGCGAAGGCCAGCAGACGCTGAACCTCGTCATCAAGGCGGATGTGCAGGGTTCGGCGGAAGCGCTGCGCCAGTCGCTGACGGAGATCGGCAACGACCTGGTCAAGGTCAACGTGATCGCCTCCGGCGTCGGCGGCATCACCGAGTCCGACGCGACGCTCGCGGCCGCATCCAAGGCCTTGATCATCGGTTTCAACGTGCGCGCCGATGCCTCCGCGCGCAAGGTGATCGAAGCGAATGGCCTCGACCTGCGCTACTTCTCGATCATCTACGACGTGATCGACCAGGTGACGCAGGCGGCCACCGGCTTGCTGGGCATGGAAGTGCGCGAGGACATCCTCGGTACAGCCGAGGTGCGCGACGTGTTCCGCTCGTCCAAGTTCGGCGCGATCGCCGGCTGCATGGTGATCGAGGGCGTGGTGCGCCGGCACAAGCCGATCCGCGTGCTGCGCGACAACGTGGTGATCTTCGAAGGCGAACTGGAATCGCTGCGCCGCTTC
The DNA here is from genome assembly GCA_035695065.1 of Rhodanobacteraceae bacterium. Taxonomy (GTDB): domain Bacteria; phylum Pseudomonadota; class Gammaproteobacteria; order Xanthomonadales; family Rhodanobacteraceae; genus 66-474. Next base: position 15,219 of record DASSEW010000041.1, on the reverse strand, counting down.
AAGGAGAACGTGGACGAAGTGCGCAACGGCATGGAGTGCGGCATCGGCGTCAAGCAGTACAACGACGTCAAGCCGGGCGACAAGATCGAGTGCTTCGAGCGCGTCGAGGTTGCCAGAACCCTGTGATCTGAGCCCCTCTCCGGAGAGGGGTTGGGGTGAGGGTTCGGTATCGCCACATTGATGCAGTCTGCGCAAGACTCGTACCCTCATCCGGCGCTGCGCGCAAGAGAAGACGGCGCGTGGCGCCCCTTCTCCCGAAGGGAGAAGGGCAAATCCGGAGACCGAATGCCATCCCATTCCTTCCACCGCACCGATCGCATCAATGCCGAGCTCCGCCGCGAGCTCGGCACGCTGGTGCATGAGCTGGTGCGCGACCACGCGTTGCCGCAGGCCAGTGTGTCGGACGTGGAAGTGACGCGTGACCTGGACGTCGCCACGGTGTGGGTCACCGCCTTGCAGCCCGAGCGTTCCGCCGAGGTGGTGAAGGCGCTGAAGGAAGCCGCCAAGGGTCTGCGCCGCGAGCTCTCGCACACGATGCGCATGCGGCGCGTGCCGGAACTGCGCTTCAAGTACGACGACTCGGTGGACAAGGGCGAGCGGATCGAGGAGCTGTTGCGAAAGAGTGGGGACTGGGCACCAGGGACCGGGGACCAGGAAGAGCAATAATCGCAGCGATATACATGTGTCGCGGCGATTCATGACACGCCGTCATTCCGGCGAAAGCCGGAACCCGGCGATTTCAACAAACGACAAAGCACTGGGCTCAGGGTGAGAACCCGCCACGGATCGATTTCAGTTCCATCATCCACAGTAACGAATGTCCGAGTCCCGAATCCCGAGTCCCGAGTCCCGAGTCACGGGCATCCTCCTGCTCGACAAGCCTGCCGGCATCACCTCCAACCGCGCGCTGCAGATCGCGAAGCGTTTGTATCGCGCGGAGAAGGCGGGGCACACCGGCAGCCTCGATCCGCTGGCGACGGGCTTGTTGCCGATCTGCTTCGGCGAGGCGACCAAGATCGCGGGTTACCTGCTCGGCTCGCGCAAGGCGTACGAAGCCGAATGCCGGCTCGGCATCACGACCGACACGGAAGATGCCGAAGGCGTGGTGGTGCGCGAACGCGCGGTCCCGCAGCTTGCCCAAGACGTGATTCGCGCGGAGCTGGCGAAGCTCACCGGCCGCATCACCCAGATTCCACCGATTTATTCCGCCCTGAAGCAGCAGGGCGTGGCGCTGTACAAGCGTGCGCGCCGCGGCGAGGAAGTCAGCGCACCGCCGCGCGACGTCGAAATCCATCGCTTCGAGTTGGTCGAGCGGGTCGGCAACGATCGCCTGCGGCTGCACGTCGAGTGTGGTTCGGGCACCTACATCCGCGCGCTGGTGCGCGATCTGGGCGAGGCGCTCGGCTGTGGCGCGCACCTGACTGCGCTACGCCGCCTGTGGGTCGAGCCGTTCAGGCAACCGCGCATGTTCACGCCTGAACAGCTGGAAGCAATTCATGCGGAACGGAGTCTCGCCGGTCTGGACGAATGCCTGCTGCCGCTGGAAGCAGGACTGGCCGACTGGCCGGTTCTGCCTGCAACCGCGGCGGACCTGGATGCGCTGGCGCACGGCCGGCGGATCGCCACGCAAGCCGCGCCGGGCCTGTATCGCGCCCAATCCGCCAGCGGCCGCCTGCTGGCCCTAGTGGAGACGGACGGGCGCGAGGCAAAGGTGATTCGGGGCTTTTCGAGGTAGGGGCGGGTTTCAACCCACCGTTCTCGCGGGCTCCACTGCCGGCACGCCTGGAAGGCGGGTCAAGACCCGCCCTACGGCTTGTTGCCAAGCGCTTGCACCGGCTAGAATATCCGGCTTCACCGCGCCCCATGGCGGTTTTCACGACCGCTGTTTTCACCATCACGGCGGCGGCTTGTGCAATGGCATTGGCCAACGCGTTCGTCCATTGAACGTGGAAAGTGGAAGGCGGGTTGGAGTGCCGTTCGTAGCGGATCTCCATCGTCGTACTTTCGAATCAACAGTGCCTTTGCCCAAGCCTCGCGCCGGTATTCGTTTTTGCGATCGTCCGTGATCGCGAAGATCAAAAAGCGGCCATCCGTGGCCGCACTTTCAAAGGAACAGAACATGTCGCTTTCAGTTGAACAAACCAGCAAGGTCATCGCCGACTACCGTCGCGCGCCGACCGACACCGGCTCGCCGGAAGTGCAGATCGCGCTGCTGTCCGCGCGCATCGAGCATCTTTCGCAGCACTTCGCCGACCACAAGCAGGATCACCATTCCCGCCGCGGCCTGCTGAAGATGGTGAATCACCGCCGCCGCCTGCTGAACTACCTCAAGGCCAAGGACAGCGAGCGCTATCAGTCGCTGATCGGCAAGCTCGGCCTGAGGAGATAAGCCTCGTGGCGAAAATTACCAAGACATTCCAATACGGCCAGCACGAAGTCACGCTGGAAACCGGCGAGATCGCCAAACAGGCTTCCGGCTCGGTGATGGTGAGCTGCGGCGGCACCGTGGTGCTGGTCGCTGCGGTCGCGGCGGCCAAGGCGCGCGAAGGGCAGGATTTCTTCCCGCTCACCGTCGACTACCAGGAGAAGTTCTACTCCGCAGGCCGCATCCCCGGCGGCTTCTTCAAGCGCGAAGGGCGCCCGACCGAAAAGGAAACCCTCACCTCGCGCCTGATCGATCGCCCGGTGCGCCCGCTGTTCCCGGAGGAATACAAGAACGAGGTGCAGGTCATCGCCACCGTCGTTTCGCTGAATCCGGAAGTGGACGGCGACATCCCCGCGATGATCGGCGCCTCCGCCGCGCTGTCGCTCGCCGGCATTCCGTTCAAGGGCCCGATCGGTGCCGCGCGCGTCGGTTACGTGAATGGCCAGTACGTGCTGAATCCGACCAAGACGCAGTTGAAGGATTCCGCGCTGGACCTCGTGGTCGCAGGCACCGGCAACGCCGTGCTGATGGTCGAGTCCGAAGCGAAACTTCTTTCCGAAGACGTGATGCTGGGCGCGGTGATGTTCGGCCATCGCGAGATGCAGAAAGTCATCAACGCGATCAACGAACTCACCGTCGAAGCCGGCACCAAGCCTTCGAGCTGGACCGCGCCGGCGCGCAACGAGGCGATGATCGCCGCACTGAAGGATTCGGTCGGCAATCGCCTGGTCGAAGCCTTCCAGATCCGCGACAAGCTGCAGCGCCGCGACGCGATTTCCGCGATCAAGCAGGACGTGATGCAGTCGCTGGCCGGCCGCGCGGAAAGCGAAGGCTGGAATGGTGCGGAACTCGCCAAGGAATTCGGCGAACTCGAGTACCGCACGCTGCGCGACGGCGTGCTGAAGACCAAGACCCGCATCGACGGCCGCGCGCTCGACACCGTGCGTCCGATTACCGCGCGCGTCGGCGTGCTGCCGCGCACCCACGGCTCGGCGCTGTTCACCCGCGGCGAGACGCAGGCGCTGGTCACCGTCACGCTCGGCACCGCGCGCGATGCGCAGATCATCGACGCGCCGGAAGGCGAGTCGAAAGATCCGTTCCTGTTCCACTACAACTTCCCGCCGTATTCGGTGGGCGAGTGCGGCCGCATGGCCGGCCCGAAGCGTCGCGAAATCGGCCACGGCCGCCTGGCGCGCCGCGGCGTGCAGGCCGTGAAGCCGAGCATGGAGCAGTTCCCGTACGTGGTGCGCGTGGTTTCGGAGATCACCGAATCCAACGGCTCGTCCTCGATGGCCAGCGTGTGCGGTTCCTCGCTGGCGATGATGGATGCCGGCGTGCCGCTGACCGCTCCGGTCGCTGGCATCGCGATGGGCCTGGTGAAGGAAGGCGGCGACTTCGTCGTGCTGTCCGACATCCTCGGCGACGAGGATCACCTGGGCGACATGGATTTCAAGGTGGCCGGCACCGAGAACGGCGTGTCCGCGTTGCAGATGGACATCAAGATCGATGGCATCACCGAGGAGATCATGCGCACGGCGCTGGACCAGGCCAAGCGCGGTCGCCTGCACATCCTCGGCGAGATGGCCAAGGCGCTCAGCGCGCCGCGCGGCGAGATGAGCGAATACGCGCCGCGCCTGCTCACCATCAAGATCCATCCGGACAAGATCCGCGAAGTGATCGGCAAGGGCGGTGCGACCATCCGTTCGATCACCGAGGAAACCGGCACCACGATCGACATCAGCGACGACGGCACGGTGGTGATCGCCTCGGTCAACCGCGAAGCGGCGGACGCCGCCAAGAAGCGCATCGAGCAGATCGTCTCCGACGTCGAGCCCGGCCGCATCTACGAAGGCAAGGTCGCCAAGCTGATGGACTTCGGCGCATTCGTCACCATCCTGCCCGGCAAGGACGGTCTGGTGCACGTGTCCCAGATTTCCAACGAGCGCGTCGAGAAGGTTTCCGACAAGCTGAAGGAAGGCGACATCGTCAAGGTCAAGGTGCTGGAAGTCGACAAGCAGGGCCGCATCCGCCTGTCCATGAAGGCCGTGGCCGAAGATGAAGCCAAGGCGGCGGGTGGAGCGGCGGCGTAATCTCCCGCGATCGCAAAGTTGAAAAGAAAACGGGCCGCAAGGCCCGTTTTCTTTTTTGCCATCCATGGCGAAGAGCTCCGTGGCCGCAAGGCCCGCTTTTATTTGCGGTCCATGGCGAAGAGCTCCATGGCCGAAAGGCCCGTTTTTTGTTTTTGCGACCTCGTTCGCGCTGAGCCCTTCGACGAGCTCAGGACAGGCTTCGCTCGCGTGAGCGAGCGGAGTCGAAGCGCCCTTCGACTCCGGCCCTGCGGGCCTGCGCTCAGGGTGAACGGTGACACTGGCTCCCCTTTCGTTCCGGTGCAAAACGGCTAGACTCGACCTGCCGCCGACCGTCAGAAGCCGGCCGGGAGGATGCGATGCAGCCGACCGATATCCGCAATCCCGCCTATTTCCACAAGGTGGTGGACTGCCAGTGGGCGTGCCCGGCGCACACGCCGGTGCCTGAATACATCCGCCTGATCGCAGCCGGCCGTTACGACGACGCCTTCCTTGTCAATTGGGATTCGAATGTTTTCCCAGGCATTCTTGGACGCACTTGCGACCGACCCTGCGAACCGGCCTGCCGACGTGGGCGCGTCGAGGAAAGCAACGGCGAGAAGCCCGAGCCCGTCGCGATCTGCCGGTTGAAGCGGGTCGCGGCCGATCACAAGAGCGCGGACATCGCTTCGCGCTTGCGCGCCCGATTGCCCGATCGCATCCCGGGCGCCGACCGTTTTCGCATCGCCTGCGTCGGCGCGGGTCCGGCATCATTGACGGTCGCGCGCGACCTCGCGCCGCTCGGCTACAAGGTGACGATCTTCGAAGCCGACGCAAAAGGCGGCGGCTTCATGCGCACGCAGGTGCCGCGGTTCCGTCTGCCGGAAGCGGTGATCGACGAGGAAGTCGGCTACATCCTCGACCTCGGCGTGCGGTTCGTCGGCAATCGCCGCATCGAATCCCTGCGCCCGCTGCTGGAAGACTACGACGCGGTGTTCGTCGGCTGCGGTGCGCCGCGCGGGCGCGATCTCGACATTCCCGGCCGACGGGAAGCCGCCGCAAAAATCCACATCGGCATCGATTGGCTGGCGTCGGTCTATTTCGGGCATGTCACGAGCGTTGGCAGGCGCGTGATCGTGCTGGGCGGCGGCAACACCGCGATGGACTGCTGCCGCAGCTCGCGACGGCTGGGCGGCGATGACGTGAAGGTGATCGTGCGCTCCGGTTACGAGGAAATGAAGGCGAGCCCGTGGGAAAAAGAGGACGCCGAGCATGAGGGCGTGCAGATCCTGAACTGGCTCAATCCGAAAGCCTTCCTGCACGAAAACGGCAAGTTGACCGGCATGAGCTTCACGCCGATGCGCGCGGAACACGACGCCGCTGGCCGCCGCAGGCTGATCCCGACCGGCGCGCCTGACGTGGTCTGCGAATGCGACGAGGTGCTGATCGCGGTGGGCCAGGAGAACGCGTTTCCGTGGGTCGAGCGCGATCTCGGCATCGAATTCGACGAGTGGGACATGCCGAAGCTGGACAAGCTGACGATGCAGTCCGCGTTGCCGAAGGTGTTCTTCGGAGGCGATGCGGCCTTCGGGCCGAAGAACATCATCTGGGCGGTCGAGCACGGCCATCAGGCGGCGATCTCCATTCACCGCTACCTGCAGGGCGAAGACGTGCACGAGCGCCCCCCGCCGGTGGCGAACCTCGTCTCCCAGAAGATGGGCATCCACGAATGGAGCTACGACAACGCCATTTCGCCGGATCAGCGCTACATCGTGCCGTGGGCGCCGAAGGAGAAGACGCTCACCGACATCCGCCAGGAAGTGGAAATGGGTTTCGACGCGGAGACTGCGTGGAAGGAAACCCAGCGCTGCCTCAACTGCGACGTGCAGACCGTGTTCACCGAGAACGTCTGCATCGAATGCGATGCCTGCGTGGACATCTGCCCGATGGATTGCATCAGCTTCACCGCCAACGGCGATGAAGCGGACCTGCGCTCGCGCCTGAACGCGCCGGCGAAGAACGCATTGCAGGATTTGTACGTTTCCGGTTCGCTGAAGACCGGTCGCGTGATGGTGAAGGACGAGGATGTGTGCCTGCACTGCGGCCTCTGTGCCGAGCGCTGTCCGACCGGCGCCTGGGACATGCGCAAGTTCCTGCTGCTGGAGACGCACGCGGGGTGTGGCGAGCGTGGTGCTGAAAAGGTGGCGGCATGAAGCGCATCGAAGCCAGCAACGACTTCGTGGTGAAGTTCGCCAACGTCAACGGCTCGGGCTCGGCCTCGGCCAACGAGTTGTTCGCCAAATCCATCCTGCGCATGGGCGTGCCGGTCAGTCCGCGCAACATCTTCCCGTCCAATATCCAGGGCCTGCCGACCTGGTACGAGGTACGCGTTTCCGAACACGGCTGGCTGGGCCGGCGCGGTGGCACGGACCTTATGGTGGCGATGAATCCGCAGACATGGGACGCGGACGTCGCGGAGATTGAACCAGGTGGCTACCTGTTCTACGACAACACCAAGCCGCTGCCGAAGTCGAAGTTCCGCGACGATGTCACGGCAATCGGCGTGCCGCTGACCTGGATCTGCAACGCGACCTACACGGATGCGCGCCAGCGGCAGCTGTTCAAGAACATCATGTACCTCGGGGTCCTATCCGTGCTGCTGGGCATCGAGCGCGATGTCATCGTGCAGCTGATCGGAGAACAGTACAAGGGCAAGGAAGCGCTGCTGAAACCCAACGTACATGCGCTGGATCTCGGCCGCGATCATGCGGAGCAGAATCTGCAGCCGCTCGGCTTGCGCGTGCAGCGGCGCGATGCGGTCGGAGAGCGCATCTTTGTGGACGGCAACAGCGCGGCCGCGCTCGGCATGGTCTATGGCGGTGCGACCGTGTGCGCGTGGTATCCGATCACGCCGTCGTCCTCGCTGGCGGAAGCGTTCCAGAAATACTGCGCCAAACTGCGGGTGGACCCGGAAACGAAGCAGCATCGTTACGCGATCGTGCAGGCCGAGGACGAGATCGCCTCGATCGGCATGGTGGTGGGCGCCGGCTGGAACGGCGCACGCGCCTTCACCGCCACGTCCGGGCCGGGCATTTCGCTGATGAACGAATTCATCGGCCTGGGGTATTTTGCCGAGATCCCGGTGACGATCATCGACGTGCAGCGCGGCGGGCCTTCCACCGGCATGCCCACGCGCACTCAGCAATCAGACCTGCTGCTGTGCGCGCACGCGTCGCATGGAGACACCAACCACGTGATGCTGTTCCCGGAGGACCCGCACGAGTGCTTCGAGTTCGCCGCGACGGCGCTGGACATGGCCGACCGGATGCAGACGCCGGTGTTCGTCATGAGCGATCTCGACATCGGCATGAACCAGCGGCTGTGTGCGCCGTTCGCTTGGGATGATGCGCGCCGTTACGACCGCGGCAAGGTCCTGACGGCGGAACAACTGGAAGCCGGCGTGCCGTTCGGCCGCTACCGCGACGTGGACGGTGACGGCATTCCGTATCGCACGTATCCGGGCACGCATCCCACGCGCGGCAGCTTCTTCACGCGCGGCACCAGCAAGAACGCGGACGCCAAGTATTCCGAAAAGGGCGAGGACTACGTCGAGAACATGCGGCGCCTCAAGCGCAAGTTCGAAACGGCAAAATCCTTGCTGCCGCAGCCGGTCCTGCACGCGGCCAGATCGAAAGCCGTGCACGGCGTGATCCATTTCGGTTCGACTTCACCGGCCATGGCCGAAGCGATGACAATCCTGAGCGACGGCGGGCTTGCGCTGGACGTGCTGCGCGTGCGCGCCTACCCGTTTGCCGATTCGATCCGCGAGTTCGTCGCGGCACACGATTCGGTTTTCGTGGTCGAGCAGAATCGGGACGCACAACTGCGCACGTTGCTGATCGAGCAGTTCGACCTCGATCCGGCGCGGCTGGTCCCGATCCTGCACTATGACGGCACGCCGATCACGGCCAGGTTTATCTCCACCGCGATCGGCAAGCGGATGCGGGCGACCAATGTGCTGCCGTTGCGGGACGGCAAGGTGGCATAGCTCTTCCTTCTCCCTCCGGGAGAAGGTGGCGCGAAGCGCCGGATGAGGGTTCGGCGCTTCGCGATTGGCAACATGGAGGCAAGTTCCGACATGACATATATCCCGAACCCTCACCCCAACCCCTCTCCCGAGGGGAGAGGGGCTTTAAGCGGCTGTCCAACATGACCTACCTCGCCAAACCCAAGCTGCACCATCCCTCGCTGACCAGGAACCGCGTCGGCTACACGCGCCGCGATTACGAAGGCGCAGTGAGCACGCTCTGCGCGGGCTGCGGACATGATTCGATCTCCGCGGCCATCATCCAGGCTTGCTGGGAGCTGGACATCGAGCCGCATCGCGTGGCCAAGCTTTCCGGCATCGGCTGCAGTTCCAAGACGCCGACGTATTTCCTTTCCGCCTCGCATGGGTTCAATACCGTGCACGGGCGCATGCCCTCGGTGCTCACCGGCGCCAATCTCGCCAATCGCGAGCTGCTTTATCTGGGTGTGTCGGGTGATGGCGATAGCGCATCCATCGGCATCGGCCAGTTCGTGCACGCGATCCGCCGCGGTGTGGACATGGTCTACATCGTCGAGAACAACGGCGTGTACGGACTGACCAAGGGCCAGTTCTCGGCGACCGCGGACCAGGGTTCCAAGTCCAAGAAGGGCGCGGTCAACACCGATGCACCGGTGGACATGGTGGGCCTTGCGCTGCAACTGGGTGCAAGCTTTGTCGCGCGCGGTTTCTCCGGCGACAAGGCGCAGCTCGTGCCCCTGTTGAAGGCGGCGATGACGCACAAGGGCGCGGCCTTCGTGGACGTGATCAGCCCATGCGTCGCGTTCAACAACCATGCGGGCAGCACCAAATCCTACGAGTACGTGCGCGAGCACAACCACGCGCTGAACCGGCTGGATTTCGTTCCGGCCTGCGCGGAAATCACGGTGGATTACGCGCCTGGCGAAGTCACCGAGGTTCATCAGCACGACGGCAGCGTGTTGCGCCTTCGCAAGCTGCCGGCCGGTTATGACACCGGCGACCGCGTCGCCGCGATGAACTACCTGCATCGCTGCGAAGCGCGCGGCGAAGTCGTCACCGGCCTCCTGTACGTGGATCCTCATGCGCCCGACCTGCACGCGCACCTCGGCACTGCGCCGGTCGCGTTCAACACGCTGGGCGAGCGCGAGCTGTGCCCGGGCTCGGCGGTGCTGGAGAAGATCAATGCGGGGCTGCGCTGATCGTGGAAGCGGACGGCCGCACAGGAGCCCGTGATCGACAGGGAAAAGCGGCGACTGAACCGGCACCTGGACCGCTGGCAGGAAAGTATTCCGGGTTGGGCCGCGCGTGCTCTTGGATGGTTGCGGAAGCCATCGTCGCGATGGGTGCGGATTCCCGTGGGCGTAGCGCTCGTGTGTGCAGGACTCCTCGGATTCCTGCCGGTGCTGGGCGTGTGGATGTTGCTTCCCGGGCTGCTATTGCTGGCCCTCGATCTGCCGTTCTTGAGGAGACCCATGCGTGTGCTGATCGTGCGCGGCAGGCGCGTGTGGCGCCGCCTGCGATCCCGTCGACGCCGGTCTCGCCGCTGACGTCCGTTCCAGCCAGGAGCTTCTAGCGTGTTTGTTGCGACGCAACAAAACGCGGGCTAGCATGCCTAAGGTACCTACGCGAGCGCATCCGATGGCCAAGAGTTCCGACAGATCACGCAGCCTCGAAGACTGGCAGGCGATGTCGCAGCGCTACTGGGACGCGTGGAATGACGCCACCCGCAAGGCGTTCGAAAGCGCGGCCGCGCCGGCGACCGGAAATGCCGCGAACACTCCATGGCAGGAGGGCATGGAGCAGTGGTCTCGCCTGTTCGCGCAGCAGCCTTCGCAAAGCGAAGTCGTCGAGCGCATGCTTGCGGGCGCAAAATCCTATTTCGCGCTATTGCAATCGCTGGCGGCGAAAAGCACCGGGGAGGCCGGCAAGTTCGATGCGCAAGCCTGGGCCGACACACTGCGTGAATCGCTCAATTTCCCCGGCGCGGATGCGGCACTGTTCGACAACCCCCTGGCGCGCGCGCTGCGCGAGATCGCGGGGCAGGGCGCCAGGGGTTTCGAACAGATGATGGAAAACGTCGAGCCGTTCACGCAGGAACTGCACGGGATGCTCGGCATGCCTGCGTTCGGCTATCTGCGCGAGCACCAGGAGCATTACCAGAAACTCGCGCAGGCGATGCTGGATTACCAGCAGCAGACCAACCGTTACAACGCATTGATCGCGCGCGCCAGCCGGCGCGGCTTCGAGGTGTTCGAGGACAAGCTGGCCGAGCGCGGCGAGCCGGGCCGGCAGGTCGAGTCGGTGCGCGCGCTCTACGACTTGTGGGTGGACGCGGCGGAAGAAGCCTACGCGGAAGTCGCGTTGTCGCCGGAGTTCCGCGAAGTCTACGGTGCGCTGGTGAATGCGCAGATGCGCGTGCGCCGGCACGTGCAGAAGGAAGTCGAGCGTGTCGCGGTTGACCTCGGCATGCCCACCCGTACCGAAATAGACAGCATCGGCAAGCGGCTGCACGAGACGCGTCGTGAATTGAAGCGCCAGGCCGAAGCCGCCCCGGATCTCGCCGCCGAAGTAGCTGCATTGCGCGCGGAAGTCGAGAAGCTGAAACGGGCCTCGGGCACGAAGAAGGCCCCTGCGAAACGCGCCGCCAAAGCAAGCAAGGGTTGATCGCCATGGAACCCATCAGAATCGATCCCACCCGCGCCCTGGACGAAGCATTGCGCGCTCAGGAGAAGCTCGCCGCCAGCGTGCGCACCCTCCGCGAAGTCGAGGACGTGGATTACGGCGCGACCGAGAAGGAAGCGATCTACAGCGAGGACAAGGTCGTCGTCTATCGCTACAAGGGCAAGGGCAAGCCGACCGCGAAAGCGCCGATCCTGATCTGCTATGCGCTGGTCAACCGGCCGTACATGGTGGATCTGCAGGACGACCGCTCGTTGGTCAAGAATCTGCTCGCATTGGGCGAGGACGTGTACCTGATCGACTGGGGCTATCCCGACGGCGCCGATCGCTGGGTCACGCTGGACGACTACATCAACGGCTACCTGCGCCGCTGCGTGGACGCGGTGGCGAAGCACGCGGGCGTGAAGAAGATCAACCTGCTCGGCATCTGCCAGGGCGGCGCGTTCTCGCTGTGCTTCACCGCGCTGCACCAGAACAAGCTGCAGAACCTGATCACGATGGTCACGCCGGTGGACTTCCACACGAGCGACAACATGCTCTCGCACTGGACGCGCGGCATGGACGTGGACCTGTTCGTGGACACGCTGGGCAACGTGCCGGCCGACCTGATGAACTGGTGCTACCTCACGCTCAAGCCGGTGCGCCTGAACCAGCAGAAGTACGTCGGGATGCTGGACATCCTCGACAACAAGACGGAAATAGAAAACTTCCTGCGCATGGAGAAGTGGATCTTCGACTCGCCCGACCAGGCTGGCGAAGCCTTCCGCGAATTCATCCGCGATTTCTATCAGGGCAACAAACTGGTCAAGGGCGGACTGGAGATCGGCGGCAAGCCGGTCAGCCTGAAGAACATCACGATTCCCGTGCTCAACATCTTCGCCGAGCAGGATCACCTGGTGCCACCGTCGGCGTCACGCCCGCTGGGCGAGCATGTCGGCACGAAGGACTACACCCAGCTCGCATTCAAGGGTGGTCACATCGGCATCTACGTCTCCGGTCGCGCACAGCGCGAAGTGCCGCCGGCGATTCACCAGTGGTTGGCGGAACGCACGCGATAGGAATCTCCGCAAAGCTGCTGCGCTCGGCAGCTCGCGCGCCGGCGGTGCTCGGCATCCTCATGTACTGACGTGTACACTCCGGTGCCTGCGCTCCGGCGTCGCGCCCGATTCAAAACAACACGTCGCCTTCGCTCGCGACGCTTTGCAGAGATTCCGTGATCCAGGAAGGTAACCATGAGTGTTCACCCACCTCTCCGCCGCTCACGTCGCGACCGCATGATCGCCGGCGTGGTCGGCGGCCTGGCCGACTACTTCGGCATGGATTCGGGCCTGCTGCGCGTGATTTACGTGCTGGTCTCGATCTTCTCCGCCGCGTTCCCCGGCACGCTCGTCTACATCATTCTCTGGATCCTGGTGCCGCAGGAAGATTGATCCTGCCGCGTAACCGGCGTGCTAGGCTCGCCGTATCGAACCGGGAAGTTTGAAGATCGCAGCGATGCCGCAAGCAGCCGTGGAAAACAGGAGCGAGCGCGACACCATCCGCGCGGTGCAATGGCGGGGCGATCATTTGCGATTGCTCGATCAGCGCAGGTTGCCACACGAGGAAATCTGGCTGGACTGCCGGAGCTCCGATGACGTTGCGCAGGCGATCCGGGATCTCGTCGTGCGCGGTGCGCCGGCCATCGGGATCGCAGCGGCGTGGGGTGTGGTACTTGCCGCATGGTGCGGTGCCGATCTGCAAAGTGCACTGGCGAAACTGCGGGCAGCGCGGCCGACCGCGGTGAACCTGATGTGGGCGCTGGATCGCATGCGCGCGCGCGTGCAGGCAGGCGCGGATGCACAGGCGCTTGCCGCCGAAGCGCAGAAGATCCAGAACGAGGATCTCGCCGCCAATCGCCGCATGGGTGCTCTGGGCGCGGCGCTGATCGAGTCCGGCAGTGCCGTGCTGACCCACTGCAATACCGGCTCGCTGGCTACCGCGGGTTTCGGCACCGCGCTCGGCGTGATCCGCGCCGGCGTCGAAGCGGGCCGCATCGCGCGGGTGTACGCGGGCGAAACGCGGCCGTGGCTGCAGGGCGCGCGGCTGACCATGTGGGAACTCACCCGCGACGGCATTCCGGCCACGCTGATCGCCGATTCCGCCGCCGCGCACCTGATGCGCGAGCACAAGCTGCAATGGGTGATCGTCGGCGCCGACCGTATCGCGGCGAACGGGGACACGGCCAACAAGATCGGCACTTACCAGCTCGCGATTTCCGCGAGACACCATGGCGCGAAGTTCATGGTGGTCGCTCCGTCGTCGACCGTGGACATGGACACGCCTTCGGGCAAGGCGATCGAGATCGAGCTGCGCGATCCGGCCGAACTGCTTTCGCACGCGGGGTCGCGCACCGTGGTGCAGGGTGCGAACGCGTGGAACCCTGTCTTCGACGTCACGCCTGCGGAGTTGATTGACGCCATCGTAACCGAGCGCGGCGTAATCGAAAGACCCGATGCTGCTTCGATGCGGCGAATGTTCGGTGAAGGTGCCCGGTAATGTGGAGGCGTGTCCCCAGGCAGCTCTTCTGGTTCGGGGTCGGGGGCGCGGTCGGCTTCGTGGTGGACGCCGGCATCGTGCAACTGCTGGTCAGCAAGGCGGATGCGAATCCGTACATCGCGCGCCTGTTTTCGTTCCTGTGCGCCGCCACCGCGACGTGGCTGTTCAATCGTCGCTATACCTTCCCCGACCGCGGCGGGCACACCCTGTTCGGTGAATGGACGCGCTACATGACGGCGATGTCGCTGGGCTTCGCATTGAATTACGCGACCTACGCGCTGGTGGTCTTCTACTCCGCTTTCGTGCACGCGTGGCCTTCGATCGCGGTAGCCGCGGGTTCGTTGCCGGGGTCGCTGGTCAACTTCACCGGGGCCCGTCAATGGGCCTTTCCGCGCCAGCGTGATGCGGCAGTGGACGAGTCCTCGGAACCCTCCAAAAAGGCCGCGTAAATCCGCATATCTGCTGGGTTTTTTCGCCGCGTGAAAAGGGCGGATGTGGTACACTTGCGCGTCTGTTTCTTGATGCTTGCGCGCACCTGAATCCGCAGGCATTCCATTCGGGAAAAAGCACAGGAAAGGTGTCCATGGCTGAACTTGCCAGCGAGATCATTCGCGTCAACATCGAGGACGAGATGCGCCAGAGCTACCTCGATTACGCCATGAGCGTGATCGTGGGGCGCGCGCTTCCGGACGTGCGCGACGGCCTGAAACCGGTGCACCGCCGCGTGTTGTACGCGATGAACGAACTGGGCAACGCCTGGAACAAGCCGTACAAGAAATCCGCGCGCGTGGTCGGCGACGTCATCGGTAAGTACCACCCGCACGGCGACACCGCGGTATACGACTCGATCGTGCGCATGGCGCAGCCGTTCTCATTGCGCTACATGCTGATCGACGGCCAGGGCAACTTCGGTTCGGTGGACGGCGACAACGCCGCGGCCATGCGTTACACCGAGGTGCGCATGGCGCGCCTCACCCACGAGCTGCTCGCCGACATCGACAAGGAAACGGTCGACTTCGGCCCCAACTACGACGAGAGCGAGCACGAGCCGCTGGTGCTGCCCACGCGCGTGCCAAACCTGCTGATCAACGGCTCGGCCGGCATCGCGGTCGGCATGGCGACCAACATCCCGCCGCACAACCTCAACGAAGTCATCGACGCCACCATCGCGCTGATCGATGATCCGCAGATCGGTATCGACGGCCTGATGCAGCACATCCCGGGCCCGGATTTCCCGACCGCCGGCATCATCAATGGCGCGGCCGGCATCGTCGAAGCCTATCGCACCGGCCGCGGCCGCCTGCTCGTGCGCGCGAAGACCGGGATCGAGACGGAAGCCAACGGCCGCGAAACCATCATCGTCACCGAGATCCCGTACCAGGTTAACAAGGCACGGCTGATCGAGAAGATCGCCGAGCTGGTCAAGGAAAAGAGGATCGAGGGCATCA
>DASSEW010000040.1:0-4892 GCA_035695065.1 Rhodanobacteraceae bacterium | reverse complement strand
GGAACACGCGATTCATCACGAAGTCGGGCGTGACCTGCTCGCCGGCCAGCAGCATCGCGGTGAGTTCGCCGCCGAGCACCTGCGGCGCGATCACCACGTCCGGCTGGGTGAGCTTCACGCGTGCGAGATGGCGCGCGTCGTTGACCGCTGCAATCGTGCGGGCACTGCCGCCGAGTTCGCGCACGGCCAGCACGATGAAGGCGTTCTCGGAATCGTCATCCAGCATCGCCAGCACGGCCCGGGCGTGCCGGGCGCCGGCTTCGCGCAGCACGTCGACGCTGCCCGGGTCGCCGGTCACGAAATCGCCTTCGCCGGGCGGATCGGGCGCGGTGCGAAATACTCGCGTGACCGGCATGCCGCGCCGCCTCAGTTCGCGCCAGGTATTGAAGGCGAGCGGCGTGTTGCCGATCACCACGAAATGGTTTTCGCGTTTCATGCGTGCTCCCTTGCGGTTGACGATCCGCTGCAGGCTGCGGCTCACCATCGGCGCGATCACGGCGGTCAGCGAGGTGGCGAACACCGCCACGCCGAGCACGATCACCGACACCGCGAACAGCTTGGCTTCGGAGGTTTGCGGAACGACATCGCCGTAGCCGACCGTGCTCATCGTGACCATGCCCCAGTAGAGGGCTGTGACGAGGTCGGTAATGCGGGGCTTGAATTCCGCGCCGAGGTAATAGGCGCCGAAGGTGGCATACAGCAGCAGCATGATCACCGAGGTCAGTGCGAACAGCGTGCTGCCGGTGATGCTGGAGCGATCGAACTGGCGCCATGCGGTGAGCAGCAGCACCAGCAGGGAGACAAAATAGGCGAGCAGGAAAGTCCAGTCGGTCCGCGCGCTGAAGAAGGCGCTGACCGCCGCGGTCACGGCGAGCAGCAGCGCCATGCTCCAGGCCAGCCGCGAGCGGAACAGCAGGCCGCAGGCCATCGTCAGCATGCCGCAACCGATCAGGAGCTGCGGCAGCATGCGCGGCGCGATCTGCAGGTTGCCGGCGGCGACCTCGCTTGCGAACCAGTGCCAGTACGATCCGGTTCCCCATCTCAGCAGGATGAAGCCGCCCAGCCCGAGCAGGATCGCCAGCGGCACGTGCGGGAACCAGTAGCGTCCGCCGAGCAACCCGTGCAGGCGCTGCAGCCCGGCGCGCCAGCGCTGCGCGGCCGGTCTCGCGATCTCGATTCGATGAGTGATTGCAGCACTCCTCGCCGCTCATCGGCAGCACACCATAACAAGCGGCGGCGGAGATGCCAAACGCGCTTCGTAACGCGAAACGTCAGTGCGCGCTCCCGGCCAGCATCGTTGCGATCGCATCCAGGTCGTCGGTCGGGGAGGGTGGCACGTCGCGTCCGAGCGCATCGGTCGGGCGCTGGTAATGATCGAGCATCAGCGAGAACGCGAGATGCTCGCCGCGCGCATCAGTCACGTATCCGGACAGCGCATAGGCATGGGTCAGCGTCCCGGTCTTGGCGCGCAGGTTGCCGGCCGCGGCGGTACCGACGAAGCGATGCTCGAGCGTGCCGTCCACACCGGCGATGGGCAGCGCATTCTCGAAGGCCTTCGCGAACGGCTGCTTTGCGGCCCACGCGAGCAGGGTCGTCGTCGCCGCGGGTGTCACCAGGTCCTTGCGCGACAACCCGGCGCCTTCCTCGAACGTCGCGCTGCCGTTCGGAATGCCGATGCGCGCCAGCATCGCGCGCATCGCGCACAGGCCCCAGTCCGCGCTCGTTTGCGGCGGCGTGGCGCGATCGGCGCAGCTCTGCGCATACGCGGTTCGAGCGCCGACTTCCTGCAGCAACACCTGCGCGTACAGGTTGTCGGAGTCCTTCAGCATGTGGCGGATCAGGTTCGGCAGCGGCGGCGCCGGGATCTCGCCGATCGGCCACATGCCGGCCTGGTGCACGAACTCGGAGTTGAGCTGCGGCCACGCCAGCGAGCGCACGTGTCCATCGAGCGTGATGCCATGCCTCAACAGGGCATCGTGCAGCAGGTTCCCGGCGAACAGCGGAGGATCGGGCACCGAAACCGTAAAGGTTCGCGACTGCACGCCGGCGGGAAGGCCGCCGCGCGCGTACATGATTTGCGAGCCGGGCGGGCGATAGAGAACGAGCGTGTCGCGACCGCCGTCGTCATCGCGCATCGAATCGACTGCGCGCAGGCCTGCATCGTCCGGTTGGATGGCGATCGCGCAGCAGCGGCCGTTTTCGCGCGCCACCTGCACGCGCGCGACGTTCTCCTGCACGCTCAAGGCGGAGGCCGGCGCCGCGTACCAGGCTTGCAGGTCGTTCGCCTCCCAGCCGCCGCCGATGGGCGGGCCTTCGAAATAGGTCGCGTCCGCGATCAGGTCGCCGCGCACGCGGCGCACGCCGCGATCCACCAGCATCTGCGCAAGGCGGTCGGCCCAATCGGGTGAGGTGTCCGCGTTGCCGAGCGATGGATCGCCGCCGCCGAACAGGATCAGGTCGCCGTTCAACGTGCCGTCGGGCTTCGCGGACGTCGTGGCGTACAGCGTGGTGCCGATCTGCGCGTCGCCCAAGGTCGAAAGCGCCGACGCGGCGGTATACAACTTCGCGTTGGAAGCCGGCACGAACAGCTTGCCGGCGTTGTGCGAATAGAGCGTGCGGCCGCTGTCGAGCGACACCACGCTGATGCCCCAGTCCGCGTGCGCGAAGCGCGGTTGCGCGATGAAGGCGTTGATGCGTGCGATGGGCGGCCCGCCGCCGTGCAGCGAAACCGAGGCACAACCCGCGAGCAGGCAAGCAGCTAGCGCTGCAGCAAGGAAATGTTTCATGCA
Source organism: Rhodanobacteraceae bacterium (assembly GCA_035695065.1). Taxonomy (GTDB): domain Bacteria; phylum Pseudomonadota; class Gammaproteobacteria; order Xanthomonadales; family Rhodanobacteraceae; genus 66-474. The sequence goes on along the minus strand of DASSEW010000040.1, from coordinate 2,103 downwards.
TGCAGCCTTTGCAGTAGCCCCATCGCGGCGGCCGGATTGCGTGCCTTGGCGGCGCTGATGAAATAGATGAACACGTCGCGCGACTTCGAAGGCTTCGTCGCGCGTTGCGGTTCGATGTGCGGCAGGTCATCCGGCTCGCCGCCGCTCGCCCACGTCTGCGCGCGTTCGGCCCAAGCGTCCAGTTCCCTTGCGGGATAGCCATCCGGTTCGGACGCCCGGCTGCGCATCAGCCGCGCGTATACGAAGTCGCCGGTGGGATCGGCGAAGTTCGGATATTCACCCGAATCGGTGAACACGCTGGGGAAGCGATGCGCGCGTGCGAGTTCAAGGTATTCGGCGCAAAGGAAACTCGCGTTGCGCACTTCCAGTACGTGGCGCAAAGCATGCCCGTTCAATTCGCGCGGCAGCAGGTCGAGGAAGGCCGCGAAGTCGTCGCGATCGAACGCGCGCGAGGGCGGGAACTGCCACACGATCGGGCCGAGCCTGTCCTCGAACGCGTCCAGCCCGCCGAAGACGAAGCTGCGCACCAGCGCGCCGGCGCCCGCGAGCTTGCGCACTTCCGCGACCTGCCGCGGCGCCTTCAGCGAGAACACGAAGCCGGGTGGTGTTTCGTCGCGCCACTTCGCATACACGGGCGCCTTCTGCGCGCGATAGAAGGTGCTGTTGATTTCGATCGCAGTCACGCGGCGGCTGGCGAATTCCAGTTCGCGACGCTGCGGCAGTCCCTTCGGGTAGAAGTTGTCGCGCCAGGGCGCGAAGTTCCAGCCGCCGATGCCGACGCGGATGCGCTGCGAACGTGCGGCGGCGAGCTCGTCCGTGATGGGTGGGTCGGAAGGCTTCATCGTGTGGGCTCCTCGCGTCGCAGGATGCCACGCTCGCACAACGCCTGCAGTGCGGCCTGCAAAGTCGCAGGCAGATCATCCTTTTCGTCCAGCGTGATGCAACGCGGCTCATCAGGTGACGGTTCTTCCAGCGTGGCGAGTTGGCTGTCCAGCAGGGATGCGGGCATGTATTCGTGGTGGCGCGCTTCGAGGCGGCGTTGCAAGGTTTCGCGCGGCACGCGCAGGTAAAGGAACCAGACCTGCGGACGATCTTCGCGCAGGAAATCGCGATACGTGCGCTTCAACGACGAGCAGCCGATCACGCCGGGATGTCGCATCTCCGCTTGCGTGTCCATCCAGCGTGCGATGGCGGCCAGCCACGGTTGCCGATCGGCATCGTCCAGCGGCTTGCCCGCGCGCATCTTGGCGATGTTCGCCTGCGGGTGGAACGCGTCGCCTTCGGTGTAGGTCCAGCCCAGCCGAGCGGCCAGCGCGGCCCCGACCGTGCTCTTGCCGCAACCGGAAACGCCCATCACCACGAGCATGGGCCGTGCGGTGGAACCGGGTTCGCGCATCGGCGCATACTAACTTTTTCGCGCGACGAGGAGAGGATCATGCAAAGCAAGGGCTCCGCGATCTGGAAAGGCGGCTTCAAGGATGGGCGTGGTTCGATCTCCACCGCCAGCGGCGCGTTGAAGGACGAAGGTTATTCGGCAGGCTCGCGCTTCGAAGGCGACAAGGGCACCAATCCCGAGGAACTGATCGCGGCGGCGCACGCGGCCTGCTTCTCGATGGCGCTGTCGCTGCTGCTCGGCAACGAGGGCATCAAGCCGGAATCGATCGAAACCAGCGCGACCGTGTCGCTGGAGAAGGCCGGCGGCGGTTTCGAGATTGCGAGTTCGCACCTGCAGGTGGTGGCGCGCATTCCCGGGACTGACGAAGTGACCTTCCAGCGCATCGCCAAGATGGCCGAGCAGGGCTGCCCGGTCTCCAAAGTGCTGAAGGCGAGCATCAGCATGGATGCGAGGCTGGCGTCCTGAGTTTCAGGGTACTTGCTTTTCGTCGCGCGCCGTCGCAACTTTTGCGCGCGGCGCGCAGTGCGCCGGACCACCAGAGGAGCGCGTCATGAGCAAGGGCATGGAGCGGAAAAAGGAAGAGAAGAAGAAACCGGCGAAGTCGCTGAAGGAGAAGCGCGCCGAGAAGCAGGCCAAGAAGGCGTCGAAGAGCTGAGGATCGTGTTGTAGGAGCGCGCCTGCGCGCGACAGCTTGCGGTCGCGCGCAG
>DASSEW010000039.1:0-15420 GCA_035695065.1 Rhodanobacteraceae bacterium | reverse complement strand
CGCGCGACAGCTTGCGGTCGCGCGCAGGCGCGCTCCTACACAAGCCGCTGCGGGTTCGCGTAAACGTTCATCCCTTCCTCGCGGGCAAAGCCGATCAGGGTGACGCCGGCGCGATCGGCCAGGTCGATGGCCAGCGAGGTGGGTGCGGAGATCGCCGCGATCACGGCGATCCCCGCGCTCGCCGCCTTGTGCACGATCTCGTAGGACGCGCGCGAAGTGATGGCGAGAAAACCTTCGCCATCGCGCCAGGCTTTTGAAGCCTGTGCATCCGTTCCGCGCGCCAGCGCCCCGACCAACTTGTCCAGCGCGTTGTGGCGGCCGACGTCCTCGCGCACGGCGATGCCATCCGCATGCACGTAACCGGCGGCGTGCACGCCGCCGCTGGCGTCGTTCAGCGGCTGGCGTTCCGACAGCTCGCGCAATCCGCGCCGGACCATCGCGGTTTCCACGCCCGCGCTCGATTCGATGCGCCGCACCGGCCGCACCGCTTCCTGCAAGGATTCCACGCCGCACAGCCCGCAGCCGCTGCGGCCGGCGAGGTTGCGCTTGCGCTGTTCCAGCGCCTCCAGCCGCACTTGCGGGATCAGCGCCTGCAATGAAAGGCCGTGTTCGGTGCGCAGGCAATCCACCAGTTCGAACTCGTCCGCGTGCCCGATCACGCCTTCGCTGAGCGCGAAGCCCAACGCGAAATCCTCCAGGTCGCAGGGCGTGGCCATCATCACCGCCCAGGCGATGCCGTTGTAGAGCATCGCGACCGGGATCTCCTCGATCACGCGATCGTCGAAAGCCTCGCGCGCGTCGCGCCCGAACCGCAGCGCCGAGGCGCAGCGCAAGCCGGCGTGCGGCGGGCCGCCTTGGATCCGTGGTTCGAAAACGTGCGAGGAAGGCATCCGCGGATTCTTGCACGCCAGTGACTCGCACGCGATCCGGTTCAGCGTAGAATCCGGGCCGACGCACCGGCGCCGGCCTGGGAGTGCCGCGATGCTGGCCTTTGTTGGCGAACTGCGACGGCGGAACGTCTTTCGCGCGGGCACGCTGTATGCCGCGGCCGCGTGGCTGGTCGTGCAGGTCGCCACGCAAGTGCTGCCGGTGTTCGACGCCCCCAACTGGGTGCAACGCCTGATTGTCGTGGCGGCGGTGATCGGCCTGCCGTTCGTGCTCGCATTCGCGTGGTATTACGAACTCACGCCGGAAGGCCTGAAGCTCGAGAGCGAGGTCGAGCGCGAGCACTCGATCCGGCACCTCACGGGCAAGCGGCTGGACCGCGCGATCATCGCGGTGCTGTGCGTCGTCGTGGTGGTGCTGCTGGCCAACACTTTCGTCCTGCACCGCGACGCGGACGTCGTGCCCGAGAAATCCGTCGCCGTGCTGCCGCTGCTCGACGAGAGCCATGACGGCAGCGACCAGTATTTCTCCGACGGGCTTTCCGAGGAACTGATATCCGACCTGACCCAGATCGGCGGTCTCAAGGTGATCGGGCGCAATTCGTCGTTCCAGTTCCGGGGCGACACCACCGACAGCAGGACCATCGGCGACCGGCTCGGCGTGGCCACCTTGCTGGAAGGCACGGTGCGCCGCGACGGCGAGCGTGTGCGCATCGTGATCGGCCTGATCAATGCCGCGGACGGTCGCAGCCTGTGGTCGCAGATCTACGACCGCGAGTTCAGGGACATCTTTGCGGTGCAGTCGGACATTTCGCGCTCGGTCGCCGCCGCAATGCAGGTCGAGCTGAGCGGCACCCGTTCCGGCAGCGACGGCCAGCCGCCCGGCGGCAACGTGCAGGCTTACAACGCCTACCTGCAGGGCAAGTTCTACGGCGAGCGCGGTACCGAAGCCGACGAGCGCCGGGCGATCGCCGAGTTCAACGAGGCGGTTCGCATTGACCCGCGCTACGCGCAGGCCTACGCCGAATTGTCCATGGCTTGGACCAATCTGACCGCGGTGTTCCTCGGTGGTGCGGAGATGCGCCAGGGTTACCGGCGTTCGCGCGAAGCGGCCGACGCGGCGTTGCGGCTGGCGCCCGATCTCGCCGCGGCACACGTCGCCCATGGTTCGTTGCTGTATGCATCCGACTTCGACTGGGCAGGCGCGGAAGCCGAGTACCGCCGCGCATTGCAGCTGACACCCAACGATGGCGAGGCGAAGTATCGGCTGGGCACGCTGCTCGCCACGCTGGGCCAACCGGCACCCGCGATCGACCTCACCCGGCAGGCATTGGCGACCGATCCGCTGCATGCGAACTGGTACAGCAGCCTGGCCAGCTATCTCTCGCCGCTCGGCCGCCTGGATGAAGCCGAGCAGGCGATAGGCAAGGCGATCGAATTGCAGCCATCCGGCACCTACTACCGCGCAGCCCTGGCTTTCATCAAGATCCAGCGCGGCGATGCGGATGCCGCGCTGCGCGCAGCGCAATCGGAACCGCCGGGTGCGTGGCGCGACATCGCGGTTGCGCTGGCCCGGCAGATCGGAAAAGATCCGGCCGCCGCCGACGCGGCGTTGCAGGCCGTCATTGACCAGCATGCCGGGGACGGCGCATACCAGATTGCGGAAATCTATGCGGTGCGCAAGCAGCCGGACCCGATGTTCCAGTGGCTGGAGCGCGCGCATGCCAATGCCGACCCGGGGGTTTCCAACCTGCTGATTGATCCGTTCCTGCTCGCCTACAAAAACGATCCGCGCTTCGCGGCGTTTTGCAGGAAAGTGGGATTGCCGGTGCCGGCGCCGAACGCAGGTTAGGTCGGATCAATCCAGCGCCTTGGATTCGGCGGTGCCGAGGATCTCCGGTGCCGGCGACGTCATCGGCTTGCGGGTGAGCAATGGATGTGCGAACACCGCGCCCAGGATCACCACCACGCCGAGGTAGAACCAGCCGTCCAGTTGCCGCTGCTCGCCAAGCAGCAGGATCGCCAGCACGATCGCATAGACCGGCTCCAGGTTCACCGCGAGTTGCGCGTTGAATGCTGTCAGGTGCCGCAGCGCGACCAGCGACAGCGCGAACGGCAACAGCGTGCAGGCCAGCGCCAGTGTCAGCAGCAGGATCGCATCATGTGCATCCGGCAGCGGGACCAGCGCGCCCGGATGCGGTATCAGCGGCGTGATCGCGGTGAGGAACAGCGCGCCGGTACCGAGTTCCACGCAAGTCACGGTGAGCGGATCGGCGTGCTCCACCATGCGCTTGTTGAGCGCGCCGAAGCAGGCGACGAACAATGCCGACACCACGCCGACCGCGATGCCGAGCCGCATCGAACCCGGCACGCCGCCCACCACCAGCGCGACGCCCGGCACCACGGCCACACCCAGCAGCAATTCGCGCACGTCGAACGGACGACGCGCGATCCACGGTTCCACCAGCGCGAGGAACACCGGCGCCAGCGCGATGCAGGTCGCCGCGACCGAGGCGTTGGCGAGCTTGATTGCGCCGTAAAAAGTGAGCCAGTGCAGCGATACCACGATGCCGATGCCGGCGTAGATCGCGGCCAACTTCGGCGTGAGCGTGCGCAATCCGCGCCACACGCGCGGAACCAGCAACAGTGCCGCGGTCACCATCAGCATGCGCCACCACACCAGCGAGATCGCCTGCAAGGTGATCAATTTGCCGAGGATGGCGGTGAAGCCCCACAGCACCACGCAGAAGTGGATTTGCCATTGCGCCTTGGCGTGCGGGGTCATCGTTCGGGATGCGGCAATCTGGAATCGCGTAGAGTAGAGCTTGCCCGAAGCGACGTCCAAGGTTGGAGAAGCCGATGCTCTGGAACAAAAGCCGTTCGAGCAGCAACGTGGAAGAAAGCAGCGGCGGCGGTGGCGGATTCGGACTGGGTCCGATCCATCTCGGCTTCGGCGGCACCATCCTCGCGATCATCATCGCGATCATCTTTCCGCAGACGCGCGGCCTGATCTTCGGCCTGCTCGCGGGCGGCGGAACGGGCAACACGCCGACGCAAACCCAACCGGTCGACAGCAACGATCCGCAGGTGCAGTTCGTGAAGCACATCCTCGGCAGCACCGAGGACGTGTGGACGGCGTACTTCCAGAAAATGGGCAAGCAGTACGTGGATCCGAAGCTGGTGCTGTTCCACGGCGAGGTCGGCACCGCCTGCGGCGGCGCATCCGCGGCGGTCGGGCCGTTCTACTGCCCGGGCGACAAGCGCATCTACCTCGACCTGGATTTCTTCCAGGAGCTCGCCACGCGCTTCCATTCCGACAGCGATTTCGCGCGTGCCTACGTGATCGCTCACGAAGTCGGCCATCATGTGCAGGACCAGCTCGGGATCATGGATGCCGAACAGCAGGCCCACAACCGCGGCGCGCCGATGCAGGGCGCGAACGGGCTGTCCGTGCGGCTGGAACTACAGGCCGACTGCTTCGCAGGCGTGTGGGCGAATCAATCGCAGCAGCAGTTGCAATGGCTGCAGCCGGGCGATGTCGAAAGCGCGTTGAACGCGGCGAGCCAGATCGGCGACGACACCTTGCAGAAGGAATCGCAAGGCACGGTGGTGCCGGACTCCTTCACCCACGGCACCTCCGCGCAACGCGTGCACTGGTTCAAGACCGGCTTCCAGTCCGGCAACATCGCCGATTGCGACACGTTCAAAGCGCAGACGCTCTGACGTGCGAAAGGGCAGGCCATGGATGGCCGTGTCGAAGTGAGCTCGGCGCCGTCGCATGACGGCGAGCATCGCAGCGCCAAGCGGGAGCAAGGGCGAGCCGGGATTTCGCGCGGCACTGCCGCGCGCCGGCGAGCGCACGCACATGGATGTGCGGGCGGGAAAGCGATCCACGGACGGCTGCTTGCCGTTCCTTCGCCGGCCCGCTTGGCGCAAGAAACGCAGTGAAGTCGAGCCAACCGGACGTTGGCGAGACCGGCATGCCGGCGCCAATGGCTTTGGTTACTTTCCCCGAAAGGAAAGTAACCCGCGCCGTTGGACGGCGCGGAAAAAGACACGGACGTCGTGCTGATGAAGCCGAGGCGCGCACCATGCGCGCGACCCCTCTCCCGCCGCGCTGCGCGCAGCGACCTCTCCCACAAGGGGAGAGGTGAAAGTCAAAGTCACCGGGTGCCGGCTCGCGCCGCCACGACGGCAAAACTATTTGCGTTGGCCGCCGCTCGCAAGCGGAACCTCCCGCACCGGCAACGGCACGTTGCACAGGTCGATCTTGCCGGCCTTGTGCAGGTACCAGGCATCCGAGCGATTGCGCCGCGATTCCACCAGCGCGGCGAACGTCGGCGTATCCGTGCGCAGCACTTCCAGATGCATGCGTTGCGCGGGTGGAACATCGGAAGCCAGCCGCACGCGCAGGATCGGGGTGTCCTGCGAAGGCTTGTCGTAAAAGCCCATCGCGCCGCCGCCGCGCGGCAGCGACGACAGCAGTTCCATGCCTTTGATCACGCGACCGACCAGCGCGATGTTGCGATCGAGCTGGCGCGGCGCCTGGCCGATCACCACGTACAGTTCGGTGCCGGGACCGGAGTCCGGCGCGTTGTCGCGACCGGCGCCGACCATGCCATAGCAGTGCGTCAGCCAGGTCTTGCCGGCCTTCGGATCGCGCGCGACCGGAAAGCCGTCGCTGAAGCCGACCTGCGGCGCGTACACGTCGCCATCGGGCAGCAGGGTGAATGGCAGAGAGGGTTCAATGTCGCGCTCGAACTCCGCGGGCACGGTGCTCTTGGCCGAGCCGATGGATTTCTTGTGCGTGGGATGCTCCGCTTCGGCCTGCGGATCGCCCCACTGCGTCACGAAGCCGTCCTGCACGCGCAGGATCGCGAGTCCATCCCAGTAATGCTCGTCCGCCAGCGTGCGGATGTTCTGCGCGTGCAGCGGCGCGTAGGCCGGATCGAGTTCGATTACCACGCGACCTTTCGGCAGGTCCATGTACAACGTGTTGGCAGGATCCAATGGCCGCCAGTCGGAAGGCTTGGACGCGTCCAGCACCTGTTGCATGGTGGGGGCGGGGGCCGGCTTGTCCGGAGGAGGAGCAGCATTCACTGCAAACGCGAGAGCGGCAACGCAGAAAAATGCTTTCATGACTCCCCCATACCGTTCGTCCTGAGCGTAGGCGCCGTCTGGCAAGACGGGGCCGGAGTCGAAGGACATGATGCGTTTCGACTCCGCTCGCGTTGCTCGCTACGCTCTGCGCGAACGGTATCTCAAGGGTCGGCGTTCATCAATCGCCAGCCGCCTCAATGCGTTTTCGGGTTCTCCACCATCCGCTCGATCGCGACATCGAGATAGCGCCGCGCGAAGGCGGGATGGGTTTGCGCGAACACTCGCCTTGCGGTGTTGGCGCGCGCGTCGTCCGGCGCGTACACGAACAGGAACGCGCCGCCGTCGCGGGCGAGGTCGGCGTCCTCGCGGATGTAGCCGGTCTCGGTGCCGGCGAATTCCACCAGTCGCTGCTCCATGCGTTCCAGCCAGTTCGCGCCATGGCGCGCTTCCAGCTGGCTGGCCACGAAATCTCCGTTGGCCGCGCGCACGTCTTCGGGCGGGGTGCCGGCATCGCGGAACGCTGCTTCGGCAGCCTGCGCGTCGGCGAGATTGCGAAAACCCGCGACGATGTAGTGCCGCGGATAGAACGTACCAAGCGAAGTGTCGCCGTCCTTGAAAAAGCCCCAGTGACCGTTCATCGCACGCTCCTTCTGGCCGGGAAGATCGCCTTGCGATCATCCTAATCAGCGTGCCTTATGAAGGCGTGAACATTCGAGCCCCTCTCCCTCCGGGAGAGGGGTTGGGGTGGTCGAAAGTTGCAGTCCGCGGCAGCGCCGAACCCTCATCCGGCGCTGCGCGCCACCACGGAGCTCTTGGCCATGGATGGCAGCTCCCGAGGGGAGAAGGAAATTACTTCACCGGCATGCCGGCAGTCGCGCCCTGGTCGGCGTCGAGCAGGAACAGGTCGGCGCCGCCGCTGCCGGCGGAGAGGATCATTCCCTCGCTCACGCCGAAGCGCATCTTGCGCGGCGCGAGGTTGGCGATGAACACCACGTTGCGGCCGACGAGTTTCGCCGGCTCCGGATACGCGGCCTTGATGCCGGAGAAGATCTGCCGTTTGCCGAGTTCGCCGGCATCCAGTTCGAAGCGCAGCAACTTGTCCGAACCTTCAACTGCTTCGCACACCAGCACCGTGCCGACACGCAGGTCGAGCCTGGCGAAGTCGTCGATGGAGGTGGTTTCGGGGCTGGGGGCTGGGGGCTGGGGGCTGGAGGAAGCGGGACCGGGGACCGGGGACCGGGGACCGGAAATGGTGGCTGCCGCAGGTGCTCTTTTGTCGTCCATCGAAATGCTCTTGCTTTGAGCCCCTCCCCCTCGATGGGGGAGGGGTTGGGGAGAGGGTGGCACAACTGTCTTTGCGCTCGGCTGCAGCGATTCCTTCGAAGCCTCGATCATTGCCTCGATCTTCTTGGGATCCACGCGGGTCGCCAGTGGGGCGAATTCGCCGATACGATGGTCGAGGAGTGGTTCTCCTGCTGACTCAAAATCAGTGATTCGGGAATTTAGGAAATCCTCTGCGCGAGACACTATGGTTGGGACGATTGGCTTTATACAGCCTGCGAGCAGTCGGAAAGCAGAGATCGCAAACGTACAGAGCTGATGCAACTCCATGCGCCTGGCTCCATCCTTAGCCATGACCCATGGTGCTTTGTCAGCGATGTAACTGTTTACTTGATCAGCCATCGTAACGAACGTGCGTGTGACCTCGCCGTATTCGCGCTCAGCGTACAGAGCAGGCAAATTGTCCGCTAGCGACCAAAGCCAGCGCCACAATTCTTTCTCTTGTGGGGAAAGATCTCCGGCCAGCCTGCCGTCGAAGAACTTGTGCACGAACCCGGCGCAGCGGCTGGCGATGTTCACCCACTTTCCGACCAGGTGCGAATTGACGCGCTCCTCGAAGGCCTTCAAATCCAGGTCGATGTCGGCCAGCGTCGGCCCGAGCATCGAAGCCAGGTAGTAGCGCAGGTAATCGGCATCCAGATGATCGAGCCAGGTGCGCGCGTTGATGAAGGTGCCGCGCGACTTGGACATCTTGGCGCCGTCCACGGTCAGGAAGCCGTGCACGTTCACCGCGGAGGGCATGCGCAATTTCGCGCCGTGCAGCATCGCCGGCCAGAACAGCGTGTGGAAATAGATGATGTCCTTGCCGATGAAATGCACGAACTCCGTGTCGTCGGCATCCACGCGCGTGAAGCGATCGAAATCCACCGGCGTCAGCCCCGCGTGGCCGCTCTCGCACAGTTCCTTGAACGCGGCGAGGTAGCCGACCGGCGCGTCCACCCACACATAGAAATACTTGCCCGGCTGGCCGGGGATCTCGAAACCGAAGTAGGGCGCGTCGCGCGAGACGTCCCAACTGCGCAGGCCGTCGGCGAACCACTCCTGCAGCTTGTTCACCACTTCCGATTGCAGGCCGCCAGCGGCTTGCGTTTCCTTCAGCCAGGCCTGGAGCAGGTCGGTGAAACCGGCGAGCTTCACGAAGAAGTGCAGCGATTCCTTCTCCACCGGCTTGGCGCCGGACACCACCGAATACGGTTCGATCAGGTCGGTCGGATTGTAGGTCGTGCCGCACACTTCGCAGGCATCGCCGTACTGATCCTTCGAGTGGCAGTTCGGACACTCGCCCTTGATGAAGCGGTCCGGCAGGAACATTTCCTTCACCGGATCGTAAAGCTGCTTCACCGGCTTCGATTCGACGTGGCCGCCCTGTTCCAGCGCGCGCCAGATCTGGTAGGTCAGCTCGCGGTTGGCCGCGCTGTGGGTGCTGGAGTAATGGTCGTAGCGCACGCCGAAATCGCGCAGGTCGGCGGTGTGCTGCTTCCACACGCCCTCGATCAGCGCCTGCGGCGTGATGCCTTCGCGCTCGGCGCGCAACATGATCGAAGTGCCGTGCGCGTCGTCTGCGCAGACGAAATGCACCGTGTGGCCGGCCATGCGCAGCGCGCGCACCCAGATGTCGCCCTGCACGTGCTCGACGATGTGGCCGATGTGGATCGGCCCGTTGGCGTAGGGCAGGGCGCAGGTGACGAGCAGTTCGCGGGCCATCTCGGACGCAATCCATGGAATGACCGCCCATTATGGCAGAGGCGCGCGTTCCGATTCCTGCTCGTGTGCTGGGCTGCAGAGTAGGGCGGGTGATAGCCCGCCGTCATGTTCTCCAGCGGCGGGATACGCTCCGCTTCTCCCGCCCTACGTGTTGCTTTGTCAAAGATTCACGCGGTACACGACGAACCCGGATTTCTCCGCGACCGCGTCGTAGAGCCGCATGGCGGCCGCATTGGTTTCGTGCGTGTGCCAGTAGACGCGTTGCGACCCGGCCCCGCGCGCGCGTTCGCAGACGGCTTCGATCAGCTTGCGACCGATGCCTTGGCCACGCGCTTCGGTCGCGGTGAAGAGATCCTGCATGTAACAGACCGGCTCGATCGCGATCATGCTGCGATGGAACAGGTAATGCGCGATGCCAACGATGCGCCTGTCCAGTTCCGCGACCAGCGCGTGCACCGGCTCGGTTTCATCGAAGAAGCGCGCCCAGGTCGTGCGCGTGATTGCTTCCGGCAGCGCGGTCGTGCCCGAGCGCCCATAGAACGCGTTGTAGCCGTCCCAGAGCGAGCGCCATTGCGGGTAATCGGGTTCGGCGATGGGGCGGACGAGGATTTCAGAAGCCACGGATTGGCCGGCAAGCAAACGTTTGTAGGTTGGGGGTGAGCGGCTTGATGCGAACCCCAACATCACCATGTGAATGTGTTGGGGGTTCGCCTGCGTCTCACCTCAACCTACGCGATCTGTATTGGTGTTGTTCGAGAATTACTCCGCCTTCCTCTCCCACACCTGCGACCTGCCGAGCAGCGAGAAGCCGATGTAACCGTGCACGTCCAGCTTCTGGCCGTTGTCGGTGAGTTTCAGCTTGACCTTGTAGGTCTTGCCGTTGTGCGGGTCGAGGATCTGGCCGCCATCCCACACGTCGCCATCCTTCTTCACGCCCCACATGATCGTCATGCCTTCGACCGGCTTGTTGTGGCGGTCGCCTTCGCACTTGTCGCAGACAGGATGCGGACCTTGCTCGGAGAACAGCACCTGCTTGACCACGCCTTGCAGCGTGCCGTCCGGCGCCTGACTTATTTCGATGATGGATTTGGGCCGGCCGGTTTCGTCGTCGACTTGCGTCCAGGTGCCGACCGGCGTGTCGTGCGCGGCGGGCGCCGGCGTTTCATCGGCCGCGAAAGCGGGCGCGCCGAACAGCAGGGCGGCGGTTAAGAACATGGAGGCGAGCAGGGTGCGCATGGCGGTTCTCCTTGGGACGCGCGCAGCGTCGCGCGGCGCGTTGGGCCAGTCAAGCGACCGTTTGAATTGCGGGCTCTGGCATAATTGGCGTTTGCATCCGCCGCTGATCACCGAATCAATCCCATGCCTTCGCTCACCGAATCCCGCGTCCGTGAAATCCTCGCGGGCATCATCGATCCGCACACGGGTGTGGACCTGGTGGCAGGTGGCGCGGTGCGTGCGGTCGGGGTGGATGGCGACCGCGTGGCGGTGGAGATCGCGCTGGGGTATCCCGCGCGTTCGTATCACGATGAACTCGCGGCGCAGGTGAAGCGCACGCTGGAAGCCGATCCCGGAATCGCGCAGGCCACGGTGTCCGTGACCACGCGCATCGTCGCGCACAAGGTGCAGGACAAGCTGACGCCGCTGCCGGGCGTCAAGAACATCATCGCCGTCGCGTCGGGCAAGGGCGGCGTCGGCAAGTCCACGGTCGCGGCCAACCTCGCGCTCGCGCTGGCTGCCGAAGGCGCGAATGTCGGTGTGCTGGACGCGGACATCTATGGTCCCAGCCAGCCGCGCATGTTCGGCGTCGAGGGCCGGCCCGAATCGCCGGACGGCCGCAGCATCGAGCCGATGGTGAATCACGGCGTGCAGTTGATGTCCATCGGCTTCCTCGTCGCCGAGGACACGCCGATGATCTGGCGCGGCCCGATGGTGACGCAGGCGATGACGCAGTTGTTGAACGACACGCGCTGGCGCGATCTCGATTACCTCGTCATCGACCTGCCGCCGGGCACCGGCGATATCCAGTTGACGCTGGCGCAGCGCGTGCCGGTTTCGGGTGCAGTGATCGTGACCACGCCGCAGGACATTGCGCTGCTGGATGCGAAGCGTGGCCTGCAGATGTTCCAGAAGGTCGAGGTGCCGGTGCTCGGGATCGTCGAGAACATGGCCACGCACGTCTGCTCGAATTGCGGCCACGAGGAACACGTGTTCGGCGCAGGTGGCGGCGAGCGCATGGCGCAGCAATACGCCGTGCCGCTGCTGGGTTCGCTGCCGCTGGACATTCGTATCAGGGAGCAGGCCGACGGCGGCAACCCCACGGTGTCTGCCATCCCGGATTCCGACATCGCCGCGCGCTATCGCGAGATCGCGCGCAAGGCCGCCGCGCAGTTGTCGCTGCAGGCGAAGAACAAGGCGATTGCCATGCCGAAGATTTCGGTGCAGAACACGTGATGGGTTCTGGATGCCTGTCGTCATTCCGGACGCCGCGGAGCGACGATCCGGAATCCATCTTGCTCTTCGACTATAAAAGAGCGGGGTCAAAATGGATTCCGGGTTCCGGCCTTCGGCCGGCCCCGGAATGACGTCCCGTATTGTTGTTACGCTTTCGACTCCCGAGTCCCGAGTCCCGAGTCCCGAGTCACTTCAAAGATATGAGGCGCGAGTGAGCATCAAGAGCGACAAGTGGATCCGCCGCATGGCCGCCAGCGGCATGATCGAGCCGTTCGAGCCGGGCCAGGTGAAGCACAACGACGGTGGCCGGATCGTTTCGTACGGCACTTCGTCCTACGGTTACGACGTGCGCTGCGCGGACGAGTTCAAGATCTTCACCAACATCAATTCCACGATCGTCGATCCCAAGGATTTCGACTCGCGCAACTTCGTGGACTTCAAAGGCGAGTGCTGCATCATTCCGCCGAATTCTTTTGCACTGGCAAGAACGGTGGAGTTCTTCCGGATCCCGCGCGACGTGCTGACGATCTGCCTCGGCAAGAGCACCTACGCGCGCTGCGGCATCATCGTCAACGTGACGCCGCTGGAGCCGGAATGGGAAGGCCACGTGACGCTGGAGTTCTCCAACACCACGCCGCTGCCCGCGAAGATCTACGCCAACGAAGGCGTGGCGCAGATGCTGTTCCTGGAGTCGGATGAAGTCTGCGAAACCAGCTACAAGGATCGCGGCGGCAAGTACCAGGGGCAACGGGGTGTCACCCTGCCGCGTACCTAAGGTACGATGCTGCAATGGCCGCAGGAGCTTGCCTGCAGCGGATGTCGCCAGCGAGCTGGCTCCTACAAAAATGCAACGGAGAACCACGATGACCGCACGCACCCTTGCCTCGCGCCTGCTGGGCGTTTCGATGCTTGCACTGATGCTGGCGCTGGCCGGTTGCTACGGCCGCGTGCGCGGCGGCGGGGAGACCACCGTCAACGTGCCGGTGCACTACGGCATGGTGCTGGAAGCCGCGAAGGACGGGCAATTCATCCTCGACGGCGCGACGCTCAGCCCGGACGATCTCGGCGGCCACTTCCGTTACCTCAAGGACCAGAAGCAGTTGCCGAAGACGGTGCTGCTGAAGGACGGCCCGGACCAGAAGGTCAAGAATGCGCACCTCGAGTATTTCGCCAGCCTGCAGCTGAGCTTCCACTTCACCGGCTATGTCGAGCACAAGGGCAAGCTGCAGGTGCTGAGCGCGGTGCAGGACAAGAGCGAGCCGGCGAGCGCGGACAGCAGCGGCCAGTAGGGCGGGTCTTGACCCGCCGTCGTTGATGCCACGCTGCTCGGCGGGTTGAAACCCGCCCTACATTTCCGCTCCGCCGCTTACCCGCGCATCGGCGCGCACGCGCAACGCCGTGCGCGCGATGACGCGCAGTCCTTCGATGATCCGGTCCAGCGGCATGCCCGGCGCGGCATGCCGCTGCGCCTGTTCGGGTAGATACGGCACGTGCACGAAGCCCGCGCGGATCCCCGTGCCACGCGTCGCGTGCATCAGCGCGTAGAACACGTGGTTGCAGACGTAGGTGCCGGCAGTCTGCGAGATGTGTGCGTCGATGCCTGCATCCTGCAGGGCCGCGAGCGCGGCCTTGATCGGCAGGGTGGAGAAAAACGCAGCCGGGCCGTCGCCGACCACCGGCACGTCCACCGGCTGCGCGCCGGCGTTGTCCGGAATGCGCGCATCGATCACGTTGATGGCCACGCGCTCGAGCGAGATCCCCTTCCTGCCGCCCGCCAGCCCGACCGCAATCACCACGCGCGGCTGCGTTTCCCGCAGCGTCTCGCGCAACACGCGCAGCGAGCCTTCGAACTCGGTCGGAAGTTCCAGCGTCACCACGCGATGGCCGTCGATCATTTCGCCATCGAGCGCGCGCACCGCCTGCCACGAAGGGTTGACCTCTTCGCCTGCGAACGGCGTGAAACCTGTGAGGAGGATTTTCTGCTCGTGCGAAGTCATCGGAACACCAGAAAGTACATCAGCACCAGATTCACCACCAACAGCATTGCGCCGGTTTTCCATTGCGCGCGGATCACGTCGTACTGGTTCGGCAGTTCCAGCAATGCCACCGGGACGATGTTGAAGTTGGCCGCCATCGGCGTGAATAGCGTGCCGCAGTAGCCGGTCAGCATGCCGAGCGAGCCGAGGATCGCGGGATTCGCGCCGTGCAGGTGGATCAGCAGAGGCAGGCCGATGCCGGCGGTCAGCACCGGAAACGCGGCGAACGCGTTGCCCATGATCACGGTGAACAGCACCATGCCGACGCCGTAGGCGACGATGCAGGCGAGCGCGCTTTGCACCGGGATTGCCATGCGCACCAGTTGCGCGATCGCGTCGCCCACGCCTGTCGCGGCGAACACGCCGCCCAGCGCGGCGAGCGTCAGCGGCAGCAGCGCGGCCCAGCCGAGCGTGTCCAGCAGCCTTCGGCCTTCAGTCAATCCCGTGCGCGGTTTCGCGCGCGTGACGAGCAGGGCGGCGACCAGCGCGACCACGCACGCGAGGGCGAGGCCGGTCAGCGTCATCCGTTGCTGCGCGAACAGGTGTGCGCCGAAAATCGCGTAACCGCCGAACAATGCCACCGCCATCGTCACCAGCGGGATCAGGATCGCCGGCATGAACAGTTTGTGCCGCAGCCGCAGCGCATCCACTTCGCGCAGCGCTTCGTCGCGCTCGCGCAATTCGCCGCGATGCATGCGTGGGGAAAGGACCGCGAGCGCCAGCACGCCGACGCCGGCGAGCTGCGCCGGCAATTCATGGTGCGCCTTGGCGGCCGTCAGCACGAAATCGCCGCAGGCGAACAGCGCGGCCAGCACGATCCAGAACGCCGCGTGCCACCAGCGCTTGCCGCGCAGGTTCAGCCACGCCGCGCCGGCGAGGAACAAC
This sequence comes from Rhodanobacteraceae bacterium, assembly GCA_035695065.1. Classification (GTDB taxonomy): domain Bacteria; phylum Pseudomonadota; class Gammaproteobacteria; order Xanthomonadales; family Rhodanobacteraceae; genus 66-474. Next base: position 1,019 of record DASSEW010000039.1, on the reverse strand, counting down.
GCAAGCAGCCAGTAGGCGTGTTCGATGGTCAGCATGCCGATATTCCACTCCCGTCATTCCCGCGAAAGCGGGAATCCAGTGTCTTTGGACACTTCCGGTTCTGAATGCGGATCTTCTTTTCCCTGACTCGGGATCGCCTTGCCATCCTTGGCACTGGATTCCGGCCAATCCATGGCCGGAATGACGGGAACACGCTGTCGAGCATTCAAGCCAATCCGCCGCGCGAACAGCACGCTGCGCACGCCGTGGATCACGAATGCCGCGATCGCGGTCGGCAGCGCCCACAGCGCGATCTGCAAGGGTTCCAGTTCGATCCCGTGCTGGGCGTAGAAACCCTGGATCAGCAGCACCGCGCCGAGCGCGATGAACACGTCCTCGCCGAAGAACAGGCCGACGTTGTCGGTCGCCGCGCAGAATGCGCGCACATCGTTGCGTTCGCCCTGGTCCAATGATGCGCCGCGTTTCTGGGCCGCGGCTTCGGCCATCGGCGCCAGCAGCGGGCGCACGGTCTGCGCCGGACCTGCGACGTTGGTGAGGCCGAGCATGGACAGGATCTGGCGCAAGCCGAGGTAGGAGATCAGCAACCGCGAAAGCGTCAGCCCGCGCAAACCGCCGATCCAGTTGCGTGCGTGCTCCCGCAAGCCCGCGCGCTCCAGCACGCCGATGGCCGGCAGCGTGAGGACATAGAGTAGCAGCGCGCGTTCGGAGACGAAACTGGTTCCGAGCAGGGCGAGCACCTCGCCGACGCTTTTGCCGGCGGCGAGTCCCGACACCACGCCGGCCGCGATCACTACCGGCACCGGGTTGAAGCGCAGCGCGAAGCCGATCACCACTACGGCCACGCCGAGCAGGGCAAGCCAGTGCATCATGCGTGCTCCGGCGCGGCCACGCGCAGCCCTTCGCGATCCAGTGCTTCATGCAGTCGGCGCGCGAATTCGCCGGCATTGGCGCGGTCGCCGTGCACGCACAGCGTGGCGGCGGCGATGCGCACGCGCGTACCGTCGTCTGCCGTGGCTTCG
>DASSEW010000038.1:0-42474 GCA_035695065.1 Rhodanobacteraceae bacterium | reverse complement strand
GCACCTCGCCGATCAGGATCACGTCCGGCGCCTGCCGCAATGTGTTCTTCAGCGCGTTTTCCCAGGAATCGGTGTCGATGCCGAGCTCGCGCTGGGTGATGATGCAGCCCTCGTGCTTGTGCACGTACTCGATCGGGTCCTCGATCGTGATGATGTGGCCGGTGGAGTTCTGGTTGCGATAGCCGATCAGCGAAGCCATTGATGTGGATTTGCCCGAACCGGTCGCGCCCACGAATATCACGATGCCGCGCTTGGTCATCGCGAGCTGCTTGACGATCGGCAGCAGGTTGAGCTCCTCGATGGTCGGGATCTTGCTCTCGATCCGGCGCAGCACCATGCCCACGCAGTTGCGCTGGTAGAAGCACGACACGCGGAAGCGGCCCACGCCGGACACGCCGATGGCGAACTGGCATTCGTGGGTCTTCTCGAATTCCTCGCGCTGGTTGGGCGTCATCACGTTCAGCACCATGTCGCGCGATTCCTGCGGCGACAGCGGCGTCTGCGTGATCGGCACGATTCGGCCGTTGACCTTGATCGACGGCGCGACGCCGGCCGTGATGAACAGGTCGGACGCCTTCTTGTGCACCATCAACTTGAGGAAGGAACTGAAATCTACGCTACTCATGGAAATCCCCCGGGCCGTTCCGGCCGATGCGGGTTAGCTTACGCCGCTCCGGGCGGAATGGCGCGGCATGGCTGCGGGGCGCGTCACGCTTTGGCGCGGTGTATCGCATGAACCGGAACGCGGTGCACAAGACATGGATCCCGGCTCACCGCACATCCATGTGCTGGCCGGGATAATCATGTCCTGTGGTCACTTGAATATTTCCTTGCTCTTCGCGCGCCCGATCGCCTCCTGGCGGGTGACCAGGCCGCGGCGCACAAGGTCCTGCAGGCACTGGTCCAGCGTCTGCATGCCGAACTGCTGGCCGGTCTGGATGGACGAATACATCTGCGCGACCTTGTCCTCGCGGATCAGGTTGCGGATGGCCGGGATGCCGACCATGATCTCGTGCGCGGCCACGCGGCCGCCGCCGACCTTCTTCAACAGGGTCTGCGAGATCACCGCGCGCAGCGATTCCGACAGCATCGAACGCACCATCGGCTTTTCGCCGGCCGGGAACACGTCGATGATGCGGTCGATGGTTTTCGCCGCGGACGACGTGTGCAGCGTCGCGAACACCAGGTGTCCGGTTTCCGCCGCGGTCAGCGCGAGGCGGATGGTTTCGATGTCGCGCATCTCGCCGACCAGGATGAAATCCGGGTCTTCGCGCAACGCCGAGCGCAGCGCCTCGTTGAAGCCGTGGGTGTCGCGATGCACCTCGCGCTGGTTCAGCAGGCACTTCTGCGCGGTGTGCACGAATTCGATCGGATCCTCGATGGTGAGGATGTGGCCGTACTCGTTCTTGTTGATGTGGTCCACCATCGCGGCGAGCGTGGTGGATTTGCCCGAGCCGGTCGGGCCGGTGACCAGGATCAGGCCCTGCGGCTGGTCGATCAGCTCCTTGAAGATCTTCGGCGCACCGAGATCTTCCAATGTCCACACTTCCGCCGGAATCGTGCGGAACACCGCCGCCGCGCCGCGATTCTGGTTGAAGGCGTTGACGCGGAAGCGCGCGAGACCGGGGATCTCGAACGAGAAGTCCACTTCCAGGAACTCTTCGTAATCGCGGCGCTGCTTGTCCGACATGATGTCGTACACCAGCGTGTGCACCTGCTTGTGGTCCAGCGCCGGGATGTTGATGCGGCGCACGTCGCCGTCCACCCGGATCATGGGCGGCAGGCCGGCGGACAGGTGCAGGTCGGAGGCCTTATTCTTGACCGAAAAGGCCAGCAGTTCAGCAATGTCCATGGATCATTCCCCTGAAAAACCGTGCGCCGCCCCGGGCGCGAGTTCGGCCGAGTATACGCTGGTGAAGGTTTTGCGAAACGGGCCCCGCGCATGAACCGGGAACCCGTTCTCAGGGCCATCCGGGCCCGCGTCGAAACGGCCGCCGCGGGCCGGCCGGTGACGCTGGTCGCGGCCTCCAAATCGCAGCCGGTTACGGCCCTGCGCGCGCTCGCCGAACAGGGCCAGCGCGTGTTCGGCGAGAACTATGTGCAGGAGGCATTGGCCAAGCAGCGCGGGCTTGCGGAGCTCGATCTGGAATGGCACATGATCGGCCCGCTGCAGTCCAACAAATGCGCGGAAGTCGCGCGGCATTTCGACTGGCTGCAAAGCCTCGACCGCGAGAAACTGGTTCCGCTGCTGGATCGTGCGCGACCCGAAAACACGGCGCCGCTGAACGTGCTGATTGAGGTGAATGTCAGTGGCGAATCGAGCAAGTCGGGCTGCGCGCCGGAGCAGATTCCCGTGCTCGCTGGAAGAGTGATGCAGGCGTCGCGCTTGCGGCTGCGCGGGCTGATGGCGATTCCGGAACCCACGCCCGATCGCGAGCAACGCCGCGCCGCATTCGCGCGCCTGCGCGGAATGTTCGACGCGCTGCGTCGCGAATGCCCGCAGACCGACACGCTTTCGATGGGCATGTCGGATGATTTCGAACTGGCGATCGCCGAAGGCGCGACGATGGTGCGGGTGGGCACGGCGCTGTTCGGGCCGCGGAAACGACAGTCGAAAATCGAAAATTGAAAGTCGAAACGAGCGCATCACCCGTCTTGCGGCTTGTATGCTGTCCAGACATCCAGCCAATCTGCCCGCCGCAATGTCCTCGACTCTCGACTCTCGACTCTCGATTTACGGCTCTACTACCTTCATCGGCGGCGGCAACATGGCGCGGAGCCTGATCGGCGCGCTGATCGGGCATGGCGCCGATGCCGCGACGATCGCCGTGGCCGAACCGCGCGCTGACGCACGCGACGAACTGGCGCGCGATTTCGGCGTGCGCACGTTCGCGGACAAGGCTGATGCCGTGGCGGGCGCCGGTTGCGTGGTGCTGGCGGTCAAGCCGCAGATGATGCGCAAGGTCTGCGAACACCTGGCCGAACCGCTGCGCGAATCCCGCCCGCTGCTGATCTCGATCGCCGCCGGCGTGCGCATCGAGCAACTGGAGCGCTGGCTGGGCGCGCACCTTGCGATCGTGCGCTGCATGCCGAACACGCCCGCGCTGATCGGTGCAGGCGCGAGCGGCCTGTGTGCCAACGCGCGCGTCGGCGCGGCGCAACGCGCGCTGGCCGAGCGCATCCTCAACGCCGCAGGCATCGCGCGCTGGATCGAGCACGAAACACTGATGGACGTGGTCACCGCGCTGTCGGGTTCCGGCCCGGCTTATTTCTTCCTGCTGGTGGAAGCGATGGAAGACGCGGCGGTGCAACTGGGCCTGGCGCGCGATACCGCGCAGGCCTTGGCGGTGCAGACGTGCCTCGGCGCGGGCCGCATGCTGGCCGAAGGCGGCGAAAGCGCGGCGACGCTGCGCGCGCGCGTCACCTCGCCGCAAGGCACGACGCAGGCCGCGCTCGATGCCTTCGCGGCCGGCGATTTCCGCGAACTGGTGCAACGCGCGATGGCCGCGGCGACGCGCCGCGGCGGAGAGTTGTCCGCAATGCTTGACTGAGACGGCTGCTTTCGCGGCGAGCGCGCCGCGTTGCTATGCTTCGCGACTGTCGTTTGTATCTGTCCAGCCATGTCCGCCTATATCGCCAACGCCGCCGGCCTGCTGATCGAGATCGCATTCGGCGTGATCGTCGTGCTGTTCGTGCTGCGCATGCTCGCCGAAGCGGTGCGCGCGGACTTCTACAATCCGTTGAGCCAGTTCCTTTACCGCAGCACCAACCCGGTGCTGATGCCGCTGCGGCGGATCATCCCGAACTTCCGGCGCATCAACATCGCCGCGCTGTTGATCGCGTGGCTGGCGGAGTTCCTGAAGAACCTCGCGTTGTACGCGCTGATCGGCTTCCGCGGCGCCATTCCCGGCGTGATGCTGCTGGGTCTCGCCGACCTGCTGGACTTCTTCGCGGTGCTTTACCTGGTGATGATCTTCGTGTGGGCGCTGCTGAGTTTCGTCAGCCTCGATGCGCGCCATCCGTTGATCCCGCTGCTGGGCCGGCTGGTGGAACCGGTGTTGCGGCCGTTGCGCAAGATCCTGCCCGCGCCGGGCGGGCTGGATCTTTCCCCCGCACTGGCGATCCTGATCATCCTGCTGCTGCGGCTGCTGATCGTGACGCCGCTGTTCGATCTCGGGCACCAGCTGAGCCTGTAGACAATCGTGGGGCGGACACCGTCTCCGCCGCATTGGCGGGCATTGCTGAAATCGGGAGTCGCGTAGGGCGGACATCGTCCGCCACATGGCGAGCCTTCGCTTGGCGGGCATTGCCCGCCCTACGACGATCATGGGCTCCCGAGTCAGGCAGGTGCGCGCCGCGCCCAACCGGCGATGACGGCGTGCAACGCATCCAGTCCGTCGAACAATGCGGCCGGCCCCGGCTGCAGGATGATGGGCGATTTGATTTCGTGGAGTTCGCCATCGCGCACCGCCGGAATCGCATCCCAACCCGCGCGCGCCGCCAGCTTCTCGGGGCGGAATTTCTTGCCGCACCACGAAGCCATGATGATGTCGGGTGCCCGGCGGATCACTTCGCCGCCGTCGGCGATGATGCGGTGCTTCGCCAACGATTGCTCCGCCAGCTCCGGAAACACGTCCTCGCCGCCGGCGATGCGGATCAGTTCCGCCACCCAGCGGATGCCGGAGATCATCGGCTCATCCCATTCCTCGAAATACACGCGCGGGCGTCGAGGCAGCTGCGCCGCTTGCGCGCGCACATCCTCGATGTGCCGTTCCGCTTCGCCTGCGAACGCTTCGGCTTTTTCCGTCGCGCCGACCAGTGCGCCGAGCCTTCGGATGTAATCGAGGATGCCCTCGACGCTGCGATGATTGCTGATCCACACTTCCACGCCGCGCGCGATCAGTTCCCGCGCGATCTCGGCCTGGATGTCGGAAAAGCCGATCGCGAAATCCGGTCCCAGTTTCAGGATCTCGCCGATCTTCGCGCGGGTGAACGCGGAGACTTTCGGTTTCTCCTTGCGCGCGCGCGGCGGTCGTACGGTAAAACCGCTGATGCCGACAATGCGATCGGACTCACCGAGCGCATACAGCACCTCGGTCGGTTCTTCGGTCAGGCAGACGATGCGACGCGGTCCGGCTTTCATGTCCATCGCTCCGCTGCCGCGCGCGAACCGTCCATGGTGCGTATCGCCCGCCGCGCCTTCCCTGGCGCGGCGCTCGCCGGCGCGAGATGCGATTCAACGCATCTCGCGTCAAATCCCGGCTCGCCCTTGCGCGCGCGCGGCGGTCGCACAGTGAAGCCGCTGATGCCGACGATGCGATCGGACTCGCCGAGCGCATACAGCACCTCGGTCGGTTCTTCGGTCAGGCAGACGATGCGACGCGGTCCGGGCATTCAAGATCCAATGAACGTGACGCTGACCTTGCGCGTGTGCGGCGCGGTGCGATGTTCCCAGAGGTACACGCCCTGCCAGGTGCCCAGTGCCAGTTCGCCATTGCGAACCGGCAGGCTCAGGCTCACGCCGGTCAGGATCGAGCGCACGTGCGCGGGCATGTCGTCCGGGCCTTCCGCGTCATGCCGGAAAAGCGGATCGCCATCGCGCACCAGCTTCGAAAAGAAACGCTCCAGGTCCTCGCGCACCACCGGATCGGCGTTCTCGCAGATCAGCAGCGAGCAACTGGTGTGCTGCGTGAACACCTGCGCGACGCCTTCGCGCACGTCGCTTCCTGCCAGTGCGGCGCTCAACTTTTCGTCAAGTTCGACGAAGCCGCGTCCGCGCGTGCGTACCTCGAAGTTCGCGGTGGCGATGCGCGTGGCGGGTTGCGAACCGCTCATGGATACAAAAGCCGCTTCCGCCATTCACCTTCGACAAGTTCCCAGCGCACGCGCTCATTCAGGCGGTGCACGTGCGCGTGCCAGAACTCGACCATCTCCGGCACCACGCGATAGCCGCCCCAGTGCGGCGGGCGCGGGATCTCACGGCCGGCGAATTCCTCTTCGCGCTGTTCCACGCGTGCTTCCAGCAGCTTGCGGTCCGGCAGCGTGCTGGACTGCTCGGACGCCCAGGCGCCGAGCTGGCTCAAACGCGCGCGCGTTGCGAAATAGACGTCCGATTCCTCCGCGCTCAATTTCTCGGCGCGACCCTCGATGCGAACCTGCGCCGCCGGTTGCAGGTGCTTCCAGTGCAGGGTCAGCGCGACCTGCGCGTGCGCCGCGATCGCCTGCGCCTTCTCGCTGCGGTAATCGGTGAAGAACGTGAACCCGCGCTCGTCCACGTGCTTCAGCAGCACCATGCGCGCGGACACCCTGCCGTCGACATCCACGGTGGCGACGTTCACCGCGCCGGGTTCCGGATCACCGTTGCGCCGCGCTTCGTCGATCAGGTTGCGCAGGGTGGCGAGGATTTCGAGATTCAACATCCATTTGCCTGTGTAGGGCGGGTTTCAACCCGCCGATGACGGATCTGACCCGCCACATGATTTCCGCCGTGCGAATGGCGGATTGGAACCCGCCATTGGCGGGTCAAGACCCGCCCTACGCGGGTTCCAATCTGTACCCGTGCTGATAAATCGCCGTCAATCGCCAGCCATGCTCGCCGGACAATTGCAGCTTCTTGCGCAAGCGGCTGACGTGCGTGTCGACCGTGCGCGTGCTGACACTGGGACCGAGGTTCCAGATGTTCTCCAGCAGCGCGTCGCGACTGACGATGCGGCCTTGGCGGCGGATCAGGTAGCAGGCCAGTTCGTATTCGCGCTGGGTAAGTTCGATTTCATCGCCGGCCACGCTGATGCGGCGGCGCTGCGGATCCACCGAGTACGGCGGCAGCGACAACGCCGATTGCGCTTCGCTCTCGGCCGCACCGCCGCGCCGGCGCAGCACCGCGCGCACGCGCGCCAGCAGCTCGGCCTGCTTCGGCGGCTTCACCACGTAATCGTCGGCGCCCGCCTGCAGGCCTTCGACGATGTCGTTTTCTTCCGCGCGCGCGGTCAGGAACAGCACCGGCAGGTCGGAGTTCGGCGAATGCCGGATCCAGTCCAGCACTTCCAGCCCGGTCGCATCCGGCAGGTTCCAGTCCAGCAGCAGCAGGTCCACCGCCTCGCTGCCCAGCCGCTTGCGGAATTCACCGGCGCTGGCGAACACCGCGCATCGGTAGCCGGCCGATTCCAGCCACAACCGCAGCAGGGCCGCCTGCTCCGGATCGTCCTCCAGACAGCCGATCGTCCATTCGCGTTCGCTCATGCGCGCTCCCCCATCGAGTCGCTCAAATCAGGATGAAATCCAGCCTTCCGTGGCCGCATGTAAGTCCTCGTCCGCACGCCCGGCCGGATCACTCCACTTCGAAATTGATCCGCATGTTCACCCGCCACTCCTTGATGCTGCCGTCGTCACGGGTGGCGACCTTGATCTCGTTGATCCAGGCGCCCTTGATGTTCTTGACGGTTGCCGAGGCCCGGTCCAGGCCGTGCTTCACCGCATCCTCGATGCCCTTTTCCGATGACGCACTCAGCTCGATCACCTTGGTGACTGACATGGGAACCTCCGTGGCGGATGCGGCGGCTCGTGGAAACGTGCGTGGCCGTACGCCCGTCATCGTAGCAAACTCGCGGCATCCGATGCTCGGCGCCGCATCACGTTGCGGTTTTGTACCCGCGCGCATGGATGGCATCATGGGCCATCCCCGGAACCTGCCATCGCCGTGAATCCTTCGCGCAACCTGTTCCTGATCGGCCCGATGGGCGCGGGCAAGACCACGGTCGGCAAGCGGCTGGCCGCGCACTTCGGCCTGCCGTTCCTCGACCTCGACGCCGAGATCGAGGCGCATACCGGCGCCGACGTGCCGCTGATCTTCGACATCGAGGGCGAGCCGGGCTTCCGCCGCCGCGAATCCACGCTGCTCGACGAATGCAGCGCGCGCGAAGGCGTGGTGCTGGCCACCGGCGGCGGCGCGATCCTGGATGCGAACAACCGCGCGCTGCTCACCGCGCGCGGTTTCGTGGTCTGGCTGCAAACCGGCGTCGAGCAACAACTGCAACGACTGGAACGCGACCGCCATCGCCCGCTGCTGCAATCGGCCGATCGCCGCGAGCGGCTGGAAGCAATGGCGCGCGCGCGCGATCCGCTCTACGCGGAGATCGCGGACCTGGTCGTGCCCTCGCATGCGCAAACGCCGGCGCACGCGGCCGAGCAGGTCGCGCGGGAACTGGAGCGCTGCTGGCAGCGCGTGCCGCAGGCGCGTATCGCATGAGCGGTGCGAGCACGGAAATCGAAGTCGGGCTGGAGGCGCGGCGCTATCCGATCCGGATCGGATCGGGCCTGCTGGACGATGCAGCGCGGTGGTGCGATGCGATCCGCGGCCGCCATGTCCTGATCGTCAGCGACGAGCACGTCGCGCCGCTCTACGCCGATCGCGTGCGGGAGGCGATGGAAGGCTGCGGCGTGGATGCGGCCGTGCTGGTGCTGCCCGCCGGCGAAGCGCACAAAAACCTCGAGGCGGTAGCGAAGATTTTCGATGCGCTGGCGCAACTCGGCGCAACCCGCGATGCCTGCGTGATCGCGCTGGGCGGCGGCGTGGTGGGCGACATCGCGGGTTTCGCCGCTGCGTGCTGGATGCGCGGCATCGATTTCATCCAGATGCCGACCACCGTGCTCGCGATGGTGGATTCCTCGGTCGGCGGCAAGACCGGCGTGGACCACGCCGCCGGAAAGAACCTGATCGGCGCGTTCCACCAGCCGCGCGTGGTGATCGCCGATCTCGACACGCTCGCCACCCTGCCCGATCGCGAACTGCGCGCGGGTTTCGCCGAAGTCATCAAGACCGCGTGCATTGGCGACTCGGAATTCTTCGCGTGGCTGGAAGCGAATGTGGCACGACTGCTCGCCCGCGATGCGGATGCGCTGACGCATGCCATCGCGACCTGCTGCCGCTTCAAGGCCGGCGTGGTGGAGCGCGACGAGCGCGAAACCGGGGAGCGCGCGCTGCTGAATTTCGGCCACACCTTCGGCCACGCGATCGAAACCGAAGCGGGTTACGGCACGCTGCTGCACGGCGAGGCGGTCGCGATCGGAATGCTGCTCGCTGCGCGATTGTCGGTACGGCTGGGCATGGCGCACGAGACCGACACGCAACGCCTGCACGCGTTGCTGCAGGCGTTCGACCTGCCGACTTCCATCCCGTCCAATCTGCAACCCGGCGCCCTGCTCGCGCGCATGCGGCTGGACAAGAAGAACCGCGCCGGCACGCTGCGACTGATCCTCTGGCGCGGCGTCGGCGGCGCGGAGATCGTCGAGCGGGTGGATGAAGCTGGGGTGCGCGAAGCCCTGTCGTAGGAAGGCGCTCGCGCGAGTGTAGGGCGGACATGGTCCGCCGCCGTGGCGCAATAACGCATTGTTTCAGGCGAGGGCCAGTCCACCGCTGTTCGCTACTCGCCCCCTGATCACTCGCTACAATGTCCCTCCCCTTGCCGCACCCCATCGCATGCATCTCTACATGCAAACCCCGCCGGCTGCCGATGGCGCGCCGCGCTACTGCCGCCTCGCGCTGGAGCAGGACCTGCTCGGCGGCTGGACGCTGTACCGCGAGTCCGGCACCGAGGGCGGTCGCGCGACGCTGAAGCGCGAGGTGTACATGCAACGCGAGGAAGCATTGATCGCGCTCGAGCACGCGCGCGATGCGCAGCTGAAGCGCGGCTTCAAGGTGATGATCACGCAAGGGTTCGATGGCCCGCATGGCTGATACTTCGGATCGAAGCAACCGCTTCCTGCGCGCGCTGCGGCGCCAGCCGGTCGATGCGACGCCGGTGTGGATCATGCGCCAGGCCGGGCGCTACCTGCCCGAATATCGCGCAACGCGGGCGCGCGCCGGCAGTTTCCTTTCGCTCGCCAAGACGCCGGAACTCGCCTGCGAGGTCACGCTGCAACCGGTCCGGCGTTTCGACCTGGATGCAGCGATCCTGTTCTCCGACATCCTCACCGTTCCGGACGCGATGGGGCTGGGCCTGCATTTCGTCGAAGGCGAAGGACCGAAGTTCCATCGCCCGCTGCGCAGTACTTCGGACATCGAAAAGCTCGGCGTCCCGGATCCGGAAACATCGCTGCGCTACGTCCCGGACGCGCTGCGGCTGATCCGCAAGGAACTGGATGGCCGCGTGCCGCTGATCGGCTTCGCCGGCAGCCCGTGGACGCTGGCCTGCTATATGGTGGAAGGCGAAGGCTCGCGCGATTTCGCGCGGGTGAAAGCGCTGGCGCTGGACGACCCCGCGACAATGCACAAGCTGCTGGACGTCAACGCACGCGCCGTCGCTTCGTATCTGGCCGCGCAAGCCGCGGCCGGTGCGCAGGCGCTGATGGTGTTCGACACCTGGGGCGGATTGTTGTCGCCCACGATGTTCGGCGAATTCTCCGCGCGCTATCTCTCGCAAATCGCGGCACTGCTGCGCGAAAACGCGCACGCCCGCGAGATTCCGCTGATCCTGTTCTCCAAGGGCGCGAATGCGCATCTTGAAACGCTGGCGATGAGCGGCTGCGCGGCGCTGGGCGTTGACTGGACGATCACGCTGGACGATGCGCGCCGGCGAGTCGGCGACCGTATTGCCCTGCAGGGCAACCTCGACCCGGCGATCCTGCTCGCCTCGCCCGAAACGATCCGCCGCGAAGTCCGCCGCGTGCTCGACGACTTCGGCCCGCATCCCGGCCACGTCTTCAATCTCGGCCACGGCATCACGCCGGAGGTGGATCCGGAAAACGTGCGCGTGCTGGTGGAGGCGGTGCACGAAGCGGGGCGCGCTTAGGACGGCTGCTCCACGCCCACGTGCATCAATGCTGCAAGACGTACCCGCGCCGTTCCGCCTGTCGCCGCCTCGTGAAATGGAAATAGATCAGCACGCTCACCAGCGCCGCGTACGCGCACCACACCGACGTGAACGCGTAGTGTTTCAGCCAGAGCACGACCAGCACGCCGAGCAGGTTCACCGCACCCAATGCCATGATGTAGCGGTACCCTGAGAAGAACAGCGAGCCGCAGGTGGCGATCACATACAGCACGGCGATCAGCACGTGATTGGTCGCCGGATTCTTGTAGACCACGCTGTGGCCCACCACCGAGATCGCGGTCGGCCAGGTCAGCAACGCCCAGAGCTGGTACGCGGTGAGCGCAAGCCCCAACGCAAGGAATGGCAGGATCAACAGCCGGCGACGGCGGCCCGGTTCGATCAGCCAGATGCTCAGCGGGATCAGCAACGGCAATAATCCTTGGGCGTACAGCATGTAGGCAAAGCCCCATGGTCGCAGCCCACCCCAGGCGCTGTGGCCGTCCAACGCCAGCCAGACCGCGCCTTCGGAGAATTGATGCAGCGCGAACAGCAGCGGGATCGCGGCGAACAGACATTCCTTGCGGTGCTCGCTGCGCGCAAGGGTGGCGACCCCGACTACAGCAATCGCGGCGCTGCTGCTGAAACTGGCGGTTGCGGAAAAGCACATGGGATTTCCTCGCTCGTGAACTCGCACCCTAGTCTCTGGAATCCGCGTGAAGGAGAGGCGTGGAACCGCTTGGGCGCCCGCCCGCGTCCCCTTACAATCGCCCGTTCACCTTGATTTCGGATGCGTGCCGTCGCACGGCACGCCAGGCGCCCCGCATGGACAAGAGTTTCGACCCGAAGCAGATCGAATCGAAGTGGTACGACCGCTGGGAGCAGTCCGGCTGCTTCAAGCCGAGCGGCCACGGCGATCCGTACTGCATCCTGCTGCCTCCGCCCAACGTCACCGGCACGCTGCACATGGGCCACGCGTTCCAGCAGACGATCATGGACGCCTTGATTCGTTATCACCGCATGCGTGGGCAGAACACGTTGTGGCAGGTCGGCACCGACCACGCCGGCATCGCCACGCAGAAGATCGTCGAGAACCAGCTCGCCGCCGAAAGTAAAACTCGCCATGACCTCGGCCGGGAAAAATTCGTCGAGCGCGTGTGGCAGTGGAAGGAGGAATCCGGTTCCACCATCACCCGGCAGATGCGCCGCATAGGTGCGGCGGCCGACTGGTCGCGCGAGCGCTTCACGATGGACGAAGGCTTGAGCGCGGCGGTTCGCAAGGTCTTCGTGGAGTGGTATCGCGCGGGCCTTATCTATCGCGGCAACCGGCTGGTGAACTGGGATCCGGTGCTGATGACCGCGGTGTCGGACCTGGAGGTCAACAACGTCGAGCGCGACGGGCACCTGTGGTCCATTCTGTATCCATTCTCCGACGCATCCCTGCGCGGCCCGAACGGCGAGCGCGGGCTGATCGTCGCGACCACGCGTCCGGAAACCATGCTGGGCGACGTCGCGGTCGCGGTACACCCGGAAGACGAACGCTACCGCGCCTTCATCGGCAAGACGGTCACGCTGCCCTTGGCGAACCGGCAGATTCCGATAATCGCCGACGAATACGTGGACCGCGAGTTCGGCACCGGCTGCGTCAAGATCACGCCGGCGCACGATTTCAACGATTACAAATTATGGGAACGCCATAAGGATGATGAGCTGAAGAACCAGCCAAAGGGCGGTTTGCTGACCGTCTTTACCCTGGACGGCAAGATCAAGAATTCTATTTTTGACGATTTCACTTTTGACCCAGTTGAAGGCACGCGCCTTGCCAAGCACGCCATCGTCGGGGGATCTGTTTCAGAACTAATTCCGCAGCAATTTCGCGGTCTCGACCGTTACGACGCACGCAAGCGCATCGTTGCCGATCTGGAGTCGCTAGAACTGCTGGTCGAGATCAAGCCGCACAAGCTGCAGGTGCCGGTGAGCCAGCGCTCGGACGCGGTGATCGAGCCGATGCTGACGGACCAATGGTTCGTGGATTTGACGCGCGACACGCTGGACGACGGCCGCCCGGGCGGGCGTCGCGCGATCACGCAGCCGGCACTCGACGCCGTGCGCAGCGGCGAGATCAAGTTCGTGCCGGAGAACTGGACCACCACTTACACCCAGTGGCTGGACAACATCCAGGACTGGTGCATTTCGCGCCAATTGTGGTGGGGCCATCGCATCCCGGCGTGGTACGACGAGGCCGGCAATATCTTCGTCGGCGAGGACGAGGCGGATCTGCTGGCGCATTATCCGGAATTGCGCGGTGAAAACGGCGGGTTGAAACCCGCCCTACGGCAGGACAACGACGTACTGGACACGTGGTTCTCCTCGGCGCTGTGGCCGTTCTCGACGCTCGGCTGGCCTTCGAATGGGCCCGTGAAGAACGAGCACGACGAGATCGTCGCGAACTGGCCGCAGGATCAGATTTTCCTGCCAAGTTCGGTGCTTGTCACCGGCTTCGACATCATCTTCTTCTGGGTCGCACGCATGGTGATGGCGACGAAGTATTTCACCGGTCGCGTGCCCTTCCGCGAGGTGTACATCAACGCGATCGTGCGCGATGCGGAAGGCCAGAAGATGTCCAAGTCCAAGGGCAACACCCTGGACCCGCTGGACCTGATCGACGGCATCACGCTGGATGCGCTGCTGGAAAAATCCACGCGCTCGCTGCTGATCCCGCAGGTGCGCGAGAAAGTGGAGAAGCGCATCCGCAAGGATTACCCAGACGGCATCACTGCGATCGGCGCCGATGCGCTCCGCTTCACCTTCGCCGCGCTGGCGAGTTATAGCCGCACCATCAACTTCGACATCAAGCGCGCCGAAGGCTACAAGGCGTTCTGCAACAAGCTGTGGAATGCGGCAAGGTTCGTACTCATGAACGTCGGTGACTCCCTTCCCTCGCTTGCGGGGGAAGGTGGCCGAAGGCCGGAAGGGGGCGATCTCGCGAAGGATCGCCCCCACCCCAACCCTCCCCCGCACGCGGGGGAGGGGGGAAAGACCGAAGCCGAGCGCTGGATCCTCACTCGTCTGCATCGAACGCTTGCGGAAGTCGAACAGCACTTCGTGACGTATCGTTTCGACCTGCTGGCGCAGGCGCTGTACGAATTCGTCTGGAACGAGTATTGCGACTGGTTCCTGGAACTGTCCAAGCCCGCGTTGAACGGCGACGATGCGGCGGCCGCGGCCTCCACGCGCCACACGCTGCTGCACGTGCTGCAAACCGTGTTGCGCGCGCTGCACCCGGTCATTCCGTTCATCACCGAGGAAATCTGGCAATCGGTGGCGCCGCAACTCGGGCTTGCAGACGAAAGCATCATGCAGCGGCCGTATCCGCGCGCCGATGAATTCGCGACCGACGAATCCGCCAGTGCGGAGATCGAGTGGTTCAAGGCGGTGCTGACCGGGGTGCGCAAGATCCGCTCGGAAATGAACATCGCGCCGGGGAAGACCATCCCGCTGCTGCTTGCCGACGGCGATCCTGACGACCGCCGCCGCGCAGACAAATTCGCGGCGCAGATCGCCTTCCTCGCGCGCAGCGAATCGCCGCGCTGGCTGAAAAACGGCGAAGCGGAACCCGCAGCGGCCGCCGCCGTGGTCGGCACGATGCGCGTGCTGATCCCGCTCGCCGGGCTGATCGACCTCGACGCCGAACGCGCGCGCCTGAAAAAGGAAATCGCGCGCATCGAAGGCGAGATCAAGAAGTGCGAGGGCAAGCTCGGCAACGCCAACTTCGTTGCCAATGCGCCGGCGGACGTGGTCGCGCAGGAACGTGCGCGGCTCGCGGACTGGAACACGCAGTTGGGCGCCCTGCGCGAGCAGGCGACGAAGCTTTCGTAGGGCGGACACCGTCCGCCGCCGCGTCCGAGGCCGACCTGCCCATGATGGCGGGCACTGCCCGCCCTACACGCTCTCGTAGGGCGGACACCGTCCGCCGCATGACGGAGGACGACGCGGGCAATGCCCGCCCTACGCTCCGTGCGGCAACAACTCCATCGCCATCACGATCGCGTCCTCGCGGCCGCGGCGCGCGGGGTAGTAATTCGGGCGGCGACCGATCTCGTTGAAGCCCGCGTGTTCGTACATCGCTTGTGCGCGCGAATTCGACGGCCGCACTTCCAGGTACACGCGCGTGGCCCGATGCATGCGCGCGAGATCCAGCAGGCGCTTCAGGATGTGCCGGCCGTGGCCCTGCTTCTGCTGTTTCGGCGAAACGCAGATATTCAACACGTGCGCCTCGCCGGCGCCGGTGGACAGGATGCCGTAGCCGATGATCACGCCGTGCTCCTGCAACACCCAGCACTTGTGCCCGGACGTGATGCAGTCGCGGAAGATCTGCGGCGACCACGGAAATTCGTAGGCACTCGCCTCGACCGCTGCGACCTGCGCGATATCGTGGCGCGTCATCGGGCGCCACTGTGGCAGCGGTGCGGCTGACAATGCGACCATCAACCCACCCCCGCTTCGCGCGCCAGCTTCTGGATCAGATCCCACAGCGCGCGCTTGCTGCCGCGATCGCTCTCCAGCACGGCCAGCGCATCCACGCGCAGCACGCGCGAAAATGCGATCGAGTCCGGCAATGCGACGTCGCCGAATGCCAGCACGCGGACGCGCGGGTCGTTTTCCGCATCCGCCTGGCGCACGCATTGCAATCCCTTCGCGCTGATCGCTTCGGTGATTTTCGTGTAGAGCGCAGCCAGCGGGGGCTGTTCGATTTCCGACTGCGCGCGCAGCAATGCGATGCGCTTGTCTGGAACCGCAGCCTGCGCCGTGACCAATTGCGGCACGGGCGCGGGGGGTAAGCTCTTCGAAACGCTTGTTTGTTCCGCCACCGCCACGCGCGCACGCAGGCGCAAGGGTGTCACACCCAGGGCCTGCAGGACCTGCGATCGGGAAGTTGCAGCGCCAGTGCCCATCAGCGATTCACTCCTTCGGCGCCGACTGCCGCCGCTGCGCCCGCAAGCGTCGGCGCGACGAACGGCTGCGCAGGCCCCACAGCGTCATCACCGGGCCCGACAAGACATACAGGCCGATGATGATCAGCAGCACCGTCGCGGTGTCGAGCACCAGCGCCACGATGATCAGCACTGCCAGGATGATCCATACGAACGGCACGCGATCGCTGCGCGGCCACGCCTTGAAACTGAAATAGCGCACGCGGCTCACCATCAGCAGGCCCGCGACGCCGGCGAGGATGGGCGTGAAGAAGCACAGCCACGCGCCTTCGATCTGCGCCTCGCGCATCGTCCAGACGAACGACATGCACAGGCCCGCCGCGGCGGGGCTGGCCAGTCCCTGGAAGTAGCGCTTGTCGGCCACGCCGACCTGGGTGTTGAAGCGCGCCAGCCGCAAGGCCGCGCAGGCCGCGTACAGGAACGCCGCGGCCCAGCCCAGCTTGCCCCAGAGCACGCCGTAATCGCGCAGGTATTGCAACGACCATGTGTAGAGCACCAGCGCCGGTGCGAGGCCGAAGCTGACCAGGTCGGAAAGCGAGTCGTACTGAACCCCGAATTCGCTCTGCGTGCCGGTCAGCCGCGCCACGCGTCCATCCATGCCATCCAGCAGCGCGGCGATGAACACCGCGATCGCCGCGTCGGTGAAGTATCCGGCGATCGCCGCGATGATCGCGTAGAAGCCTGCGAACATCGCGCCGGTGGTGAACAGGTTCGGCAACAGGTAGATGCCGCGCCGGCGCAGCGGCGGACGCGGGGGATGCGGCGATGGAGGCGTCGGATCGTTCATGGGATTTGGGTATGCGCGGATCCGGACGCCTCGAGAGCGGAACGGATCGCAAGTCTAAATCATACCCGTGACGCACCGCGCTTGTTCCGCGAACGATGTAGTGCTATCCAGTGCGCACCAACCGCGCGCCCTGACGCGCACTGGAGATCATCATGTCGCGCCTGCCCGCTTTCGTGTTTGCTGTCGCCGCGCTCGCCCTTGCCGCTTCGGCGGGTGCACAGGTGTACAAATGGAAGGATTCCAAGGGGGTGACGCATTACTCCGATTCGGCGCCCACCAACGGCGTCGAGTACCAGCGAGTGCAGGTCAGCAGCGGCGCGGCGACACCGGTCGCGGCCGCCCCCGCCTCTATCGGCGCAACCGCGGCCACTACGACCTCCAATACCACGACGGCTTCGCAACCGGCTCCGGCGTCCACTGCGCGGATCCCCGATACCGCGGCCAATCGCGCCAAGCTGTGCAAGGATCTCGACCACAATATCGGCCTGCTCAGCAGTGACCAGCCGCTGACCTCCGGCGACGCGAGCAGCCCCCAGCAGAACATGTCCGACGTGCAGCGGCGCCAGGAACTCGCCACTGCACAGGCGCAGAAGCAGCAGTACTGCCATTAGCCATCGCTCTCCCCCGGACGGGGAATAGCTGACATTCCGCTACAATTCCGCGTTCCACCACGCGGAACGTTTCCATGCGCCTGTCCCGATTCCACCTCGCCACCACCCGCGAGGCGCCCAGCGATGCCGAGATCGCCAGCCACAAGCTGATGCTGCGCACCGGCATGATCCGCAAGCTCAGCTCGGGCATCTATACCTGGGCGCCGCTGGGCCTGCGCGTGCTGCGCAAGGTTGAAGGCATCGTGCGCGAGGAAATGCAGCACGCCGGCGCGATCGAGATGACGATGCCCTGCGTGCAGCCGCGCGAGTTGTGGGAGGAATCCGGGCGCTGGGAAAAATACGGCCCCACGCTTTTGAAAATGCGCGACCGCAAGGAGCAGGAATACTGCTTCGGTCCGACCCATGAGGAAATCATCTGCGACTTCGTGCGCAGTGAGATTTCCAGTTACAAGCAATTGCCGATTACTTTTTTCCAGATCCAGACCAAATTCCGCGACGAAATCCGGCCGCGTTTCGGCGTGATGCGCGCGCGCGAATTCCTGATGAAGGATGCCTATTCGTTTCATCTCGACGAGCAATCCGTCGGCGAAACCTACGCGAAGATGTACGAGGCCTATTCGCGCATCTTCACCCGGCTGGGCCTGAAATTCCGCCCGGTGGCGGCGGATTCGGGCGCGATCGGCGGCGACGTCAGCCACGAATTCCAGGTGCTCGCCGATTCGGGCGAGGACGCGATCGCATTTTCGAACGAATCCGATTACGCCGCGAACGTGGAACTGGCCGAAGCGGTCGCCCCGGAAGCGGTGCGTCCCGAACCTTCGCAGCCGCTGAAGCTCGTGGATACGCCCACGCAGAAGACCATTGAGGACATCAGCGCGTTCCTGAAGGTGCCGGCCACGCAGTGCGTGAAAACCCTGCTGGTGCGCGGCACCGATGGCGTGGTGGCGCTGTGCCTGCGCGGCGACCACGAATTGAATGAGGTCAAGGCCTCGAAGCTGCCGGAGCTCGGCGGCGAATCGGTGCTGGCTTCGGAAGAACAGATCCTCGCCGCGACTGGCGCCCATGCCGGTTTCATCGGCCCGGTCGGCCTGCCGGAAGACGTGCCGGTGATCGTGGATCGCGCGGCCGCCGTGCTCGCCGATTTCGTCTGCGGCGGCAGCCAGGACGGCACGCACTACACCGGCGCCAACTGGTTCCGCGACGCGCGCGTCACCCGCGTGGCCGACCTGCGCAAGGTCGTGGTCGGCGACCCGTCACCGGACGGTCGCGGCACGCTCGACATCGCCCGCGGCATCGAGGTCGGGCACATTTTCCAGAACGGCCAGAAATACACGAAAGCGCTGAACGTCACCGTGCTGGATGCCAATGGCAAATCGGTGACGCCATTCACCGGTTGCTACGGCATCGGCGTGTCGCGCATCGTCGCCGCGGCGATCGAACAGAACCACGACGAGCGCGGCATTATCTGGCCGGAGCCGATGGCGCCCTGGCGCGTGGCGGTGTGCGTGATCAATCCGAAGAACGATCCGAAGGTCACGGAGGCGGCGGAAGCGCTTTATCGCGAATTGAACGAGGCCGGTGCCGAAACCGTGCTGGACGATCGCGGCCTGCGCCCAGGTCCGATGTTCGCCGACATCGAACTGATCGGCATCCCGCACCGCATCGTGGTCAGCGAGCGCGGGCTCGCCGCAGGCACCTTCGAATATCGCGGCCGCCGCGATGCCGAAAGCCGCAACCTCGACAAGCAATCGCTGTTGGCCCTGTTCAAATAACCCGTTCGGGTTTTATCCGGGCATTCGGGAATCACCCGGATTGCCCGGATTTTGCGCGTGGCGATTATTTAGGCCAGAATGTCCGGACGCCGGCTTGGATTATTGGATGATCCGGACCGGCCTGCTCCAATCAAGTCCGTCCACTGCCTTAGTCCCGAGGAGTCCCCATGGCAATCGATCTGAAGTCGCTCAACGCCAATCAACTCGATGAATTGATCCGCAAGGCGAACGCCCGCAAAGGCGATCTCGGCAAGGAACGCGCCGCCAAGGTTCGCGCCAAGGTGGATGCGCTGATCAAGGCCGAAGGCTTCACCTTCGCCGACCTGTATGGCGGCCGCGGCGGCCGTCGCGGCAAGCGCGGCAAGGTCGCGCCGAAATACCGCAATCCGGCCGATCCAGCGATGACCTGGTCCGGCCGCGGCAAGCGCCCGCGCTGGTTCAACGATGCATTGAAGGGCGGCAAGTCCGAAAAGAGCATGCTGATCAAATAATCCGCCTGGACGATCCATGAAAAACGCCGGCTCAATGCCGGCGTTTTTTATTGCGCCATTACAAGCTCCGTCGCGGCGCAATCAGCAAATCGCCGAACAGCAATCCCGCCACCAATGCGATCAGCAGCGTGATCAGCAGGATGCCGGTCTGCGCACCCATACCGACGTCGTTGGTGAACAGATACGACATGCTGCGGAAGCCCACGCTGCCCGGCACCAGCAAGAGGATGCCCGGTTCTCGCACCAATGCACCCGGACGATGCGCGGTGCGCGCGTACAGGTTCGCGAGCGCGGCCAGGATCAATCCGCCGATGAACACGCCGAAGGGCGCGCCCAGCGCGGCGCCGCCGAAGTGCGTGGCGAGGTAGCCGACCACCACCGCGCCGATCACCAGCAGGTAATCGCGACGCGCGGCCTGGAACAACATCGCGAACGATACCGCGGCCACCAGCAGCACCGGCCATTGCGACCATTCCGGCAACGGCGGCCAGGGATGATGCATGGACTTGATGTGCAGCACCGCGCAGACCTGCGCGGCGGCCACCGTACCGAACACCAGCTTCAACAAGGTCGCGATCGCACCAGCCACGCGCGATACGCCCGAGACCAGGTGCGCGCTGGACAGTTCGCGCACCGCATTGGTGAGCGTCATGCCCGGCACCAGGATGATCAGCGCTGACAGCACCACCGACTTCACGGCCAGCGGCACGACCCAGGCGCTGATCGCGATGGTGATGAAGGTTGCGAGCAGCGCGGCGATGGCTTCGCTGGCGGCGGCGAGGCGCGGCCGGCCGATGCCGGCGATCATCAGCGCGCCGATCAGCAGGCCCAGCACACCGGAGACGATCACGTCCGGCCAGCCGGTGCCCAGCAACACCGCAACGCAGGCTGCGGCCAGCCCGTAGCTGCCGATGATCGCGTAGATGCCTCGTCTTGAAAGCGGGCGACCCAGTTCTCGCAGCTGCGCGAGACCGTCGCGAGGATGCAGGCTGCCGTCGATCACGCGGTCGGCAATCTCGTCGGCCCGGCACAGCCGTGCGAGGTTCACGTCGCCCGGGGACATCCGCAGCACCTGGGTGAATTGCGCGAGGCCGTCGCCGTCGCGCTCGCTGAAGGACAGCACGGTGGAAGTCGGCGTCGACAACGCTTCGCACTGAAAGCCAAGCCGCTGCGCGACCAGTCCGATCGCCTGCTCCAGGCGCGGTGCCGCCGCGCCGTACTGATGCAGGCGGCGCGCCAGCTCGATCACGAAACCGATGCGCGCGCGCGTGACGGGATCGTCCGTGTTCATGCGATCGCGCGGGCGCTCAGTCAGCAGCACGGACTTGCAACGCCGTCCCTTCCACGCCGATCACCTCGACGGTGGTGCCGGAAGGCAGGTCCGGTCCTTCCACCAGCCACTGCCCGTCGCCCACGCGCGCCTTGCCGCGGCCGTTGACGATCGCGGTCTCCAGCACGTAGCGCTGGCCGATCATGCGCGCGCCGCGGCGATTCAGCAGCACCGAATCCGGTGCGGCATCACGCTCCAGCCGCGGACGCACGAAGCGCCAGTACAGGATGCAGCTGATGAAGGCGAGCACCACGAAACCGATCGCCTGCGGCAGCACGCCGAGCGTCGGCAGCACCAGCGTGATCACGCCCATCACCGCCGCGCCGATGCCGATCCACAGCAGGAAATAGCCGGGGAACAGCACCTCGCCGGCGATCAGGATCAGCGCCAGCACCCACCACAGGTAATGCAAGGGAAAATTCATCGCGGCGGCCTCATGTCTGCGTCACCACCGGCGGACGCGGTGCGTTGCGCTGTTCGGACTGGCGCGACATCGCTTCCTTGGCGATCTCGGCGATGCCGGCGAGCGAGCCGAGGATGCCGGTGGCCTCCATCGGCAGCAGCAGCATCTTCTGGTTGGGCGAGTCGGCCATCGCCTTCAGCGCCTCGACGTATTTGCCGGCGACGAAATAATTCAGCGCATTGATGTCGCCATGTTCGATCGCGACCGACACCACTTCGGTCGCCTTCGCTTCCGCGGCGGCCAGGCGCTCGCGCGCCTCAGCCTGCCGGAACGCAGCTTCCTTCTCGCCTTCGGCGGCCAGGATCACCGACTGCTTTTCGCCTTCGGCCTTCAGGATCGCGGCCTGGCGGAAGCCTTCGGCTTCCAGGATGTTGGCGCGCTTCTCGCGCTCGGCCTTCATCTGCCGCGCCATCGAATCCACCAGGTCGCGCGGCGGCTGGATGTCCTTCAACTCCACGCGCGTGATCTTGATGCCCCACGGATGCGTCGCTTCGTCGGCCACTTTCAGCAGACGCGCGTTGATCTCGTCGCGCTTGGACAGCGATTCGTCGAGATCCAGCGAACCCAGCACGGTGCGGATGTTGGTCATGATCAGGTTGGTGGTCGCGAGTTCCAGGTTCGCGACTTCGTACGCGGCCTTGGCCGCGTCCAGCACCTGGTAGAACACCACGCCGTCCACCTTGACCACCGCGTTGTCCTTGGTGATCACGTCCTGCGAGGGAATGGCCAGCACCTGTTCCATCATGTTGATCTTGCGCCCGACCGCCTGGTAGATCGGGATCAGGAAATGCAGGCCCGGTTCCAGCGTGGCGGTGTACTTGCCGAAGGTTTCGACGGTCCACTCCCAGCCCTGCGGCACGATCCGCACCAGCTTGACCAGCACGATGATCGCGACGACGACGATGACGACGGCAAGGATGAGGCCCATTGTTTTCCCCTGTTGCGTTCTCGGTGGGCGAGTATAAGCGGGCGACTTCAGCTCTGTGGCAAGGTCAATGTCACCCTCAACCCGCCCTCTTCCCGGTTCGCCAGCGCGATCCGGCCGCCGTGCGCTTCCACGATCTCGCGCGCCAGCGCCAGGCCCAGTCCACTGCCGCTGCGCTTGGTGGAATAGAACGGCAGCAGCGCGTTTTCCAGCACGGTCCGGCTCATGCCGGCGCCGCGATCGTGCACCTCGATCCGCAGCTGCGCGCCGATGCGCTGCACCTCCATTTCCACCGAATCCCCCGCGCTCCCGGCCTCGTGCGCGTTCTTGATCAGATTCAGCAGCACGTGTTCCATCTGCGCCGGATCGAAGCACGCCTGCGCGGGTGGCGTGCCGATGATCCTGAAGTGCGTGTGCAACGCGAGCTTGCCCAGGAACTCCGGCAGATCCAGCACCTGCGGGCGCGGCGCCGGCAGCTTGGCGAATTCCGCGTAGCCCGCGATGAAGCCGTGCAGGTGGCGCGCGCGTTCGCCGATGGTGCCGAGCACCGCCAGCAATCGTTCGCGGTCGTCGCGCCTCACCAGCTCCGCGCCGGAGTGCGCGAGCGAGGTGATCGGCGCCAGCGAGTTGTTCAACTCGTGGCTGATGGTGCGAATCACCTTCTTCCACGTCGCCACTTCCTGGCGCGACAGCTCGCGCGTCATCCGCCGCACCAGATACAAGCGGTGCGGCCGGCCCTGCAGCCGGAAGCCACGCTGCGCGAGGTGGAAGATTTCTTCCGCACCTTCCAGCTCCACGCCGAACAGGCGGTCGCCCTCCGTCGCGAACGCCTCGCGCAGCGGGGCCGGTGCGCTCGCGAGCAATTCTTCCAGATCCAGCCCCTGCGGATTGCGGCCCTCGTTGAACAGGTGCCGCGCGGCGATGTTGGCATACACGATGTTGCCATTCGGATCGGCCAGCAGCAGCGCCACTGGAGAGTTCTGCACCACCGTGTCCAGCAGCAGTTCGCGCTGCGTGAGGTGCTGGCGCTGCTCGCGCAGGGTCGCGCCGAGCGTGTTGTGCATGCGGATCAGTGCGCCGAGTTCGTCGCGGCGCTTGCTTGCGATGGAAATCGAAAAATCGCCATCGCGATAACTCGACACGGCGCCTTCCAGCGAACGCAGCAGGCGCCGCACCGGGGTAAGGGCAAGGTGCGCGATCCACGCGCACAGCGGGATCAGCACGATGCACGCCAGCAACAGACCGCCCACGGGATCGCGCAGCCACGAGCTGTCCGCATCGAGGCCGAGCTCGGTTTGCACGCCGTGCACCAGCGCGGGCAACGGCCACACGGTGATGCCGAGGAAGATCAGCACCGCCGCGATCGCGGCGCCGCCGAGCAACAGGGTCAACCGGCCTTCGAGGGAGAGGAGGCGCATGGAGTCGGCTGACAGCGAGTATGAAGGTGAGCGGAATTGTAGGGCGGGCATCGCCCGCCGGCTTTTTGCGGCGGACAATGTCCGCCCTACGGCAACAAGTTATGCCGAGGTGGGGATCCCGTACCGCTCCATCCGCCTGTAAAGAGCCTGTCTCGACAAACCCAGCGCCTGCGCGGCGCGACTGATCACGCCATTCGCATTGCGTAGCGCGGCTTCCACCGCCGGCTGCGAAGGCTCGTCCAGATTGCGCGCGGCGGCAGGCATGGTTTCGTGTTGCGGCAGGTTCAATTGCGACGGAACGATCGTGCCACCCTCGCCGGCGAGCAGCGTCGCGCGTTCGATCGCGTTCTTCAGCTCGCGCACGTTGCCCGGCCAGTTGTACGCCAGCAGCGCCTCGCGCGCGGCGTCACCCAAGGTCGCGCGGCCGGCGATGAAATGCGCGGCCAGCGGCAGAACGTCGTCGCTGCGCTCGGCCAGCGGCGGCACGTTCACGTCGATGACGTTCAACCGGTAATACAAATCCTCTCGGAAAGTGCCTGCGCGGATCATCGCTTTCAGGTCCGCGTTGGTCGCGCTGATCACGCGTACCTTGACCTTGCGCGTGCGCCCGGAACCCAACCGCTCGAACTCGCCGCTCTCCAGCACGCGCAGCAACTTCACCTGTCCCGGCAACGGCAGCGTGCCGATCTCGTCTAGGAACAGCGTGCCGCCATCGGCCAGTTCGAAGCGGCCCTCGCGCGCCTTGTTGGCACCCGTGTACGCGCCGGCTTCGGCGCCGAACAGTTCCGCTTCGACGAGTTCCGATGGCAACGCACCGCAATTGACCGCCACGAAGGCCTTGTCGCGCACCATCGAATTGGCGTGCACGATCTGCGCGATGCGATCCTTGCCCGCGCCATTGGGACCGGTGATCAGGACCGGAACGTCGGCGCGACCCACGCGGCACGCCAGTTCCACCGCGCGACTCATGCCTTCCGATTCGAACACGAGGCCGCACAGGTCGTACTGGCGCTCCAGTTCTTCGCGGCGGCGCTGGCGCTCCAGCCGCGCACGCGAGGCCGCGCGCGATGCCTCGGCCAGTTCCAGCATGTTCTCGACCGTGGTCAGCAGCTTGGCGTCGTCCCACGGCTTGGCGAGGTAATCCGCGGCACCCGCCTTCACCAGTTCCACCGCGCTCTCCAGGTGCGTCCACGCGGTCAGCAGGATCACGGGGAGATCGGCATGGCGCGCGCGGATCGCGCGGAACAGCGCCGCACCTTCCTCGCCGGACGTGGTGTCGGCGCTGAAGTTCATGTCCTGGATCACCACGTCCACGTGCCCGCGCGCGAGCTGCACAAGCCCCGCCTCCGGCGTCTGCGCGGTGAGCGCGCGGATGTCGTGCAAGGACAGCAGCAGCGACAACGCCTCGCCGACCGCGGGGTTGTCGTCGATGATCAATACGGTACGCATTCCGCATCTTCGCATACCGGCTTGGATGCGCCGGCGGTGAAAAGGGTTGCCATCATACCGTCCTGGTCGCCACCACTGGCGGCACGGCGGCGGCGCGCAACGCCGGATGCAGCACCGCGAGCTGGCCCAGTGCCCACAGCGCCACCGCGCCGATCGGCAGATAGAAGAACGGCAGGCGCGGCAGTTCGTAGAACTTCATCAGGGTGAGGTTGATGGCGATGGCCAGGATGATGCCGGGCACCACGCCGAACGCCACGATCAGGAAATTTTCGGTCTGGAAATAACCGAGGATGTCGCCGCGCGTTGCGCCCAGCGCGCGTCGCACGCCGATGGTGCGGGTGCGCTGCTGCACCCAGAAGCTCGCAAGCCCGGTGATGCCCAATGCGGTGACGAACAGCAGGCCGAGAGCGGAGGCGATCAGCAGGCCGATCATCGTGGTATCGCGCTGGAAATAGGCGCTGCGGATCTGCGAATAGGTGCGGGTGTTTTTCGGATTGATGATGCGGTCGGGGCCGATCTTCAGCAATGTCGCGCTTGCGGCCGCGAGCACGCGCTCACGATCCTGCGGCGCGCTGCGCATGACATAGACGACCATCTGGTCGGCGGGCAGTTGCGGCCAGATCATGCTGTCGCCATCCACCGCCGGTTCGCGCAGGCGGGGACGCAGCAGCGTGTCCACGATGCCGACGACGCGCATCGTGTTCGGCCCCACGTACAAGGTCTGCCCCAGCGCCGGCTTGTCCGCGTACAAGTGCTGCGCCAATGCGCGGCTGATGATGGCGACGGACGGCTTGCCCGTCGCGACAAACTCGTCACGACGGAAATCGCGCCCTGCCACGAGGCGCAACCCGAGCGTGGCGATCAATCCCGGCGTGCCGTCGTACACGCTTGCATTCAGGCAGCCGGTTCCGTCGATGGACATGATCTGCATCGCGCGATCCAGCGCCTGCCGGTCGGGGCAGGTGCCGGTCGAATACTCATTCTGGTTCAACGGTAGCGAATAGCTGACCGCCACGGCGGATTTCACGCCGGGGATCGCGCGCAGCGCGGCGAGATCCGCCTCGTGTCGCGCCTGCGGATTCTCGTCCTTGCCGATACCGGTGCTGCGGATGGCGGACAGTTCGTTTTCCGCAATGCCGGTCGGAACCGTGATCCGCTGGACGCGGTTCGCGATCAGGAACACCACGTTGCAGACGATGGCGCAGGTGAATGCCACCTGCAAAGCCAGCAGCAGCGTGGTGAGGCGATGATGGCGCAGCGTGGCGAGGATGGGTCGGATTTCCATGGGTGCCTTTGGGTAGGGCGGGCAATGCCCGCCGTGTGTGGCGGACAATGTCCGCCCTACAATGTTTTCAATTGCAACGCGGGCGGCACGCCGCACGCACGCCACGCAGGCAACAAGCCCGCCGCAATGCTGGCGGCGATCGCCAGTGCGAGAGTCGTAATCAGCATCAGTGGATCCATCGAAGCAAGGTGCGCATAGTCGTCCGGGCGCTGGCGCACGCTCCACAACCCGGCCTGCGCGATCAGCAGCCCGAGCACGCCGCCGACGATTCCGATCAAGGCCGATTCGACGCCGAACTGCACGAAGATGTCGCGGCGCCTCGCGCCCATCGCGCGGCGCACGCTGATCTCGCCGCTGCGGCGCAGGAACTTCGCGAGCAGCAGCGCGACGATGTTGAGCATGCACACGAACAGGAAGCCCACCGCCAGCCACAGTTGCAGGCGCACGTCTTCTGGCACGAGGTTCTGGAATTGCAGCCAGCCCATCAGGCTGAACAATTTCGCGTTGGTCGGCGGACGCTGGAAACGCCCGAGCGCTTTCTGCTGTGCGGAGTAATCAATCAGGAATTGCCGGTACCCGGCGACCTGCGCCGGCGTGTCCAGTTGCACCCAGAACTGCAACCAGGTGACGCTCGCGCTGTGAAGGTCGTTGCTCTGCGACGCCCAGCCGGAAACGTTGCCGTTGATGTCGAGCTTCTGGCTGAGCGCGGTGGCGAGCGGCAGGAAGAACTGGTCGGCATCGCCATAGCGATTGGCCGACGCATCCACGTAGAACATCGGCGACGGTTCCCAATCCGCGACGACGCCGACCACGCGGTAGTCGTGGTCGCCGAGTTTCACCGAACGGCCGATCGCATTCGCATTTCCGAACAGCTTGTGCGCCAGCGTATCGGCGAGCACCACGATCTGCGCACCCGCATCGTCATCCGCGGCCGTCCAGCCGCCACCCTGCTCGAACGACAGGCCGAACAGGGCGAAGAAATCCGCCGTGGTATAGCGGCCGTCGGCGTAGAACGGCCGCAGGTGCGTGGCGGTATCGGGCCACACGAGCAGTGACCCGCCCGCCATCGCCGCCTGCCGCGGTGCACGATGCGCATGCAGCAGCGCCATCGCATCGGGCCAGGTCAGGTTCGCATTCGGCGCGCCCGCAATGTCGATGCCTTTGTAGTTCAGCGGCAACGGATCGAGATGCGGCGTGTACAGATGCGCGCTGCGCCCCGGCAGCGGATCATCCGTCATCACGTGCAGCACGGTGAGCATGGTCATGCTCGCGCCGATGCCGAGCCCGATCGCCAGCACCATCAATGCGGTGAGCACCGGGTTGCGCTTCAGGCTGCGCAGGGCGAGATTGAAGTAATAGGAAAACATGTTCACACCGTCCTTGTCGCCACGACAGGCGGCACCGCCGCAGCGCGCAGCGCCGGCGCCAGCACCGCCAGTTGCCCCAGCGCCCACAGCACCACCGCGCCGATCGGCAGGTAGAAGAACGGCAGCCGCGGCAGTTCGTAGAACTTCATCAGCGTGAGATTGATCGCGAACGCCAGCACCATGCCGAGCACGATGCCGAACGTCACGATCAGGAAGTTCTCGGTCTGGAAGTAGCGCAGGATGTCGCCGCGCGTGGCGCCGAGCGCGCGCCGCACGCCGATCTGCTTGCGCCGTTGCGCGACCCAGAAACTCGCCAGGCCGACGATGCCGAGGGCAGTCACGCCGAGCAGCGCGACGATCACGCCGACCAGCAGCCCGGCCATCGCGCGGTCGTTCTGGAAAAACGCCTGCCGCAATTCGCCGACCGCGTGGCTCTGGTCGGTATCGAGCACCACGTCCGGTGCGATCTTCGAAACCGCGAGCCGCGCATCGCGCATCACGCGCGGCAGATCCTGCGGCCTGGCACGAACCAGGTAACTGCCGGCCAGCAGCCCGCCCGGTTGCGCAGGCACGAACACCGTCCACTCCGCGCCCTGTTGTCCCGTCTCGTTGTATTGCGTGACAGCGAGATGCGCGATGACGCCGATCACGCGGAAATGGAATTTGCCGGACCAGAATTCCTTGCCCAGCGGATTCTGTCCCGGCCACAGCTTGTCTGCGAGCGCCTGGCTGACCAGCACCCGCGAATCGAGTGGAGCGTAGCCTTGCAGCGGCTGGTAATCGTCCGGGCCGGGAATCTGGCCGGCGACCACCCGCAGGCCGAGCGCCTGGATCGTGCCGGGTTCGCCTTCGTAGAACTGCACCACCGCCGCCGTCTTTTTGGTTTCCCGGTCGACGGAAATGCCGGCCACGTCGTTCTGCGGACCGAACGGCACCGAGCTGATCACGTGCACCGATTGCACGCCGGCAATCGCACCCAACCCCGCGAGCATGCGCGCGTTGAGGTCGGTGGCTTGCTTCGGATCGAACCCGGTCACGTTGATGATGCCGAGCGAAGCCTCGTCCACGCCGCTGTGGATGCGCATGGCCGAGAGGCGATTGGCCACGAGGAAACATGCATTGCACAACACCGCGCAGGCGAGCGCGATCTCCAGCGCGATCAGCAAGGTCGCGAGGCGATGTTTGCGCAAGGCGGAGAGGATCGGTTGGATTTGCATGCTCGTGCTTCCCTTAACGTCTTCGTAGGGCGGGCAATGCCCGCCGCCAGCGAAGGCGGACAATGTCCGCCCTACAACGTCTTCAATTGCAGCGCCGGGGCGATCCGGCTCGCACGCAACGCGGGCAACGCTCCGGCAATGAGGCTGACCGCCACCGCCAACACGAACGTCGTGAAGAACATCCCGATATCCAGATGCGCGAGGTCGGCGTAGGCCACCGATTGCCGCCGCACCATCCACAACCCGACCAGCGTCAGCACCCAGCCGCCGAAACCTCCGATCAATCCGATCAGGCCGGCCTCGACCAGGCACTGCGCGAACACCGCGCGCCGCGATGCGCCCAGCGCGCGACGCATGCCGATCTCGCCGCTGCGGCGCAGGAATTTCGCCAGCAGCAATCCGATGGTGTTGAACAGGCAGATGGCGAGGAACGCGAACGCCAGCCACGTCTGCAGCTTGACGTCGCCCGGGACCACGCCGTTGAAGTCCAGCCACTGCATCAGCGTGCGCAGTCGCGTGTCGGTCTTGACGAAGCGACCGAGCGCCTTCTGTTCCCGCGCGTAGTGATCGAGGAACGCGCGATACGCGGAGGCCTTCTGCGCATCATCCAACTGCACCCACAGGCCGATCCAGACGCACGGCGAATCCTGCAGGTGGCCGGGCGTCTTCGGCATGCCCCAGCAGGTGAATTGCTGGAAGTTGCCGTCGTTGATTTCCAGACCCGTGTAGAAGGGCGTGAACACGTCTTCCGGTTTGGTGTAAAAGCCTGCGGTGTCGCCATTGGCGAAGCGCCCCGCGCGCACGTCGTAAAACAGCGGCGATGGCCGCCAGGGTGCCAGCACGCCGACGATGCGCAGGTCGGAATCCTTCAGCCGCAGCGTCCGGCCGACGCTGTTCTCGCCATGGAAGAGCCTGTCGTTGAGGCCCGACGAAATCACCACCACGCGCGCGTGCTTGCCATCGTCCTGCGCGCTCCAGCCCTGGCCGAACTTGAATGGCACGTCGAACATCGGGAAAAAATCCGACGTGGTGGACAGCATCTCCAACATCAGCGGCGGCAGGTTCACCTCCGGCGCACGCACCTTGATCTCGCTGTTGACGATCAGCGCCTGGGCGTCGGCGCGATGCGCGCTCCACAAATCCACGGCCGAGCGGTAGTCGAGCACGTCCAGCGGCTCGTTGCGGGTGAAATCCGCCGGGCTTGCGTCCACCTGGGCGTAATAAAGATGCGCGCTCTTGCCCGGCAAGGGATCGCCCGAGAGCAGGTGCATCACCGTGAGCGTGGTCATGCTGGCGCCGATGCCGACCGCGATCGCCAGCACCATCAGCCCGGTCAGCACCTTGTTGCGCTTCAAGCTGAGCAGGGCGAGGTTGAGGTAATAGGTGAACACCCGGCATTTGCTCCGTCATGAGCCCCTCTCCCGTCGGGAGAGGGGTTGGGGTGAGGGTTCGGCCCATGCGTGATCTATGCAAGCTCCGAACCCTCATCCGGCCCTACGGGCCACCTTCTCCCGGAGGGAGAAGGGAAATACATCACACCGTCCGCGTCGCCACCACCGGTGGCACGTTCGCTGCGCGACGCGCGGGCGCGAACACGGCGGCCTGGCCGAGCGCCAGCACGACCGCGACACCGGCGAGCACGTACAGCACCGGCATGCGATCCATCTCGAAGCGGTGCATCAGCCAGAGGTTCAACCCGACCGCGAGGATGATCCCGGCGATCGCGCCGACGCCGGCGATCAGCAGGTTCTCGGTCTGGAAGTAGCGCAGGATGTCCACCTTGCGCGCGCCGAGCGCGCGGCGCACGCCGATCTGCTTGTGCCGCTGGCCGACCCAGAAGCTGGTGAGGCCGACGATGCCGGCGCCTGTGACGCCGAGCAGGATCACGCAGATCACGCCCATCAGGATCGCCATGCCGCGGTCGGCGCGGTAGGCGTGGTTGCGGAGGTCGGCGAACGACTTGATCCAGCCGCCGCCATCGCCTTCGTCCTCGCTGATCACGCGCATCGGATTCACCGCGAACAGCGCGTCGTGCGCTTCCTTCATCGCCGCATTCAGCCTCCCCGGCTTGGCGCGAATGGCATAGCGCGAGAAATTGCCGTCCAGCCGCGTCGGGATCAGCACCGAATTCCAGACGAAATCGTTGGCCCAGGAATCCACGCTCGGCACCTGCATGCGCTCGACCACGCCGATGATGGTGCTGGGCGTGCTGCGATCCAGGTAGATCGCTTTGCCCACCGCGTCGCCCTTCGGGAACAGCTTGTCGGCCAGCGCCTTGGTGACGATCACCAGCGGCGGCTTGTTCTGGCCGCGCATGCCCATGTGGTTCACGTCCGCCGAGGTGAAATCGCGCCCGGCGATCAGGTGGAGGCCCAGCGTCTTGATCGCCTGCTCATCGCTGAAGTAATAGGCCGCGTGGGCGGTCGAATGTTCCTGGTCGGGCTTCAAGCCGACGCCGCCGGTCCAGCTCGAATTGATCAGCGGCAACGAATTGATCGCGATCGCGGATTCGACATCGGGCAGGTTGCGCAGCGTCTGCACGTCGGTGCGCTGCATGGCGTCCAGCTTGTCGATGGAAGCCGCATCATCGCCGGTGGGTGCGCCGACCCACATCTGGGTGAGCATGAACAGGTTGTTCTCGTCCATGCCGGTCGGCCGGTCGATGCGCTGGATGCGCTGGCCGATGATGAAGATCGCGTTGCACACGATCGCCAGCGTCAGCGCGATCTGCAGCGCGATCAGCACCACGCCGGCCTTGTGCTTGCGCAGCGCCGCGAGGATGGGATGAAGGGTCATGGTTCAATCCTCTTTCGTCATTCCCGTGCGAGCGGGAAATCTTTGCTCGTCATTCCGGCGAAAGCCGGAATCCAGTGTCTTTGCTCGTCATTCCGGCGAAAGCCGGAATCCAATTTGCTTTCGAGCGATCTCTCGATCGGAAGCAACCATCCATGGCACTGGATTCCGGCCAATCCATGGCCGGAATGACGAAATCTTTCAATTCGACTTCAACTGCCAGGCCGGCTGCACGCTCGACGCGCGGTAGGTCGGATACAACGCCGCCAGCACCGCCGCCAGCACGGCGACGATCAACGTCGTCAGCAACAGCGAGACATCCACTCGCGCGAGGTCCGCGATCACCTTGGGCATCACCAGGCCGACGCACGCGACGCCGACGCCGGTCAGCAGGATGCCGAGCACGCCGCCGGCCAGTCCGATCATTCCGCCCTCGGTGAGGAATTGCGCGTAGATCGCCGAACGCGGCGCGCCGAGCGCGCGGCGCACGCCGATTTCGCCGCTGCGGCGCAGGAATTTCGCAAGCAGCAGGCCGGCGGTGTTGACCAGGCACACGATCAGCAGTCCGAGCGCCACCAGCAGCGAGACGCGCGTATCGCTCGGCACCACGTGCTCATAGTCCAACCAGCTCATCAGATCGCGCAGGCGCACGTTCGGCGCCCACTGCGGATAACGCTGCCGCGCGAATCCCTGCAGGTAATCCTTGTAGCGCTTCGCTGCGGCCGTGCTGTCCAGCTGCGCCATGTAGGCGATCCAGATGCAGCTCGAATGCTGGAGGCCGACGAACCCGGATTCCTTCGGCATCTCGTCGCAATTGGTATTGCCGTCGTTGGGCATGTTGGCGGCGATCGCGGTGTTGAACGGCAGCAGCAGGTCGTCGCCATCCATGTAGAAGCCGCCGGTGTTGACGATGTCGTAGAACATCGGCCGCGGGTGCCAGTCCTTGAGCACGCCGACCACGCGGTAATCGCGGCCTTCGATGTTCAGGGACTTGCCGACACTGTTGCCGCCGCCGAACACCTTGTTGTTGAGCTTGTGGCTGATCACCACGACTTCGGCGCGATGCTCGTCGTCGGCCGCGCTCCAGCCGCTGCCGTATTCGAACGGCGCGTCCACCATCGCGAAGAATTCGCTGAACACCGCGTGCCCGCCGGTGTTGATCGGGTGCGTGCCCGGGCGCGTCGGCACCACCGACGGCGTAATCATGTACATCGCCGATTGCAGGTCGGCGCGGTGATCATGCATCAACGCCACCGCGTCGTTGTAGGTCAGCGCGTCGGCCGGCTCGCCGTAGTGCGCGTCGGTGGGATCCTTGCCGCGCGCGGACGGCCCCCACGCGTCGATCTGCGGCACGTACAACTTGGCCGACTTCCACGGAATCGGATCGCCGGAAACCGCGCGGAACACAGACCAGGTGGTCATGGATGCCGCCACGCCGAAGCCGATCGTGAGGATCATCAGCGCGGTAAGGCCCTTGCTGCGTTTCAGGCTGCGCAGGGCGAGGTCGAGGTAGTAGCGGAACATTGATTTGCCTTTTTACAAAATGGACAGAGCGATTTGATCGCACACCTGTATTTTTTTGCTCGTCATTCCGGGGCCGTTCGTGGCTTCATCACGAACGGAACCCGGAATCCAGCGCCTCTGCTTTTCAGAATTCAAGTCACTGGATTCCGGATCGCGGCTGCGCCGCGTCCGGAATGACGGTGAGGGCTGGCACGCGTTGTCGCTTCAGCTCCTGCTCGCCCGCGTCGGCCGCACCGCGAACGAGTAGTACGGCATGTCCATGGCCACGCCGCCGCCGGCGGTCAGGCCCGAGCCTTCCGTGGGCTGCGCCTGCGGATGCAGGTCCTGCAGTTGCTCGCGGGTGGGCCGGACCTCGATGGGCGCAAGGGTCTGGATGTTCTGGACCGCCGCGGCGGGCTCCTGCATGGTGGCGCGCGCCGATGCATTGGCCCATGCGCGCACGCCTGCGACACCGCCGCTTGCGATCAGCACGGCGCCGGCGATGGCGAACAGCTGGTTCTTGTCCATGTGTTTTCCTTCGCACGCTCTCCGCCCGGGAGAGCCAAGGGATCAACCGCGTTCGTTCACCGCCGCATGCGCACGCGCATGGAAGCGCGGCTCCTCGACGATGTCCACCGCCTGGCCGTCCACAATGTGCACGCTGCGCTGCGCGCGCGTGGCCAGTTCCGGATCGTGGGTGACCATCACGATGGTCGCGCCTTCGCGATGGATGTCCTCCAGCAGTTCCATCACGCCGCGCGCCATCTGCGTGTCGAGATTTCCGGTCGGTTCGTCCGCGAGCAGCAACCGCGGCGAACCTGCCAGCGCGCGCGCGATCGCCACGCGCTGCTGCTGGCCGCCGGAAAGTTCGGCCGGGTAGTGCTTGGCACGCGAGGCGAGGCCCACGCGCTCCAGCGAATCCATGATCCGCTTGTGGCGCTCGGCGGATTTCATGCCGCGGTAGCGCAGCGGCACCTCCACGTTGTCGTGCACGTTGAGATCGGGAATCAGGTTGAAGCTCTGGAACACGAAGCCGATCTTCTCGTTGCGGATCTTCGAGCGCGCGTTGTCGTTCATGTCGCTGACGTCCACGCCGTCCAGCAGGTACTCGCCGCCGCTGAAACTTTCCAGCAGGCCGGCGATGGTCAGGAAGGTGGTCTTGCCCGAACCCGACGGCCCCATCACCGCGGCGAATTCGCCTTCCTTGACGTCGATGTTGAAATCGCGCAGCGCGTAGGTCTCCACCACTTCGGTGCGGTAGACCTTGGAGAGATGGGTCATCTTGAGCATGGTGGGTTCCTCGGTTGCTGTTCGTTGTTGGTTGCAGGTTGTCGATTGATGGTTTAAGCGTTTGAGCCCCTCTCCCCTCGGGAGAGGGGTTGGGGTGAGGGTACGAATCCACGCGTCATCTTTCGCAAGGAGCCGAACCCTCATCCGGCGCTTCGCGCCACCTTCTCCCGGAGGGAGAAGGGAAAAGCTAATTACTGATCGCCACCCTCTGCGCGCCGTTGAACGCGTCGGTGCCGGAGATCACGATGCGGTCGCCTTCCCTCAGGCCCTGCAGGATTTCGACCTTGTCGATGGAACTGGCGCCCACGCGGATCGGCGTCCTGATCGCGATGCCGTCCTTCACCACGTAGGCGTAATTGCCGCCGGATTCGTCCACGAACGAACCGCGCGCGACCGTCAGCACGTCCTTGCGCTCGTCGAGCACGATGCGCACGGACAGGCGCTGGTTCTGGCGCAGGTGTTCGGGCTTGGCATCCACGAAGCGCACGCGCGCGGCGACCTGGCCGTCCACCACTTCCGGCGAGATCGCGCTCACCGCGCCCTTCCAGCTGCCGCCGTTGCCAGTGATGTCCGCGGCCATGCCGACGGCAAGATCGCGCGCGAAGCTCTCCGGCACCTTCACCTCCACTTCCAGCGCGGAGAGGTCGATAACGGTCAGCAGCTGCGCATCCTTCGCGACGGTCGCGCGCGGCGCGATGAACAACTGGCCGACCTGCCCGTTCACCGGCGAACGCACGTTCAAGTCGTCCACCTGCCGCTGCAGATCCTTCACCAGCAGTTGCTGGCGCTCCCACGCGAGCTTCTTGGCCTTGACGTCGAAGTTCAGGCTGTCGTTGTCGAGCGAGAGGTCTTCGGTCGCGTGCTTCAGCGCGATCTGCGCCTTCTCCAGCGCGCCCTGCGCGTGCGCGACTTCCATCTGCGCGATCGCGCCCTTGGCAAAGGCCTTCTGGTTGCGCTCCAGGTCGTTCTGCGCGGTCTTGGCGTCGATCTCGGCGTTGTCGTGCGCCTTCTGCAGTTCCAGGCGCTGCTTGCGCGCGTCGATCTGCGCGCGCTCGTAATCCACCTGCAACGCATCGGCGTTGGACTGCTCCTGCAACAACTTGTTGGTGAGTTCCGGACTGTCCACCACCGCCAGCACCTGGCCCTGCTTGACCGTGTCGCCGGCCTTGACCTTCAGCGTGACCGCGCCGGGCGAGGTGGCGTACATCGTCGGACTGACCGCGGCGACCACGCGGCCTTCGGCGGCGATGTCGCGCACGAACGGACCGCGCTCGACGGTGGCGATGGAAATGCGCGATGCGCTGACCGAAGCGTCGGTCGACAACATGCGCATCGCGGCCGGCACGATCAGCGCGAGCGCGATCAATACCGCGACGCCGCCACCGATCCACAGCATGCGTTTGCGCGTGGAAGGTTTGCGCTCGATCAGCCGATCCTGCGCCGAGGTGTCGCGTATCGCCATTGCATGAACCCTTCGCCGGCCGCGGAATGCGGTCACGCGCGCTGTTCTGCAATCGCGGTGCCAAGCGCACAAGCCGCATGGGAATGCGGTTTTATGCGATCACTCGCGCGATGAAAGTGTCCGCGGACAGGCCCGGACAGATGGATGGACGAGCGGTCAGCGCAGCGCAGCGTCGACTCGTCGCATCACCGCGTCGTCCAGCTTTTCCAGCGCATCCAGCGCGCCGAGGTTCTCTTCCAGTTGCGCGCGTTTGGTTGCACCGAGCATCACCGTCGAAACGTGCGGATTCTTCAGGCACCACGCGATCGCGAATTGTGCGGGCGACACGCCCAGCTCCTTCGCGATCGGCAGCAGCTTGTCCACGCGCTGGATGTCGGCCCGGCCTTGCGGCGAATCCACGTGCCCGCGCAGCCACTCGTAACCGGGCGTGTTCATCCGCGAATCCGACGGCACGCCTTGCGAGTATTTGCCGGTGAGCACGCCGGAAGACAGCGGCGACCAGATCGTGGTGCCCATCCCGAACTCGCGGTACAGCGGCGCGTATTCCACTTCGACGCGCTCGCGGTGCAGCAGGTTGTACTGCGGCTGTTCCATCGTCGGCGCGTGCAGGTTGTGCGCGCGCGCGATTTCGTGCGCCTCGCGGATCGCCTGCGCCGGCCATTCGGACGTACCCCAGTACAGCACCTTGCCCTGGCGAATCAGCGTGTCCATCGCCCAGACGGTTTCCTCGATCGGCGTGTCCGGATCGGGCCGATGGCAGAAATAAAGATCGAGGTATTCGACGCGCAGGCGTTGCAGCGCCTGATGGCAGGCTTCCATCACGTGCTTGCGCGAGAGCCCGCGCTGCGTCGGCGAGGGATCGTGCACCGCACCGAAGTACACCTTGCTGGACACGCACCAGGAATCGCGCGGAAAGCGCAGGTCGGCGAGCGCATCACCCATGATCCGCTCGGCTTCGCCGCGCGAATAGGTTTCCGCATTGTCGAAAAAATTGACGCCGCGATCGTAGGCGCAGGCCAGCAGTTCACGCGCGCCGCCGCGATCCACCTTGGTACCGAAGGTCACCCACGCGCCGAACGACAGCGCGGACAGTTGCAGGCCGGACGATCCGAGTCGGCGGTATTGCATGGCGTGCTCCATTTCCATTTGCAGCCTCACAGTATGCGCGTTTACACTGCCCGCGCTCCATCGGGGAGTAGCCGGCTCCGGCTGATCCGAAGCATCCGCGTCAACATACTTGGCCGACCGGCCATGGCGCAGAAAGTCGCAAGTCTTCGCGACGCGGCGAGACCGATAGTTCACGCGCGATCCGCCCGGGCCGGGAGATTGCGCGCGGATTATCGCGTCGCACACCCGGCCCATCGGAGCGCACTTGGAAACCTTCCTGATTTCGCTCGGCGCGGTCGCACTGGCCGAGGTGGGCGACAAGACGCAATTGCTGTCGCTGGTGCTCGCGGCGAAATACCGCAAGCCGTGGCCGATCTGCCTCGGCGTGCTGGTGGCGACGCTGGTCAATCATGCGATCGCCGCGGAAGTCGGCGCGTGGCTGGCGCACTGGCTCACGCCCGATGTGCAGCGCTGGCTGATCGGTGCCTCGTTCATCCTGGTCGCGATCTGGGCGCTGTTCCCGGACAAGGCCGACGAGGGCGCGGCGCAACGCGGCGGCCATGGCGTGTTCGTGGCGACGGTGATCGCGTTCTTCCTCGCGGAGATGGGCGACCGCACCCAGATCGCCACCGCGATCCTGGCCGCGCAATACCACCCGCTTTGGGAAGTGATCGCCGGCACCACCACCGGCATGCTCGTCGCCAACGTGCCGGTGGTGTTCCTCGGTGCGCGCTTCGCATCGAAATTGCCGCTGCGCGCGGCGCGGATTTGCGCGGCGCTGTTGTTCGCGGCATTGGGCTTGTGGATCCTGCTGCGCTAGCGGTTGCCGTGTACTTCGACGTCCCCTAATCTCGCCTGTCGCAACAGTTTCAAACAGGGGATGCAAATGTCCGAAAAGCACACCTACCGCTACGTCACCGACTGGAAACAGCTCGACGCGCAAACGGGCGATGCGATCCGTGCGTTCTGGACGCGCGAACAGGCCAATGTCGAAGGCGAGGAAGCGCTGCGCCGCGTGCAGCAGGTCGTGCTGCACGTCGTGGACGAGAACGACGAAATCGCGGCGGTCGCAACCGCCACGCCGAAAGTGCTGCCGCGCCTTGGCCAGCCGCTGTACTACTACCGCTGTTTCGTCGGCAAGGCCTGGCGCTCGGGTCGCCTGGTTCGGCCGCTGATACGGCGGACCCAGCGCGTGCTCGAGGACTACGCGCGGGAGCATGATTTCCCGTGCATAGGCGTGCTGCTGGAGCTGGAGAACGCGGGCTTCGCCACCACCCTGCAATGGGCGCACTGGCAGACCACCGGTTTCACCTACATCGGCAAGAGTCCGCGCGGCCTGGATCTGCGCGTCTGCTACTTCCGCGGCGCGCGCCTGAAGACGCCGGAGGAAGTGC
This sequence comes from Rhodanobacteraceae bacterium, assembly GCA_035695065.1. Classification (GTDB taxonomy): domain Bacteria; phylum Pseudomonadota; class Gammaproteobacteria; order Xanthomonadales; family Rhodanobacteraceae; genus 66-474. The sequence continues at coordinate 4,011 of DASSEW010000038.1, read as the reverse complement.
AGTCACTGATGCAGGAACACATGCGCAACGCCGCCTGACATGCAGATCGGCCCGTACTCCATCGACCCGCCGGTGATCCTCGCCCCGATGGCGGGCGTCACCGACAAGCCGTTCCGCCAGTTGTGCAAGCAGCTTGGCGCAGGCCTGGCCGTCTCGGAGATGACGACCGCCGATCCGCGCCTGTGGAACACCACCAAGTCGCTGCGCCGCATGGACCACGCCGGCGAACCCGATCCGGTTTCGGTGCAGATCGCCGGCTACGATCCGGCCATGCTCGCGGAAGCCGCGCGCTACAACGCCGACAGCGGCGCGCAGATCATCGACATCAACATGGGCTGCCCGGCCAAGAAAGTCTGCAATGTGTGGTCGGGCTCGGCGCTGCTGCAGGATGAGCCGCTGGTTGCGCGCATCTGCCGCGCGGTGGTGCAAGCGGTGAACGTGCCGGTGACGCTGAAGATCCGCACCGGCTGGGATCGCGAACATCGCAACGCGCTGGCCATCGCGCGCATTGCGGAAGACTCCGGAATCGCCGCGCTCGCGGTGCACGGCCGCACCCGCGCGGACAAGTACGAGGGCTTCGCCGAATACGACACCATCGCAGCGGTGAAGGCGAGCGTTTCGATCCCGGTGATCGCCAACGGTGATGTGGATTCGCCGTCGAAGGCGCGTTTCGTTCTCGACTACACGAAGGCCGACGCGGTGATGATCGGCCGCCCGGCGCAGGGCCGGCCGTGGATCTTCCGCGAGATCGGGCACTACCTCGCCACCGGCGATCTGCTCGCCGAACCTTCCGTGCGCGAAGTGCGCGACATCCTGCTCGGCCACCTGCACGCGCTGCATGCGTTCTACGGCGAAACCATGGGCGTGCGCATCGCGCGCAAGCACCTGGGCTGGTACGCGAAAGATCGTTCGGAGAACACGGCGTTCCGTTCCGTGGTCAATCGTGCGGAAACCGCTTCGGAACAATTGCGGCTCACTGCAGAGTATTTCGACGCGCTGGAAGCCGGTGCGGAAGCGGAATTCGCCGCGGCGGCATGACGCACGGACATTGACGGCATTCACGCAAATCCGGCCGCTTCCATGTATCATGGACGGCTTATCCATCCTTTCATCCGCATAAAGGGATACAAGCCACGATGAGCAGCTACCTGTTCACTTCCGAATCGGTCTCCGAAGGCCATCCGGACAAGGTCGCCGACCAGATTTCCGACGCCGTGCTCGACGCGATCATCGCGCAGGACAAGCGCGCGCGCGTGGCCTGCGAAACCATGGTCAAGACCGGCGTGGCGATCGTCGCCGGCGAGGTCACCACCAGCGCGTGGATCGACCTCGAGGCGCTCACCCGCAAGGTGATCTTGGAGATCGGCTACGACTCCTCGCGCGTCGGCTTCGACGGCGCCACCTGCGGCGTGCTGAACCTGATCGGCAAGCAGTCGCCCGACATCAACCAGGGCGTGGACCGCAAGAAGCCCGAGGAACAGGGCGCCGGCGACCAGGGCCTGATGTTCGGCTACGCCTGCAACGAGGCGCCGGAATTCATGCCCGCGCCGATCTACTACTCGCACCGGCTGGTCGAGCAGCAGGCGGCCGTGCGCAAGAAGGGCAAGTTGCCGTGGCTGCGCCCGGATGCGAAATCGCAGGTCACCCTGCGTTATGACGACAAGCACAACGTGATCGGCCTCGATGCCGTGGTGTTGTCCACGCAGCACGATCCGGAGATCAAGTACGCGGATCTGGCCGAAGGCGTGCGCGAGCTGATCCTGAAGCCCGTGCTGCCGAAGAAGTGGCTGGCCGCACTGCCGAAGAACAAGATCCACATCAACCCGACCGGCAAGTTCGTGATCGGCGGGCCGGTGGGCGACTGCGGCCTGACCGGCCGCAAGATCATCGTGGATACCTACGGCGGCATGGCCCGCCACGGCGGCGGCGCGTTCTCCGGCAAGGACCCGAGCAAGGTAGATCGCTCTGCAGCATATGCCGCGCGCTACGTGGCGAAGAACATTGTCGCGGCGGGTCTGGCCGATCGCTGCGAATTGCAGGTGAGCTATGCGATCGGCGTGGCCGAGCCGACTTCGATCTCGGTCACCACCTTCGGCACCGGCAAGATTTCCGATGAGAAGATCGAGAAGCTGGTGCGCAAGCATTTCGACCTGCGCCCGTACGGCATCATCAGGATGCTCGACCTGATCCATCCGATGTACCAGCTCACCGCCGCGTACGGCCACTTCGGCCGCACGCCGTTCAAGCACACCTACAAGTGGACCGAGCGCGAGAAAGGCAAGGAAGTGAAGAAGTCCGAAGTCGCGACCGCCTTCTCGTGGGAGAAGACCGACCGCGCCGAGGAACTGCGCAAGGCAGCGGGCCTCAAGAAATAACTCAACCTTATTCCGGTCGCCGCACAGCGGCGATGCGGACTCTGCTTTGAAAGGGGCCGCTCTGCGGCCCGTTTTTCTTTAGGGCCGCCACGCCAAGCCCCTTTCATCCTTCCATCGCGACTAAAAGATATATAATTGCCACCTGCTCCGCCGAGGGGCGCTGCAAGCCCGGTTTGTCTCAGACATGCAAGGGATCAGGCTCGGCGATTCGGCACTGATGCAACGGCGCTCACTTATGCGATGCATTTGCTCCCTGCGAATGCGTCGCAAGAAGCGGTTATCCGCAACCGCACTTTCAGATTTGGAGAAATTCAATGAACGCTGTCGCCAAAGATTCCGCCTCGCACGATTTCAATGTGCGCGACCTCACCCTCGCCGATCTCGGTCGAAAGCGCATCGGCATGGCGGAAGCCGAAATGCCGGGTCTGATGCAGATCCGCGCGCGCTACGCGCCGCAGCAGCCGCTGAAAGGCGTGCGCGTCACCGGCTCCCTGCACATGACCAAGGAAACCGCGGTGCTGATCGAGACGCTGGCTGCACTCGGCGCCTCGGTGCGCTGGGCTTCCTGCAACATCTTCTCGACCCAGGACGACGCCGCCGCCGCGATCGCCGCTGCCGGCATTCCGGTGTTCGCCTGGAAAGGCGAAACGCTGGAAGAGTATTGGGACTGCACGCTGGACGCGCTGACGCACCCGGGCATGAAAGGTCCGGAGCTGATCGTGGACGACGGCGGCGACGCGACGCTGCTGATCCACAAGGGCGTGGAGATGGAAGACGGCTCCGACTGGGTGGACTCGCCCGGCGCGAACCACGAAGAACAGGTCATCAAGGACCTGCTGAAGAAGACGCGCACCGAGCGCCCCGGCTTCTGGAAGAAGGTCGCGAGCGAATGGCGCGGCGTGTCCGAGGAAACCACCACCGGCGTGCATCGTCTGTACCAGATGATGGAAGCGGGCAAGCTGCTGGTGCCGGCGATCAACGTCAACGACTCGGTCACCAAGAGCAAGTTCGATAATCTCTACGGCTGCCGTGAATCGCTGGCCGACGGCATCAAGCGCGCCACCGACCTGATGGTCGCGGGCAAGGTCGCGGTGGTGTGCGGCTACGGCGACGTGGGCAAGGGCAGCGCGCATTCGCTGAAGGGTTTCGGCGCGCGCGTGATCGTCACCGAGATCGATCCGATCAACGCGTTGCAGGCGGCGATGGAAGGCTTCCAGGTCGCGACCGTCGAGGACACCCTCGGCATCGGCGACATTTACGTCACCACCACCGGCAACCGCGACGTGATCACGCTGGAACACATGCAGCGCATGAAGCACAACGCGCTGGTGTGCAACATCGGCCACTTCGACAATGAGATCCAGGTGGATCGCCTGCAGCAAACCGCCAAGCGCGAGAACATCAAGCCGCAGGTCGACCGCTATGTATTCCCGAACGGCAATGCGATCTACCTGCTCGCGGAAGGCCGCCTGGTGAACCTCGGCTGCGCGCATGGCCACCCGGCGTTCGTGATGTCCAATTCGTTCTCCAACCAGACGCTCGCGCAGATCGACCTCTGGCAGAACAAGGACAAATACGAGAAGACGGTCTATCGCCTGCCGAAGAAGCTCGACGAGGAAGTCGCGCGCCTGCACCT
>DASSEW010000037.1:0-16065 GCA_035695065.1 Rhodanobacteraceae bacterium | reverse complement strand
GCTGATCTACCTGGCCCTGTTCACCTTCATCGCCTTCATCCTGAAGAAGGAATACTGGAAGGACGTGCATTGATCTGCGGCGGCAGGTGTGCGAAAACACGCCTGCGGGTATCACAGGATTGATCGGGAACCGCGGGCGGTGGGACCGTCCGCGAGCCCGGCGGCTGGCGCTTGATCCGGCCGGCCGATGAGAAGTGCGGGCCTGAGCCCGCTCGAATGCGCAGGACGTGCATGAAGTGCCCGACTCGGCGTGTTCTGGCAAGTCCCGGACGGAGTCGTCCGGAACCAAAAAGGGGACCGCAGGCATGACCCAATCCGCTCGTTCGCGCTCCATACTCACGCTGTTCACGGCGTCGGACAACGTGCAGTGCCATCGCGTCCGCATGGTGCTGGCGGCCAAGGGCGTCGGCTATGACCGCGTGGATGTCACGCTCGGCAAGCCGTCCGAAGAGCTGCTGGAGTTCAATCCCTACGGCGACGTGCCGACCCTGCTCGATCGCGACCTGGTGCTCTACCAGCCGGCGCTGATCTGCGAATACCTGGACGAGCGCTACCCGCATCCGCCGCTGATGCCGGTGGATCCGCTCTCGCGTGCGCGCCTGCGTCTGGCGTGCGTGCGCATCGAGCGCGAATGGCTGCCGCTCATCGAAACAATCCAGGCCGGCGGCCGCACGGCCGAGCCCGCGCGCAAGCGCCTGCGCGACGCGCTCATGGCCGCGCTGCCGCTGTTCAAGGCTTCCAAGTTCTTCCTCAACCCGGAAATGAGCCTGGCCGATTGCCTGGTCGCACCGGTGATCTGGCGCTTGCCCATGCTCAACGTGCAATTGCCGCGCGAGGGCAAGCCGATCGTGGATTACGGCGAACGCATTTTCCGCGGCCAGGGTTTCGCGCGCAGCCTCACGCCCGACGAGCGTTCGCTCCACGAAGTGGCAAACGGTTAGACTGCGGGTTCGGGCCCGGGAGCCGGGTTCCAGAACAGCGTTCATTCCCGACGCCGCGCAGCGGCTCGCGCGGGAATGACGTCACGCATCATGCCGGCAACCGGCGACCCAATGCAGCTTGCTGCACCGGAAAACGAAGTGGCTGAAGACCAACCCGCAATGACTTCGAATCGCCCATATCTGCTGCGGGCGATTTACGACTGGATCAGCGACAACGGATTCACCCCCTACATCCTGGTGGACGCCGGGCGCCCCGGCGTGCGCGTGCCGACCAGCGCGATCCGCGAGGGCAAGGTGGTGTTGAACATCGCCATGCGCGCGGTCGCCAATCTGGATCTCGGCAACGACCGGGTCCGCTGCATGGCCCGTTTTGGCGGCGTGAGCCAGTCGATCGACGTGCCGGTCTCCGCCGTAATGGCGATCTACGCCCAGGAGAACGGGCAGGGCATGATGTTTCCGCCGGAGGATGGGGAACCCGCGCCGGTCGGCGTCGAGCCGTCGGAACAGGCGCCGCAACGCCCGTCATTGCAGACGGTGGCTCCGATCAACCAATCCGAAGAGCCATCGCCGCCGCCTTCCCCGGATGAGCCGCCGCCCAAGGGGCCGCCGAAATTGCGGGTGGTCAAATAAGTTCAGGATGAACTCATCCGTTGCACAGCGATGTGCGATGACACGGCACCAGGATCGGCAAGTGCTCATGCCGGGCGGCACACCCTCACCTTCAATGCAGGGTCCGGCGTGCGCGCGTGATCGGCACCACGTTGCCTGCGGAAGGGATCGATTCGGAAAGCCGGGCGGGCGGCGAGGCTTGTGACGGGAGCGCCGGCGGAACAGCCGGTGCAAAGGGATCGTCGCGTGCCGGCAGGCTGTAATCCACCAGCCGATCGCCGATGAGGGTGAGGCTGGCGCGATGGCGGTCATCGCCGTCGTAACTCAGCTCGAAGCGATAGCTGCGCGCCAGCCTAGGCGGGCCGCCACGCCAGATGGGCCGCAGGCTGTGCAGAGCCACGCTCTGGTCGAGCATCTGCGCACCGTGCTCGGCGCACAGCCGCCCGGCGTGCACGATCGCAAGCTCCCTGGCCCGCATGGCGGCGTACCAGAGCAGGCCGGCGACGGTGCAAATCGAGAGCGGGAGCAGTGCTTGGTCCATGGGATTTCGGCTAAGATGCACGGGATTTTAAGCGAGCGTGACTTCCGGCAGGGGTAGACCAGTCGGCAGAAACGCCTCAGGGAAGAATACGCGGATCCAAGGGGCATACGATGAAACTGGTTTTCGCAGGCGGCGAGCACGGTCCGGTGACGCTGGCCGACGGCATCACGGTGGTCGGCGCGGCAGCCGACGCCGGCATCCACCTGGCCCAGCCTGGCATCGCGCCGAGGCACGCACAAATCGAGCGCCGTGGCGCGCGCGTGCAGTTGCAGCCCTGCGCCGAGCCGGTCCGGCTGAACGGGCGGCCGGTGCACGATGCGATCGTGTTGAAGGCCGGCGATACCCTGGAATTTGCCGACGTGCGCTGTCGCGCGGTCAACGTGGCGACGGAATCCGAACTCGACGACGGCAGCACGCGCATGCGCGCGACGGTGCCGCGCTATGTGCTGCGGGGCGTTTCCGGTCCGACGTTCGGACGCAGCTTCGGCGTCGGCGGGGAAATGGTGTTCGGCCGGCAGGCCGATTGCGACGTGTGCATCCCGATCGATGAAATCTCGCGCCGGCATGCCCGCATCCGGCCCGCGAACGGCGGCGTGCTGGTCGAGGACCTGGACTCGGCCAACGGCACCTACCTCAATGGCAAGCGCATCCGCAGCGGACTGTTGCACCCGGGCGAGGAGCTGGCCCTCGACACGGTGCGGTTCATGCTGCTGGCGCCCGGCGCGGAGACGGTAGCGCCCGCCGCGACGCCTGCCGAACCGATGGGCGATCGCGGCGGCAACGGCTTGCGCTGGGCGATCGGCGTGATCGCCGTGCTGATCCTGGCTGCCGCCGCGACGTACTTCGCCGGACTCTGGTAGGGCGGACACCGTCCGCCATGGCGGGCAATGCCCGCCCTACGTGAACCGCATCGAGAGATCGATCGCGCGCACGTTCTTGGTGAGCGCGCCGATCGAGATGTAGTCCACTCCGCATTCGGCGATCGCGCGCACGCGGCCCAGATCCACGCTGCCCGACACTTCCAGGGGCGCGCGACCATCGGTGAGCGCCACCGCTTCGCGCAGCATGTCGGGCGTGAAGTCGTCCAGCAGGATCCGGTCTGCGCCGGCGCTCAACGCCTGCGCAAGTTCGTTGAGCGTTTCCACTTCCACTTCCAGCAGCAGGTCGGGATGGCGCGCGCGCGCGATTGTCACCGCGGGAATGATGCCCCCCGCGGCCGCGACATGGTTTTCCTTGATCAGGATCGCATCGTACAAGCCGGTGCGGTAATTGGCGCCGCCGCCGCAGCGCACGGCGTACTTTTGCGCGATGCGCAATCCGGGCAGGGTCTTGCGCGTATCGAGGATCGTTGCGCGGGTGCCTTCTACCGCGCCCACGTAGGCGCGCGTCGTGGTCGCGGTGGCCGAAAGGGTCTGCAGGAAATTGAGCGCGCAGCGCTCCGCGCCGACCAGCGCGCGCGCGTTGCCTTCAATGCCGCACAGCACGGCATCAGCCGCCACGCGATCGCCGTCGGCGCAGGTCCATTCGATGCGCACGTCCGGATCGAGCGCGCGGAAGCATGCCTCCGCCCAGGGAACCCCGGCGATCATGGCGGGTTCGCGGCAGACGATCCGCGCGCGCCCGTGCGCATTCGCATCGATCAAATCGGCGGTGACATCGCCGCTGCCGAAATCCTCGGCCAACGCGCGGCGCACGTCGGCGGCGATCACATCCTGCGGGGGCGGCTTCAGCTCGGGCATGGCAACCTCGAAAATTTTCGGGATTGTCGCAGCCGCAAGGGCAGAGGAAAAGCTCGGGCGAGTAGCGAGTAGGGCGGACATCGTCCGCCATTTGGCGGGCAATGCCCGCCCTACGTTTGGGCGCGCTCCGCCTGCGCCTGCCGCAGCCTTTCGACGATCGCGTCCAGCGCGCGGTCGAACAGCGGCACTTCTTCCAGTACCACCGCGCGGCCGTCGCGGATCTCCGCGGCGAGCTGTTGCAGGCTGCGGTCGGCGACTTTCAAGCCGCGACGGTTGACGAACAGCAATTTGCCGCTGATCGGGCTGATCCATGACAGCTTGGCGCGCTCGCTCGCGCCGGCCTCATCGACGAACTCGATCCACGCGCCCACCTTGAGCGCGCGCACGGCCTGCATCGATTCGAGGTCGTTCACCGAAACCCCGGCTTCGACCGCGGGCGGTGCCTCGGTCACGTCCTCGTCGAGGATCGTTTCGACGTGCGCGGGAATCGGTAGCGGCTCGGTGACGGCTTCGACAGCTGCAGGTTGCGATGAAGCGGGTTCCTCGCCCAGCTGGCGGCGCCAGAACTCCTGCAGGTCGTCCAGCAGGCGGCGCAGGTCCGGTTCCTGGAACGCGACCGTGGTGAGTCCGTGGCGCAGCGTCTTCTCCAGCGAAGGCAGCATGTCGCGCAACTTCGCGCGCGCACCATCGTCGGCGGGTGTCTGCGCGCTCTCGACGAAATCGTCCACGAAGCGCAATGCCGAGGTGAACTCCTGCGACAGCTCGCCCTGGCGCAGCAGCACCAGCACCAGGTAATTCGCCCACGGCCGGGTCAGCACGCTTTGCAGCAGCGCCGGCAGCGGGCGGCCTTCGATCCGGGTGACGATCTCGCGCGCGGCGCGCCGGCGCGCCTCCTGCAGGCGCTCGCGGCCGCGCGCAGCTTCCGCCGCGCGCTGCTCGGCGAGGTCCGCGCGCTTGCGGTTGTTTTCGACGAAGGATTCGAAATCCTCGAGCTGGCGCGCGAAGACGCTGACGTCGTCGTCGAAATCCGCAAGCAAGGCTTCGACCACTTCCTTGGTCTTGTCGTACAGCCGGTGGTCGCGATCGGATTCCTCCGACCAGCCCTTGGCGGTATCGGCCAGCAGGTCGAGCAGCTTGCGCGCAGGATGCGAAGCGTGCGCGAACATGCGCCGGTCGAGGATCGCGACCTTCAGATACGGAATCTGCAGTCGCGACAGCAGTACCTGCATCTGCGCAGGAATCGTGCGGTCCTGCAGGATGTATTCGAACAGCATGCCGACCAGGTCGATCGTGTCCTCGTCGGCGCCGGAGACGTGGGCGTGCGCCTGGCCGGACAAGCGCTGGATCTGCGCCATCAGCTCGTCCTTGAGGCGCTGCACCATGCTGACCGCCGCGCCTTGGTCCAGCACGATCGGCTGCGCCGGAAGCGGCGCGGTTTCGCCCTGCAACAGCGTGAGCGCGCCGAGCAGTTCCGCCGGCGTGAGCGAAGCGATGGTCGGGCCGCCGCCCACCGCGCCGGCCGGCATTTCGAACGTGCGCCCCTGTTGCCGGCGCGAGGCCAGCAATGCGGTCAAGGTGTGCATCAACTCCGCGTGCAGCCCGGCCGATTCGCCGGCCACCGTGGAAGCCACGGCAGCACTCGCGGCCGCCACGGAAGCGGCTTCGGCCGCGGTCGCTTCGTGCGTGCCTTCGGCGCCGGAGGAGGGCGCCCGCGCGATCACGTGGCGCAGGTGCGGCAGCACGCCGGCCTGCATCAGTTGCAGGTTGACGTCGTGGTAGAGCGCGTCCAGACCGTTCAACACGTAGCGCTCGAAGAGTTTCAGGACGATCAGTCGCACCTTGATGTCGACGTCGATCTCGCGCAATGCAGTGCGGAACGCATGCGCCAGCGCGGCGGGGCCGAGCGGATTGGTGGCGTCTTCGATCTTGTGTCCGCCGCAGATCACGCCGAGCCGCTGGTTCAAGGCATGCAGCGGGCTGTTGAGCCGGCCGTCGGCCTTGCTCACCATGCTGGCGATGGCGAGCGACTCCTCCAGCTCGCGATCATCCACCAGCGACAGCTCGCCGGTGCGGGTCGTCGCGGCGGGGCTGCTGCGCGATGCGCGCGGCTGGCCGGATGCGAATTCATTGAAGTTGCGCGCGACCTGCTCGCCGAACAGCCGCTCGAGCAGCGGGCGCCGCTTGCGGATCTCGCGCATGCCGTCGAAGAACTGCGTCTGCGCGGCATTGCTCTCGGCTTTTTCGGCCAAGTCGAACAGCGCATCATCCACGTTGTCGAGCAACGTGGAAGCCAGGTCGTGGCTGCGTTTCAGCGTAAGCGCGCGCACGGCGCCGAGCAGTTCGCCGACGCGCTCGGTGCGCGGATCGCCACGCCCGGTCAATTCGACGACCTTGTTGTCGTCGGGGCGAAGATCGTTCTGCGGGCTGCTCATCTGGCGCCTGCCTTGGCCGGGGGCGAATTGTCACAAAGTATGGCGGAGCCACGTTGCTGGAACGTGACGGGCGTCACAGGGTGGAAGGCCGCCCCGAGCGCCGCCATCCGGCTCGTTCGAAGCGGCTTCAGCGCGGGAAATCCGCGAGCTGCAAGGTGCCGATTCCTTCGTCCGGCAGCATGACCGGGATGTCGTCCTCGATGCGGTAGACGACCTTGCCGTCCACGGTGATCAACCCGGCCGAGAGCGGGCTCGCGACCTTCTCGCCGCGGACCGTGTCCAGCGAGCCGGCTTGCACGGCGCGATTGAGCGCCTCCAGTTCCGCGGCGCCGAGCATGCGCAGCGGGGTCTTGCTGACCGGGTCGCAGAGGATGTCCAGCAGCCGTTTGTCCACGCGTTTTCACCCCGTCGATCAGAGCAGGATTCTTGCCAGGTGCGGGCCGGGAGATACGCGGCGCGCTCGCGTACAATAGCCGTTTTGGGGCGGCCGGACCATGAAAACGAAGCAGCAACCGCGCGTCGGCGTGGTGATGGGCTCGCAATCGGACTGGGAAACCATGCAGCACGCCGCGGAAACGCTGGCGCAATTCGGCATCGCGCACGCAGTGGAAGTGGTGTCGGCGCACCGCACGCCCGACAAGCTGTTCGCGTATGCGGAATCGGCCGCGGGCCGCGGCCTGCAGGCGATCATCGCCGGTGCCGGCGGTTCGGCGCACCTGCCGGGCATGCTGGCCGCCAAGACGCGCGTGCCGGTGCTGGGCGTGCCGGTGGAATCGAAGGCGCTGAAGGGACTGGATTCGCTGCTCTCGATCGCGCAGATGCCGGCGGGCATTCCGGTCGGCTCGCTTGCGATCGGCAAGCCCGGCGCGATCAATGCCGCGCTGCTCGCGGTCGCGATCATCGCCTTGAACGACGCGAAGGTGGCGAAGGCGCTGGAGAAGTTCCGCGCCAACCAGACCGCGCAGGTGCTGAAACGTCCCGATCCGCGCAAAGCGGCTCGCATGAAATGAGTGGCGTCTTCGCAATGTTGCCCTCACCCTTTACCCTCTCCCGTAAACGGGAGAGGGGGAGTTGGTGCTGTGCGGGTTCGCCCTTTCACCAGCTCGGCAATCGTGCAGAGAGGCGCGCGTGCAAACGGTAGGTATATTGGGTGGCGGTCAGCTTGCGCGCATGCTGGTACTGGCCGGTGCGCCGCTGGGCGTGCGCTTCCTGGTGGTCGATCAGGTCGAAGACGCGTGCGCCGGGCAGATCGCGCCGCTGATTTGCGCCGACTGGCGCGATTTCGACGCGCTGGAGAAATTCGCGCAGCAGGTCGACGTCGCGACGTTCGATTTCGAGAACGTGCCGGCGGACACCGCGCAATGGCTGACCGAACGCACGAAAGTGTTTCCGAATCCACGCGCGCTCAGCACAGCGCAGGACCGGCTGGCCGAGAAAACGTTGTTCCGCGAATGCGGGCTGGACACGCCGGCGTTCGCGAAAGTGGATACGCGCGAAGACCTGGACGCCGCGCTGCGCGAAGTCGGCGCGCCGGCGATCCTGAAAACGCGCCGGCTGGGTTACGACGGCAAAGGCCAGTTCCGCCTGCGCTCGATCGCGGATGCCGACGCGGCATGGCAGGCATTGGGCGCGAATGCGCACGGGCTGATCCTGGAAGCTTTCGTGCCCTTCGAATGCGAAGTATCCGTGGTCGCGGGGCGCGGCCGCGACGGCGAGTTCCGCACCTGGCCGCTGACGCGCAACTGGCACTCGGACGGAATCCTTTCCGCGAGCCTCGCGCCGGCGGACATCGATCCGAAACTGCAAACGCATGCGTTCGAGTTGGCGCGCGTGATCGCGGAGAAACTGGATTACGTCGGCGTGTTTGCACTCGAACTCTTCGTGCACCAGGGCAAGCTCCTTGGCAACGAAATGGCGCCGCGCGTGCACAACTCCGGGCACTGGACCATCGAGGGCGCGCTCACTTCGCAGTTCGAGAACCACGTGCGCGCGGTGCTGGGATTGCCGCTGGGCGATACCGCCGCACTCGGGCGCAGCTGCATGCTGAACTGGATCGGCGAATTGCCCGACCGGGATGCGATCCTGCGCGAGTCCGATGCACACTGGCATGACTACGGCAAATCGCCGCGCGTCGGGCGCAAGGTCGGACACGCCACGCTGCGCGCGCGTGACGATCGGTCGCTCGCGGCGGCATTGGAACGGGTGGGGGCTGCGCTGCGGCGGCAGGATCAGGTTGAGCCAGTCATACGCGCCCTGCATGGGCGCACTGAAGATTAGCTCGTCATTCCGGCGCAGGCCGGAATCCAGTGTCTTTGCCATCCGTGGCGCTGGGTCCCGGCCAATCCATGGCCGGGATGACGAACACGAAGGCGAGTCGCTTCCGCTATTCCGCCGCTCCTCCCGATGAGTGCTTCGCCACCCCCGCACCGACCAGCGCCGAGACATAAGGGATCGCCTGCGCGGCCAGGATCAGCATCCACAACTGGCCTTCCAGGTATTGGCCACCGTAGTCGATGGCCATGCCGATGATCGCGAGCGCCAGCGCGACCGCCATCAGCATTTCCTCGCGCACCGGCGTGAACGCGCTCGGCTTCTTCTTCGTCAGTCGGCGGCTCTTGGCGGTGCGCACGAATACGCCCTGTTTCCTGAACAGGCCGCGCCAGATCCCGCGTGCGATGGCGTGACTCAATCCCATGCTGGCCACGGACGCCATGATCGTTTCGCGCCACGAGCACGGGACGCGCGCGCGGAACAGCACGATGCCGAACAGCGTCTTCGCCACGAAGAAGCCCAATACCGGGATCAGGAACAACTGCATCGGCAGGCTGAACACCGAGGGCGCCGCGATCATGCCGATCGTCCACGCCAGCGCCATCAGCGTGAACACCAGGTGCAGTGCATCAGCGAACCACGAGAACCAGCCGGTGAGGAAGTGGAAGCGCTGCCCGGCGCTCAGCGGGCCGCGATGCACCATCCAGCCCCAGCGTCCCTTGAGGATCTGCATCGCGCCGAACGCCCAGCGATTGCGCTGCGACTTGTAGGCAGCGAAATCCGCCGGCAGCAGCCCGCGACCCATCACTTCATCGACGTACACCAGTTCGTAGCCGGCGTGCATCAGGCGCAAGCCCAGCTCCGCGTCCTCGCAGATCGTCCACTCCGCCCAGCCGCCGGTGCCTTCCAATGCACTGCGTCGAACCATCGTCATGGTGCCGTGCTGGATGATCGCGTTGCGCTCGTTGCGGTGGTGCATGCCGATCCGGAAGAAGCCGTCGGACTCCCAGCTGGTCATGCGCCGGAACGCGTTGTCTTCCCACTCGCGATGCGCCTGCGGGCATTGCACCACCGCGATCTTCGGATCATGGAAATAGCCGGTGAGCGAGGACAACCAATCGGTGCGCACCACGTAGTCGGCATCGATCGCGGCGATTACCTGCGCGCGCGGATCGGTTTCCTTCAGGCCGAAGTTCAGCGCGCCGGCCTTGAAGCCCGGCCACGGATCGAGGTGGAAGAAGCGGAAGCGCGGTCCGAGTTTTTCGCAGTACGCCTGCACCGGCTTCCACACGTCTTCGTTCTTGGTGTTGTTGTCGATCACCAGGACTTCGAAGTTGTGATAGTCGAGTTCGGCCAGCGAATCGAGCGTGGCGATCACCATCTCCGGCGGCTCGTTGTAGCAGGCGAGGTGGATCGAGACGAACGGCTGCCGCTCCGGTGGATCGGGTTGCAGCAAACCGAAATGCCGCAGCCAGCGCTTGCGCCACAGCACCTCGGTGAACTCGAAACCGTTGATCAGCAGGATCGCGAGGATGGCGAGCTGGGCGGGGAACAGCAGCACCAGCATCGCCCAGTCCACGACATCGAGATAAAAGAAGAATGGCACCGTCGCCGACCACACGATCAGCGCGGCGGCAAGCTGGATCAGCGCGAGGAACACGAACCGTCCGGTCAACCGGAAGCGCGCGAAGGCGAACGCGAACCACAGCATCGGCAGGAACGCGAGAATCGCCGAAGCCGCGGCTTTCCATGGCCAGTTCACGTCCTCCAGCACCGGGCCGGTCATCGGGAATTTCAGGTGGCGATACGAATCGAACATGCCCCAGTAGGCTTCGACGCGGCGCCCGCCCAGCGCCTCCTTCCATGGCTGGTCGATCGCTTCCATCAGGTAGTAGTCGATGCCGCGCGCGCGCGCGACGTTGAGCCACTCGCGCAGGAAGATCGCCTCGTTGGCGATGGACGGCTTGGCGTATTCGAAACGGTCGCCGTTGGAAGGCCAGCCGATTTCGCCGATCACGATGTGCTTGCCGGGGAACAGCTGCTGCAGCTGGTGATAGCGCGTCAGCGCCTCGCCGATGGCCTGGCCATTCCTGACCGGCACGCCTTCCCAGTACGGCAGCAGGTGCACGGTGATGAAATCCACGTGCCGCGCAAGCTCCGGATATTTCATCCAGATGTGCCACGGCTCGGCGGTGGAGACCGGCTGCCTGATCGCCGCACGCGCGCGATCGAGATAGGCCATGAGCTCGTGCGCCGACATGTCGTTGCGCAGCAGCACCTCGTTGCCGACCATCACCCGCTTGATGTCCGGCCAGCGCCGCGCCTGAGCGATCAGCGCATCCAGCTCAAGCTCGTTGTTGTCGTCGCGCCGGTCCAGCCATGCACCCGCGAGGATTTCCAGGTTGTGCTTCATCGCAAGGCGCGGGATGGAGGGACTCTCCAGCGACGAGTAGGTGCGGATGCGATGGGTGTACTTCGAAAGCAGCGTGAGATCGGCGTCGAGTTCGGCGTCGCTGGGATGGGTGTCGTTGAACGGGCTCTGGTAACGCTGGTAGGCGCTGTAGGCGAAGCCGCCCACCTGGCCCTGCCAGGTCTCGACATGGGTCGGTCGATCGGCCACGCCCCACAGCACGAAGTTGAGCGCGGCCACGATCAGGGCCAGCACGAAGGCCGTGAACAGGGCGAGCAACCGCGGGCGGCGGCGGGCGTCGATCGGTTCCGCGTTCAAGAGAATTCCCGGCGCAATCGGCGATCGCGCAAAACCCGCGCAGCTTAAGTCACCGCGGCGCGGGTCTCAAACACTCGCCGCAAGCGTAGGGCGGGCAATGCCCGCCACTTCGATTCGGCGGACAATGTCCGCCCTACCAGAATGGCATCACGCCATCTGCGTGCCCGCGAACTCCCAGTTCACCACGTTCCAGAACGCCTCGATGTATTTCGGGCGGGCGTTGCGGTAGTCGATGTAATAAGCGTGTTCCCACACGTCGCAGGTCAGCAGCGGGCGGTCGCTGCCGGTGATCGGCGTGCCGGCGTTGGAAGTGCTGACCAGGCCGAGCGAACCGTCCTGGCGCTGCACCAGCCAGGCCCAGCCGGAGCCGAAGGTGGTCGCGCCGACCTTGCTGAACTCTTCCTTGAACTTGTCGAAGCCGCCGAAGGATTTCTTGATCGCATCGGCCAGCTTGCCGGTGGCTTCGCCGCCGCCGTTGGGCGAGAGGCAATTCCAGTAGAAGGTGTGGTTCCAGGCCTGCGCGGCGTTGTTGAACATCCCGCCCGTGGCCTTGCGCACGATGTCCTCGAGGTTCATGTCGGCGAAGTCGGTGCCCTCGATCATCTTGTTGAGGTTGTCCACGTAAGCCTTGTGGTGCTTGTCGTGGTGGTATTCCAGCGTCTCGGCCGAAATGTGCGGCGCCAGCGCGTTGCGGTCATAGGGCAGCGGGGGAAGTTCGATCGCCATGGTTCTCGCTCCTTGCAATGGTCGTAACGGGTGGTTTGAAGCTAGGGCTCGGCCTGATTCAGTCGCTATGTCGCGCGCGGCGTGCTCGGCCTGGGGCGAGAATCATCCTTGGTGCCGTACGTTTCAAATCGCCCGGGAGGGGTTGCCGCGCGCCTGCTACAATTGCGGTTCTCGGCGCAACGCCATCCACCATTCTAAACCCATTGATGCGAGCAGCGCTCTTGCCCCTTTGGTAAAGGGGTCAATTCGATTGCAAAATCGAATGGGGTTGTGGAAACGGCACAGAATGGGGCGAAGCGCAACCACTCCGATTTCAGGAAAGGTGTTATGGAAATCAACGAACGCATCAAGAGCACGCTTGAGGGCCATCCGATCGTGCTGTACATGAAGGGCACCCCGCAGTTCCCGATGTGCGGCTTCTCCGCGCGTACCGTGCAGGCGCTCAATGCCGCCGGCGCGGAATTCTTCTCGGTCAACGTGCTGGAGGATCCGGAGATCCGCGCCAACCTGCCGCGCTACTCCAACTGGCCGACCTTCCCGCAGCTCTACATCAATGGTGAGCTGATCGGCGGCTGCGACATCACGCTGGAGCTGTACCAGTCCGGCGAACTGCAGCGCATGGTGCAAGAGGCCAAGGCCGCGCAATGAGCCTGCCGGTCGCGCGCCTGCCGGCCGAATACGCGCCGGCAGCCGATGCGCTGCAAGGTCGCGTCATCCTGGTCACCGGTGCGGCGGGCGGCCTCGGCCGCGCCTCCGCGCTGGCCTGCGCGCGTGCGGGCGCGACCGTGCTGCTGGCCGGGCGCAAGCGGCGTGCGCTGGAAAAGGCTTACGACGAAGTTGCGGCGTTGCCGAATGCACCGGCGCCGATCATTCAGTTGATCGACCTGCTCGGCGCCACGCCGGCCGATTGCGAATCGCTGGCGGAAATGATCGGCAACGAACTCGGCCGGCTGGACGGCATCGTGCACGCGGCTGCGCGTTTCGACGGGCTTACGCCGATCGCGATGCACAAGCCGAAGGAATGGGTGGAAGCGTTGCACGTCAACGTCACTGCGCCATTCCTGCTGATGCAGGCATGCATGCCGCTGCTGCAGGAGCGCGCCGATGCCGCAGCGGTGTTCGTGCTGGATGATCGCGAGCGCATGGGCCGCGCGCATTGGGGCGCGTACGGCACCGCCAAGGCCGCGCTGGAGGGCTTCACCTCGATCCTGCACGAGGAAACCGAAGGTTCCAGCTTGCGCGTGCACGCGCTGATGCCCGCGCCGATGCGAACCACCCTGCGCCGCACGGCATGGTTCGGCGAGGATGCGGAGACCGTGGCTCCGCCTGACGCCGCCGCGGAAGCGGTCGTGTATCTTCTGTCGCCGCAGGCGATGGAGGCGCGCGGCAAGGTGCTGGATTTACGGGAAGGGTAGGGCGGGGCCGGTCCAGCTTACGGGGGGACGCAATGGAAACCCAGATGACCACGCTGTCGGCCGGGATCCTGCTGTTCCTGATCCTGGATCCGCTCGGCAACATTCCGTTCTTCCTGTCGCTGCTGAAGCACGTGCCGCCGCAGCGGCGGCGCTGGGTGATGGCGCGCGAACTGCTGATCGCGCTGGCCGTGCTGATCGCCTTCCTGCTCGGCGGGCAGGTGATCCTGCATTCGCTGCAACTGAAGCAGGAATCCGTCAGCATCGGCGGCGGCATCGTGCTGTTCCTGATCGGCATCAAGATGGTGTTCCCGCCGCGCGACGGCGGCATCTTCGGACCGGTGGGCGAGGGCGAACCGTTCATCGTGCCGCTCGCCATTCCCGGTGTGGCCGGGCCGTCGGCGATGGCCGCGCTGCTGCTGCTCACCAATTCGCAGCCGGGCCACACCGCGCAGTGGGGCATCGCGTTGTTCGCCGCGTGGCTGGCGACCGCGGTGATCCTGCTTTCCTCGACCTATCTGTTCCGCTGGCTGGGCGAGAGCGTGCTCACTGCGCTGGAACGCTTAATGGGCATGCTGCTGGTCGCGTTGTCGGTGCAGATGGTGTTGAGCGGCGTCGCCGCTTACCTGCGTCCGGTCTGAGCGACGCTTGACCGTCGCCGCACGCTCCGACCATGCTTGCGGCCCATTGCCGCGCGATTGAGGATTTCAACGCATGAACGACGCGCACCCCCGCACCGCCCCGCAAACCGTCAGCGCCCGCGTGACGCCGGCCGGCACGCTGGACGTGCTCTCGCGCAAGGAGATCGCGCGCTTGCGCGACGCCACCACGGCGGGCCTGCACACCTTGCTGCGTTCGTGCGCGCTGGCGGTGCTGACCTCCGGCGAGGTGCATGACGATGCGCGGACCATGCTGGACCGCTACCGGGATTTCGACATCCAGGTGCTGCAGCAGGATCGCGGCGTGCAGCTGGAATTGACCAACGCGCCGGCGCAGGCATTCGTGGACGGCCGGATCATCCGCGGCACCAACGAGCTGCTGTTCGCGGTGATGCGCGACATCGTCTATGTCTCCACGCAACTGGATGCCGGCCAGTTCGACCTCGACGACAGCAGCGGCATCACCCACGCGGTGTTCGACATCCTGCGCAACGCGCGCGTGTTGCGCGCGCGCGCCAGTCCGAACCTGGTGGTGTGCTGGGGCGGGCATTCGATCTCGCGCGAGGAATACGACTACAGCAAGACGGTGGGCTACCAGCTCGGCCTGCGCGGCGAGGACATCTGCACCGGCTGCGGCCCGGGCGCGATGAAGGGCCCGATGAAGGGCGCCACCATCGCGCACGCCAAGCAGCGGCATTACAAGAATCGCTACATCGGCCTGACCGAGCCCGGCATCATCGCCGCCGAGTCGCCGAACCCGATCGTCAACAACCTGGTAATCCTGCCGGATATCGAGAAGCGGCTGGAATCGTTCGTGCGCATCGGCCACGGCTTCATCGTGTTCCCCGGCGGCGTCGGAACCTGCGAGGAAATCCTTTATCTCCTCGGCATCCTGCTGCACCCGGACAACGTGCACGTGCCGTTCCCGCTGGTGTTCACGGGGCCTGCGGTCGCCGCGCCGTATTTCGAGCAGATCGATGCGTTCCTGCGGCTCGCGCTCGGCAACGGCATCAGCCGCCATTACCGCATCATCGTCGATGACCCGACCGAAGTCGCGCGGGAAATCCGCGACGGCATCGAGCGCGTGCGCCAGCAGCGCATCGAGCAGCACGACGCGTTCTTCTTCAACTGGGCGCTGAAGATCCCTTACGAACTGCAGGTGCCGTTCCAGCCGACCCACGAGAGCATGGCCGCCCTGGACCTGCGCGCGGGCCGCGAGCCGCACCTGCTGGCCGCCGACCTGCGCCGCGCGTTCTCCGGCATCGTCGCCGGCAACGTCAAGGAAGAAGGCCTGCACCAGATCGACAAGAAGGGCCCGTTCGTGATCAACGGCGACCCGAAGATCATGCACGCACTGGATGCGCTGCTGCGGAGCTTCGTCGCGCAGCACCGCATGAAGCTGCCGGGCCGCGAGTACGTTCCGTGCTACCGGATCGCCGGTGCGCCGGAACCGGCAAGCGCTTGAGCCTTCCGCTTTGACAGTCCGCACGAACGTCGCGATAATTCGCTGTTCAACGCGCCCGAATAGCTCAGCTGGTCGAGCGGCGCGCGCCGGCGGAATGCCTTGAATGGCATTCCGCGCGCGACGCGAGGGCGAGGCAAGGATGCCGAGCGGAGAGCGCTCCAGGGAAGGATCGAAGCAGAGTTTCAAACAACGCCCGAATAGCTCAGCTGGTTAGAGCACTAGACTGTTAATCTGGGGGTCCTTGGTTCGAGTCCAAGTTCGGGCGCCACCGATTCCAGAATGCCCGCAGCGATGCGGGCATTTTTGTTCGGGCGGGTTGCACGTGGTGCACAGCGGCCCGGAGGCAGCCGCGCGGCGGCTGTCTGGCGGCGGCCGGACCGGGCCGCATGTGCGTGCAGATGTACGGCTTCGGCGTGCGGTGCCGATCAGAACATCTCGGCCACGCAGACGCCGAACGAGCTGACGGCAAGGCCCAGAGCCAGCACCGTGATCAGTGCGCGTTTCATGGTCTACCCCCACACTGGCGCCAACGCCATGTTGGC